>JANNEQ010000074.1:0-7276 GCA_031378885.1 Flavobacteriales bacterium
AAAAATAATATAGTCCAACCTGCCTGCCGGCAAAGGCAGGTTTCGGCTACGCCTCATAGTACTATTTATTTTTAGTGGCGGCATAACCAATTCACAAAATAATTTACCCTTTGGGTTAAATTATATTTGGAATTGGTATTAATTACAGTCCACCATCTTAAAAGAATGAGATCACTAAGATTCGACTTACAATGTGAGAAAATGGCTACATTTCTAACAGTACCACATCTCTCACTCAACTTCATTTCATGCGATATGACAAGTTGTTGGAAGCATGGTTGCGCCTGTTACTCTCTTTTGACTTAACCAGATTCCTCACTCCGCTCCGCTGCGTTCGGAATGACAGAACTTGTTGGCTGTTTAGCTTTGACCTCCGGTGGAGGTCATAAAATGCGCAAACTCCAGTTATACCCTCAAACTCATTCACCGATTCGAATAATGATTTTCACAACGATGTCATTATTTATGGTTTGGTTTTACTAGTGGAACTCTGAATGACAGGGCTGCGGGCGGATTAACTGCTCCCCACCGAATGGTGGAATACAATGCGCAAAGGCCAATTATAGGTATTTTGGCCTTACTCTTTGTCACAAATGCAAAAAAATACCTTTGACCATCATGAGCACTCTTTCAGAGTGCTTTGCTAACCTCCACGCGGTGTTGTCATCTCGAATACAGCAAAGCGGAATGAGAGATCCGGTGATGGTGAAAGAGGCGCGTAATAATCGCAAAGAAAATTTATTTGGCTCTAAAATAATGAGGCACTTTCTTAATGCGCCGTCACGTCACTTGTCAATATAGCGGGATGAGAGATTCGGTGATGCTCGAAGTAACGCATTGTTAAATCCAATTGCATACAGATTATATCCAGATATAAGATTAAAGCCTGCTTGATCAATTTTTCAATTTTAAGTCAGTCACTCCCCAACTTTTGAGGTTGATCCTAAAAAACTCAAATTAAGAAAATACCAATAATTCAGGAACGCATTATGTTTGCATCCAATGCAGCAATGGACACATAGCCAGTTCCTGACGAACCCAAACATTCAGCTTACTTTCATTTGACATTGAAAAAAATCCTCTTTATAGCATCCCACCGCAAAGACCGCGCTCCTGGTCAGCGATTCAGGTTTGAGCAATACTTTGATATTCTGGAAAAGAATGGATTTGAATGTCATCTTTCCTACCTGCTCAATGAAGAGGACGACAAGATTTTTTATAAGCCCGGTCATTATTTCAAAAAAGCTGCAATACTTTTTCGCAATTACAGAACCAGAGCCAACGATCTGCGGCATATTGGGGATTATGATATGATTTTTCTCTTTCGTGAAGCATTGATGCCCGGCACTATTTTTTTCGAAAAAAAACTTGCCGCTTCAGGAAAAAAAATAATCTACGACTTCGACGATGCCATCTGGATGAACGATACCAGCAAGGCCAACCAACTTTTCGCGTGGATGAAACATCCCGAAAAAATTGGCCAGTCGATGAAATTATCCACCGTTGTTTTTGCCGGAAATGCCTATCTGGCCAGTTATGCGCGTCAATTCAATCACAATGTGGTGATTGTACCCACGACCATTGATACCACAGAATACAAGAGAATTGTTTCAGCCAAAAAAGACCATGTCACCATAGGATGGAGCGGTAGTCTTACAACCATCAAACACTTTGAATTTGCCATTCCTTTTTTGAAAAAAATAAAGGCACGCTATGGTGATAAAATCAGAGTTAAAGTAATTGGAGATCCCAATTACATCAACGAAGAATTGGGCATTGAAGGAGTGGCCTGGAGTCATTCATCAGAAATTATCGAACTCTCCTCATTCGATATTGGAATTATGCCTTTGCCGGACGATCCATGGGCGCAAGGCAAATGCGGACTAAAAGGGCTTCAATACATGGCCCTCGGTATTGCTACATTGATGTCGCCGGTTGGCGTAAATACAGAAATTATCCAACATGGTGAAAATGGTTTTTTACCCGCAAGTGAAGATGATTGGTTCAACCAAATTTCTTTGCTGATTGAAAACGAAACACTGCGAAAAAAACTGGGTGATGAAGCCCGCCAGACCGTTGAAAACCTATACTCCAAAGAGGCCAATTCAAGTATTTATCTACATTGGTTTAAAACTCTCACTGCTTGAAAAGGTGAGAAATGGGTTAATTTCGCTGCTTTCAGTGAAATAATTTTTAGAAAGAACAAGTTGTTTACCCTTCCTTTTTGACCATCAATTCACTGAGTACCAAATAATTCAATAACAAGGAACATTTATAGAAATTTCAATGGAAACTTTGACCGATCTGAAGAATACTGCCTTAACAGAAGTTCATAAAAACCTCGGAGCCAAGATGGTTCCCTTTGCCGGCTACAATATGCCCGTTCAATACAGCGGCCTGATGGAAGAACATAATACTGTTCGTCGATCGGTTGGCGTATTTGATGTAAGCCATATGGGTGAGTTTATGGTAGAAGGTCCTGGCGCACTCGACCTTATACAGAAAGTCACCAGCAATGATGTGAGTAAACTTTTTGACGGCAAAGTTCAGTACAGTTGTTTCCCTAATGAAACCGGCGGAATTGTTGACGATCTTTTGGTTTATCGCATCAGTGAAACAAAATATATGCTGGTTGTAAACGCCTCCAACATCGACAAAGATTGGGATTGGGTAAATAAATACAATTCTTTCGATGCCAAACTCACCAATGTAAGCGAAGAAACTTCGCTGCTGGCAGTGCAAGGCCCAAAGGCACTGGAGGCCATGCAGAAATTAACCGATATGGATTTGATGAGCATGGAATATTATACTTTCAAAATCGGGAAATTTGCCGGCTTTGACAATGTAGTAATATCCACCACGGGCTATACCGGCGCAGGTGGCTGCGAAATCTACATGCCCAATGAATGTGCTGAAGCCATCTGGAATAAAGTATTCGAAGCCGGCGCTGAATTTGGCATAAAGCCCATTGGACTTGGAGCCAGAGATACATTGCGCCTCGAAATGGGATTCTGTCTTTATGGAAATGACATTGACGACACCACTTCGCCGCTGGAAGCCGGTTTAGGATGGATAACCAAATTCACCAAGGCCTTTACAAATTCCGAAACGCTGAAAGCCCAGAAAGAAGCCGGCGTTGCGCGCAAGCTTGTGGCATTTGATATGGTCGATAAAGGAATTCCACGCCATGGTTACGAAGTAGCTGATGCCGATGGAAATATTGTGGGCGTTGTAACCAGTGGAACACAAAGTCCGTCGCTGAACAAGGCCATCGGAATGGCTTATGTGCCCACCTCATTATCAGGCGTCGGACATGACATTTATATCCAGGTAAGAGGAAAATCGTTGAAAGGAACCATTGTTTCCCTTCCATTTTACAAGGCCTGATTTTTTTAATCCACCCACATCTTAAATGCCCATGCTTTCAGTTGCTGAACGCAAGTTATTAGAAGTCTGTTATACTCCCGGTCAATATCATTTGTATCAGGAGAATTTCGATATAATAGTAGTTATCGATGTATTGCGCGCCACCAGCGCCATTACTACCGCATTGCACTGCGGAGTAGAAAAAATAATTCCCGTAGCCAGCATCGAAGAAGCCATGGATTATAAGGCCCGTGGCTTTATCACTGGTGCCGAACGCGATGGTCAGGTAGTAGAAGGATTTGATTTCGGCAATTCGCCATACGCATATATGAATCCCGATTTTGTGGGGAAAACTCTTGTGCTTACTACAACCAACGGAACAAAAGCCATTCAAATGGCCAAAGACAAAAAAACTGTGGTAATCGGCTGTTTGAATAACCTTGATATATTGTGTAAGTGGCTCAATGAGCAGCATCAGAATACTTTGATACTGGCATCAGGCTGGAAGGACAAAGTGAATCTGGAAGACACCATTTGTGGCGGCGCTATTGCCGATATTTTATTGGAAACAAGAAGATTCAGAAGCGATGAAGACAGCACCGTAGCTGCAAAATTCATTTACAGATCCGCCAAAGAACATTTGCTGGCATTTCTCAGATCATCCTCACACAGAAGACGGTTGATTAAATTGAATATCCAACGCGACGTGAAGTATTGTCTTACGCTCAATACAGTGCCTTGTATACCCATACTAAAAGATGGTGCATTGGTAAAGTTAGATTATCCTGAGAATTAGAAGTTATTGTTATATTTGGCTTCAATGAACAGACTTACCTCTTTATTATTTTCAAAAAATTCAATTGCAGGCTTTCTGCCTTCTTTAAGGATATTTGTATTGTGGCTGAGCGTGGTTTGTTGCGGTCTTTTTGCCAGTTCATTTTCATCAAAACCCCATTTAAATTGCGACTCATGCTCAGAAGCCACCTGGGGATTTTTCGGACATAAAAAAATAAACGAACTTTCCATTTACACTTTGCCGCAAGAAATGTTTGGTTTTTATAAAGCCAACATGGATTATCTGATAGAACATTCTGTAGATCCGGACAAGCGCAGATATGGTGTGAAAGGTGAGGCCGAATGCCACTACATAGACATGGACCATTACTGCCCTGAAGGTCAGGCTGGCTGCAATCCATTTGACAATGTTCCCCGCAAATGGACAGATGCTCTTGAGAAATTTGGCGAAGACAGTTTGAGGGCACACGGCATTGTGCCATGGAATATTCAGAAAGTATTGACCAACCTCACTTATGCATTCAAGCGCAAAGACAAAATGAAAATACTGAGGCTTTCTGCAGAGATTGGCCATTATATAGGTGATGCGCATGTACCACTTCATTCGACGAGCAATTATAACGGACAACTCACCAATCAGAGAGGAATTCATGGTTTCTGGGAAAGCCGGTTACCCGAATTGTATTCTGAGGACTATGATTTTTTTGTTGGAAAAGCCGGTTATGTATCTTCTCCACTTGATTTTATCTGGGATCGGGTGGCAGAAAGTTTTGCCGCCGTAGATAGCGTGCTTTCATTCGAAGCGAATCTGAATGCCAGCTATCCGTCTGACCAAAAATATTCTTTCGAAACCCGTGGTCAGGCAAGTACCAAAGTATATTCTGAAGATTACAGCCGCACTTACAGCAACTTGCTCGACAATCAGGTTGAGCGCAGAATGCGTCAGGCCATTATTTCTGTAGGCAGTTATTGGTATACAGCCTGGGTGAATGGCGGCCAGCCCGATCTCGAGGCACTTTTAAATGAGGGAATATCAGCGAACACCATTGATTCATTGGCAGTTGATTCAACCAGCAATTCCAAAACATTAAGGGTAAGAGACCACGAATAATTTTGTCCGACAAACCCATGAATTTTCCCGTTCAGTATCAAATTTGAGGGCGATAAAATAAAGGGTCGATTGCTCCGGCTTCTTCATAAACAAAACATTTCCAACGCATTAGAATAAAATTCGCTGACAAATCGGTTGTTCAGCCAAACCCGTTTGGCCCATTCAAATGAAACACGCTGAGGTTGAATGTCGTAAGAATCATCATTACCGATGTAACTGATTCAATTTTTTGTTTTGCTGAAAAGATCTGGAAGTCGATAGAAGCAAGCATTTTCAAGGGATTATTGAAAATAAAAAGACAAAAAAGAAGATTCGTCTACAAAAAAACTGAATTAAACGTAACCCGAAGCCGAAACCTCCCGTAGAAGCCCAAGGTTAGAAAAACCAGAAGCAATGAAAAAATTATTGTCCGTCACCCTCTTTACTTTGTTAGGTCTGTTCTGTTTTGCGCAAGCACCGCAGGTATTATTCTACGGTTATGTAGAAGAAGGCGTATTTGAAAATCCGAATAGCCCAAAGAAAAAGAAAAAAGAATCTGTTCCACAAAAGCTGAAAGGTGTAAAAATTTACATCTATCATGCAGACTCTGTGGTAAACATTGTTGAAGCCCGTGAAACAGGTTTCTATGCCGTACTTTTAGAATCGGATAAGGTTTACCGGGTAACATTTGAAAAAGAAGGTTACTTCTGCAAGAGTTTCGAACTCAATTGCAACGATGTAAAATATCCTGATGACGATGCGGCGATGAAATGCCTCACGGATGTTTCGCTCTTCAAGAAAGTAGACGACGCGGACTTGCTGTCGCTTTGCAAAGTTCCTTTTGCCAAATGTGCATATAACAACACAACCGGCGACATGGAATGGGACCTTGAATACACAGCCCGTGCAAAAACAAAATTCTATGAACTCGCGCAGCCATATTATATGGCCTCGGAAAAATAAAATTGGTGGTTGAAAAAAAAATTCAACGACAAAAGATCCCCCTATAACAACTATTGTTTGATCCGCACCTTATGACTGAAAACCCCGCGAAATGCGGGGTTTTCACTTTTATACAATCTATCAGAATAAAGGCATCCTTAAAGGATTAAAATACCATGCAGGATATATGGAGCACAAAGAATTTGCCCCGGTAAATTGAAGATGATTTGCACTTTGTGTTCAATCTAAACACCGCACTGAAAATGTTCAAAGCGAAGAAACGTATTCAAATGAGCATCACTTCGGGATTTCGTTGTGGGATAAAAGTCAATATTCCCTTCCAGGAGTGCTCACATCCTAAACGTTCATCACCCGAGTTATAAGGCAAACAATAAAAGCCAGAATATAACAATCATCCTTCAGGTTGATTGTTAGACTCGTTCGAAAACAATTCATTCTGTTATGGATCAACCTCAAAAGTTGGGGAGTGATGGAGTAAGTTGAGTGGATTGACTAAGTCCGGTGGACTTATATGTTATTGGCCCCGGCCTGCGCCAACTGAACTGGTTGTGGGGTTGAAACCCATTAGAGTTCAAAACCTGTGGCATGAGGCGACAAATCTGAGTTAATGGTCGTCCTCCATATTAAAGAATGAGATCACTAAGATTCGACTTATAACTTGAAAAGAATGCATCAGTTCTAACATTACCAGATCTCTCTCCACTTCGATTCGTTGCCATTGACAAGGTAGTGGATGCATTGTTGCGCCTTCTACTTTCTTTTGACTTCACCAGATTCCTCACTCCGCTCCGCTGCGTTTCGGAATGACAGAGCTGTCCTCACCAATCGGTGTGGACCATTCGGTGGGGATACAATGCGCAAAGGCCAATTAACAGTTCATTGGACTTATCCTTCGGCGCAAATGTAAAACCGACCTTCGACCATTGTGAGCACTCTGAACCGTGTCCCCGCCGAAAGGTGTGGGAAGAGTGCTTTGCTAACCTCCATGCGGTGTTGTCATCTCGAATGCAGCGAAGCGGAATGAGAGATCTGGTGATGATCAAAGTATCGCGTTGTTAAATC
>JANNEQ010000085.1:0-2370 GCA_031378885.1 Flavobacteriales bacterium
GTTTTGCGCTCCATGTCGGGATTTGGGCTTCCCCAAAGGCCGGAGCGCCCTGCCCATGATGGAACACCATCAATAGTATCTAAACCGCAACATGGATCGTCAGAGCCATAATCATAGCAGGTTTCGCAATCGGGATTCTCATACTTACTATTGGGCATCGCAGTCAGGTTATCGCATTCACAACTTGCTGCGTGCAAATTCTGTCCCACCGGAAAGAAAACCTCCCCATCGGCAGTTTGAAAATATTTTCCATTGGGTGTCACAGATATAAAACTTTTCTTTGGGTCATTCCAGGTGGCTTCGAACTGGAAAGGGAGTAAAGAATATTGGCCGATGCCGGGTACATTTATCTGAATCACTTGCCATTATTTTATTGCGCGGATTCGACTGGCATTTTGGCTTTACCCCATTTGAAGAAAGGAATAACCCCATTGATTTCAAACCTAAGAAAGTTGGAGGTATAAGGATATTTAAACCGATAAAAGGGTTCCGTTTCATAAGTTAGTTTCAATTCCAGCCATTTGTTAAGTGAATAACCGATGCCCACATTCCAGCCGTCGAATTTGGACGGATTGAGATACTCCGGGAAAAATACTATATTTTGAACAATCACCGCATTTGTTCTGATATTGTATTTATGCATAAATGTACCAAAATATAAATGAATGGGAATTTTCTGATAAGGTATAAAACCCAACTGGCAATCCCACATACGCATATTGGCCCTGCGAACGCGGGAATCATCGTATTTCATGAAATTATAATTATATCCACCCTGCACATAAAGCCATGGAAAAACGGAAACTCGCAAACTGCCACCAACTCCAATTCCACCTTTAGAATTGTAGATAGCTTGTTCTTTGGTTTTAAGAGCATTCAGTCTGGGCACAAAAGAAAGATTTTGCCCTTGTAATCGCGCTGAAGCAAGGATAATAAAGAGGAATAAAAATTGTTTCATCAGTAGTGAATTATTTCATAAGTAAAGCGGCTATAAGATTTACACTGCCTATCGTTCCCATACAAATTGGGGCTATCATAAGTAGTTCCATCAAGAAATGGCACTTGCCAGAATTGATAATACCCACCACCTTCGAATTTATAGTACACTTTATGGTCTCCTGATAGCAACATAAACTCCCCACCAATGATTTGGTCACAAAGTCTTTCATCTCGATAGCTATCGATAGTACCACCGCCTACTAAATCCAAATCTAATAACAGTTCTGAACCTCGAAAAACCTGAAATCTATCGTGAATTTCGATCCTTATTTCTTCATTAGAAGAATTAGGAAAAATTGTATCGGTTATACCAGTAGTTTCGTCAAAAATATATGAGCTATGCCACCGATAAATATACAGATCTGTTCCAATCCGACCTTTGGCCGTTTCATTGTAATCGTTATCCTTTATGCACGAAAAAAAGTTTAAAGCGCATAAAAGTAAAGTCACCACAAAGGTGAACTTACTAGAGTGTTTTTTTTTTGATGCAATCATAATTTAATTATTCTTTCTATAATTGTTGTATTCCCAAAATCTATTTTTAATTGATAACTTCCGGAAGGAAAAATTGAAAAATCTATTGCTTTAGTACTTGAATCACCTTGATAAATTATTTTTCCCAGTAAAGTTGTTATTTCAATAGAAACAAATGGACACGAACAATTCAAATAAGTGATGTTAGAAATAGGATTTGGATGAATAGCACAATCGCAACTCTCGGTTTTTTTGTCGTTCGTTTCTTTATTTCCCATTTCTACGTCTGAGCCAGTGAGTGAATTCTCTCTTTCAATTTGAGTTCCGCCAATTGTAGGAGAATTGAATATACAATTTCCATTGCGCAGTATTTTGAACAATACGTAAGGTCTTTGCAAGGTGAGCGTAGGAAAATGCTTTAACTTCACAAAGCCGCTCCCATCACTATCATCACCACTGGTGGAGATGATGTTTAAGGTATAAGGATCGTAATAGGTAATGGAGAAACTGTTGCAAGACCCCATACTGGGAATAACTGGAGCATCGTCTGCATCGTATGTCAAGTTTACGAAAGTATTCAGGCTCTTGCTTTGGGGGTTGTTATTGTCTCCATAATTAAAGTCTTTTTCCGTAAGTTCAAAATTATCTCCCTCCTCATCAGCCCACATAAACAGTTGATTTATAGTATCTTGCATAGAAATCATATTCCAAGTTCTGTTCATCAATATTCCTATAGCTGCTTGGTCGTCTTCAGTTTCTCTTTGCATAAAAACTGCCTCAGCCCAATGAGCATGGTCATCCTCATTGTTGTTGTTGCCCTCTCTGGATTGTACATAAGATGGATGCCACTCATAACTATCTGTAAATCCACCAAGGGGGAATACCTCCTGGTCGAAA
>JANNEQ010000117.1:0-46141 GCA_031378885.1 Flavobacteriales bacterium
CACCGGATAGATATGTCTTTTGAAAAAGGTAATAATTATGCGAAGGTTTATCCCACACAAGAGTTGGCGCATTATACCAATTTTTATTTGGGTTATATGCCCAACGAAAAATCTGAGCGCACCGCTCATTATAGCAGCATAACTAAGCTGGGTGCTTATGCCAATACTGATATTATTTTCACCAACCATTCGCAAGGATATAGAACGTGGATTGTAGCGCGAACTGGCTCACCATCTGGTGATTTCACCATGCATTATGAAGGTCAGAACTCCTTGTTTGTAGATGCAAATGGCGATCTTGTATTTGGAACTATTTTCGGTGACATCGTACAACCCAAGGCCAAAGTTTACACCATGAACAACACGACAGGTGTGTTGACGCTTTTGACTTGGCAGCCAGATTATGTGGTGAATAGTGGTGACGTTTCTTTTTACTACACAGGCAGTTGGAGTGGCACATTGGTCATAGAAATGGAGAAGAAAATGATGCTGGGTGGCGGGGCATTGACAGATCCGGGGAATATTGAATGGAGTACTTATTATGGAGAAGGACAACTTGATAGAGGCTTTAGTATCGACCATGATGAAGTGGGAAATATTTATTCTTGTGGTATTACACAAGACCCCACTTTTCCGCTTGAAATTGGCCCCTTGACCTATGATTGCCCAGACGGTGATTGTACCGGTTCTAATGCTTATTTACAGCGATTCAAATCGGACTGCTCTGTCACTTACAGTACTATTTTTGGAGGAAGTAGTGACGAACTGGCCACTAATTTAGTCTACGAACCATCCGCCGGAATTTTTGTGTCTGGATCAGGAACAGGTGCCGCAACTGGTGGATTTCCGCTAGTGCCTTATGGTAACGCCTATCAGCTTACAGATCCCCCGTCTGGTGGTGAGTTCTTTTCTTACCTTTCAAGATTTTCTGCGTTGGACGGAACTTTGAAATGGAGTACTTTCATCGCTTCAAGCGACTCATATAGTTCTGTAGGTGACCGATTTCCTTTAGCCGTGAATACAGACGGTGATCTTTATATGTGTGGCGGACGAAGCGGTTCCGAGGGCATTGAATTAAATGGCTCTGGTTACCAATATGACGGCGATGGTGAAAATGGATTTATAATTCGATTTAATAATCAGCAGCAAATAACATGGAGTACAGAATTCGGTGAAGTTTGTTTCATAAAAGATGCCGAAGTAAATCCTCTTAAAGAACTAGTTATTTGCGGCTATATGCATGTTAATTCACAACCGGAGTTTCAGATGACTGGGCCAGATGGTTATTGGCTACAAGATGGGTTTGGTGGTAATTATTATGATGGCTTTTTTACTGTATTCAACCCGGACAATACTATTAAATGGTCTACGTTTTTTGGAGGTAATGATAGCGAGGAGGAGGTTTCAGGTATTTCAACAACCCTGCATGATGTGTTTATTTGTGGCAGTTCCTCCAGCACTGGTAACTTTCCACTACAAATGCCCTCAAACCCCAATCAGTTTTATGATGGAACTAGTGTTGGTGGGGATGGTTTTATCGCTCAGTTTCATGATGGCGAATTGGTTTGGAGTACATTTGTGGGGGGTGATGGGAATGACTGGGTAAAAGACATACTAGCCCGCACGCAATATGAGGTATTCGCTACTGGAACTACCAATAGCGCCAATATGGTTACTCATGAGCTATCAGGCGCATTTAACCAAAGTGACTTGAACACAAACGGAACATCGCCAAATCGCGATGCATTTTTGCTTATGTTCAACGACATTAATTTAATTTGGGGAACTTATATTGGTGGACTTGAAGGTTCAAATCAGTTCAAAGAGAAAGGAAATGAGTTGACCTTGTATGACACTAAACTTTTTATTACCGGAACAGGAGGTTCGCAAAGTAATTTTCCGTGGTGGGATTTTGACGGTGAGGATTTGGATATTGCCTACTTTGATGATTTTATTGACAATGTATCAAGCGGCAACACTGATGCGTGGATTTGTAGATTGGAAATTGAAGACCTCTCCACCATGGTAAATGAATTCGAGGGGTTTGAAAACAGCGACTTTCTTGTGTTCCCTAACCCGGCAATGTCATTGCTGTACATGAAGTTGGATATTGCTAAACATGATGCCATGATTATAAGCATAATTGATGCGGTAGGAAGAGTAGTTTATGAAATCAACACACGTAATGCACAATCAAACTTAGTGGCAATTCCATTGGACAAGTTGAATTCCGGCATGTACATTATTCGAATCAAGGATAATGATAAAATATATACGTCTAAATTTCAAAAACAATGAGAAGTGTTGTAGCAATGATCTTATGTTTTTGCTGCCTCAATGCAGGTGCCCAGTCATGGGTGCCTGCTACGGGTAGTTTTAGTTTCACAATTACCAAAATGGTAGAAGATACTCTGCAAAATTTAATGTACGTATGTGGACATTTCGGATATTATGAGGATGAACATGTTGGTGGATTTGTTTCATTTGATGGAGAAGTAGTTCAGGGCTATGGTTGCGGGTTTGATTGTGATGAACCAATAACCGAAATGATATCAGGCCCAGCCGATATGAATTTGTACCATGACACCTTGTACATCTCAGGTCCATGGGATGAAAGTTACGACACGTTACTGAATAATATTCCATTAACACATGGATTTGCAAAATTTTTTGGCGGTCAGTGGTTTCCAATTTCAGAAGA
The DNA here is from genome assembly GCA_031378885.1 of Flavobacteriales bacterium. GTDB lineage: Bacteria > Bacteroidota > Bacteroidia > Flavobacteriales_D > Sanyastnellaceae > JANNEQ01. Next base: position 2,702 of record JANNEQ010000117.1, read on the forward strand.
AAGCTCTTCCAACACAATTTATGCAATCCAAGAAGTCGACGATACTCTTTATGTTGCCGGGTCAAGTGGAAATCCCATTGTTGGAATTGAGGGATTCGGGGGAGTGAGATATAATGGAATAAATTGGACTACTTGGCTGATTCCAGGCGATTTCGACAATTTTATTAATGGCATTGCAAAATATCAGAATCAATTATATGTAGCCGGAAATATTTCGGGTTCTGGATGTCTGGGAGATATACAAAAATGGAATGGCTCGAACTGGGAATGTTTAGGAACTGGGATCATGGGTTCAAATGGTTTTTCTTCAGTTTCTGACCTACTGATTTATCAAAATGACCTCTATGTTTGCGGTACCTTCAATAGAAATGCTGGCAACCCCGGAGAGGGCATTATGAAGTGGAATGGCTCAGAGTGGAGTGATGTAGGCTATGGTCTTACCAATGGCGAAGTCCACGACATGGAAGTACATAACAGTGAATTGTACGTATGCGGACATTTCGATGAAATCGGAAATATCCCTGCAGATAACTTCGCCAAATGGGACGGACACCGTTGGTGTGCTTTAGATGCACACTTCGGAAATAACTACAACCGAAAACTTGCATTCTACAATGATACTTTATATGTCGTGGCAACCACAGATAGTTGTGCAAATTGTCTTTTTAAGTGGAATGCAACTGTAGATACTTGCAGTGTTGATTTTAATGCAGTCAACGAGTTTCAAACTAGCTCCAAGTTTTCATTGTACCCGAATCCGATCAGAGAGTCAGTTACTTTTGAGTCCGACCTACGAATGTTGTCAATAGAAATATTTGATATGACAGGTCGCAAAATTAATGGTGTACAAGGCAATTCAACTAAACAAGTCATTAATGCCGAAACACTGGCAAAAGGTTGTTACTACTCGTTGGTGAGATTTGAGAACGGCGCCAAATCCACTCGGAAATTCATGAAAGAATGACAATTACGGCCTCGTATAACATGGGTTTGAACGCAAGTCAGGCAGAAGTGGAAAATTCAACATTTATGCTTTCTATTGGCTTTAGTAATAAGGTTAGCATTGTGCTTTCTAATCCTGCCCTGCATCAAGCCCAGTCACGATATCACCCTGACTTCGGCGATAAACGACCAAGGTCGAATGTTGATGCTCCAAATACTTAACCTAATGACCTTGTCTGTTGAGTTGTCCCCGCATTAACAAGATGTTTTTATCAATGGGTTAAAGCCCCGTAATGATTGCCAAACAACAATACATTCTAATGCAAAATTTTAAAAACAAGTTCTTTCATCAACTCACCATTTTCTACTGAGTAATTATCCACACCCTTTGCTTTCTTATCCGTTTCTCTAAGGTAGCTTATTATTCGCTCAACTTTGGGTGCGCTGTATTTTGTGGCGGCTTCTTTGTAATCGTTGAGTCCGTAAGGAGAAATCCCCAATTCGGCAGCCGCATTTTTTTTATCGGGAAGGGATATGTACATCGCCATTTTCGAAAAATAACTATACAGCGATGGAATCACCATTTGAATGGGATTTGATTTTGGATTGGCTTCGAAATAATGAATAATTCTATTGGATTTCAGAATGTCTTTTTGGGCCAGGGCCTTTTGAAGTTCCCATACATTATAATCTTTGCTGATGCCAATATTTTCTTCGATGTGTTGCGCGGTGATGTTGGTGCCCGCTAGCAGAATGATGGCGAGTTTATTAATTTCATTTACCACTTTGCTCAAATCTGTTCCGAGATATTCGGCAAGCAAATGGGCTGCATTTTTTTGAATCTTGTAACCGCGCTGTCCGATATAACCTTCAATCCACTCAGGAAGTTTGTAATCTCTGATGGGCTGAGAATCGAATACCAGTCCGATTTTATCAATTGCCTTATATATCTTGGTTCTTTTGTCCAGTGTTTTGTTCTTGTAAGCAAAAACCAGAATGGTAGATGGAGTGGGGTGTTGGATATAATGTTCCAGTGGCTTCAGATCGTCAGCCTTTTTCCAGTCCTTCATGTCCTGGGCTTCTTTCACAATGATCACCTGTTTGTCGCCCATCATAGGAAAGCCTTTGGCGAGCGAAACAATTTGTTCCATATTCACATCGCGGCCATAAACAATGGTTTGTCCGAAAGCTTTTGATGCTTCGTCGAGCACTTTGTCCTCAATACATTCTGTAACCAGATCAATGAAATAGGGTTCTTCACCCATCAATACATAAATAGGTTTGTAGTTTTTTAGTTCTATATCGCGAATGATGCGAAGATGGTCCATGAGTCAGGAAATTTGAAATTGAAATATTGTGTTATTCCCATTTGAGGTGGCGAACAGAGCGGCCTCCATCACCAATTTCTTTTAATGCAGCTATACCAATTTTAATATGGGCATCTACAAAGTTGGTGGTTACTTTCACATCACTTTCGCTGGTTTTTACTCCTTGTGGAATCATGGGCTGATCGCTCACCAAGAGCAAAGCGCCGGTTGGGATTTTATTGGCAAATCCTACAGAGAATAATGTAGCCGTTTCCATATCAATGGCCATTGCCCTTATTCTTCTTAAGTATGTTTTAAATTCTTCGTCGTGTTCCCAAACCCTTCTATTGGTAGTGTAAACCGTTCCTGTCCAATAATCGAAACCATGGTCGCGGATGGTAGAAGAAACAGCGCGCTGCAATGTAAATGCTGGTAAGGCAGGTACTTCTGGTGGAAAATAATCATTGCTGGTTCCTTCGCCGCGTATTCCGGCAATGGGCAGAATAAAATCACCCAATTGATTTTTCTTTTTAAGACCGCCGCATTTGCCAAGAAATAGAACTGCCTGTGGTTGGATGGCCGTCAAAAGATCCATTATAGTGGCCGCATTGGCACTTCCCATACTGAAGTTAATAATGGTTATACCGTCTGCAGTTGCAGTAGTCATGGCTTTGTCCTTTCCAATCACTTCCACATTGTGCCATTCAGCAAATTTGTTTACGTAGGTATCGAAATTCGTGAGCAAAATGAGTTTGCTGAAATTTTCCAGTGGAGTGCCGGTGTATCTGGGCAACCAGTTTTTGACAATTTCTTCTTTTGTTTCCATAGCTAAAAATGATTTGAATGTTCAGATGAAATGTGTCATCATTGCATTGTGTTATTGCAGGTCCATTTTAGATTAATCGGGCCTTTAGCAATGCCAAAGAAAGTGAAAGAACTCAATTTTCCAATATACACTTTTCGAACAAGGTCTTATTCTGGTCAGGTTCAGTTATTTGACGAAGTGAGAAAGAAGTGGGTTGTACTCACCCCGGAAGAATGGGTGAGGCAACACCTTATTCATTTCATGCGGTCTGAGCGCGGATTTGCTCTTTCGCTCATGGCAGTAGAGAAACAAATAGAATTTAATGGGCGCAAGGGAAGATTCGACCTGGTTTTATACAACAAGAAGGGTCAGCCACAACTTTTGGCAGAGTGCAAGGCTCCCGAAATTGAAATGACTCAGGCCGTTTTTGATCAGGCCGCGAGATACAATATTGCCATGCGGGTTCCTTACTTATTGGTAACCAATGGTCTTATTCACCATTGCTGTCAGATTGATTTCGATACAGCATCTTACTCTTTTCTGAAAGATATTCCTGATTCCTTGCTACTTAGCTGATATTTTTCATAAGAGCTTCTTAAATTTCTGCGAAGCGCTACAAATATTGTGAATCCTCGCAGATATTTGCGGCCATGGAAAAAACAGAAAGTACGAAGACAGAATTGGAAAAGATCCTTTCTGTATCTGGTAAATCGGGAATTTTCAAACTTATCACAGGAGGTAAAGCAACAATAGTTGTAGAATCGCTGGTGGATGGAAAGCGCATGCCTGTGCATCCCACACAGAAGGTGAGTTCATTGAGTGACATCAGCATGTTCACCCATGAAGACGACATTCCTTTGAAGGAAGTTTTTGTGAAAATGAAGGAAGTTTACAGCAGTGGACCAGCAATTGAGCACAAAAGCGACGGCAAATTGCTGAGAGCTGAGATGAAGAAAGTCCTTCCTGATTATGATGAGGCAAGAGTTTATGAATCCGATATCCGCAAGCTTTTTATGTGGTACAATATTCTTCAAGCCAAAGACATGCTTGAGTTTGCTGCTGCTGTGGAAGAAGAGGAAGAAAAAGAAAAGGAGTAATCTGTTCTACATAAGTTCATTTAAAAATCACTGATAATTCAGTGCTTTTTAAATGATGCAGCAACTACAGGATTCTTCGGGTCGGCATAATTGTAAAATCCTTCGCCTGATTTGTCACCGAGTTTACCGGCCATCACCATATTGACTAAAAGCGGACAAGGTGCATATTTTGGATTTCCAAAGCCATCTTGCAGCACGCGAAGAATGGCAAGACAAGTATCCAATCCAATAAAATCTGCGAGTCTCAGTGGCCCCATTGGATGAGCCATTCCCAACTTCATTACTGTATCAATTTCTTCTACTCCGGCAGTGCCTTCAAATAAAGTGCAGATGGCCTCATTTATCATAGGCATCAGAATTTTGTTGGCCACAAAACCAGGGTAGTCATTCACTTCAACCGGAACTTTCTGAAGCGATTTGGAAAGATCGAATACCTGCGTGGTAACCTCATCAGATGTATTGTAGCCGCGTATTACTTCTACCAGCTTCATCAATGGCACCGGATTCATAAAGTGCATTCCAATTACTTTGTCGGGCCTCTTTGTAGCCGCAGCAATTTTGGTAATAGATATGGAAGAGGTATTGGTAGCCAGAATACAATGCGCCGGAGCAGCGGCATCAATCTGCGAAAATATTTTCAATTTGAGGTCAACATTTTCTGTGGCTGCTTCTACAATAAGGTCAGCGCTGCCAGCGGCAGCATTGAGGTCTGTAGAAGTGGAAAGGTTGGCTAATGTCGAATTTTTGGTGGCTTCGTCGATGGAAGCCTTGCTCACCTGTCGGTCAAGGTTTTTGGTAATGGTGGCAATAGCTTTGTCCAGACTTTCTTGTTTGAGGTCGACCAAAGTTACCTTGTAATTATTTTGAGCAAAAACGTGGGCAATGCCATTCCCCATTTGTCCTGCTCCGATTACGACTATATTTTTCATTGAAATATTGACTATTGAAATATTGAACTATTGAAATGCGGTTTTGAGGGTGCAAACCTATCTAATCTGAGCAGAAAAACATCGGGTTGATATTTAAATTTCTATGAGTCTTGCTTTGGCCGGCTGTTATCGCAGGTATTACCATAGGATGTAATTTCACGATACCAATTGAACAAAAATTCAAAGCTTACAATTCATCTACAGCAATTCAATTCTTTTCACCAAAGATCCCGAATGTGTTGAAAGCAGCAGAGTATAAAGTCCGGATTGAAATTCTGATACGTCAAGTTGCGAGGGAACAATGAGGTATTCCCTTACAAGCTGGCCATTCATATTGTATATCTTGAGGTTTTTGGGTCTGTCTTGTTCCAGGAAACGTATCTGAATGAAATCGCGGGCCGGATTGGGAAAGACATCAATGTTGGAAGATGTTTTGGTCTCAGCGATATTCACTCCGGTAAGTAGTCCCGGGCGAAGATTTTCCACGGCATAATGCATCAATGATTTTTGTTCGAGGGTGAACATATTGTAGCACTCATCGCGTGTGTAGTCCATATAATTTTCCAGCATATCAGGGAAATCGATTCCAAGTTCTGTACAAGTGTTAGCGCCATAATTACACGCATACTGATCTCCCGAACCGCATAAAGGTGTGTCATTCATGCCATCGTCTTCAGAGCAGATATCGGTAAAGAATTCGTCGCCCCAGGTATGTCTCAGGCCAAGGTAATGTCCCATTTCGTGTGTAAGGGTTCGGCCCATATTGTTGTCTGAAGTACCATCATCATCTGCCTGCGGATTATTTCTACCCACGGTGGTGTAATGAACGATAAGGCCCTGATCACCTTCGGTAGGTGCTGAGCTACCCGCCGGCCAGTTGTCAAGCCCTTCAGGTGGGTAGGACAACCCGAAAATCTGCCCGAATACAGAAGGCTCCACATTACAAATCCAGATGTTGATATAATGCTCAGGATCCCAGGCATCAATGCCACCAGAGGAAGTATGCTTGACTTCGTCGAGCGTCATGTTGGCTGAGAAAAGATCGAAATCAAATCCGGTGCTGTCGGAGTAAGTTCGGGTAATGCCATTGGTAGGATTTCCATTTGGATCTGCAGAAGCCAGTTGGAACTCCAGTTCTGTGTCGGCCGCGAATGGCAGGAAAATATCGCGGGTAAATGCAGCGTCTGCATTCATTCTGCGGTAATCTTCATTGAGGACATCCAGTTGAGATAAGATCACACTGTCTGCCAGATTTTGTGCCTGATCGTGATAGACCACATGGAAAACCACTGGCAAAACCAATACCTGTCGGTTGGTACCAGAGCCACTTTCCGCGCGCCATTTGGCAATAAAACGGTCAAAGTTTTCATTTGCGGCTGGGTTATTCGCTTTCATTTTTTTCATGTAATAGTCGAACCCACAGAAATGAACCGGAGCAGAATTCTGGGCAAAAGAAAAGGAGATGCAACCCAGAAGGGCCGCAGACAGTAAAAGAAAATGGAACTTATTCTTCATATTTGAACATCAGCGTAATGAAACAAATATAGGGTAAACTGTAGTTGTGCTTTCAATCTGTCACTACTTTAGCAGACAAGGCGAGCAATTTCATTTCCTCTGAGGTATAGTCCCGCGCGATCATTAATGTATAATTCAACTGGTAATAAATATGAAAAGAGGGTTTACACTTATCGTTTTAATGGCTGTTTTGTTTAGTTCAAACGGACAGTTAAAACTCAATGAAGTGCAGATAACCAATGGAAGTACGCTTGTAGACGAGAATAGTGATTATACGGATTGGATCGAACTTTATAATTCAGGAAATACCACCATTGATTTATCCGATTACCATCTCTCAGATAAACTGCAAAATCCAACTCAGTGGCAATTGCCCGGTCTTCAATTGAATGCCGGTGAAAGATTTTTAGTACATGCATCAGGTAAGGACCGTCGAACCATTGTAGACCATTACGAGACTGTGGTATATCCCTGGAGCTGGTATTCCTATCTGGTACCGCAAATTGCTCCACCAAGTGACTGGAATACTTTAGGTTTTGATGAAACAGGTTGGGGCGCTGGAAACGGGGGAATAGGTTATGGTGATGACGATGACGGAACTGTTCCTGGTACCACTGCTATATCATGCTTTAACAGAACCACTTTTAATGTGAACTATCCTGAAGAGGTAACTGAACTCATTCTGCAACTTGATTTTGATGATTCGTTTATAGCCTATCTCAATGGATATGAATTTGCCCGCGCAAATATTGGCGTGCCCGGTATTACACCGGCCTACAATGCTTTTGCCGGCAATAGCCAGGAAATTTATGGCTACCCTTTTATGTTGAATCACAAGTACACGCTATCGGGCGATATTCTCGGACTTTTGTTGCAACCGGGAGAAAATATCCTTGCCATTGAAATACACAATGCGACAGCTTTTGATGATGATATGTCGTGCAATCCATTTCTGACACTTGCCTTCAGTACACCCAATATCGAAACCGAAATTAGTCCCGAGTGGATGTTATACACAGGAGCAAATGTGCATACCAATTTCAAACTTGATGTAGGAGAAGATTTGGTACTCGCCGATGCGCAGGGAAACGTACTGGAGACATTTGTTCTTCCGGATATGCTGCTGAACAATAGTTATGGAAGACTTGGTGATGGAGGAGCCTCCTGGTGTTTTTCCGGCAATCCTACTCCCTGGTCGGACAATACGCTTGAATGCGCTACAGGCTATGAGCAGAAGCCCGTTTTTCAATTGGAAAGTGGTGTATTCTCTACCGAACAAATTGTTGCCATCACATCACCCAACCCAATTGCTCAAATCAGGTACACACTTGATGGAAGTATTCCAACAGAATTTTCTGAGCTCTATACCGGACCGCTTACGATTGATTCGACCAGAGTTGTTTCTGCACGTTGTTTTAGCGCCGGTTTATTGCCGGGCAGAGTAGAGAAAAACACTTATTTGATTAACGAATGGGACATTGATTTGCCCATTGTTTCGGTTTCAACTGATTGGTCTAACTTATTGGATTCGCTCACCGGAATTTATGTTTTCGGTCCGCCTGATTACGGAGGTTATCCCTATTTCGGAGCAAATTTCTGGGAAGATTGGGAGAGGGAATCTTATGTCGAATTTTTCGATGCCAATCATGTGAAGCAGGCAGAAGGAAGCATGGGCATCAAGATACACGGTGGCTGGTCGAGAGGCAACGACCAGAAGAGTTTCAGGTTGCAATGCAAAGATGAATATGGCACCAATAGCCTTGATTTCCCTATGATTGCCGATAAGCCATTTATTACTTCTTACAAAGGATTTAATCTTCGCAATGGCGGCAATGATTATGGTGGCCCGCGTTTTCACGATGGTGCCATGCAGCGCGCATTTAAAGGCACCCATGTGGATTATGGGGCACTCCAGCCCGTAGTGGTTTTTCTCAATGGAATTTACTGGGGCTATATGGAAATGCGCGAGGTGCAGGATCAGAATTATATTGAGAACAACAGGGGAGTGAATAACAATGACGTAACGGTGATTTCTTTACGGGGAGATTATCCGAACGTAGTGGTAGGCGATGCGAATTCTTTTTTATCCATGTTGAATGATGTGGTCAATAACGATCCGACTTCGGATTCTTATTATGATGAAGTAAGTCAGTTGATCAATCTTGAAAATTATGCCGATTATATAATTGCCGAAACCTATTGGTGCAATGGCGACTGGAGCAACGGCTATATCAATAACTACAAGTGCTGGCACAATGATGCTCCCGGAGGTAAATGGCATTTTATACTGATGGATATGGATTTCGGAATGGGTTTCGCCGGCAATTCACCTTATGATAATTATATTGAAGCGGCAGGAAACGAATATTTTATGCCGGATAGAATTTTTGCTGCGCTGATTCAAAATACTGAGTTTAGAAATTATTTTATCAATCGTTATGCAGATCTGATCAATACCAACCTGCAGCAAGATAAAATTGTTGCAATGGTTTCTGCGCTTGAAGCAGAAGTGGCGCCTGTCTTTCAAAGACACGCTGAGTTTCTAGGTACTTCCATCGATTATTTTTATGGAGTTACCGACCAACGTCTGGAGTGGAACAACCTGCGCGTTCAGGGTGCAAGAGATGTAATTGAAACCCATTTCAACCTCGATGATCAGGTGAATATTGACCTGAATGTCATTCCTGCCGGCGCCGGTAGAATTCACATCAGTACCATAGAACCCGATGAAATTGAATACCCATGGAGCGGTGTTTACTTCAAAGGAATTCCGATAAAGATTACGGCAATCGCTAATCCAGGATTTACTTTCGACCATTGGGCACCTAATGGAATCTTTCCGGTTGAAGTAAATCTCGATCAACTTGCTTTGATGTTTCAGGGCGACGAAAATTTCACCGCATATTTCACCGGATCAGCAAGTGAGACTGCATTGGTGGTTTCTGAATTCATGTACAATGCTGGTCCGGATAACGACAGTGGCGATTGGATAGAACTCCACAATACATTGGACGTTCCACTGGATCTTTCCGGATTCTATATGAAAGATTCAGAATATTTCAATCGTTACGATTTTCCTTTGAATACTACCATCCAACCCAATGGTTATTTGGTGATTGCTCAGGACTTGAATAAATTCATGACAGAGCACCCTGATTTTGTGGGAGTGATTGGAGAAACAGGTTATGGTTTCAGCAACAATTCTGACGCGATTGAGGTCTACAATTCGAATAACGAATTGGTGGTTCAGTTTACTTACCAGTCAGTCAGTCCATGGCCATTGAATACCGATGGAACCGGCAGAAGCGTTGAATTTTCGGGTAATTCGTCCACTCAGGGAAATCCGGAAGAATACTTTGCCGGATGTATAGGTGGATCGCCTGGCATTGCGTATGATCCCAATTGCGGATCAGTTGCAGTAAATGAAGAAGAATCTTCTGCAGTCGGTATTGTTGTCTTTCCTGTTCCGGCACACAACGAAATAAATATCAATTTACCAGAAGGTGTGATGGCCCGGGCGCTTTCAATCTATGACATGAACGGAAGAAAGGTTATTGATACGACATTAAAGAACCAAATGACCTTTAGAATCAATGTAAGTGCCATCCCGGTTGGGATGTACAATTTGTGTGTTTACACGACATCAGGCATGATTAGCAGAACCATATTGATAGATTAAACATTAAGTGGAACACAGGGTAAGGTTAAAGAGAAATTTTACTTAGTTTTACCCCAATTACTGTATATGATGGAACCCCGCCGCCTATTTGATTTTGCGTACAAACAACTGGATCAGTTTCCTCTGGAAATAATGATGACTTCGCGCTTGAACGACCAATGGAAACCATATTCTACCAGAGAATTTATCGATGCAGCAATGACGATGAGCCGGGGTCTGTTGGCCATGGGAGTAAAACCAGGTGATAAGATCGCGCTCATCACACATTACAACCGATGCGAGTGGAATATCATGGATCAGGCAATACTCCAGATAGGAGCCATTGATGTGCCGATTTATCCTACTATGACAAGCGCAGATTTTCAATACATTATGAATCACGCAGAAGTAAAATTATGCTTCGTGTCGAATGATGATTTGTTTGGAAAAGTAATGGAGATCAAGTCCAACGTTCCCTCACTTACCAAAGTTTTTACTTTCGAAAAAGTAAGCAATGCCCCACATTGGAAAGAAATAGAATCGCAGAGTGGACAGGTGGATGAAAAGGCAGTAAAACTCTTGAGTGATGCGGTGAAAGAAACAGATATGGCCACCATTATTTACACCTCAGGCACAACTGGCTTGCCAAAGGGAGTAATGTTGTCCCATAGAAATATAGCGAGCAACGCTATTTCCTGCGAGGAGCGATTGCCACAACTGGAAAAGGGGAAAAGTCGTTGTCTTAGTTTTCTTCCCATCTGTCATATCTACGAGAGAATGCTTCATTACCTGTATATGGACAATGGTGTGACCATTTACCTCACGGGTATGGAGCAAATAAAGGATGATTTGTTGGTTGCAAGGCCACATATATTTACAGGTGTTCCCCGTTTGTTCGAAAAATTCTATGATGGAATTTGCGCCAAGGGAATGGCAAACACCGGCATAAAGAAGATATTGTTTAAATGGGCACATGACCTTGCTATTCGATGGGCACCTGATGGCGAAAATGGAGCCTGGTATGAATTCCAATTGGGAATAGCGAGAAAATTAGTTTTCAGCAAAGTAAAAACGGCCCTCGGATTGACTCAGATTGGCGCTATTGCCAGCGGAAGTGCGGCTTTGCAGCCCCGACTGGCTAAATTCTTTTGCGGTGCCGGAATTTGGCTGAAGGAAGGTTACGGCCTGACAGAAACTTCGCCCGTAATTGCTGTCAACACATTTCGAAAACCGAATATGTGGCGTGTCGGAACGGTGGGTAAACCCATCAAAGATGTTGAGGTGAAAATTGCTGAAGACGGGGAAATACTGTGTAAAGGCCCGAATGTAATGATGGGCTATTACAAAGACCCTGTAATGACAGCCGAAGTCCTTAAAGACGGGTGGTTTCATACAGGAGATATTGGAGAAATCCGCGATGGATTTTTGGCGATTACCGATAGAAAAAAGGAACTTTTTAAAACTTCAGGCGGAAAGTATATTTCGCCACAATATTTGGAAAACGCATTAAAGGCCAGTCCTTTTATCGAGCAGGTGATCGTAGTTGGTGAAGGACAAAAATTCCCGGGTGCTCTTATTGTTCCTGAAATGGTGCTCCTCAAATCTTGGGCTGCGAAGAATGGGATAACGGCCACCGATCCTGTCGCATTGATCAAACTTAAGAAAGTTCAGGATTTGTTTTTCGAAGAAATTGAAAAGATCAATCCTTCATTCGGCAGTTGGGAGCAGATTAAAGGTTTCAGATTATTGCCGAGATTGTTTACCATTGAAGAAGGTGAAATTACACCCACATTGAAGTTGAAAAGAAAGAAGATCATGGAGAACTGGAAATCGTTAGTAGAAGAGCTTTACAACAAGGACTAGTTTTGGGAACCCTTCAAATTAAATAGAATTTGTTACAAAAGTTAAACGAACTCGATACTTCACTTTTTTTGTTTTTTAATGGTCATCATTCATCCTGGCTTGATGGGCCGATGTGGTATTCCAGTAAAATGTTGGTTTGGCTTCCGGTCTATTTTCTATTGTTGTATTCTTTATTCAGGAAATATGGTTCGAAAAGTGGTGTGGTTATTATAATTACGGTGGCAATAACCGTGACCATTTGCGACAGAACATCAGTGGAAGCGTTCAAGGAAGTTTTTCAACGTTTAAGACCCAGTCACCAACCTTTGCTGGAAGGTAAGGTGCATTTACTGATGGATCATAACGGCAATTTTTACAAAGGAGGTAGTTTTGGTTTCTTTTCAAGTCACGCCGCCAATTATTTTGCCATAGCCATTTTTTATATCACGCTCATGCGGCCTATGCGAAGTTTATTTGTAATGCTTACAATCTTGTGGGCCTCTCTTATTGCGTATAGCAGGGTCTATCTTGGCGTGCATTACCCGGGCGACATATTGGCCGGAGCATTATTTGGAAGCTGCGTGGGTTGGCTCATGGCCCGATTGTTTCTGAGAATCGAACACAATTATTTGAGAAAAGTATGAACTTACTTTTGGTATTTATTGGCGGTGGATTAGGCTCTGTAATTCGGTATCTGATCGGACTTGGATTTAAGCAAACCAGTTTTCAGTTGCCTCTTTCTACATTGCTGGCCAATGTGAGCGCGTCTCTGATTATAGCCATTCTGCTGGCCTTGGGCTGGAAACAAAATCAAAGTCTGTATTGGAGTGTAATGGCCACAGGATTCTGTGGTGGTTTGAGTACTTTTTCTACCTTTAGTCTGGAGACTGTGGAGTTGTTTCGCCAGGGTTATCAGGCTATGGCGTGGGTGAATATTCTTTTGAATGTGGCAGTTTGTCTGGTGGTGTTTTTTGTTTTTTATAAGATGGTTTTGAGGGGTTAAAGTACAGTGGAATTAAGAGTAATAACGATGAGGAACCTGCTATATTCCAGTCTCTGTGGCCCTTAATTCGACTAAACGATTACCCTATCGGAATATAACATTTTAAGATTTGTAAAACAGCGGCATATTCCCTGTTTAAATATCATATTGTTGTCATTTGTTTCTTTGTCCAATTGGCGTAGTTTGACTTTTGGTTTTTAATCCCTGAATCCTCCTGTACCACAAAAGCAAAGTAGAGATCAGTCGCAAAAGTTGGGGGTGTAACTGACTTTGATTTGAAAAACTGACCAAGCGGGCTTTAAGGTTATTAGCCCCGGCCTATCCCAACTGTTCGGTTGGGATAGGCCGGGGCTAATAGCATATAAGTCCTTTGGACTTAGGCTTAATATTTGGTTCTATTATTTATGGCAAAAGCAACCGGATGAATAGCGAGACATCCAATTATTAAATCACCATTAACCTCATTACTCCCCAACTTTTACGGCTGACCCATCCTTGGCCTGCTTCCAGTTGCAACTCGACTGGGCATATTCAGAAATAGATGTGGCAGTTGAAAGTTTAAATTCCTGGCATTTATGAATAGGAAATTATACACGATCGCCAAATTTCTATTAAATTCGGCGATCAAAGCAAACAGAAAAATGTCATGAAAAAAAGGAATTTAATACTTCTTCTTTGTCTATTGTGCTCTGAATATTTGATCAGTCAGGTCGAATTGTATCGCAGTTATGTGTCGGGAAGCAATCATGGAATTCTTGATTTGTTATTGGTCAATAATCACCTGGTAGCAGAGCAATACAGTCAATCAACGGGAAGTGTAATTTATGTTACGGACACTACCAACTCAACCTGGTCAATTGATCTCAATGGACCGGATGGAGCAAATTACTATTATGAATATGGCTTGGGTAAATATGCATTTTTTGTCAATACCTGGAATGGCAGTTGTTACGTTGTTGATACCGAAGAGCACACATCGGCAAAAGTTGTATCAGCACCAGATTCTATGCATTACACAGTGTCAAACTGTGTGAAAACGCCTTCCGGAGATATTGTGATGAGTATTTATATGAATAGCAGTGTTTCATTGATTGGGACCACAGAATATTATTTTTGCCACATTTCCAAAACCGATCCGTTTAATCCGAATTTTATAAATGTGAACTCATTATGGGAGCCGGGTAACAATGGTATCTATTTGCATCGGTTTGCAGTTTCAGACACGCATATTTTATTTTTAAACATGGCTTCTCAAAATGATAATATATACTCAATTAATTTAGCAGATCATAGTATTCAACTCTTTGCACCCTATACTAATGGTGTAATTTGGTCATCATATCCGATAGTTTTTGCCAACCTTAGCAATCGTTTATTTATTCAAAGGAATGGTGAGACCTATGCAACAGATGGCATCAATCAACTTCAATTGATTCCGGATTTCCCTGAGCTACCATCTTCTGAATTCCCTTATTCAGATTCAGTTTTTTTACATTTCAAAGACGAAGGAATCGAACAATACAGCTTATCGGAGTTGGTTGGCAACCCGTTGTGCTCTGAATGTTCCGGTACAAGTATTAAATGGAAAAGATTAGGGCAAAAAACCATATTGGCACTTAACAAGAGTGGTAACCTCAATTTTGGTAGTGAATTGGGGTATTGGGATGATGAATCAAATTTCGTGAAGCTTTTTGATTGCAATTCTTCTGAATGCGCTGGCAATATTAGCAGTTTGTGCCTTGCTTCGGATAGATTGTTTTTTGAAGTTGACTACAATGACAAGAGTGAACTTTGGTGGACTGATGGCACTCCACTGGGAACGGCAAAAGTTGAAACCGGTGAATTTGATTTTAGTTGTTTTTGTAGTCCTACACCGTGGAATGGAGATCTTTATTTCATTGGTAATAACCCACAAACCGGAAGAGAATTATTCCGTGTGAAAATATCGGAGTTGATTTATCCCACAGATCCTTTGACCTTAGTCAATGATTTCGAGGCGTACCCCAATCCTGCTTCTGGTTCTATTATTCTCAAATGGCCTCAAAGTATAGAAGCCAAGACATTAAGTCTTTTCAATTCTCAAGGGCAGTTGTTGCATAATGAAAATATCTTAAGTTCTTATCCAAACAGTAAGTCATTTAATCTTGAGCTCTTTCCTTCGGGAATGTATGTTTTTGAAATTAATGGAAAAGAAAGCATGTTTGTAAAAGTGATTAAAGATTAAGATGGCAGAAAAACGTATACAAACTGACATTCTAAAATTAGGAATGCCTATAAATGAGAAATATACCGATTCGGTATCTGTTCGAGTCCAATCCACTCTGCGCTTGATTTTACTAAACAACTGCTCTATTGGCATATACCACTGTAACCTATTAGTTAGTCTTTGGACTAAATTAAAATTAACATTGGTAATTAATTTACCGATTTATAAAGCTCATCTTAGTGAATTATGACTTATATTTGGGACACTAAAAATTGAGAAATAATGTTTTCTTAACCGGGTTATTCCGGATCTGACATATAGAATTCGAAATATGAATACACATACTTATAGAGTAATACTCAATGCAGAGCCAGAAGGTGGTTTTACTGTTAATGTACCTTCATTGCCTGGTTGTATTACATATGGCAAAGATTTGGATCATGCTTTGGAAATGGCCAAAGAAGCAATATCAGGGTATATCGATTTGCTGAAAGAGCAGGGAGAAGACGTTCCTGACGATAATCAAAGCCTTGAATATTCTCTCACATTCGACTTATAGTAAAATATGAGTCAAACACCTTCACTCACTCCAAAGGAATTGTGCAAAATTCTTGAGTAAAAGGGATTTGTTTTAAAAAGAATTAATGGCAGTCATCATTACTTTCAACATCCTGTTTCTGGTAAAATTACGGTAGTTCCAATGCATAATAAAGATCTACCCAAGGGGCAATGTCATTAAGTTAAGGAATTTACCGATCAACATTCGACCTTGGTCGTTTATCGCCGAAGTCAAGATCGTACCTATAAACATGAGATCCATCCTGGATTGTTTATCCCATTGTTTACAAGCATCTCCTGATCCAGAATGGATCAAACGTTTATAGCTCAATCGGCTTGCAATGATCCAACGACCCGGAATGGGTCGAATGTTATTTTATAAAAAGACCTTAACTTAATGACATTGCCCAAGGGGACATTTTACACTATTATAAAGCAAGCTGGAATTCACAAAATCGGTATTTACCACTGTATGATTTCATCTACGGCAAGGACTAAATTAAAATGAAGATTGGTATAATCCCACCGTCCATTTCCACACAGCAAAAAAAAAGCACCACGTTTCCGTGATGCCCTTTCATGAAAAATGTATTCTACTATTTAACCATTAACTTTTCTGTCATTACAGATACACCGTCCTGCAAAATCTGTACACAATAGATACCTGTGGTCAGGCTATTGATGTCGAGTATGTAAGTATTTTTCTCATTGCTGCTCTGCATTCTTTCCAGAAGCACAATTCTGCCTGAAGCATCCATCACAGATACTGAAGTCTGTTGAGCGGCATTCTGATTTGAGTAATTGATCATTACACTTTCAGAAGCAGGGTTTGGAAACAAGGTAAATGAACTTGTAGCCTTCGCTGTTTCTTCTGTAGAAGCAACGCAAGACATTGGCGCAATGCTGTTGGCCGGAAAAGTATTTACCAGAGTTGACATTGACGGAATTGGCCAGATATCATTATCCAGCAGAATATTATTTGGGTCAACGGCAATGATTGTAGGAAACGCGGTAGTTCCGTAAGCTGCATGCACAGCGGCTCCGCTTCCGTCAATTCCGGCAGCAGTTGGATAAGGATTGTCATCTTCAATGCCAGCTTGAACTTCAAAGCCCAAAGTTTGCGCTGCAGTTCCTTCGTACTCTACACCAATCACGATTACATCTCCTGTATTGCAGCCGTATTCATGATAAAATTGATTGATCGTTGGAGCAGTCGCCATACAAGGCCCGCACCAGTAGGCATAAAAGTCAACCAACACATATTTGCCCTGGCTGGTGTACTCATAAAGGCTGTGGGTTTCACCCTCCAGATCAGTTATTGTAAAATCAGGAACTACTGACCCAGTAGAGAATTGAACTTGCGATTGGGCCGCAAAAGCACTCAGAATGATGAGTGAAAAGGTGTAAATAACTTTCATTTTGTGATTGGATTTAAGTGAACAAGGCACAAGAATAATCACCTTCTTTAAATATCCAATGGTTGAAAATCAAACAATATTGGAATGCATTACTCCATAGAATAGCCTTTACCTTCGCCCGGTAATTCGAAATCCAATGAAGAAACTTTTTTATCTGATTCCTTTCCTTATCGGCTGCGGTGCGGCAAATACTGCCAGTCAAAAGGCTAAACCGGTCGCCAATGAATTCGTCAGGCCAAAGTTGATTATTGGAATCACTGTCGACCAAATGCGCTATGATTACATAGAAAAGTACTGGTCGGATTTCGGGGACAATGGATTCAAAAAAATGGTCAATGAAGGTTTCTTCAGCAGAAACGTACATTATAATTATATGCCTACTTATACGGGGCCGGGTCATGCCAGTATTTTTACCGGAACCACACCAACCTATCATGGCATTGTAGCAAACGACTGGTACGAACGTTCGCGCAACAGAATGACCTATTGTTCGGCCGACTCTACTGTTACCGGTGTGGGTACTCAATCCAATGCCGGAAAGATGTCGCCCCATTATCTTTTGAGTTCTACTATTGGCGACGAACTTCAATTGTTTACCAACCAACGTTCAAAGGTAATTGGCATTGCATTAAAGGATCGCGGCGCAATATTGCCTGCAGGTCGTGCCGCCGATGCCGCTTATTGGTTTGTAGGTGCCAATGAGGGCATCTGGGCCACAAGTTCATGGTACAAGATGACAGACCTTCCTCAATGGGTCAAATCATTTAACCAAAACGGCAAGGCGGAATCCTATATGAATCAGACCTGGTCCTTGCTCAAAGACAGTCTTAGCTACGACGAAAGTGTCTTTGACAACAATGCACACGAGGCACCTTTTAAAGGAGGAACCATGCGCCCGGTATTTCCTTATGATTTGAAAGCGCTTCGCGAAGCCAACGGAAATTTCGAAATGATCAAAGCCACTCCATTTGGAAATTCGCTTACACTTGATTTTGCAAAGGCCGCTATCGAAGGCGAGCAAATGGGCAAAGACAATATTACCGATATGCTTTGCCTCAGTTTTTCTTCTACAGATTATGTGGGTCATCAGTTCGGAATCCATGCGAGAGAAACGCAAGATGTTTATCTCAGGCTTGATTTAATCATGGCCGATTTCATTAGTTATCTGGATCAAACTGTAGGCAAAGGAAATTACCTTATTTTTCTTTCTGCCGATCACGGTGGGGCACCAACTCCCAGTTGTACGGCCAAACAAAACGCAGCGGGAGGATATTGGCAGGGCGAAATTCTCAGAGAAAAATTATCTTCCGAAATGGCCAAAAAATATGGCGCGGGCGAATGGATTTCCAATATTACGAATCAGAATATTTTCCTCAACCGGAAACTGATTGAGGAGAAAGGCCTGGATTTGGGAAAAATTCAGGATGAAGTATCAGGATGGACGAGTGAAAATGAACAAGTCCTCATGTCCATCAGCGCAAAAAATCTCAATCAGTATTCTGTCCATTCGCCTATCGCATCATTGATTCAAATGGGTTATCACCAGGGAATGTCTGGCGATGTAATTTTTGTTACCAATCCCGGCATTATTGACTATGGCAGAATGGGCACTACGCACGGTTCTCCTTTTTCTTATGATACGCATGTTCCAGCCATTTTTTATGGAATGAATATTAAGGGCGGCGAGACTTTTTCGAAATACAACGTAACCGATATTGCAGCTACGGTGGCTGCTTTGTGTCGGATTCCTTTTCCATCCGCTTGCACAGGTGTGCCCATGAACGAAGTCGTTAATAAATAGCATGGGTGTGATTGTCCGGATTTTTTATTCATAAAAAAGTAATACAGATTGATCCAATACAGCGTTTACTACAAGGCACCTCATCGCCACTTTTTGTCTTTTGAAGCAAAGTTTCAGGTTGAAGGCAGGGAACGCCTGAGACTTCAATTGCCCGCATGGCGACCCGGCCGTTATGAGCTGGGTAATTTTTCCAAAAACATCAGAGGCTGGAAAGCACAGGATGAAAATGGGAAAGTGCTGAATTTCCAAAAAGTCAACAAAGATCTTTGGGAAGTACATTGCAATAAGTCGAAGCTGGTTGTAATTCAATATGAGTATTATGCCGCCGAGCTCAATGCCGGCTCTACTTATCTGGATCTGGATCTGCTTTATATCAATCCTGTCAATTGTTTTTTTTATGACGAGGAAAGGATTGATTCAGCATTCGAAATTGCCTTTGCTCTTCCGGATAGTTATCGCATTGCATGCGGACTACCTGCTGTTTCAAAGTTTGTATTGCGTGCTGAAAATTTCGATCAACTGGCCGATTGCCCCCTGATAGCAAGTGCCACTTACAGGCAACTTACCTATGAAGTAGCAGAGACCAAATTTCATATTTGTATTCAGGGTGAAGTCACCTTAAACGAGTCCAGGCTCATTGAGGAGTTTTCGAAATTTACATCACTGCATTATGAGATTTTTGGCAGTGCACCATTCAAAGAGTATCATTTCCTGTTTCACTTTCTTCCATATTTCGTCCGACATGGTGTAGAGCACAATAATTCTACTGTAATCGCCATGGGGCCCGCCGCTGACTTTATCAACGAGCCTCAGTTTCTGGATTTGCTCGGCATAAGTTGCCATGAATTATTTCATGCCTGGAACATAAAATCCATTCGGCCCATCGAGATGATGCCTTATGATTTTACCAAAGAAAATTATTCAAAATTGGGGTATGTGGCTGAAGGTGTCACGACTTACTATGGCGATTATTTGCTCTGGCGTAGTGGCGCTTTTAACGATGAGAACTGGTACGAAGTGCTTACCGAAACCATTCAGACCCACATGGACAATTACGGCCGTTTCAACCATTCTGTGGCCGATAGCAGTTTTGATACATGGCTCGACGGATATGGTCCTGGCATTCCGTGGAGAAAGGTTTCCATATACAATGAAGGCTGTCTTCTGGCCATGATTTGTGATTTACAGATCCGCAAGTCAACAGGAGGGAAAGCATCACTCGACACGGTGATGAAAAGGCTCTTTGATGATTTCGGAAAAACAGGTAAAGGATATAGCGAAAAAGATTACAGGAGGTTGGTGGATGAATCCGCAGGCACTCCATTGAACAATATTTTTGACCATCTTGTAAATGGAGTGGCAGATTATTATCCATATCTGGAGAATGCGCTCGCTTTAGCAGGGCTCAGAATAGAAGTTACACCGTCCCTGAAATTCAGCGAGGCTTATTTGGGAATCGAATGCGATGAAAATGCGTCCAAAGCCACCATTCAGAAAGTTGTGCCAGATTCGCCGGCCGACATGGCTGGTCTTTGGGTGGGCGATGAGGTGATCGCAGTAAATGAAATCGGTATTTACAAGAATTTTCAAAACTTGATGCGCATGCAATCGGGTGCCGCAAAATTGAGTGTGATGCGCAAAGCTAAACTTAAAGAAATTGAATTAAAGTGGACAGATCAGGTTTGGATGAAAAAGTACAATGTTTTACCCATGAGTGAAATTACCGACGACCAGAAAAAGTTCCTGAACAATTGGATGACCCGTTAATCGTTCAGTGCTTTAGGCAGCAGCATATCTGTCTACCAGTTTTTGCGCCATATAATCGAACAGATTTTTCAACGGTCCCTTTACCAGCATTTCCAAAAATGGATTGATATTGGCTTCGCAATGAAGATAACCTTCGGTTGTGCCGGCTTTGTCAGATAAATGCGCGGCGAGTGTAAAAGTGAAAGGCGATCCATTTCCACTGGTATAATTAACGATAGTATGAGGAGTGCCGGATTGAAAGTGAAGAGAAATCAAATACGATCCTTGTACTTTGAATGAACAAGACTTCTCGTCGCTTTTCCAGTCAGAGATTTTGTCTTCGGGCAACAAGTGTTCTATATTATTCATGTCAGAGAGAAAAACATAAACGACTTCATTGGTGGCATTTATGTTTACTTTTTTGCTGTCTATTTTGGTCATGTGTTTTTTGAATAAGGGTTAATAAGTACTAAGGGCAAAATTGGAATCTTTGCTATGAAAGTTGTGCGCTCCACTCTTCAGGATTTCCTTTCCATTGTTTTAGTGTGTTCAGTTGAGCTTCGGTAATGTAATTGGAATGAAGTGCCTGATCCAGAAGCGAGTCGTAATTGCTCAATGTCTCCAGTTTACATTGTTGGTCGGCAAAACTCATTGCAGCTTTATCAAAGCCATAGGTGAAAATAGCCACCATACCAACCACATTTGCCTCAGCTTCTCTGATGGCTTGCACAGCATTCAGGCTGCTCTTGCCTGTAGAAATAAGGTCTTCAATTACAACTACACTCTGCCCTTTCTCCAATACTCCTTCCACCTGATTGTTGAGTCCGTGTTTTTTTGCTTCACTTCGAACATAAATAAAAGGTAGTCCCAGCTCCTGTGCTACTAAAGCGCCCAAAGCTATACCCCCCGTTGCTACACCTGCTATTACATCCGGTTTTCCGTATTCATTGCCAATAATCTCTACCACTTGTTGGCGGAGATAGGTTCTTATCTGTGGAAACGAAAGTGTTTTTCTATTGTCGCAATATATTGGCGACTTCAGTCCGGAGGCCCAGGTAAAAGGATTTTCAGGTTTTAATTCAACGGCTTTAATCTTGAGCAGAAATTCAGCTACTTTTAACGCCCGTTCTATTTTACTTTCCATGGCCCAAAAGTATAAAGTTTATTTCGCACATCGCCCCGTGATTTTTTCACAGGAATTACCAGCCCCCGATATGGTCTTAAATGGCTGTGAGGTAATTCGTTCCATGGGGAAGACCGACACGATGTTGATCGAATCTGCCATTCAATCCGGTGCAAAAATGGTCTGGATGCATTGCGGAAATGTGGAAGAATCCTGGAATTCTTTTTCGGCGCAATTTGAATTTGTTCGGGCCGCCGGCGGATTGGTCAGAAATGCGGAAGGCAAAATTCTCTTTATTTACAGGTTGGATAAGTGGGACTTGCCCAAAGGAAAGGTAGAACCCAAAGAATCGATAGCTGAGGCTGCTTTGCGCGAAGTAGAAGAAGAGTGTGGTATTGAATTGCCGGAATCGGTAACACCGCTATGCGAAACATGGCATACTTACATCCAGGATTTTCAGCCGAAGCTTAAATGCACGTCGTGGTTTGTGATGAACGACAAAGGCTCTAAACCACCATTTCCTCAGGCCATTGAAGGAATTACGGAAACAAGATGGTTTTCTGAAGATGAATTTGATCTGCCATTAAGCAATTCCTACAATTCGGTGATTGATGTAATGGCAGCGTATGCTCAGTATAAAATCGATGGTGGCGAATAAAGGAAAAGTGAAATTCTATTTTGACGGAAGAATTAATTGTTTTCCTCAAAGTATTTCGTAATTGAATATCAGTGGTTTTTTTAATGCTCGTCGGGAATTGTTCCAGATTGTAAAATAGTCATTGTTGACTTACTGAATTTTTCATTCACTTTATAAAACTTAAGAAAAAGTCCCGGAGTGACGGCCTTTTGGTAGAAAAAAGCGCGGCGGTCTGACTACCGTCCCGGAGGGCAATGTCATTAAGTTAAGGAATTGTCCGATTAACATTCGATCCTTTCCGGATCGTTTATCGCCAAAGTTAAGATCATACCTATAAACATGCGATCCATCCTGGATCGTTTATCCCATTGTTTACACACATCTCCTGATCCAGAATGGATCAAATGTTTATAGCACAATCGGTTTGCAATGATCCAACGACCAAGGTCGAATGTTCTTTTATACAAAGTCCTTAAGTTAATGACATTGCCCGCTGGGGCTTTGTGATTCGAGTTCAGTGCTACAGAAAATTAATTGGCCATTTTGTGGTAAAAATCATTGATCGCGGGCTATGGCCGCTTCTAAATCGTAATGTTAAGATTCCCGATAAGTATTGTTATTCTAATCTTTGATTTCTGATTTCATTCTAACTCACCGCCATTCCTTAATGTCTGTTCCATGACTTAGGCCCCTGCCCGGATTGTTTGGATTGCTGCTTGATTTTTTCGAAATCAGCCTGAACACCTTCGCTTGGTCGTTTTGTATAATTGTACATCACCTTTCCTTCAGCATCGAGCATAATGGCATAAGGTACAGCGCGAAGATTAAATTTTTCGCGCAGAAGTGGATCAGTTGGACCGTATAGAAATGTAAATTTCTGATCGCGGTGGGTCTCCACGTATTTGAGATAGGTATCAGTATTATTATCCATATTGATGGCAACAACCTGAATGTCTTTTCCATAGGTTTCATGAAGTTTTTGCAACATGAGCAATTCCTTCTGGCTGTTTGGACTCCACGACGTAAAGAAGAAAAGATAAATTGGCCAGCCGCGATTATCAAATAATGTCCACTTTTCATTCTCCAGATCGATTAAAGTAAAATCATCGGGAGCCCAAAATTCTTTGTTTTTTGTAAAAGATTTTACAAGATAGGCCGTGATGTCTTTAAATATCGGATCGGTAGATTTTTCAGAAAAGGAATTCACCGCCCGCAATATTGAGTTAGAGGAAAAGGTTTTGGTAAAATAACTGTCCTTGAGATTCTTCAGTATGGCCAAAGTCCGCACCCTTTCGTCCAGCGCCAGTGAGTCAGACTTCATGCATTCAATCAGGTTAAAGACACTCTCATCCACATTAATCGTTTTGTCGATGGCCTTTTGTTTGTCGGCCAAATGATTCACCAGAAATTTGGTATAGAAAATATCAAATGTCCTCATATAAGAGGGATTCTGAAAAAGAATAGGTTTGCGGTCGAAAAACTCTCTGTAAAATAATTTTCCTGATTTACCCGAAACAAGTTCTATTTCGGCAAATGCGTATTGCACATAATCCTTAAAGAAGAGGTTTTTATAGTATTTGCCGTACTTGAGGTTTGTGGTATTGAAAAATTCATTCACCAGGTTGCCAAAGTTTGATATTACCGTGATAGAGTCCTTGGTAGCAGCAGGTACAATGCCCGTTTTCCCACCATGTTTTTCCAGTTTACTTCTTACCACACCTGAGCTTTGAAAATCACCTACTGCAAAATCATAATAATGGTCGTTGAGAAAGGTATAAAAGTCGGTGTTGAATGCTGCCAGGATATTATTCAGGTCATCTTCGGGTAGATTTTGAAAATTTATATCCACCGGTGTTTTATCAAACCTGCGCAATTGTGCCTCTTCGAAGGAGGGAATGGCGATCGTGTAGTTATGCCCTGGCTCGGCGTAGATCTTGCCTTCAACATTATTGATAACCAGATCCAGCACCATGGTTTCTTCTGCGTTAATTGCAAAGGTGAAAGCACCAGAATCATCAATCTGTGCCACCTGCATTACCTTTCTTTCAGAAGAGATATAGTCGGCAGTAGCGAAAAGGACAATTTTTTTGCCGGCATAGCTCTTCGCTGTGCCAGTGATTTGTACATTTTGTGCCTGTGTCTGTAAGGCAATTAAGGCTATTGAAAGAATGAAAATTATCTTATGCATTGATTGTAATCCTGGATGGAACGAACGCCGAAACATCACCATTGTTTTTTATAATTTCGCGAATTACTGTGCTATGAACAGAAACATAATCGGTGTCGGTAAACATCAATACGGTCTCAAGTTCATTCCAGAGTGCCTTGTTCATGTGAGCGATGGTGCGCTCATACTCGAAGTCACCACTGTTGCGCAGCCCCCTAAGCAAATACTTTGCCTCTTTTTTCCTGCAAAAATCAACCGTCAATCCTTCGTAGACGTCGGTAGTGATATTGTCAAGATCGGCAAAAGTCTGGTCAATCCAGATTTTGCGTTGTTCCAATGAGAACATGGTTTGTTTGGTTGTATTGTGTCCGATGGCCACAATGATCTGATCAAACAATGGAGCGGCACGTCTTACAATGTTTTCATGCCCCCGTGTAATCGGATCGAATGATCCAGGAAAGACTGCGATTCTTTTCATAGTTGCAAATATGCTAAGGCTGTCGCAAACTATCGCATTCTATCACGCCTTCCTTTGAACATCACAAAGCTGATGGTTTATGATGAAGCTGGCCAATCCATACAATTTGCTTCATGACTCCCCCGCTTTTGCGGCTCATCCCAAATGCTCATTCAGCCCTGAAGAAACTGTAATTCACACTCCCGTATTTCCTTTGGTGTTCGAAATGAGAATGATTTTCGAATTTGATTCTTTCTCCATGTTCGAGCACAAACAAACCACCTTCTTTCAGTAGTTTGTGCTGAATGACAAGATCCGGAAGCACAGTCAGGTCGGGAAGATCATAAGGCGGATCAGCGAAAATGACGTCGTATTGGTCTTTGCACTGGCCAATAAATCTGAATGCATCCGCTTTGATGGCGCGGGCATTTTTACACTCAAATTGCCTGTAAACAGAATTGATAAAATTTACATGAAGCGGCGCTATATCTACTGATACAACCTCCAGCGCTCCGCGCGACATAAATTCAATGGAAAACGCACCGGTACCGGCAAATAATTCAAGAACTTTTATTCTTTCAAAATCCACATAGTTCTTGACCACATTAAAGAAACCTTCCCGGGCAAAATCTGTTGTCGGACGGCCTTTAAAAGTCCTGGGAACCTTTATAATCCTGCCTTTGAATTTCCCTGAAATTATGCGCATATCAAATGGAGCTGGGTGATAACAGAAGAATTTACTGACTTGTGATTGACTTTGGGTGAAACTTTGAACTCCGCATTTTTACAGTAGTTTTTCAGTAATTCAACATTTTGTGTTCCTGTAAGATAATCAAACAACCTGATTTGACAATTTTCAAGATCTATGTCAAGTCTGATTGCGGCATTGGCCGTATAGTACAGAAGATCTTCCGATGAGTTTACCTCAAACCTGTTCAACATCATCAGGCGCTGCGATTTGTAAGCAGCCAGCAGCAGATAATTGCCATTGACATAGAGGTGAATATGGCTGTTGTTTTTATCAGAATTCTGCGCGGCATATTTCCCAAAAACCCAGGCACTCGGAAAAATTCTGAGGTTAGGAAATTTGGAAATCAGCTCATCCAGTACAGTGGGTTTGTCGAAAATTATTTGTGCCCCCGCTTCATTCAGAAAAGTATGGCCAGGATTTTCCGGAGTCAGTCCGGTATTAAAGACCAATACTTCCTCCATTTTATCCACTTCAAAAAAAGCACCCGGAACAAGGGTAAATGCCATGGAGTCGAAGCTCAGGGTCGATTTTCGAAAGACCCTTTCAGACCAGTTGCACGAAGAAATAAATTCGACGCTTTGGGCAAAAGAAGTTGACGAGCCCGACATTTCAAATATTTCACTCCATAGAATTTCGGTGCTGGCCGCATCGGCCAAAGTGGCCTCAATCATCTTTCCGCCGATATGCACAGCAAAGTGCAGTGAAGATGCCTGGTTGAGTAATTCCCTGGGCATCAGCGCACGTGAAGTTATTTCGGGACTAATTCCTGACATCGCATAAATTGAGAGTGCGAAACTAGTGAAACCAACTCCAATGATGCGTAATTTGCCATTGACAAAATACCGTTTTTATTTAGCCACCATTTCCAAACCCGATTTTTCATCTACTGCTTTCGAATCCAGACTCGGACTGAATTTCGGATTTCCTCCTACTATGGGTCAGGGCAAGCTATTCTATGCCTTCACCAGATTTATGTTTTCAGATAAACCAAGGTGCGCTCTTCTTATTAAAGGTTATGCCGGTACCGGCAAAACCACTGCTGTCAGTGCCATGGTAAAAACACTCGACGAATGGGGCATCAATTCAGTGTTGTTGGCTCCAACAGGCCGTGCGGCCAAAGTTTTGTCAGGATATTCGGGCAAATCAGCCTGGACCATCCACAAGCAGATTTACAACAGAAGAGCCGACAAAAGCGGCGCCAGTTGGTTTGAACTGCGGGCCAATGAGTTTGAAAACACCGTTTTTTTTGTGGACGAAGCTTCTATGATTGGTCAGGACAAACAATACACCGGTGGCGAACAGGGATTTGGAGATTTGCTGGACGATCTGATGTCGTTTGTGTACAATGGAATTGGCTGCAGGCTGGTGTTGATAGGCGATTCGGCCCAGCTTCCTCCGGTGGGAAAAGACAATAGCCCGGCCCTGCAACTGGAATTTTTGCAAAGCGAATATTTTCTCCAAATTGCCCAGATAGAACTTACCGAAGTCATCAGACAGGCTGAAGGCTCCGGCATTCTCGACAATGCAACCGCTTTGCGAGTAAAGATTCTGACCGGCGAAGCCGAGTATCCTGAGGTAAAAGTTCAGGGTTATAATGATTTGCACTGGGTTCAGACCGACATGCAAGACCTGATGGAAGAAGCTTACAGAGAATACGGAAAAGAGGGAACCATCATCATTACCAGAAGCAACAAGCGCGCGAATCTTTTCAATCAGCAAGTCAGGGCCAGAATTTTGTGGCACGAAGAAGAGATCAACAGCAGTGACAGAATGATGGTTTTGAAAAACAATTATTTCTGGCTCGAGGAAAAAACAAATTCACCCGCAGGATTTATTGCCAATGGCGATATCATCATCATCCAGCGCGTGCGTGGATTTGAAGACAGAGAAAACTTCAGGTTTTGTCGCGCGGTAGTCACACTGGCCGATTATCCGGATATTCCTGAAATGGAAGTTTTGCTGTTGTGTAATTCAATCTGGGAGGAAGGGGCTTCGGTGGGTTTTGAAAAAATGCGCGAACTGGCCAATATCATTGCCAGAGATTATGCCGACATCACCGCTCCGGGTAAGTTGAAAAGAGCGGTGTATTCCGATCCATATTTCAATGCCCTTCAGGTGAAATTCGCTTATGCTATTACTTGTCACAAATCTCAGGGCGGTCAATGGCCATGCGTATTTGTTGATCAGGGTTATCTCACCGATGAAATGTTGGGAGTGGAACTGAACAGGTGGTTTTACACAGCTTTTACACGTGCCCAGAAAGAACTTTATCTGGTTGGATTTGATGAGAAAATAATTGTAGGTTAAACCCAAATCGGGCGATAGAGATTTTAAAGGATTAGCCGCAAAAGTTGGGAAGTAATGAAGCAAATTGTGTGGATCGACCATGTCCGGAGGACATTAATTTTATTAGCCCCGGCCTGCCCTAACAGAACAGTCGGGGTGGAACCATTTAGTGTTCGAAACCTTTGTTAGGACTCTTTAAATTGGGGTTAAACGCTCCGTGTTTGCTTATCGCAAAATGAGACTCCGATTAGAATCAATGTCCAATTACGTTCGCCCAAACTCCCGGATGGCCTTTATCATTTTTCCTGGAAAATGATTGCTGCGGTAGCTTAAAAGCGGCCCCTGTTTGATCCCCATGATTTCCATGGGGAGAGTTTGGGCCGCTTGCGGGTAAGCCAATCTATTTTCCGGCCTGTCCCTATGGGAAAAAATGATAACAGCCTTGATTTTTTTCGTTCTTTTTTGATCAAGCAAAAAAGGACACGAAGATTAATGTCTAGAGTCCATTAAAGTAGTTGCCTTCAGAAATTGAAACGGCGAAGTATGTTATTGTTAATTCGTTGGAATTGTTATCACGCGAATTCGCAAGGTTTCGAACACTTGTGGGGTGTAACACGGGGTTAATAACATTAATGCCTGCTTGTTCAATTTTTTAATTCAAAGTCACTACCCAGCTTTTGCGGTTGATCCATTATTTCTATAAACATGCAATCCACTGGATCGTTTATCGCATTCTTTACGCGCATCTCCTGATCCAGTATGGATCAAATGTTTATAGCACAATCGGCTTGCAATGATCCAACGACCAAGGTCGAATGTTATTTTATACAAAGACCTTCACTTAACGACATTGCCCCAAGGCATCGCATGTTCAAAAGCAAATGGACCGCAGAATCCCTATCGCGCAATCCTGCTTAAATAAGGTTAGAACCTTGAAGTTGAATCCTGCCGTAAATTCGGGATTAAGTATCTTATTGCAATATGGCTCGCCTTCTGTGCTTACGTTTGCAACTCAAAAAAAAGATTGAATGTCAGAAGAAGAAGATGAGGATTTAATTCCTGAAGAAGAGTCGCAGGCAGAAGAAAATATGGTCTTGCGGCCCAGGTATTTTATGCACATCAGTTACGATGGCACCAATTACCATGGATGGCAGGTTCAACCCAATGGCAATACTGTCCAGGCCGAAATTGAATCTGCTCTTCGCAAATTATTGCGGCAGAATCCAATCATCACATTAGGTTGTGGAAGAACAGATGCAGGTGTTCACGCCAGAAATTTTTATCTGCACCTCACACCACGCGATGAAATAGAAAACCTTGGCGAAATATTTTTCAAACTCAATATGATGTTGCCGTGGGACATTGCAGTGCATGCTATTTTCAGAGTACACGATATGGCCCATTCCAGGTTTGATGCCAACGAGCGCAGTTACGAATACCACATTCACCAAAGACGCGATCCGTTTATTCAGAATTTCAGCACTTATTATCCCTGGCCGCTGGATGTAGACAAAATGAATGAAGCCGCGGCCATTCTTTTAAAGTATAAAGACTTCGCCGCTTTCAGTAAAACACGCGGCGGACAAAAGACAACCATTTGTGATCTTCGCAAAGCCTATTGGGTGAAGAACGAACACAAACTTGTTTTTCATATTACGGCCAATCGTTTTCTTCGAAATATGGTTCGTGCTATTGTGGGTACATTAATAGAAGTGGGCAAGGGCAGAATGACCATTGAAGAATTTGAATCCATCATTCAATCTGGTGACAGAAAGATAGCCGGTGATAGCGCAAAGGCGCGTGGACTTACTTTGACAGAAGTAAAGTATCCTTATGAATTACCTCCCAATCTTACCGCACATCTGTTATGAGCAAAAGCGGCAAAGCCTTCGATTGGACAGTATTCAGCAGGTTGTATAAATCAGGCAAAGCCTATAGGCGGCCTTTTTTATTTACCATGTTGCTGGTGTTGGTATTGGCTGCGATGGTAGTCATTCGACCGGAGCAAATGCGTTTGATCATGGATGTGGAAATGGCCAGTGGCAATTCAGCAGGCGTATTACGCTTGTCGATGTGGTTTGTAATTGTGCTCACCATTGAGGCCCTCATTCAATACACACAGACCCAATTGGCCAATAAAGTAGCACAATCCATAACCATGGATTTGCGCTCTCAGTTGTATGCCCATATCCTGAAATTCAAATTGAATTATTTCGACAGAACACCTGTCGGACAATTTGTGACCAGGTTAATTGGTGATATTGATGGAGTAGCAGAAGTATTTTCTGTCGGCATTCTCGATATAGTAAGAGACTTGCTCAAGATTATTGTCATCGTATTTGCGATGATGTGGATGGATTGGAAAATGACCTTGATCGTTTTACTTCCTGTTCCGGTACTGCTCTATGCCACAAGGTTATTTCAGGTGGCGGTAAAAACTTCTTTCAACGATGTTCGGAATGAAGTTGCTCGCATCAGCGTGTTTATACAAGAGCACGTCACCGGAATGAACATTGTGCAGATTTTCAATAGAGAGAAAGAAGAAAAAGCATCTTTCGATCAGATCAACAAAGAGCACCGCAGTGCGCATATTAGAGGTATATGGGCTTACTCCATATTTTTTCCCGTAGTAGAATTGTTGTCGGCTGCTTCTGTGTCGTTGCTTTTGTGGTGGGGATTAAAATCATCATTGGCTGCTGATATGACACCTGGAACCATGCTGAAGTTCTCCACTTTTATTTCAATGATTTATCGCCCGATCAGGCAAATGGCCGATAATTTTAATGTATTGCAAATGGGTGTAGTCAATGGTGAACGTGTATTTAAAGTATTCGATACGCACGAAGAGCAGGTTGATTCGGGCCAATTGATCATGGACCATCCGGCAGGCGAAGTAGAATTTCGTAATTTGTCATTTGCCTATATCGAAGAAAATTGGGTGTTGAAAGACATTAGCCTGAAGATAACTGCCGGAAGTAAAATTGCTTTTGTTGGCGCTACCGGCGCTGGTAAATCCAGCATAGCGGGCCTGATCAATCGTTCTTACGATTATCAACGCGGGTCAATTTTTATTGATGGAAAAGAAGTGCGCGATTATACATTGGATTCATTGCGAAGCAACATAGGTTTTGTTTTGCAGGATGTGTTTTTGTTCAGCGACAGTATTTATAATAACATCACGTTGCACGATACGAGCATCAGCCTGGAGCAAGTTATAGAAGCATCAAAGATTGTTGGCGTTCACGATTTTATTTCAGGCCTTCCGGGAGGCTATGATTTTAATGTAAGAGAAAGAGGAGGGATGTTGAGTGTTGGTCAGAGGCAATTAATTTCTTTTGTGCGCGCTTATGTGCAGAATCCAAGAATATTGGTTTTAGACGAAGCCACTGCCAGCATCGACTCTGAATCTGAACGCATGATTCAATACGCCACCGAACAACTTACCAAAGGAAGAACAAGTATTGTAATAGCCCACAGATTGTCCACCATTAGAAAGGCAGATCTCATTGTTGTAATGGACAAAGGTCAAATTGTAGAAAAGGGCACACACGACGAATTACTCGAACAATCGGGGGTGTACAAGAGGTTGTTTGAATTGCAGTTTGCGGATTAGCAGCCGCGTTTTTTTTTTATAAAAAACGAAAGGCTTCACTCAGTAAAGATTCGCCTTTCGCTTTCATTATCCGACTTTCGTTTTACTTACACAACTTAGCTCTTACAAACAACTACCTTATCATTACAACTCAAAAGTCGGTTCTCTTTTATTGGATTGCAGTTTTTCAGTTAGCAACTCAAAACCATTTGATATTATTAAGATGCCGGTATTTTTGAGATTGCATAAATTTTCTTTATTTTTTTTAAAAAATTACTGGGGAGGATGGGCGAGTGCGGGCTGGATTGCACGGTTGGAGTGGGTTTTTTGAGGGAGGTGGGTTTTTCGGTGCTGTGGGGAAGCGGATTTCGGAGGATTGTGGATAAACTTGATTTGCGTGAAATAGGTTTTCGAAGAAAAGCTGCCTTTATGGCAATGAAACGACGGTTAATTCCATAAAATGAATTTTCCCTATGAGGTCACTACCGGAGGGGCTTTCAACGCTTCCGGATAGCCGTCGGGATAAATCGAAGAGGAACTTTGTTTAAGCGTTATGTATTATAAGCAGTTTTTTATTAATTATTCCAGTATACTAAAGTCCGGATTTTGTATGTACCTAAACGCCCACCACCATCAGTCCAGATCATAAATAGTTCAATAGTCGTTTTACCTTTTGTCCAGAGTAACTTTCTTTCAAACCAATCTGGATAACCTTTTTCCTGCTTTTTTTCAATCTGGCCTGTACCTTCAACCGGAGCTCCAAGTTGCTTTGTAAGTTCCTTTGCCAGTAGATCGTATTCCGAATTGTATTTGTCCATTTTGTCCGATTGATCATTTTTTGGCTTCATTAGATCTTCCAGAGAGGTCGCACTATTTTTTGTATCCCATGTATAGCTGATTAGTCGGACAATGGAGTCGGATTTTGTGAAGTAGTAATTGATTTGGCAAGCTATGAAATCGCGCATTGGGGAACGATCAAAAACCCGTGGTTGAGCTAAGTCAAAGGATGCTGCGTTTGGAAAGTAGTCCGCAGATACACTTATGGAGTAATTTACAAATATTTCTTTCGATTTTTTATTAATCTCCACACTGTCAATTTGGTTAAAATGTATCTGGTCAAATTGAAAAAACGTGCTGTCCTGCCCATTGATTTGGGTCAGAAGGAAGGTGAATAAAATGGTTATGGTTGATCTCATTTTTTTAAATTATTGGTAACGTCAGACCGTGAAAAAAAACAACCCGACGTTCATATTTCATGGCATAAAAGTACTTCAAATCACTTGACTTCGTATGCCGGATTTGCTTATGCAAAAAATACAAGGAATATCGCGGAATCAGTTAGAATTTTCCTTTTTGTAGCTCAGATTTTTGGCTGCTTACCATCCTGTTGACCTAAGGAAATGGCAAAATTATGCTGTTCGTCCTTCTCAAAGGTGCCTCATTTTCTGTGAGGTCGACGTCAAAGTTATTCAACACCCATAACATAAACTTCTCTCTTCAAGGCTGCTGCTGAAGGTTCGTTCAAAACAGGCTTAAATCGAAGTCGAACTTCGTTTAAGCCTCGTATGTTACAGGCAGTTTTATGTGCTTACACCTTGCCTGGCTATTTTTTTTCTTTTCCTTTTTTCAGTTCTTTGTTTTTCTTTGTTTCTGGCAAATAATTGTCAGTTGATACAATTTTTTCACCTGTCTTTATTTCTAATGCTTTTCTTGCGTCACCCGCAATTGTTCCTCCTTGTTTAGCCACAACTTTATTTTGAATAAATCCTTTCGGATTTTTAGTTTTTACAATTGCGGTTGTCGAAGCCTCACCAAGCATGGAAAAAATTAATTCGAGGTCGGTCATGTGGTCACGCAGATTTTGGCTTTTCAATCCTTTAATTTTTTTGTATTGAGAAGGTGTTAATCCGAAAGTTGCTTTTGAAATTTCAGCTGTAAGTATGGAATATTCTATTTGCTCCTTTACACCTCTATTTTTCCATTCTTCCGTTAATTCCTCACGAATAGCAATGCTTCGCATACGCTTTTCAATCCAGTCGTCCGGGTAGCCTTTTAGTTTATATAGTTCACGTGTCCGCTGTGTTGCCAACTCAGGATTTTCAATTTCGTCCAATCTGTCTGAGCCAACTTGAGCTAACCAGAGCTTAAAAGGTTCTGCTTTCGGTGATGGAATGGATTGTATTATACGTAAAAGCCCTTTTGCATTGGCACAACCCATTTGTTGCTTACCGCCAGCGGTTTCCACCGAAAGGGTGGGTACAAATTGTACCCACCCTTTGGCAAGTTCTTCGTCACGCTGACGCATACGCTTGATGTATTGTTTTGGATCTTTGCTATCGGTTAAAACCAATACAACATCTTCCACTACGAAATACCATTTCTTCATAACATGCAGACTCCACAAAGTCAATTCTAAAGAATGGATCGAGGATGTCTTCAATAAAATCTACGACTTGAAGCCTTCACAATATCATACTCTGTTTCCACAGAACTGGAAAAAGTAATTACCCTAGACGGAAATCTGGAATAGACAAGATGTAGTTAGCCGTTGGGTTACACCATTACGCTGGAACGTTTGGCAAAACGTGGTTATGAATCAATGCTCGACTGTACAAGAAAATTCGTCCTGAATAAAGGTTGATGGGTAGATCTTTTATACAGTGAACTGCAGTACGCGAGTCCTGTATGGAGTTTAGCATGGATAATACCGGGAGTGTTTTGAGAGGCGCATCTTATCGAGGAAACTCAGTAGGGCTATATAATCAATTATGTGCTGGCGCTAAAACCATGCTGGCTTAACAAATAAGCCCAGTTATTTTTCTCGTAGGAAAAAATTAGTGGTCCGGGTTTGTTGTCGTCGCTACCAAATAAGGCCATTTTTGCACCGCGGTCTTCGGTTATTTTTACAGAGAGAAGTCCGACGTTAAATAAATGTTCTCGTGTGTCTGTCGATGTCACTGTGCTAGAGTCTTTGAGTTTTAAAAGATCAGGTAAAAAAGCTTTTTGAACCATTGTCGAAAGTCGTAAAAACGCTTCATACTTTATTTGCTCATTAATTGTTGCACAAAATAAATTACCAATAATTGTGGCTTTGTCGATGTCGTCTAACTGCTCGATAATAATAAGTATTTTTTGTCCCGTTTTAATTTTTTCGCCAGATTCGCTTTCAATATTATTTACAAAGGCTAAACGCTTTTCGGTCGGAATGTCTTTCAACTGGGTCAGGAACTTTAAAAGCTTTTTTAGAAAAAACGCGTCGCGAATACCAATAGCTGTTTTGTAGGTTTTATAAAGGATTCCGAAAACTGGAATGTCTTTTAGCAAACCGTCATTGAGAAACTGATCTAATGATACCTCAGCTGAGTCTAAGACGATGTCCTTTAAACTGTCGGAGGAAATTGAATTTATTAGTGATGTCTCTATTTTGTCCATGTCTTTAGCGCTTGCATATAACGTCAAACTGCGAAAAAGCTCCCCAACCCATCGTTAATATTTATCCGATAAAAATACTCAAAACCTCTTGACTTTAACCACAGAAAATCGAAATATTTCTCCATAAATCGAATACTACAAGAAGACCCGCCCTGAACAAACGATTATGGGCACATCTTTTACACAGTGAACCGCCGTATACGAGGCCCGTATGGGAGTTTATCCAGGATAAAAGCTAGGCTGGTGTGAGAGGCGCGCCCTATGGGGGAAATCCGGTAGGGCCGTCTACTCAATTGTAGGCAGTGGCTTTTCTATTTTCAAATTCTAAATTCATACTTCTGCTTGTTTTTTTGGTTTAATGAAAATTGAAATTATTAGTCCAAGTCCAACAATTACATTAACAATGTTCCAAATTTGTCTGCCTAATGCAACTTTAAAAATAGGTTGAAACAAAAGAGCAAGACAAATATAAAGTATCATTTCAATTTGTCTGTTTTGCTCGTTTGCTTTGTATGCAAGAATTACAAAACCTAGCATCCCTGCAAACCTTACAATTTGATAATATCCATATGGCATAATAGCAAGACAAATAAAAAACAAGACAGCTAAAATAATTTTTATAGCATTTTCCATAAAGTTTTTTTGTTTAGTATTCTCTATTTCTTTGACTATTTCCACCTCCGAAAATGCTTAATCCAATAAAAATAAAACTAATCCACCACCAAATATGATAAGCTGTTGTTCGTATTGGTGCTTTACAATAAATACCATCAGCAAACCAACTCATTACCCAATGAGGAATAACAAAAATTCCGTGCCAAATTCCCGAATACCATTTATATGATTTTTCTGGATTGATGTAACAAATCTTTGTAGATAGAAGACAGAAAGCAAGAAAAATACCCAAGTAAAAAAATATAGAACCTATAACTAATAAGACACTAAAAATCGGCTTTGGCTCTTCTGATATTTCTAAACCTGCACCAACTGAAAGTGAAGTAGCTAAACCAATAGTAAGGAAAGTCAGCATTAAACTGAAAAATCTACCTATTCCTTCTTCACTCAATTCAGGTCTTGTCCAAAAGTCAAAAATTGTAATGGCACCAAGACCGACACTAATTATTAAAATTGTATAAAATGCAAAGGTTTTATTTGGCGATATTTTTGAACACAACCAAGTAATAGCACCCGGCAAAAGCACATATGCAGCAACAACTAAACTTCCAAAAAAGACTAGAAGGATAATCAACCAAAATTTACTCATACTCATTAAGCCGATTAAGCCTAATGGAAGTAAAGTATAGACAAGTGCAATAATCACAAAGACTATTGGAATTAAAATAATCTTTTTTATTACATTCATAAATTATTTATTTTAAGATTACTGTTTGTTTGTTTAGGTGTCGCTTTGCCATTGCTGACAAAGTCAGACGGTGAAAAAACTCCCCAGCCCGTCATTAATATTTATCCGATAAAAATACTCAAAACCTCTTGATATCAAACACCAAAAAATAAAATATTTCTCCATGAATCAAATACATGGAATGGCCAGAGATCAAATTGAATTTTCCTGTCTGGATGATTTGATTGAAAAGGAAAATCAACGGCATTTCGACCTGCTGATAAGCCACTTGTCTTCTGCTGGGTGAGCACCAAATAATATTCAATCCCCATAACATCAAATTCTGCCTTCGAGGCCGCTACCGAAGGGTCGTTCAACAAAGGGTTAGATCGAAGTGGAACTACGTTAGAGCTTATATATTATGTGTAGTGCTACTTGGTGCTTATTGTGTCATTCTTTTCTCGTTGCTTAAACTTTGAATTTTCAGTTTTTAGCTCATCAATTTGTTTGTCCTTCTGTATTATCAATTCTTGGTTAGTATCGTTTTGTTTGTTCATTTGATAGTTTGTGCTATTCATACTATTTTCTTGAAACATGAGTCCTAACTTGAAGGATCCTACTATTATTGCAAGTAGAAAACCCACCACTCCAAAGAGCTGTACAAATGGCAAATTCTTAATTGCTTTTAAAACCTCGCCAACCGAAATGTTGTCAAACTGAACGGTGTTTTTTTTAATTTGGACTATTTCGGTATTTAAATTTTCGATTTGTTGTTTTTTTGCTTCGCTTTCTACCAAAGTAGCCTGATTTTTTTTCAGCAAGTCATTCCATTGAGGAACTAAGGTATTCCATTCCGATAAAAGTTTATTGTACTTATCTTGATAGTTGCTTTCTGTTATCAGTTGTTTTTGTTCTGCTATTTCGGAATAGTTTTCAATAAAGTCAATGTAAGAGTTGAGCAATCTTTGTCCTGTGTCCTTGCCTTCCAGTAAAACTCTGTGCTTGTCGCTGGTTATAAATGTGTCAAATTGAATAGTGCTGATTTGCAGCCATTGCGTTGAGCCAATTGGGAATATTTCTTTAAGGTCATTTTCTGTTTTGTCCTTCCATGCTTTTGAATTAAAGTTATAGTCAGATAACTCAGTAATCCTCTGTCTGAGAATTTGAATGGCGTTATTTTTAGGAATTTTTAAATTCATGGTCTGTCAATGCATTACACATAATGGCAGACGGTGAAAAAACTCCCCAACCAGCCGTTAATATTTATCGGATAAAAATACACAAAACCTCCTTACATCAAACACCAAAAGTCAAGATATTTCTACATGAATCGAATACATGAAATGGCCAGAGATCAAATTGAATTTTCCTGCCTGGATGATTTGATTGGCAAAGAAAATCCGCGGTATTTCGACCTTCTGATAAGCCGCATGTCTTTTAGCGGGTTGACTCCAAGTAATATTCAATCCCAGTAACATCAAATTCTTCCTTTGAGGCAGCTATCGAAGGGTCGTTCAATACAGGGTTGAATCGAAGTGGAACTTCGTTTAATCTTATTTGTTAGCGGAGGTGTTTATTCTATCAGTCATAATAGTCGTAAAGTTCAAATTCACTTTTAATCTCTTCGAAAATTGCCGTATAATCGTTCTTGTTTTCTGAATTGTCAATAATACACTTAGAAATAAACAGAATTTGACGGATATATTTTTTGTCTGGGCAATGTCTTTTGATAGTTCTTCTGAAAAGATGGTATGGGTATTCTTCTCTTAAATATTCGGTGTATTTAAAAAAAAGATATTCGCTTCCCTGTCTAACGCTCTCCAAATCAGTCAAAGGTTTGTCAGAAGCAATTTGCATAATTCCTTGTGTTACTTTTACTTTTCTAAGCCTAACCCAAGTACGTTCAAGAAAACGAATAGTTCTCGGTCTGTTGAAGTTCTCAAAAATTAATATGGAAATTATTATTAGCCGAAATGAATTGTCAGTGTTCGATATTTTATTTATGGTTTCTTCAAACTTCTTGTTTAGATTTTTAAAATTTTGAATTATATATTTTTTCTTTCGATTTTTGATTTCAGGTAAGTAAGCTTTTGTCGTTTCAAATATTTCATTATTAGGTAATTTCTCTTCAAATCCGTTTCCAAGTTGATAGATGAAAACTATTATTAGCAACCAAATTTCATTTTTGATTTGTGTGAAGTCAGGAAGTAGACTGTCAACAGAGTCAATGAAATTATTGTAAACTATTGTTGAAATAATAATTATGGAGAGGTAATAAAAAAATATTCTTGTCCAATTTACAATTTTGGCTCTTTCAT
The DNA here is from genome assembly GCA_031378885.1 of Flavobacteriales bacterium. GTDB lineage: Bacteria > Bacteroidota > Bacteroidia > Flavobacteriales_D > Sanyastnellaceae > JANNEQ01. The sequence goes on from JANNEQ010000117.1 coordinate 41,634, forward strand.
AGATAAAAATCAGTGTCAAACGGATACCAATGTAATAGTAAATTACATTTATGATATTCGTTTTGAAATTGTCAATTTTAAAGTATTGAAAAACAGCAACAGTCAATATTAAGAATATAATCGGTCCAAAAACCTTTATCACATAGTTTAAGGATAATGCTTCGTCCTTGTCGTCCAATAGGGAAAACCTAATGTAACCTTTAGAATATGCTTTGCTTCCAATCCAATTCTGTATAAAGAAAAGGATAAATGCTAATACTATATGTATTGTCGTTGTTGTCATAATATTACTGCTAACGTTTGGAGGATTTGCGATGGACGGGATAAAAAATAAGGTTTGTCAAGCGAAGGGTGATACCCCATCTATCTCAAATCCGTGGTTATGTGAAGCCAAAACTTCATGTTTCTCGGGGCGATAAACGCCAAATCCGTATTCTTACGTTGTTAAATACAGATGTCAGAAAGGTCATTTCCAATGGAGATAGATTTCCGCATCATTGATGGAGCATTGGTCGTCAATGAACAAGATGAATATAAATTGTGGGCTACTTATTCACCCAGTCCCAAACCCGAAGTTGCCCACTCTTTATTTTGCCGAGTAGCTCTTTGGTTGTGTTCATTGGGGAAATGTACTTGTGGGCTTCATTCGGGTCAGTAATGTTGTTCTTTAGAAACAAGTGAAGGCACGTTCGTCCGTGCGCTTGTGCTATTTGTGCCATGTCTGCTGACAATTCATATTCTTCGTCACTTGTTGGTGTGTGTGGGTACACTGTTGCGCGTATCAGAAACGTTGTAATGACGGTTACCCTAAATTGAGTTTTTTCGACCTGAAAGTGGTCAATGGATTTTATATCGTGAATAAAGGTGTTGTCGCTGTTTGGGTTCACCCACCCCACTAAATTATGACCAGAGCTTGCAACGCCCTCGATGCCATATTCAGTTTCTTTTCTTGTTTGTTCTTCTGTAATTGTAACGATTCTTACTTTAGGCTTACCAATCTCAACCGTCGGTGCTGGTGGTGTTTGTTTTTCCATCTTGATGTATGTATTTGCTGTTTTAATTTATTCTCTGTCCGCCCACTGTCACTCCACTAACAAGCCACACTTCGCGGGCGATTGGTTTCACATAACTCCTCAATACCCGCACATTTTACCATCACGCCCCAAATATCAAAACACAAAGATCTCGCGGTCAATACGATAATCTTTCGGGAGTAATAATTTGATATTGAGGTTTTCATATCAGCTATAAAGCTTTAATCAATTAAGTTTTTAAATCCTGCAATACAAAATGCGTGCTTCGCATTTTGTACTACCGTGAACGAGAGCAACACAAATTTCCCAACCCTCATCCAACCAACCCCACCATCTTTCACATTCTTCAAGCCCCTTTAACTTTAAGGACAAATCCAAAAGTAATCAATCCAATCCCACCCCAGGAACTTTCAAAAGATTACGGTGCAATAAAACCGAATAAAGCCAATTCAACCCGACCAATCCCCAAAAACTCCCGACAAAAAAATCTCCCAAAGCCATTCATGCATTTCCTTCCTGAAAAAAAATACGTATTTCTACGCAATTTCCAAATCGCCGCCATCTTCCCAAAGAGCAATAAAAAAGGCCCGTACTTCGGGCCTTTTTAATTGTGAGGTAGCAAGTTCATGGTTTCATCTATGCCGCTTGCAATTCAACCTTTCTTGCTTCAAGTGCAGCAAGGAAGATTGTCTTTTCGGCAATATTAAATTCAATCACCACCAGATCGTGCTGGCGCTCCGCATTTATCTCGCCCATGCCACTGTTGAGCTTTTTGCCCACAGTGATTTGTCGCGACAAAAGGCGGTAACGCTCCGCGATTTTTGTCGACTTCAACTCACCATCGGCCAGAGCAGCGATGGTTGCATCCAGGTCGGCAATTTGTGCAGCAATGGCATTCAGTTCGCCCTGTATGAAATCTACATTGGAAACTGAATTGTTCAAATACTGCGTCAATCTTGATTTGCGCAATTCCAAACTACTCTTCTCAAGTTGTACGGATTGAATCACATCTTCGCAATTTGCGACAGATGTCAGAACACTTAAATTATAGGACATAAAATAATATATTAATTGTGCCATTTATTCAGCACGGCACAATAGCAACAATTAAAATACCAAAAGCAGGCACATCAGTCCACAAAATTATTCATCTTTTATTTTTTAACAGACATTTTCAACTCGCATGGTGGAGCTGACTCAATATATTGGATACGCTCATCTCCATACATTGAATTTGTATGCGGATCCAATGCTGCAATTTCGGATGGTTGTTGGCCACTAATTTTTGGGTGCTTCGAATCATCTCTTTGAGTTGATCGCCGTAGTAGCCTATCTTCTTAAATGTTTCGTATTCCAGCAAGAACACTTTCAACTTATTCTCGGCTCTCTTGTAGGTGTTTTCCATGGCATTCAACTTCAATTGATAACTGGTAATTTTAATGCGCAATGTTCCCACCTTTATCGTCATTTGCAATTGAACACTGCGTTGAATTTCTTCAGTGCCTTTGCCGAACATGGGAGTGTGCGCAATTGGTTTGTTCTTCAATTCGAGCTTGCTCTTGAGCAGCAATTCTACTTGCGCCCACAAGTCCTCTCTGAAACTTCTGAATCCACCTTCGGCCATGCTGATCAAAGAAGAATTAACGCCTATCATTTTGGCAAGTGCGCGCTGGCTCACACCAATCTCCTTTCGCATTTCTCTTAATGTTCTCCTCTCCATAATTATTCATCTTTTTTTTTCGACGTGCGCTCACTCTCACAAAAAAAAATTAAAGTGCGCACATAGAAAATGCTATTTCGGATAAAATATTGTGGGTATTTAAGCCATTTTTTTTTCAAATTACCGATGTCAGGATAAAATTTGGACCGGATTGACCCCGGATTCCAAAAAAAAATACTGAATTTCAGTTCCTCTTCACCTTTTTACAGACATGAAGTTCGGTTCATAACGAAATTCAGCCATTATTAATAGCCAATTTGCTTTTCGGAATGTTTTCAGTAAGATTTTATGAAACGAAATGCCAAGGATGAAATAAATAAATGGCAAAAAAATGGACATGCAGTCGCTTTGTTCGAAGATGAATATTATCGTTGCCAATACAGAGAGCAATTTTGGAGTTGGGCGATTTTTTTTATTTATTGCAATCCGGTAAAATTCCCGAAAAGCATTAAATCAAAAATGCTTATCGGGAATCATACCAGCATTTGACAGACGCCCATAAAATCCGCGAAAAATCCGCGAATAATCCGCGTCATACGCGTTCCAATAAAAAAATGAGACAATCATACATGAAATAGAACCCGGATTTTCAAACACAGATAAAACCTTACTGTGCTGGATAAATGCTAATATTGCCATCTCTTGCCGCTTTTATTGTTGCAAAAGAAAGGCTATTGTTTTCACTATTTCCAATCTGGTACAATTCCCGGTAGGCATTCAATCAAATGTCGAATGAGTTACCTCAGCAATAAGGTTATTGTTTTTTCCTAAAATAATTATCGAATAAAAACAATGTGAGTGGAGTTGTTTTTCAGATTCCATCGAAATAAGCACCAGATTAATGAACAAAAATAGAATTGCGTATTTCTACGCTTGACTTTTAGGTACTCAATACCTTATATTAGCCTGATTCAATCACGATTGAACGATTAACCTTTAAAACTCTATTTCTCATGATCAAATTAATTCTATCTTTCTCTTCTTTGCTGCTATTCTCTATGGTGCTTAGCGCGCAACTTTCCTGGCAAGTATCAGGAAACAATGTAAGTACCGATGCCAAATTGGGCACCAATACGGGCCACGACCTTATTATAGAAACCAACAACCTCGAACGCTTCCGAATAACGGACGACGGCAAATTCGGGATTGGCTTATCGAATCCAGACACAAAACTGCATTTATTCGGCAATTTTAAACTACAGGGCGATTTGATGTTGCCCAATTTTGCTGATTCAAATGCTGGTCAGTTCAGACTCCTTTATATAGATCAGCAAGGGCAATTGCAAAGAATGGATGGCGAAAGTGCTTTGCTCAAAGCATTTTACAGGGCCGATTGCAACATGGATCTCGGCGATCCATATCCGGCACCAGTTTGGAGAAGCAATCCCGGCCCCGATTTCGGTGTGCTGTACACAGGTCTGGGCTGCCCTGCGCGCGTAGGCATTGGCACGGAATCTCCCATAGCCATATTGGATGTGGCTGGCAGGGCGCGTATTAATGGTGCGCTCCACATTGGTGGCGATGCCCTATTCAATTCCGCCATGCGACTTCGCATTGCACCTTCAGACAATGCTGATCTTTTTTCTTTGCTCGACCTGAACAACGAGGGGCGCCTTGCCTTATATACTCCCAACCCCGATTATTATCCATGTTTCACCTATAGTTCGCCGGCATTTACACAACCTTTTTTCAGCTTGTCGGCCATGGGCAGCATGGAGCTGCGCTATAATGCAGTGAACGTGGGTAGCGATCCT
>JANNEQ010000154.1:0-9464 GCA_031378885.1 Flavobacteriales bacterium
AAAAATAATATAGTCCAACCTGCCTGCTGGCAAAGGCAGGTTTCGGCTACGCCTCATAGTACTATTTATTTTTAGTGGCGGCATAACCAATTCACAAAATAATTTACCCTTTGGGTTAAATTATATTTGGAATTGGTATAAGATGGGCTATTTTGGAAAAATTGAAATCATCAGAGATACTCAGCAGCGGGTAGTGGGGTATTATCTGTCAGCACAGCGGTCGCTGAAGATCAGGTTTGATAAGTTGGTGGAGAAGTGATGGGGTATCTGATCATTTCTCAAAAATGACCAGGAGATTCAGATTCTTTTCAGGAAATCGAAAAGACCTTCTGCTCCTGGCAATGATAATCTTATTCTTTTTCTTATCCAGTTTCACATAAGAATTTTTGGTTACAATATGTTCTATTTTTCTTTCTGATTGGATTTCGATATAAGAGTGCGCTCCAGGATCCAGAACTTCCTCATCATCGGAAAAGATTCTCTGGATCACTTCTAAAGTGTCGTTTCTATGCGTAAAAACAAAAGTTTCTGAACCGTAAATAGGCGGAAAATATTTACCCAGCAAATCGATATTAGGGATGATGAATTCTATCCAGATTGAATCGGTATACAACGAAGTAAACGATGCTCTATGAGTATTGTAAAATTCCTCGTAATCAAACAGCGGATCAATTTGTGTCTTGAGCTTAGTGGTTCCGTCCTTTCGTAAATATATGAATTCGTATGACGTACAATTCACCAGCAATAAAGTCAGGAAAAAAACGAAGATTAATTTTGTTGTTTCTTTCATTACACGGTTATTCGAAGTTTATTCATAGATTACGGTAAAATTTGAGTTATTCATTTGAGAAAGCGAAAGTTCAAGCCTCGTCAAAAGCCCTCGCTGCGAAGTTCTTACAGTATTCCAATCCAGTGTTTCTATTGTATCAGCGTCAAATATATAGACCCACTCCTTTCTGTTATTGGCATACAATTCTTCTAAACAACTACCTCTCGTTACTCTCGAAATATTTGCTGTTTCGCCTGGTTGAATGCCACCTGACAAGCTCAATACAGGATTGTATTCACCTATCATTGTGTCTGGATAATTCCAATAATATTCAGCATAAATTCTGGAATTAGAGTTATTTATTAAAATCAATTCGTTGTGAGAGCTATCGTTGCATATTGATTCCTCGTTGTTGCAAGAGGCTATATTAAGTATCACATAAGTGAAATAAATGAATCTCATAATTTGAAAAGGATAAGTCAGAACAAAAATACAATACCTTCAGACAAGAACAAGCCATATTCCCACCATTTTGGGTTCTTTGCCCCATTAGGTAAAAATGAATATTTATGATATGGTCGGAATGATCGTAGTAATTCGAATTCCATTGAAAACTATGACGCTTCACCTGTGGACTTTATACCAATCTTTGGAAAATAAAGCGGACCATAAAGCGGACTCTGAGAATCATACCGCGCCAATCCATGCCCTGTGGTAAACTCGGCAAACTGAAATTCTTTGCCTTGATAGGCGCAGTCATGCACTGCATTTGGATCTGTGAATAGTTTTGGCATAGATCTCACAGAAGGTGAGGCACCTTTAAATTAGGTTATCGAGTTGGTTGAGTACTATCTTCGCCAGGACCCAACCGCTGCCCACCATGTAATAACAAAACGAAATCCCGTGACAGTTGACAATGTAATTAAAGAAGATAACTTCCTTGCGTTCTTAAAATCAGTAAGAGATTTTTGTGACTTTATTGAAAACGACAAGAGTGAAGATTATGTGGCCTTTCTTCGTTTGACGCAAACGCATTTGCAAGCGCTGTACTTCGGTGGAATAAAACTTCATTTGGTTGACTTGAATTACGATCAGGAATTCGCCGACAGAATGACCCAACCAGAGTTGGAAAATATTCTGAATAGTTTGGTGGGAAGGCTGAACAATAGATTTTATTGGCACATTTTTGATCCGACGAAGGAAGACGGAATTGAGCCTGTTTGTGGAGATTTGCACGACGATTTGTGCGACATTTACAAAGAATTAAAAAATTCTTTGCTTCTGTTCGAAACAGGAATGCCTGCTGAAATTGAAAGTGCAGTCTGGACATTCAAATGGAGCTTCGACAACCATTGGGGTAACCACTGCATAAATGCAATTTACGCGCTACATTATTTTATTCAAAGCGCAGATTGATAGTACAGCAAGATACTTTGGGTTTTGTTCAAGTGTAGCTATACGTTGAAACGGTTGAAAGGAAGAGCATCGGTTGTATATTCTTTAGAATTATTGCATTCCTCTGGAAACCAAACTTCAATCAAACCCACCCAAACTATCTTTGAATTTTTTATGGAATCACAGCCAGAACGTACTCTTTGTTATTAGAAGTTGAGTTTTCCGGGTCGGATGACCTGAAAAAATGCTCAATTAAAAAATGTAATTGTAACTATATGAAATCTTTTTGCCGCATTCAAAAATTGAATAATCCTACAGTTATCCAAAACGTGAAGAAATGGGATAAATACTGCATTGGTACCTGGCTGCTGCCATTGCTCTTTGTTCTATCCTGTGCAAACCTTCACGCTCAACCGGGAAGTTTAGATAACTCTTTTGGTATGGGTGGCAAAGTACTTACAGGCTTAGGTCGCAGTGAAGCGCAGGCAAATACAATGGCGGTGCAACCCGATGGAAAAATTCTATGTGCCGGAATGGCATATACAGCCAACACCAATAGAGAGTATGAAGGAGATAGTTACAATGCCGTCATTTTTCGCTACAATGCTGATGGAAGCCCGGATACTTCATTTGGTGATAATGGCATGGTGATGAATAAAATACCAAGTCCGAATAACGAAGGTCGAGTTTATACGGGCATCTACTATATCAAATTACTGGCTGATGGGAAGTTTCTGACTTATGGATTCAGGGGTCTCAACTCACAAATCGGGATTGTGCTTTTGTGTCGATACCATGCAGATGGCAGCGTTGATAGCAGCTTTGGCAATAACGGTTGTGTGGAGTCCATTACAACTCCTCTTACAGCCGGAACCCCGGTTGTTATTCAACCCGATAACAAGATATTGGTGCTGAGCGCTGAGGTAAACAGCATTACGAATAGTGCACTTTTTCGCCTTGAACGTTATAATACTGATGGTGATATAGATTCTACTTTTGCAACTAATGGCCTGGTTGTAACCACTTTTGGATATCTTCAAAATTTCCCAACTAATCTGGCTTTGCAGGACGATGGAAAAATTATAGCCTCCGGCGTGGGTAACAGCAGAATCTTAATAGCGCGCTATTCCTCCAATGGTGCTTTGGACAATAGTTTTGACGGCGATGGAAAAGTTATTACAGCATTTGGAATAGGAAGTAGTAATTCTTTTCTGCGGGCCATGCCAAATGGGAAAATTCAAGTTGCCGGACTTACTTCTACTTCAACGAGCAATAACTTCTCGATCACACAATACAACACCAACGGAAGCCTCGACCTTACTTTTGATGGTGATGGAAGAACACTGGCTCCTTTTGATGCGAATGACAATTCATACTTTACATCTTCTGTTGCACAGCAATCGGATGGGAAATTCTTGGTTACAACACAAACAGTTGCGGCAAATTATTTTGGTAATACCGAAGATTTCGTTACAAGAAGGTACAACAGCGATGGTACTGTAGATACTGCGTTTGGCGACAATGGTAAAGTGAGCACAGGCATTCAGGAGGGTTCACATGTAAGCAGATGCGTTATTGCCCAGGCTGATGATAAAATTCTTGTTGCCGGATATTCAAATTATTTATTGCAAAGTCCTGCTGTCGTCGATTTTAATGTGCTTCGGTACAACAGCAATGGGACTTTGGATTCATCATTTAGTGGTGATGGTATCGTAAGTAATAAAGTAGAATCCAGCAACGACAATGGCCGGATAGTATTGGAACAACCCGACGGCAAACTATTATTAATCGGTGTTAAAAGGAATAACAGTTTAAATACCATTGGCACTTCAGATATTGCCATGTCAAGATATGATCAGGATGGTATTTTGGATGTTTCTTTTGGAGTTGATGGAAAGAGCATTACCGTTTTTGGACAAAATTATAACTATATCAGAAAAGCCGCCTTTCAGCCAGATGGAAAGATTTTAGTGGCCAATGAATACTATAGCTTTCCTGCAAGCAATGGCCAGGAAGTTATCCGATTCAATGCAAATGGAAGTCTGGATAGCACCTTCGCAACAAATGGAAAAATTAGTATCTCAACTTCTTTCGGATCTCCTTTATTGGCTTTGCATGTTCTGCAAGATGGAAGTTTTTTTGTAATGAATCATGGATACAACCCGATCGATAATAGTGGACCATTTGCTCTCTATCTCACCCATTTCAACAGCAATGGTTCAGTGAACAACAGTTTTGGTGTCAGCGGCAGCATATATATTGAAGGAGTATTCTATTCAAATCCAGATCCCGAAATAGTCTTTCAACCCGATGGGAAAATCATTATTGCTGTATCAGAGCAAGGTTCTGGTGGAATGCCGGGGTTTCGTTTAATTCGGATAAATAGTGATGGCACTATAGATACGGGTTTTGAAAATGAAGTTCTGACCATTGATGCAACATCATATACCCAAACCGTATTTATGGAACCTGATGGGAAAATAATTGTTGCAGGAATAAGTACCGAAGTAAGTGGCCTTTACTTGTTTTTAAATTTTGTTACTGCAAGATATAACTCAGACGGTAGTTTGGACACAACTTATGGTACAAATGGAGTTTATAAAACCTATCTTGGTGATCAAAATGGGAATCTTTATAGCGTCATCAAATCAGTTCTCCGGCAACCCGATGGTAAATTTCTGGTCGGACTGACCCGTTATGAACCATACCCTGCCAGTATTCCACTCGAATTGTATGATTTTGTATTGTATCGTTTCAACACCCAGGGAGAATACGACAATGATTTTGGTTTTGCCGGAAAAATATTTACTTCGTTCTTCGATAAGTATGATGAAGTATTTTCCTTGTTATTGCAACCGGACAATAAAATAGTTTTGGCTGGAACAACTGACAATGGAATTACGAGAGACTTCGCCCTGGCAAGATTAGAAAATTGTATTAACGTTAGCTCACAAGTGGATGTCAATTTATGTTCCGGAGAGTCATACACCTTGAACAACGAAGCCTATACAGAATCGGGTATCTACCAATCTACTTTAGCCTCCGCTAACGGTTGCGATAGCATTGTAACGCTCAATCTGACTATTTTGCCAACAGCTATGTCCGCTCAGAATATTCAGCTATGTTCCGGAGAGTCGTATATGATGAACAATCAAACTTATTCTGAATCGGGTATCTATGAAAATATTTTAACCTCTGCGAATGGTTGTGATAGCATTGTAACGCTCAATCTAACGATTTTGCCACTGGCTGAATCCGCTCAAAGTATTAATTTATGTGCTGGTGAGTCGTTGACCATCAATGGTGAAACCTATACTGAATCGGGTATCTATCAAACCATTTATTCTGACATGAATGGTTGCGATAGTACAGTAACGACAACACTTTTTATCGATAATCTGCAAGCACAAATCAGCAGCAGTGAACAAAATCTGTCAGCAATAAATTATCCTGAAAATGCTACTTTCCAATGGTTAGACTGCGACAATAACTTTAGCCCGATATCGGGTGAAACCAATTCAGTATTCACTCCTGACGCGGATGGAAGTTATGCTGTGATGGTTTCAAATTCTTTGTGCTCGGCAACCAGCAGTTGCGAGGACTTTGTTACAATTGGTCTTCCCTCGATAAGCAATGGGTCAGATTGGACAGTTGTTGTATTTCCCAATCCCTTCAGAGACATTGTTTCTTTAAAAACGAATTATTCGAATCAACCTGTTACCTATACTTTACTTGATAATGTGGGTCGACAAATTCTCAAAGGCGTTATATACCAGGAAACAGCTATTCTCCCAATGAATGGAATTGCGTCGGGCGCTTATTCTTTGAAAGTACAGGATGGTTATGGAAATAGGGTAATAGTTAAATTAATAAAGGAATAGGCAATAGGACATTCAAATGGTGTAGTTGAGGGTGTTCGTTATCTTCAGGTTAAAAAAATGAAGATCATTCAATAATTGCATATCATTAATAGCGGGGATAGTTATTAAATATTTTTGGTTTACAGTACTTCAATTGAATGACCCTAAGGGCAATGTCATTAAGTTAAGGAATTGACTGATCAACATTCGACCCTGGTCGTTTATCGCCAAAGTCAAGATCATACCTATAAACATGCGATCCATTGGATCGTTTATCGCATTGTTTACAGGCATCTCCTGATCCAATGGATCAAATGTTTATAGCACAATCTGTTTGCAATGATCCAACGACCCTGTAGGGGTCGATTGTTATTTTATCATTATTGTCCGACTAAAATTATAAATTGATTTAATCATGATCCTGAAAGGATCGAACATTGAGTAGCCCCCAGTGGAGATCCGAAGGATCGAAACTGGGGGTTAACAGATAAGCATCACCTCATTCACAACCCTGACAAGGGTTGAACAACATTTCAAATTCACTGATTGCGTGATTTAAAGGAATTTTCCGACTCTTTCAGAGTCGGGAATTATTTTTCGAAAAAATTAATACCCCCGGTTTCGATCCTTCGGACCTTGAGTCCATAGGACCAGGCCGGGGGCTATTCAATGTTCGACTCCTCCGGAGTCAGCAGAATTCATGGCTTCGCAATCCTCTCGTTTTATTTATAAAATCAACAAAAAAATTAGTCGGACAACAATGTTATTTTATATAGAGTCCTTAACTTAATGACATTGCCCTAAGGGTCGAATGTTGAATAGCTTTTATCCTACGATGACCTATTTTGTTTTCTGTCAACTTTTTTCAGGACGAGTCAATATTAAAAGTCATAGCATGAAGTATAAATGGGTTTGATGTTTTATCCTACTGGTTTTAAAGGCGATTTACTTCTGATTTATTTTTTTGTTTATTTTCGCCCCAACAAATATTAATATTCATGAAAACATACCTACTCGCAGCAGCCCTGATGTGCTTGTTTTTTTCTTCTAATGGACAAGCCATCACCATTGACCCAAGCCCGGGAGTCTGGGACCAGACAATGGTTATTCTAATCGATGTGAACCAGACCTCGCAGGGTCTGAAGACCATGCTGATGAACCATCCCGAACAACAGGACAGTGTTTATCTCTGGTGCTGGATGCCCAGCGCTCCTGTTGATGGAAATGGCGAATGGGGGGAGAGCAGCGACAACATGAAGATGACGCATTTGGGCAATATGCTATACGGTATAAATATTACTCCATCCACTTTTTTCACTTGCAGTGAAGCCACCTTTTACTCAAGCCAGCTCAGTTGTCTGGCGAAACTGCGTAACGGAAATGATTTTGCCTCCGACGGTGTAGGAGAAGCAAAAACTGAAGATCTTAGTGTATTTATTGTGCCTACAGCGATTACAGAGAATACCTCTGTTGCGCCGGCGGCCATCATTCCCTGGCCCAATCCCGCCAATGATTTTGTAAGCCTCCAGATTCCGGATGATATGAAAAATGAATTACTGAATATTTATGATGCCAGAATGTTGCTGGTGAGCCAGGTGAGGTTGGCTGGTGGATTAAATCGTATTGATACTTCGGGGTTGAAGGCGGGTATCTATTTTATGCGGAGTAACAATATTAATTCGAAGTTTATGTTGTATGGGCTTTAAATCAGTTAAGAGTATTTTTCTGAAAGGCCATAAAAAAGGATAGCCGTTAATTGATTAACTTTGATAAATGAAAACGACCCTTTATATTCTCCTACTCGCCCTATTTCTAAGTGGATGTGGTTGTACAAAGTGGAAAAGTACATACGCTGACAGACCAACGGATAAAACCCTTTTGATGCCGGTTGGTGCGGTTATAACTTATGAGGACTCTTTGGGTAATCAATCCACAATCACCTTTACAGAATATGATTGTTCATGGTCTGAATACGAGGAGCAATATCCTGATGAGGACTGTTATTATGTGAGGTCAGAGGAATGTGTTCAAGGTTCGATTATGAATGCAGGAGATCCGAGATTGTCGTATTCAGTAAGTTCATTTGCCAAAGAAGGTCTTTTAATAAATATTGAAAACATAAGACTGCATTTGCAGATGCATGATGGCTCAGGCTATTATGAGGGTATAGGTGATTATGTAGTCAGAGATAGTACATACAATTTTGTTCGGAAATTTATTTCTTACGACACCACTGATACGAACATTAAGTACGTATACTTCAATAAAGAAAATAAAATCATTCAAATCCGATTTTCTGATGGCTCTTTGTGGGATCAGGTATCTAATTGATAGGAACTATCTATTCTCAGCGATTAAATCCGGACCATCGAATTTCAGACCGGTTATCATTTCGCCCGCGCATGATACACCCCCGACAATCCTCTACACAACTCAACACTTCTTCTTCCGCTTACCTGGGTTTGGCTACCTTTGTTAACAGCAGTTTTCAGCAGGTTGATCTGAGGAAATGTAATTTTACAACGCTATCGGCTCATGGCAGTTATTCAGAAAAGAGCTATACACGTCACTTCGAACATGATGAGTTCAATTTTTCAGCATTCAATTTGGCGCTTGTCGATGATAGTTTTTGATCAGATCGAATAGCAGCCTTCTACCCTTCATTTTAGAAGAAGTCGGGTAAAAAAACGTTTGGAGTGGACTTTTTCAATAATGGTTCATAACAAAAGTCCGATAAGGGTATTGAGATTGGATGTATTGCTGTTGTTGATGCTTTAATTAGAACTGCTCTTCCTGTTGCGGCTAAACAAACCCCTCACTTCCTCGCCGCCAGTTCCGGTTCCATTTCCCTCACCGCCTGGTATAGCACCCAGCAACTGATGGCCATTAAGACGTGAGCGAGATCGAAATAATTAAACCACTTGTGGATGCTGATTTTGCCAATGTGCGCTGAGGCAGCCAATGCGGCGAGAAAAACAGCCCATAGAATTTTTTTACTTCCAGGGTCGCGTGTTCTGAAATAAATGTATCCTTCGAAGGAGAATACGACGATGAGTAGTCCGTACATGGCATGTATCTCCACGAAAATGAACTTCAGGGTATAGATGGCGATAAACATAAACGCGATGAGCTCAATCAAATTGAGGTAGGTGAAAAAGGTACCCAGTTTATTGTGGAGTAATGGACGCGCGCGCATAATGGCGGCTCGCTCTGCCAGTGCAATGGAAATCATACTCACAATCCATGCAGGTACTTTCCAGGCAAAGGTGAAAAGGTATAAGAAGGCATGGCCGATGATGCCTCCCAACAAAGTCGCCAATCCCATAAACAGGAAGAAATAGCGGTAAAACTTTACGTGTTTTGTTTGTTTGTGGGAATGTGTGCGAAGATGAAAAAAGGCGTAAAAACAAACCGCCGTGACCAGCAAGTCTGTGATGGTT
>JANNEQ010000184.1:0-2350 GCA_031378885.1 Flavobacteriales bacterium
TCCCTTTTTTGATATCACATTGTATTCTGCCACATTATCAAGAAAAGGTCCCGTTTTACACCTGGAATCTGGCCCGGGTGGATTTTTTAATGAAATCGACGTTTCGTCATATGAAAAGGAATTGTGGTGCAATGGATTTGCCGGGTTTGCATCTTCTGCATTTTCATGGGGCTGGCAAAATCAAACACCCCTTTGGGATATGATGGGCAAGGTTGATCAGTTCTTTAAAGAACACGTTTTTTCCATGGAAGGTTTTACGGACACAGATAACTGGGTATCCGATTATGCGGAATCGAGAGAGGGAAATAACCATGCGCATTGGTCAGAGGCTGTTTACCTTCGTAATATCGAAAATCAAACCGTTGTGGGGATTTTAATGAACAGAACCTGGAATGTTTATACTGCAACAAAGGATTTGAACATTCCGTTCTTTTGGGATCAATCGAAGTTGGATACGTTGGAGGTTTTGAGAAAAAATTATAATGGAGACTTAGCCCTTGATAGTAGATATACAACATTCGTCAATCTTTCTTATGATTCGGATGACACGCCTAAAATAAAACACATGGGTGGATGTAATTCTTATGAAATTACTTATTACGATCCTTATACTCTAAGTACAATATCCACCGAATATGATGACCCTGATTTCGGTAAATTGAAATTCAAGAATTTCCCAGCTTTGACCTCTACCAGACCTTATGTTTTGTTTAAAATTCAACAAAATTGTAATCGCGCATTTAATAGCCCAACTGTGAGTGAAATTGCTCAGTTTGATTATACCGAACGAGCCAATCAAGATGTTGGTTTTCAAAATACGACTAATATTGATGTTTTAAACATCAAAGACGATAACTGCATTACATTGCCCAATCCTTTTAGTAATTTCGTTGAATTAAAGTGTGGATTTGTCGTGCTAAAAGTGGATATTTATAACTCAACTGGGCTGTTGGTAGAAAGTATTAATAATCCCTCCAATAAATTGGATTTGGAAAATTACTCAAGTGGTATGTATACATTGAGTGTTTTAGGGAAAAATGAAGTAAAAATTTTACGAATTATTAAGCTATAAGTATGAAAAGTACGAAGAATTCTCTTTATTTAATGATTATGGGTTTTCCTTTGATTTATATGGCTTGCACACCTAAGGAGCTTGATGTCGGAACACCGGGAACTGGTTCTTACATATGTCGATTGAAATATTTCGTAATAGAAAACGAATTAGGAGTTCCTATTGATTCAATCTTTCCGATTTCGGAGGAAGATTCAATAACAATTGTGTTAGGGGGAAACCGCTTTCTTGTTTATTCAGGGAATATAGAAAAATGTGATTTGGAAGTTTTAAATGTGGATTATCTTTCGAATGGAGGTAATGATCTATCATGCCAGAATTATGAAGGAGCGAGTTTTTTAGAACTGTCCAGCGGTGATTCAGTGATTTTTTCATTTGCATTTGGTGGAGCAGTCTTCCGCACTTTACCAGCAGGTAATAATATCAATGGTCTCAATGGATGCAATACTTACGGATTTTTTAGCAGGGATTATATTGAGTACTGATCGGAAAAGCGTTTTGAATTTAGACAAAATATTAGTCAATGAATCGAATCATTATAACACAGAAATTAATAATCGACGAAAAGAAATAAATTGAATGACTTTTTTGAAACCACTATATATTGTCTTGATATTTTCAGTGACTTGGATCACTTCATTCTCCCAATCACTATCACTAATACCCCGAATCAACTTCAGGCAAACCGTTGAGCAAGGAGTATATAAAACTACTTTCGGACTTGGCGGCGGAGCTGGCCTTCGATACAATATCAATTCATGGATATATGTTCAAGGCAGTTGGGGAATGGACAAACTAGGTTTAAATGATGTAAAAGCCCGAAGAGCCAATTTACAAACCTGGGATTGGCAAATCGGCTTCAAACCTTTCGCTGATTTCCCCATACATTTTTATGGAGGGAGTTTGCTGCATCGCTATCATATTACAACGAACGCAGTATTAGTCAATGACATGATATTCTTTCCATCGTATAAAGTCAAGGTAAAGTACGATGGCTGGAATATGGGAGTGGGTTATTCGCTAAATAAATGGCTGGAACTGAGACTGACCTACGAAAAGGAACCTTTTGCTTTGTTTAAAGTAAAGTACACCTCTAACTTTCTCCGACTTGATCTTGTTGGCGTTCTGCCCTTCTTAAAATGGGGTAAAGCAAAGACACAAGCAGAGCCTGTGCAATAAATCAAAAAATATATTGGAAATTATTCTACCGGGCATCGGCCAATATTCTTTACTACCTTTCCAGTTCGAAGCCACCTGGAATGACCCAAAGAAAAGTTT
>JANNEQ010000185.1:0-2436 GCA_031378885.1 Flavobacteriales bacterium
TCCCTTTTTTGATATCACATTGTATTCTGCCACATTATCAAGAAAAGGTCCCGTTTTACACCTGGAATCTGGCCCGGGTGGATTTTTTAATGAAATCGACGTTTCGTCATATGAAAAGGAATTGTGGTGCAATGGATTTGCAGGGTTTGCATCTTCTGCATTTGCATGGGGCTGGCAAAATCAAACACCCCACTGGAATATGATGGGCAAGGTTGACCAATTTTTCAAAGAACACGTTTTTTCTATGGATGGATTTACAGATACAAACGACTGGGTATCGGATTATGCAGAATCGCGAGAGGGGAATAATCACGCCCATTGGTCAGAAGCTGTTTACCTTCGCAATACCAACACACGCACTGTGGTGGGCATTTTGATGAACAGGACGTGGAATGTGTATACCGCAACAAAAGACTTGGACATTCCGTTCTTTTGGAATCAAGCAAATTTGGATACGTTGAATATTAACGTGAAAAAGGATTATAAAGGAAACAACATTCTAGAATCTGAGCGCTTTACCACTTTTGTCAACCTAACTTATGATTCTGACGACGCTCCTAAATTAAAGCACATGGGAGTTTGCAATTCCTTTGAAATAACCTATTATGATCCTTACACTTTGAGTGTAATTGGCACTGCGGACGATGATACCGAATCAGGCCAATTGAAGCTAAAGAATTTTCCAGTATTAAGCGCTGCCAGACCTTATGTTTTGTTTAAGATAGAAAGAAATGGCAATTGTATATTCAACAGCCCATTGGTGGGCGGAGTAGATCAAATGGGATATTACGAACGCGATAACGTGGATGTCGATATTGAAAGCACTACAAATATTGATGCCATAAAGGAGAAAGATAAGAACTGCATTACATTACCCAATCCGTTCAGTAATTTCTTAGAGTTGAGGTGCGGATATAGTATACTGAGAGTAGATATTTACGACTCAACCGGGCTACTGGTGAAGAGTATAAACAATCCCTCTAATAAATTAGACATGGAAAGTTACTCAAGTGGTATGTATACCTTGAATATTTTAGGGAAAAATGAAGTAAAAATCTTAAAAGTCATTAAATTATGAAATCACTTCAGTTTATGCCATATTATAGTTTTCTACTTGTTATAATAACGAGTTGCCTGCACAAAGAACCGGAACAGGGGGCTCCAGGATCGTCTGCCTTGGTTTTTCGATTGCAATACATGGTTGAAAAAAATTCGGTAACAGGAATTTCAGATACCATATACCCCTTGTCAAAATCAGATTCCTTAACACTTATTCTTACTAATCGCTTGCGTGCATACTTGGGCGATGAAGAGAGGCTTAATATGAACGCTGGAGTTGATGGACACCTTTCTATTTATCCACGGGAACTTTCATGTCCTAATCAAGCAGGTGCCTATTACAACGTCATTGGCAATTGTGACTCCCTGATTTTTGACTTTCGCAGTGGAGGTGCAATAGTGTGGGAAATGCCCCTATGGGGGTCAAATAGTCAGATAGATCAATGCAATAGCTATGGCTGGTTTCATGTAGAAAATGTTGAATATTGATATAGTTTTATCTAGCGGTGATTCATTGGTATATGATTTCAGGAATGGCTGTGTAATTTTCTGGAAAATACCCATATATGAGACAGAATGTGATATTGACCAAAGCAATAGTTGTAGTTGGTTTGATTTTGAAAAAAAAATCGACTATTAATGAAAATGCCTTTAAAAATCCACAAAATGAATTCAGAAATAATTAAGAAAATTTTGTCCTCAGCATTTATATTGCTATTAATTCATAATACTAATAGCTGGTCTCAAAGTTTTTCCCTACTTGGACGGGCAGGCATAAGGCAGACAACCGAGGCTGGCGTTTACAATACCACAACCGGAATTGAAATAGGCGCTGGCATTCGATTTACACCAATTCGTTGGGCATATATTCAGGGTGGATGGGGAATCAGTAAACTGGGCATAAAAGATCCTAACGCAAATAAAGCAAGTTTGCAAACCTGGGATTGCCAGGTTGGCTTTATGCCATTCTCGGAGTTTCCGATTCACTTTTATGCAGGTACATTGCTGCATCGATATCGCATTACTACCAATGAAGTCAAGGTAAGTGGAGTTGTTTTTTTTCCATCTTTAAAAGATAAGATTAAATATGACGGAGTAAATATTGGTATTGGTTATTCGTTGAACAAATGGTTTGAAGTGAGATTAACCTACGAAAAGGAACCTTTCTATTTGTTTAAGTTGAGTTACACTTCCAATTTCCTCCGCTTTGATTTGGTTGGTGTGCTACCTTTCTACAAATGGGGTAAAGCAAAGACACAAGCAGAGCCTGTGCAATAAATCAAAAAATATATTGGAAATTATTCTACCGGGCATCGGCCAATATTCTTTACTACCTTTCCAGTTCGAAGCCACCTGGAATGACCCAAAGAAAAGTTT
>JANNEQ010000235.1:0-2359 GCA_031378885.1 Flavobacteriales bacterium
GCGGCCCTTTGGTAGAAATGATTCCGGTGCTATCCCCAAAGCCCCAGCGGGGCGGCCCTTTGGTATCCAATTACAAACTACCAAAAGGTCGTCCCTCCGGGACTTTTCCGTATGTGCCAATTCCTTAACTTAATGACATTGGGCTTAGGGATGTGTGTAAGCCAACCAGGTATTAAAAAAAATTACTAGCATTTTTCTCTTATCATTTTTTCAGCGAAAATTTAACTCCTCCAAAAGACTAGATGTAAACCTTAGGAATACAGATGCGATTTAAAAATTGCGTAGAAATACGCATTTTTTTCGGACAAATTTTAACTGGAGAGTTTCTGCCGGGATTTTTGTCGGAGGTTTTTGGGGGTTGGTCGGGTGGATTGGGGTTTTTTGGGGTTTTGTGGAGGGAAAGTGATTTGATGGTTGTGCGTTGCTTATGTTTGCGTGGGTTGAACCAAAACGGCGGCGAATTTTTAAAGAACCATGCAGTTTTATTTGCAGGTTCTGGCTGAAAGGGAATTTTTGATTTGATGTAGTTTGGAATTGTGGAGAGATTACATACAAAAAGTACTATAAAAGTTCTCGCATATTTGGGAGTTATACAAGACCGTACGCGAACGGTACCTCACAAATCAAATAACGGAATGCGGAAACGAAGACACATAATACCAAGAGCCAGAGAACCGGACTGAAAGTAGAGAAAACGATCTATATTCACATCGTGAAACCAGGTCAAATAAATGAATCAATTTTAAACTCAACTAATTCATTAAACAATGAAAACGAATTTACATTTAATTATCGTAATAGGGCTATTTCTAATTAACTATACAGCCCTTTCACAACAATCGCAACAAGCATTTCTAGAAAGTTATGGTAGCACAGGCACACAAGAAATGTTCTACAAAACCTCTGTTCTTCGCAGCACCGATGGCTACAATTATGTATGCGGTGCAACCCTCAATTCTGGTGGAAATTACGATATGCTACTCACCAAAATGACGGGCAATAATATGGTGGTTTGGACACAGCAATATGCCGGGGCAGCAGGTGGTAATGATTTTGCGGCAGAGCTTGTACAAGATGGCGCTGGCAATATTATCATTACAGGTACAGAGTACATTAGCCCTACTAATTACAACGCAGTAACCATTAAATACAACAATGCAGGTGTACAGCAATGGATTCAAAGCTACAATGGAGCAGCCAATTCTTTTGATGGTGGAATTTCTGTGGTTCGCGATGCCAGTAATAATATCTATATGTGCGGTGGCAGCTATGGCACTTCCACACTCGGCGATTTTCTGTGCATAAAGTACAACAGTAGCGGAGTGCAGCAATGGGCTACCACCTGGAACGGTGCAGGTATGCAGGATATTTCTGCACGACTTGCCATATCTGCCACGCGGGTATCTGTTATTGGCGCCTCTCAACAATCGGCCAGCGATTGGAAAATGGCAACCACATTTTTCGACTTGAGTACTGGATCATTTCTAGGTCTTAAACTAACCGGTGGTGATGACGAAGGAATTGACAAAGTTGCCGACCTCGCTATTGATGCAAGCGACAATACCTATATTGTTGGTGCGGTGCGCAACATCAACCATCAGTACGATATAAAAGTCATTAAACTTTCGCCTACCTACACTGTGCTTTGGCAACAGACTTTTAATGGAACTGACAATCTGGACGATGAAGGTTTGAGCCTTGAACTCACGTCAACCAACGATGTTGTTATTTGTGGCTTCACCACCGCAACTGATGAAAGTAAAAACTTCGTAACCCGCAAATACAATGGTAGTTCAGGAAGTTTAATCTGGTCAAAAACATTTGACGAACAAGCTGGCGAAGACAAGGCAACAGACTTGAAACTTGACCTCAACGGCAATGCAATTATATGCGGCTCCTCTTACAAAGATGGCAATGTGGACTATGTAGTTCAAAAGTTAAAGAATACCACTGGTGACATTGTTTGGACAGGGCGTTGGAATGGAGATTACAATCTGAATGACTTGCCAATGAATCTTGCTATTGATGAAAATGACAATACCGTTTACGTTGCCGGACAATCGGAGGTTGGCGCAGGGCATTACAAGTATATGGTAACAAGGTGGAGTCAAAAGGATGTATATATGCCAAAATCGAATGACAGAAAACACCCCAATGGATTTATCACCAACAAGGGCCAAGTACAAAATACGGATGGAAGTATAAATACCTCCATCAAATACTACCAACCCGCTGGCTGGCCAAGTACTTATATTGATGACGCTAAAATTTCTTATGTATATACCAGAGCCGACACTTTGCCGGAAGATACATTACACCGGATAGATATGTCTTTTGAAAAAGGTAATAATTATGCGAA
>JANNEQ010000056.1:0-3190 GCA_031378885.1 Flavobacteriales bacterium
TAGTACTTATTACTGATGAACCTAAGCTCTGTGCCTGGTTTACGATGTTCTAGTGCCCAAGATGGGTATTGGTGATTTGTCGCCATTAATATTACGTATTTACGTAATGCAAATAAAAACAAAAAAATCCAGCGTACCAACTATTTCGCTGAATTTCTTTATAAATACCGTAAATTATTTTCGGGGTTAGGGTTTAAATAAAGTGTCAAGATTTTCGTCAAATTTAATAATGGCCGTTTTCGGACCTGAAAATCCTGTTGACCACAAATAATCCCCATCAACAAGCGGTAAGAAACCTTTGCCATACCAATAAATTGAAGAAGTGGGATTATCCCATCCCCATGATTTGATATTTGTGGAAATTCCCTGATCGTCAATTTTCATCATTTCCAAACGAGGATTACCTCCCGGGCCGTGCAGTCCAATTACAGTGTAACCTGAATCAACTTCGAAAATTTGGGCCAGAACAGAAAGCTGGTCATTTTGATGATAAAGACTGTCAAAATAAACACCCTGGGCAAGGAGGCCCAAGGTGTTTAATATCATCAAAACGATTATAGCCGTTATTCTTTTCAAAGAAAAATTAATTTTTAACGAAAACAAACTCGCGCTTTACTTTTGTGGAAAGCCGAATTAAAAACAACAATAATTAAGGTTATCTACTCCACCTTCACCACCCTCTTCGTTATTTCCAAACCACTCTCCAATCGTGCTTTGACTAAATACACACCAGTGGGAATTTCAGACAAATCGAATTTAGTCACCAATTGATAACTCATTTTTGAGTACACCAAATTCCCCATCAAATCATAAATATCAATTTGTGCAGAATGCTCCGGTAGTTGAAGATTGAGTTGCGATTGGAATGGATTGGGCCACGCAAAGGCTTCGGTTTTCATTTTGTTCAGGTATGTATCATCCCACACTCCATCAATTACAACGACACAACTGTCGAAGATTGGATCGCCGCAACCATCCAGTTTGAGAACCCAGGCGTGTTGAGGGTCGCTGTTGCCATTGTAGTAATAGCCAACTGCTATTAGTCCTGAATCTGGAGTTTCACTTATGTCTCTGAACATTTGATAATCGAAAACTCCATCGTCAGGATTTTCAGAGTGCCTATAACTTTTAAACCAAAGTTCATTTCCTGTGGAATCCCATTTTTGAATATATGCGTATTCATAATTGTTCGCATCATGACTTCCGCAAACAACAAAACCACCATCATAGGTTTGCGCAATAGAAAAATTAAATGGATTTCCGAGCGAGTCAGCCGCTAAAGAAGTCCATACTGAGTCCATTGATATTGCATCGAATAGCATTAGATTTGGACGCATTACATGAAAATACAAATCAATGTCCTCTTCATTATATAATGTTGAAATAATGAACTTGTCATTTCCAACTGGTTCTAACCAAGGCAACCAATCATCAAGCGGGCCGCCCCAGGTAAAAGTATCTACTAATTCACCATTAGCATTGAACTTTGCGATAAATGGATCCCAATCATACAGTCTTGCCCCTGAAACAATGAAACCACCATCGCTTAATGGAAAAATGCCAGAAAGTGATAGCTGATATTGCTGATCAAATATTTCCACAGTGTCTTGATAAAGTATTTCGCCCGCTGGCGATAATATGATTACTTCTAAATCTGCGAAATATTCTGTTCCCGTTTCTGTACTAATGTTACATACTCCAGTGTATGTATTATCCAATTCGAAAAAATGATAATTTCTTTTATAGCTTTCTCCAGTACCTTCATAAACAATAGTAAATAATGTATCTAAATTTTGATCGAATTTGATAATGGATTGAGTACCTGCATCAAATCTGTCAGAAAAGAGATAATTGCCATCACTCAGTTGCATAAAAGATTTACCGTACCAATAAATCATTGAATTTGGAACCCCCCAATTCCAGAGTTGATTACTCTGCATATTTCCATCAAAATCGAGATGAATTAGTTCAAGATAAGGATTAGTGGGGGGACCATAAATTCCGATAGTGGTATATCCAGTATCATTTACCATTATCTGTGCAATGACAGCAGTTTCAGGGCTAGTATGGTATAGACTATCAAAATAAATACCTTGGGACAAACAGCCCAAGGTATTTAAAACAAATAATATTGAAACAATTAATAACCTCATTGCTTAATCATGGTCAATTCTGTAGAGGTTCCATCTTCTACTCACTCTTTATCACCTTCTTGCTCAGCACCTCTCCACTCTCCAACCTTGTCCTTACTATATACACCCCAACGGGCAAATGAGACAGATCTAATTTAGCAGTAAGTTGATACGACTTTGTTGAATACACCAAATTTCCCATTACATCAAGAATATCCACAATAGCAGAATGTTCCGGCAATTGAATATTCAAATGATCTTGGAACGGATTGGGCCAAACAAATAAATTATTCAAAGCTGGTGTATTTTTGCCTGTCCAAACACCATCATATACAACAACACAGCTATCGAAAACAGGATCGCCACAGCCGTCCAATTTGAGAACCCACGCGTGTTGGGGGTCGCTTTGACCATTCTTGTAGTAACCACAGGCAATTAGCCCTGAATCTGGAGCCTCTGTTATATCCCATAGGGCTTGATTTTCTTCAAGCATATTGCCACTTGAAGGAATATGGCGGTAACTTCTCGACCATTCTTCTTCCCCATTGGCATTCCATTTTTGTATAAAACCAATTCGATTAGAAGGAGCTACCGTATGGTATCCGCAGGT
The DNA here is from genome assembly GCA_031378885.1 of Flavobacteriales bacterium. Lineage (GTDB taxonomy): Bacteria > Bacteroidota > Bacteroidia > Flavobacteriales_D > Sanyastnellaceae > JANNEQ01. The sequence continues at coordinate 2,743 of JANNEQ010000056.1, forward strand.
AACAAATCCGTTGTCAGAAGTTCTTGCTATACTTAGATTAATAAAATGAAAAACAGTACTATCAGCTTGTTGCGTCCATTCCTCTGACATACTTTGTGCATTAAACAAAATCATTTTAGGTCGACTAATATTATAGCTTCCCCAAGTGCTCTCTGTTTCTGCGAAGGACACCATAAAACTATCCACTCCAAAAGGTTCCAAAAACGGCAACCAATCATCATCCCCCCCCCCCCAATGGTATTCATCCACATAATCTCCTTCTGCATCGAATTTTGCTATAAACGGATCCCAATCAAACATTCTAGCTCCGGAAATGATGAAGCCACCATCATCAAGACCATAAATCCCACTAAGCATGTATTGATATTCTGGATCGTATAATTCAAGTGTATCTTGCATTAATATTTCTCCAGTGTTGCTAAACTTAATTATTTCGATGTCCCCTGTA
>JANNEQ010000061.1:0-31986 GCA_031378885.1 Flavobacteriales bacterium
TGCTATAAACATATCAGATTCTGCTCCTAAAGGATTGTAAACCAGAAATTCTTCTGGACCTGGATCAATATCTGCAGAAATATTGAAAAAACCGCCAATATAAATATTACCATTAGTATCGGAATTAATGCTGGTTCCCCAATCCTGACCATTTGGGCCACCAATACCTATTGCCCATAGCAATTCTCCATCTGCACTGTAATGAGCAAAGAAAGCGTCAGAACCCCCATATGGTTCTATAATGTACTCCTCTGGACCTGGCAAGAAATCACATTGCCCTGTATATTTACCACATACTAAAATGCTATTGTCTGCTAAAACTCTTATTTGCTTTACCAATGCATCCGAAGTCCCTCCAAAATAAGTTCCCCAAAGTAATTCATGGGACGGTGTATATTTGGCTAGAAAGGCCTTACGCATTCCTATATTATTCAAATAATTTAAACTATCAAATGGATCAAGTTCTAGAATTCCGCCAAATGCACCGGAAATTATGAAGTTCCCCTCGTTGTCACATTCGCTATCAGAAGAATACTCATTGTAATCATCGCCAAACGAGTGAATCCATGAACAAGTCAAATCTTGCGAATATAGCCAACCGGACAAGAGAGTTAGTAATAATGTGATGAAATTTTTCATCTTTTTTGTATATAAAGGGCTGGTACTTTTTATACCAGCCCTTATTATTTATTTAATGAATTATACTAAATTTATCAGAAGCTACTTTGTTTCCATTCACCTCAAGTTCGTAAAAATACAAACCAGATTCAAATTGAATTGAGTTTAATTCCAATATTCCAAATCCATTGGTTACATTTTCTTCGCGAACCAAATGGCCCATGGAATCAAAGATACGGATAAAGGCACTATTCTTTTCAAATGGAAGCATATAGGTGATGTGGAACTGGCCGGAGGCTGGGTTAGGGAATAGGCTAACCAATTCTGGTTTCAGAGGCTCACTTTCTATTCGAAGATTTTTGAATCCCTCAACTGGGAGATTGAGCTCTTCTTCTGGTTGCACCCCCGTGATGATTTCCAACAAGGCTGCTGCTGAATGCCTGCCAAATTTGCCTGACGCAGCTATGCCTTCCAATATGGAAATTTGAGCGGGAGTAGCGGTATGAAATCCGCCATTGGCATCGAGCGTGAGCAAGATTCCCATATATTCTTTCCACGCATCCTCATCCAGTGGTGCATCATAATCGGCCAGCATGGCAAACGCTTCTGTCAGGTTCTTTTGCTGGCGGGCTATTCCTATTTTCACCCTCATGGCATCGTTTATCTGCTCGCCGGTCATGATCTCCCTTATTTCTTCGGTGTGGTATTGTTCCTCGTCTTCAGATAGTTTAAGGCGCACATAATTGTTCAGTGCCTGTGCCTTGGTATTTTTCTGGTACTTGAGTTCATTCTGCGACTGAAGATAGCCATTGGATCCTGACTGATATCCCATCAATAAATTGTGTAAATATTGCGGTAATAAATTGGCTGAGACAAGAGTAGAAAGCACATCCGCATCCAAAGGAGAAGAGGCAATCATAATCTCACACAGGTGCCACGGATTCATGGCTGGTGCGCGCTGTATCATGGCATAGAGTACATCGTTACTCAGGTAGGGAACGATAGGGATCAGATTGGCCCTTATTTGTGCGCTGGACATATTGGGGTCGCTTACAAAAGCCACCAGACTCGCAGTGGCTCCACCATCTATAATACTCTGCAAATTGGTATGCATTAGCTCTACCTGAGCGCGTTTAGCCAGCACCACGCTATGGAGGTTGGGGGCAAAATTGGAGTTCGACTCTCGCTCAATGGGACATGCCGCAGCCCTGGTAGTCATCACGGGCAGGTTCTCCGAATTGATAAACCACTCGGGATCGTAATAAATGGGAGCCACATTAAATGGACTGCTTGGGTCGTGGTGTTCGTAGCGCACATAATCGCAATCGCCATCCGGACATATATAATAATCCGTATAGGGATAAGAAGGCCCCCAATCCGTATGGGTAAAAATATTGCCCGCCGGAAGTGTCACCTCGCTTGGGTTTAAGGTAAAAAAGCCTTGCGTATTGGCTATATTTCCATAATCGTCACCATAAGTCGTTACAGCAATATTGTACTTGGTGCTTTCATACAATCCACAAAGAATTTCAAGTCCCTGATGACCATCTTGGGTCTCATAAACCTGAATTCCTTGCGCTATTGTTCCGGCAAATAATCCTTTAAAGTCATTCAGGTATATTTCATTGTGTTCATCAGCACTATCAGTTATCCAAGCCCCAACGCAAAGTTGATTGTATTCATTTGGGCCTTCAAAACTATTGCGCTCAACCAGATAACCAGTGCATCCCAACATGGAAAGACCGTAGGATATGAGCGCACCCGTTGGAGCAATTTTAAAACGATTTCTGTAGATAGAAGCATTGTCAATACCACCTAAATAAATCCCCATTCTATTTTCCAGAAATAAAGTACCACTAATAGAAATAGTGCCGAAAGCATCACCACCTATCGCCCGAATGGCCTGTTTGAAATTCACGAACTTACTCGGTATCACATCATTTCCCGGGTCGCCCAGTGTAGATGCGGTGAGATAGCCCGGCTCGCATTCGCCGCCCAGCGGCACATAAGCGGAGCACCTGCTTTCTATTGTAAAACTGGAGGCCACAGAATAAATGGCATTGCTGCGGTTGTTCATGGGGTATGCCACTACGCCTGCTCCAGAGATAAAGAAATAGCATGCCGTAAATTTCACACCATCCACATCGTACAAACTTACCCTTTCACTCAGGTTGGTTACATTGGGCAAGGCTGCATTTACCGCAAAACTACAATCGGTAAACCGCGACACATTTTTCAGCAAGATGTTTTGGCCACCCACGGTATTAAAATTCTGGTAGGCCAAAAACTCCACATCCTTTCGGTTGTTGCGGAAGGTGCAGCCACCCACACTCTTTATTATACCTCCGGTTTTGCTCCAGTCGTAAGTCCAGTTGGGTACTGTGGAGGCAAGGTTGCCCAGGCGGACTCCGCAAGCGGCATGTTCTATAATAGCGCCGTTTTTCATATCCAGAAATCCCTGGTTCGCATTCGTTTGTTTCATATTCGATTGGCCCCAGACTTCTACACCCGGCCAGTAATTAGCGCAATGATTGGTAAGGGTAGAGCCATTGAGCACCACCTTTGCACCAGGCTTGATAATAAGGCGGGCATTCTCTGCGAATTTTACTGTCACTCCACTATTGATGGTAAAAACCACTCCAGCATTGATGGTCAAGTCTTGCCCTATAAAAACATTGCCTCCAATAAAGTCTGCAGCATTCCAGGTGGTGGAGGCAATAACTTGCTGTATGGCACCGGTGGCAATGAGATTTTGCGGGCTCACCAACTCAGCGCGGTAAGTATCCAGACAAGTGTACATGCGCTGCGCCTGGCCTGGAGTAAAAGTATTCTGGCACTGGTAGAAAAAGCCCATATAATTTTCTTTGGGCCAGAAACCGTCTGGATTGGGAATTTGATCGTCAACACAAAACTCTGCGTTATTACACCCAGTACTAATGTTGTTGCAATTGATGGTAGACATATTCTGATAATCAGAAGGCACATTAAATGGGAAGATAAAATTGCACGGTTTGGTATCTGTTACATAATCATCTGAGGTATTTGTTGCCTCTGGGTCGCAACAGCTAGTCAACAAATTTGCTTCGCCCCAGATTTCGAATAAATTCAGATAAGTTCCTAGAGAACGCATAGCATAATTGTCTGAAGATATTCCCCTGAAAGAGCCATTTCCCCAAGACTGATAAGCCACCAGAAAACCGTCATATTGGTCGAAATTGTTGCCCCCATTTTCAATTTGTAAACAACGGGTGGCAGGTGCCTGTGTTTCGCTCCAATCGCCGAATTCATCCTGATCAGGATAAAAATAGCATTGCTTTATGTCTTTGGTAATCCAAATATTGAGATACCGGTCGGGATCCCAACGATTTAAATTCATAATGTTGAGTATACTTGTATAAGTATTGTCATAATAACCGCATTCATTATTTACATTAAGCCAACAACTTGGTTTAGAGGTTTGGTTGCGTGTAATGCCATTTACACAGTTTCCATTGGGGTCTAGCGTAGCCAGAAGTAGCTTGATATGTACATCGCTTTGCTGCAATTTGGTGTTGATAACATTGATGCCGTCTACAACAGCCTGATCAGATATATTTTCAGCACCGTTGTTGTGTATAATATGCACCACAGTGGGAATGTAATACATATCCTGCGGCCCGGCACCACCGCCTCCGAAGTAGATAGCACTCAGTAGTTGCCCGTTGGATGGCTCTTCACCCAAGGTAGTGGGAAAACATTCGTATTGCGCGCGCAGCCCATTGCTCCAGCCGAATAATGTGAGGTAAAACAAAAACAATTGGGTAAAAAACGAGGTGCGGGTTGACCTCCGCTTAGCATTTGATTTTTTCATTTTATTGAATGATATTAAAGGGTTAATTTTTAGCAGTAAGTACCCTTATTCTCATTACTCAGTTTTTCAGTTTGTTGGCCTGAGCCAAATAAAAAAAGGGCGTGAACCGAACTATCATAGTCAGACTAAATAAGGCACGTGGAGAGCCCATAAACACCTGAAAACAACAGACAGCCCGCGCCCGATCGGGCGCGAAGTCGCAGTTGAATTGGTGCTTATGACAAAAAGAATTTCCACGTTCTTATTTAGTCACCAACCACGCTAGCGCGTGCTCAATAATATTTTTTCAAAACAACATGCCCGTTGGCAATCCGCAACAATGATAGTCAGAATTCTGGATGGTCTACATTTTTAGGTGAAAAAAAATGTCCGAATAATCTTATCTCTATCTTGCCGCGCAAAACCGTTTCGAATTGTACAAGACTCTATATAGTTTCAATCTAATAATACCATCTACCAATGGAGAATTTCAGTCTCTGGATTTATATCTTTTTCTTCCTTGTTGCATTGGTATATAGCTCGGCGGGTTTTGGTGGTGGGAGTTTGTATCTGGCTATTTTATCGCAATACAACCTGTTGCCTCAATCGGTTAAATTTATTGCGCTCTTGTGCAATTCGTGGGTTACGGCAGTCGGCACCATCAATTACCAGTTGCGCCATCACATTCCCTGGAAGCCTCTGCTAATGCTACTTGTGTGTAGTTTGCCCGCGTGCATTTGGGCTTCTACATTTCACCTGGATACAAGATTTTATTTTGTTTTACTGGCCTTCGCTTTAATTGTGGCGGCCCTTTTTATGCTGAGAAAATCGCAATCGACCACAAAAGATATTGCCATAAAAAATCGGTGGTGGATGTATCCAATGGCCGTAGCTATAGGATTTTTATCGGGTCTCACAGGTATTGGGGGAGGAGTTTATCTTTCTCCGGTAATGCACCTTGCTGCCTGGGGAAGTGCCAAACAAATAGCCGGAGCAAGTGCTGTATTTATTTTACTTAATTCAATAGCAGGAATCATCACACAATACAATACGAATGAGATAGACTTTGTGTCGAATCAACTTTTATTGATATTGCCGGTATTGCTCGGGGGGCTGATAGGTTCAAAGTTGGGCTCGGCTTTTTTCAGTCAGAAAATGGTGAAGTTTATTACCATAGGTTTGCTCATCTTTGCGGGCGGCAGAATACTCTACAGGTATATATGAAAATTACATTATTCACATTTGGAATTGCCAGAGAAATAATCGGGCAAAAGCAAGTTCAGATAGAGCTTCCCGAAGGCGCTGATACAAACTTCCTGCGCACTTACCTAGAAACTGAGTATCCGGGACTCAAAGGTCTTGTTAAATATTCCATTGCGGTCAATCAGGAATACATCCATGAAAATGTGGTGATCTCAGAGACTGACGAACTGGCTGTTATTCCTCCGGTAAGCGGGGGCTAGTTTTTCTTGCTTTATCATTCTTGTCCAACTAAAATTTTGTCACAGACCAAATAATGATCCTGATAAGGATCAAACATTGAGTAGCCCTCTGTGAAAGGCCGATAACCGGGGGTTATCCAATACGCAACATCCTAATTCCCAACCCTGGTAAGGATTGAACAATTGTTCCTTTGTGAGGAATAGAAATTTAAAGCCTTTCATTTTTCGGGCATGAATAAACAGAAAATTTTAGCCAGACAATAATGTTACTTTATAAATACAATGGATATTCCTTTCAATTTTGGTGTAAGATTGCAACCTGATATTTATAAAAGTAAAAAAATGAAACTCATTTCCTTCAACGTAAACGGCATAAGAGCCCAGGTAAAAAAAGGTCTGGTAGAAAGCATCTACAAAATGAACCCCGATGTGCTGGGGCTTCAGGAAACCAAGGCAACTCCCGAACAAGTGGCAGAAGCACTGAGCGAATTGAAAGGGTATGAAATATATGCCCACAGCGCCGAACGCGCCGGATATAGCGGCACGGCATTGATCACCAAAACAAAACCGCTCAGTATTTCTTATGGAATAGGGGTGGATGACCACGACAAAGAAGGCAGAACCATTACAGCCGAGTTTAAAGATTTTTACCTGGTCAATTGTTATGTACCCAACAGTGGCCAGGAGATGGTAAGGTTGGATTATCGACAGCAATGGGACAAAGACATGATGGCTTACCTCAAGAAGTTGGAGAAGAAGAAGCCCGTTATTTTCTGCGGTGATTTGAATGTGGCGCACAGAGCGATTGACCTGGCCAATCCCAAATCGAATTACAACAAAACTTCGGGCTATACGCAAAAAGAAATTGATGGAATGGATGCCCTTCAGAATTCTGGTTTTGTAGATTCATTCAGGCATTTCTATCCGGAAGTGGTGAAGTACAGTTGGTGGAGTGCCCGATTTAATTCACGGGCAAAAAATGTAGGTTGGAGAATCGATTATTTTTTGGTGTCAAAAAGTTTTATGCCCAAAGTAAAGGACTCATTTATATTAAATGAAATTGAAGGCAGCGATCACTGCCCTGTCGGCATTGATATTTGATTGTACGGATTTGGCACATTGGAATGAATTTTTTTTGAATTCATCAGAACTCAAGGAAAAGCGCTTACCCAAACTTCACCCGAAGTCAGTATTTCTTTTTTCCAAATAGGCACCGTGGCCTTTAGTTGATCCATCAAAAACTGACATGCTTCGAAGGCCTCTTTTCTATGTGGCGCTGCAATGGCAGCAATAACGGCTAATTCGCCTACTGCGACTCTGCCCAATCTGTGTTGCAGCACAATGGAATGCACCTTCCATTTCATTTCTATTTCGTCGGCAATGCGATGCAGTTCTTTGGTTGCCATGGCTTCGTATGTTTCGAATTCCAATGCAACCACGTTTTCTCCTTTTGAGGATGACCGAACGCTGCCGCAAAAGATAACTTCTGCACCACAACTTTCATTGCGCAGGACTTTTTCGATTTCCTCCGCGACTAAAATATCTGTAGTAAGTTTAAATTGGCGCATGGTGTAGAATTGAAAAATCCCTTTTATCAAAAAGGGATTTATGGAAAAACATTGTAGAGCGAAAACTATTTTTTATCGAGCGAACCAAATACTTTCATCAATATATCTGATACGCGGGCCATTGGATCGCGTCGGATCTTTTTTTCTTCAATAGCCACATATTTGAACAAACCTTCCAGGGCTTTTTCAGTTACATAAGCCTTAAGGTCGGGGTTTACTGCCTTTGCGCCTGTTAAAATGGTGGAAGTATTGTAGGCAGAAGCCAATGGATCCCAATAACTGGTGAGTTTAACCTGGTCGATTGCGTTTTGTACAATAGGCGAAAATTTCTCGGTCAATTGTGCAGTGGTGGCATTTTTAAGGAAATTAGTTGCCGCCACACTATCGCCGTGTAATATGTTAAAACCATCCTCAATGCTCATGCTCGTAATAGCATTGATAAACACAGGAACGGCTTCGGCAGCAGCTTTTTCAGCAGCGTGATTGAGGTTGGATTCGAATTTATCAACCTGAGCAGACAATCCCAGGCTCAAGGCTTTGTCTTTTACTTTTTGGGCTTCAGCAGGAAATGGGATTCTGATAAGGGGATTATTGAGAAAACCATTTTCTTTTGAAGTAAACGAAACAGCATTTTTGGCACCTACACTCAAGGCTTCTTTTAATCCCTGAACAATATCAGCATTGCTGAGTCCTGGCGTTGAAGTTGAACCACCCGTACTCATAATTCCATTTAAGGAAGATGGATCGCAACTGATAAGTCCGATAGTAGTTGCAGCTACGATGCAGACGTAAAATGCTATTTTTTTGATCATATTCTGATTTTTAATTTGCGTGTAAAAGTATGTATTCCAGTCTATAATAGTGCCAAAAAAAGAACCGGGCAATGCCGGTTCTTTTCATCATATTTTAAAAAGGTAAAATTACCCTTTGATAAACTTCTTCATCTGTGTTTCACCGTTAGAAGATACAACACTAACAGTATAAACTCCTGCAGCAAGATCAGCTACATTCATTCTAACTATATTGCTGGTAGCCTGATTGCTCATTACTATACGACCAGTTTGGTCAAGTATATTGATCTGAGTAGTTCCACCATTCAGTTGAACGTTAAGAACGTCAGCAACTGGATTAGGGAAAATCTGGAATGAATGAGTAGAAGTAGTTTCTTCTGTTCCAACGTATCCGGCAGGACCAGTTACATAGAATTCATCAATACCAACTGTAGAACTGTTAGCACCTGCGAATCCACCATCCTCAACAAAATAGCGGATAGCAATTTTGCAGTCTACGTTGGTTCCAACTCCTGCTACTGCACCACCAAAACGAGTCCAATTTTCGCCATTTGTAACACTTGGAAAGTCAGTTGTATTCAGATCCGGATTAATAATGAATAACACATTTGTGAAACTTCCAACACCATTTTCATCTGTAGGCATAACCGAAGCATCACCTTCCACACTCAACAAACACTGAATTCTATCAGGAAATGTCATGCTATTGAACGAAAGAGCATGGAATCTCACAGAATCCAAATCTGAGATGGATATTGTAGGGGAAACCAACCATAAGCTGATCAATCCAGCGGCAGTTTCACTGGTTGCTGTGAAAGTGGCCTGTAAGTATGAGGTAATGTCCGGACCTGCAAAGGCGGGAGCTCCAATTGTATTGTCACCTTGAAACCAATTAGTTGGTCCAACAGGATTGCTGTGGTTTTCATTTATCCAACCTTCAGCCACCATTACATCAAGAGAATCAAGGCCATTGTAAAACTTAACCTGTGAATACCCAGCCAGGAAGCCAAAAAGAGCAATAGATGCGAGTAGAATTTTTTTCATTATATAATTATTATTTGCCACAAAAATAATCAATTAGTTGCCCGCGTGGCCAACAAGCTATAAACAAATTATTGGAATCTAAAATACTGGAACATATTGTTAAAACTCAATATCAAAAAGGTTTCAACTTATTTGGATAGGTTGAGTTCACAGCCTTCCGGCCACAAGAAGTATATTGGGCGATAATAGTCAGGAACCCAAAGGAATTAATTTTGTTAAGACCTTGCCAGTGATCCAGATCAAATGTTTTAATCCTTTTACCATTTCTCATTTTTGTTCTGGTTTTTCCCAGCCAAACACTAAACCGTCCGAAAAACCCGGATTCTACAACCTCCGGATAGGTAAACAAAACCCCTTCAGTAATTTGGATATCAACTTTTTTAGTCTATTAATGCTAATAGGTGTTTCTATAGTTTCTGAAGGAACAGAATAATCAAATAATGATGAGCGCACTTTGAAATACTTGCGCATATAATCCCAATGTTCATTTCAATTTAGTCCATGCCGCAGATGAAATGATACAGAGGTAAATACGGGGAGATTAGCTGTTTAGTAGAATCAAGCGCAGCGCAGATTGGACTAAAAAAGATACCAAATCGATATAAAAGGTACATTATCCCGGAAGAACCATACAATCCAATCTAACTTTTCGATTTGATGGATTAACTCATCATTTTTTTCCGAATAAATAATTTTTAGGAACATACGAAACGATGTCCTTTTTAGATACCCGGTAATTTACCCAAAAGGCACGGCCTGTAAGTTTATTACCCATAATTCATGGTAATGAGTTCAGGCGAAGAACTTTTTCATTTGCGCTAATCCTTATTAATATATAGGTGTTAAGCCCCTTGAGTTTTGTGAATTGGAAAAAAGGAAGTTCCTTATTGGCTCGGCATTAGTTATCGCGTGATCGAAGTCCTACAACAATCCATTGGAAAATGATAGTTAGTACAACAAAAAGAGAAAGCAAAAGGCTAAGTCCAATGGTTTTGTTCCACATCATCAGCGCTCCGGAAAATCCCGAAATACCCAGAAAAACAATGCAAATCCGCAATATTTTCCGGGTTGTGGCAGAGCCCTGGTAATGCCAGGTTGATAAGGGAATCATGTATAAAAAACCAAAAATGGTCAAACCCAGCGCCACAGGTAAATCTGTTGAAGCCAACAGAACGAGCCCTGCTAAACCAATGGATAGGGAAATTCCCACGAGATTTGCCACACTCGTTTCTTCCCGGTTCAGGACATATCTGCCGAATTTATTGAGCCTGAGCATCAAATTGGACAATGGTGTAATAATCCATGTTGACATGGCAAAAATTCCATAGGCAATGAGTACGGGGAGAATAAATTTTTCAGCAGCTTCGTTGGATTTGGCAATAGAAGAGAGAATTCTCATCAGAACGACCATACCGATTACAAGCGCCAGACGCATATTCGGTGGCATATTCGAAACCCAAAATGAATACTTCAACCATATTTTGTAAAGAAAGTATTTACTCTTGAGTGTTTCAAGAAGTCCCATTCTGGCATGTTCATAGCCTGGCTTTAGCATAAGGGATTGCCGAAAATGAAATAGAGCCTTTTCATGATCGCCCTGTTCGAGTTTGGTCCAGCCTACATTGGCATGGGTGAATGCATTGTTGGGGTCACTTTGCAAAGCTTCCCTGATAGTCTCATGCGCCTCTGACCTGCGGTCGAGTTTATGAAGGCATTTGGCCCTGATATTAAGACAAGTAAGATTCTCCGGATCAAACGACAAGCCTCTGTTGGCTTCTTCCAACGCTTCTTCCCATTTGAATTTGTCCATCAGCATTCCTGCTTTGAATCCAAGATATTCTGCTTCTTCCGGATTGAGGCTGATAGCTGTTTCAATGAATTTGAGACTATCTCTTTCGTGATGCAATTGGTCGGCCAAAAAAGCGCAGATATAAAACGCATGGTCATATGTCGGATCAATCGAAATGCAGTTTTGGGCAATACGGTATGCCTCATCTTTTTTTTGATTGTACCAGCATGCAAGAGCCAGTCTGGTATGGAAGAATGCAATATAAGGCTCCGTTTGTATTAAAGCCCTGTAGTCCTTTTCTGCCTCAGTATACCTGTGTTGCTGAAAATAAAACTCGGCTCTTTGTGCAAGTTGTTCGCTCATACAGCGTGCGCTGAAATTTTATTTAATATTGAGATATTGGAGAATATCGTTGTAATGCCCACTCTCATTGGCGTATAGGGCATAATTTCTGGCATGAACAAACCAGTCTTTTGTAGAAGGTTTTACTTCCTTCACAGCATTCAGTAAGTCACGCGTAACAATGGGAGATGGAATTCCAGATGACATTGCCTCTGTCAATTTTTTTTCAATTGTAACATCTACCAGTGCTTTGAGATCTGCACCGGAAAAATCCGAACATTTATGCGCGATTTCTTCAAACTGAATATTTTCTTGCGGTTTTTCCTGCATCAGAACTTTCAGAATCTCAGCACGGGCAGGAGCATCAGGAGGAGCTACAAAGATGATTCGATCGAATCTTCCTGGCCTTCTGAAAGCCGGATCGAGGTGCCAGGGTGCATTGGTTGCAGCAAGTATCAGCACTCCCTCATTGTTGCTGTTTACGCCATCAAGTTCCTGCAGAAACTGGTTGATGAGATGTCTGCCCGCACTTTGTTTCATATCGCTTCTGCTGGCCGCCAGTGCATCTACTTCGTCAAAAAAGAGAACACATGGAGTATTGGCTCTGGCCAATTCGAACACCTGATGCAGATTTTTTTCGCTGCTTCCAATCCACATATCGAGAATATCCTGAATGCCTATACAGATAAAGCGAGCCTTTACCTGACCCGCAGTAGCCTTGGCCAGATAGGTTTTACCACAACCCGGAGGGCCATAGAGCAAAATCCCACCGCCAATCTTTTTTCCATAAGCCTTATAGATCTCCGGATGGGTGAGGGGATGGATGATCTTGAGTTTGATTTCTTCTTTTATTTTTTCCATTCCACCCACATCGTTGAAGTTGATTGTTGGGCGTTCGAGCGAAAATTTGCGGGACAAAAACTCCATTTCACTCTCTGGATTATCGCTCTCGGGATCATTTCCGGTGTTACCTTTTATCCTGAATTCATTGTCCAGCACATTGTCCGAGGCCATTGGGTTTTTGTCCAAAGCAAGTTTATATTGGTTTTGAGCCTCATTCATCCGGCCTTCATCCAATAGGATTCGGGCGAATAACAAATGGTATTCAGCCTCGACTTGCTCATTTTTACAGATATCCTCCAATACCACAAAAGCAAGGTCCTTTTTACCGCCTGAATAGCTGCTTTTGGCCAGTCCGCACTTGGCCTTCACGTTACCGGAAGCCAGTTTCAGCACTTCCTGATATTCTTTAGCGGCGTCGTCGAATTGATTTTCAAAATACAACACATCCGCCAGATGAAGGCGCAATGCGATATTGTCTGGTGAAAAGCTAAGTGCTTCTCTTAAACTATCTACGTTGCTCATATTGTTGCAAAAGTAACACCGTAACTGGGATTGGAACCATGTCCAATCTATTCAATTATTGAAAGCGTGTATTCGCCGGCTTTGCTTTAAAACAGCAGGCGCTGAAGAAGATTATTGAAAAAAATCAACACAAGTCGTTACCGCATAACAGCAAATGCAACGCTTTATGGGGTTTTAAAGCTGATAGTCATTATTCTGATTGACAAATGTTGACACGAATCCTAACTTAGCCCAAAAATTACACTATGCCATTTAACTACATTCTTTTAGCAATAATCCTGTTGCTTATTACACAGCTTTTTGTAACCATCAAACAAGGTACCATTGGAGTGGTAACCGTTTTCGGGAAATACAGAAGGATTCTTACTCCCGGTTTGAGTGTGCGTATTCCTTTTCTGGAAGTAGTACACAAGCGAATTTCTACCCAAAACCGGTCTGTTGAAATGGAATTTCAGGCCGTAACGCTCGACCAGGCCAACGTCTATTTTAAATCCATGCTTTTGTATTCAGTAATGAATGCCGATGAAGAAATTATCAAAAGAGTGGCCTTTAAATTCATCAACGACCAAAACCTGATGCAAGCTCTGGTGAAGACCATTGAAGGAACAATCAGAGGTTATGTGGCCACTAAGAAGCAGGCCGAAGTACTGGCGCTGCGCAATGAAATTGTGGAGCACGTAAAGTCAGAGATCGATGGCCGTTTGGAAGAATGGGGCTATCACTTGATTGATTTGCAATTGAATGATATAACCTTCGACGAAGCCATTATTAAGTCTATGGCGCAGGTAGTGGCATCCAATAATCTCAAAGCTGCTGCCGAGAACGAAGGTCAGGCACTGTTGATTACCAAAACCAAAGCCGCTGAAGCCGATGGTAATGCCATTAAAATAGCTGCAACCGCCGAGAGAGAAGCGGCACAATTGCGCGGACAAGGTGTGGCACTTTTCAGAGAAGAGGTGGCCCGTGGTATGCAGAATGCGGCCCGCGAGATGCAGCAGGCCAATCTTGATACTTCAGTCATCATGTTCAGCATGTGGACTGAGGCGATAAAGAACTTTGCCGAATATGGCAAAGGCAATGTAATCTTCCTCGATGGATCGCCCGAAGGAATGGAAGTTGTAATGAAACAAATGATGGCAATGAATAAGTTGATGGATGGCAATCACAACAAGTAAAATCATGATAGTAGGTTGACTTAGTGTTATATGTACACAAATTGTCGCCGATAATATTTCAATTTGGAATGCCTTAAACCCCTCGCTGAGGGGTTTTTTATTGACATAAATCAAGTCGTGTGGGATTTTCTTAGTTCGGGAAACGAATATTTAATGATAGAATAATTCGTTTTTAGTTATTCCATAAATGGGAAAAAGCACATTATGTGATTGATTATCAGTTTTTTTATTGTGGGTGTGTATTGAATTGGTTGGTTCTTATATTTGAAAAATAAATATTCAGTAACAAGGTTGTGAATCAGGGTATTGTATTTATTTTTGCCAACGAAAGTGTGTAAAGCCTAGACAAATTTGTTAAAATTGCCGACGAATAATTATTCGTTTGTATATTTGCATCGCTGATATTACACTAAAACCTAATTTTAACGGAATCATGACACCCATTAATTGTCATTCTAGCTTCTGGTTTACAAATTCACCAGACCTGAGTTCAGGAAAATTCAGTTTTCCCAAATTCTTACTATCATTATTCGTTATTGTGCTAAGCCTTTTGCAAGGTATTGACAGTAGCGCTCAAGCCACAGAAAGCTTTACTACCAGCGGAAGTTGGGTATGTCCTCCGGGTATAACATCCATTACCGTTTCCTGTTGGGGAGCCGGTGGTGGTGGAAGTACAACCACTGGCGTTGGCGGCGGTGGCGGCGGCGGCGCTTTTGCAGGCAGCACTGTAACTGTCGTTCCGGGAACTACATACAATTATGTGGTAGGAGCCGGTGGAACTTCTGGTGCAAATGGAGGGGCAACCACCTTTAATGCTACGACAGTAGTAGCGGCCGGTGGCTCGTCTGCAGCTACCAATTCTGCAACCGGCGCTGCCGGAGGAACCGTTGCGGCATCAACCGGAACAATAGAGTTTGCCGGTGGCAATGGAGCCAATGGCGCTGGAAGTAATGGCGGAGGTGGCGGTGGTGGTGCAGGTAGCACTGCCATTGGCAATCCTGCTTCCGGATTCACTGGTGGCAATGGCGGATCGCTGAATGGTGGTAATGGCGGTAATGGCCGGACCGGGGGCACTCAGGGGCCTGGTAATTCAGGTTCGAATTATGGCGGCGGCGGTGGCGGTGCTTATAATACCGGTGGAGGTAACGAAATAGGTGGTACCGGAGCCGGTGGATTGATTACCATATCAACATCAGCGCTTTGGTTAAATCAAATTACAGGAACGAATCCCAATACATCCAATCCATATACAATAGGTGACGCAGTTGCACCCAACTTAACCGTTTCGGGTATAGGTCGCGGACCTGGTGGAATAGGCTCAAATGCAAATAACAGATATTCAGCCAACGGTTGGAATACTGGCGGGGCTCCCGGAGCTACAGATTATTTTTACTTCACCTTAACACCTGCAAGCGGATATGCAATCAACTTGAGTAGTTTTGGTTATACAGGTCAGGTCTCTGCCGGAACACCGAGTTTTGCATTCAGAAGCAGCCTCGACGGCTATACTGCTAATATAGGAACACCAAACGTTGGTGGTACATCCATTTCATTATCAGCAGCGGCTTATCAGTCAATTACCAGCCCGATTACCTTTAGATTTTATGTGTACAATGTTGCCAGTTCTGCAACAACATATAGCATCAATGATTTTGCATTTTTGGGAACCATTGGTGCTTTACCGACCATTACATCCTTCACACCCACATCAGCGTGTTATGGCTCAAGTCCGAGTGTGGTAATTACAGGAACCAATTTTACGGGTGCAACTGCTGTTTCAGTGAACAATATTGCAGTATCGTCTTTTACGGTTAATAGTGCAACACAAATCACTGCAACACTTGCTGCAAATACGACAACCGGAACAGTTAAGGTAACAAATGTCTTTGGAACCGCAACGAGTGCTGGTTCTTTTACTTTGAGTACCGCGCCGGTTGTAGTTTGTCCTTCCAACATTACTATCAATGCCTCACCCGGAGTTTGTACAGCTTCTTCTGCGACCTCTAATCCGAATATCACCGGAGATTGCACAGTAACAACATTAACATGGGCTCTGACAGGCGCAACAACAGCAAGTTCTCCGGCAACAGGTATTAATTATGTCGGTACTCAGACTTTTAATGCTGGTATTACCACTGTTACTTATACTGCAACAGATGCCTCCAGCAATATTGCGACTTGTTCATATACAGTTACAGTAAATGACACTCAGGCGCCAACTGTATCATGTCCGGCTAATATTTCGCAAAACGTAGATGCGGGAGTTTGCACCAAAACTCTTACACCTGCTCTTCCAACCTACAGCGACAATTGCGCAGTGACTGTATTGTCATGGGCTTTAACCGGAGCTACTACAGGAAGCTCTGCGGCAACCGGAATAAATACACTTCCTTCGACTGCATTTAACGCTGGAATCACAACAGTAACTTATACGGTGAAAGATGCAGCGAACAATACCAGTACTTGTTCTTTCACTGTAACGGTGACGGACAATATTCTTCCAGTAGTTAACTGCCCTGCGAATATTGCTCAAAACGTTACCGCAGGAAGTTGTGCAAGAACACTTACCCCAACTGCACCAACCTATAGCGATAACTGCACAGTTACTGTGCTTACATGGGCAACGACCGGAGCCAATACTGGTAGTTCTGCTGCAACAGGAATTAATACAGTTCCATCGACATCCTTCAATACGGGTGTAACTACTATAACTTATACGGCAAAGGATGCCGCATTAAATACAGTTACCTGTTCCTTTACGATAACCATCACGGATAACGTAGTACCAACTATTACCTGCCCTGCCAACAATGCGCAGAACGTCGCAGCCGGAACATGTATCAGAACTTTCACTCCTACAGTTCCTACTTACAGCGACAATTGTTCGGTAACTAAATTAACCTGGGTTTTATCCGGAGCAACCGTAGCAAATTCTCCTGCTTCAGGAATCAATACAGTTCCTTCTACACCTTTCAACAGAGGTGTAACAACCGTTACTTATACTGCTACAGACCCATCCGGTAATACGAATACCTGTTCTTTTACAGTAACGATCACCGATAACATCAATCCGACAATAGCTTGTCCGGGCAACGTCACATCAACCAACGATGTTGGTTTTTGTACGAAGACACTTACTCCTTCTGCTCCGACATACTCAGACAATTGTACTGTGCAGAGTTTAACCTGGGCCATGACAGGAGTAACCACTGGAACCTCGGCATCATCAGGTATTAATACTTTACCTTCTACAGTATTTAATCTTGGAGTTACCACAATCACATACACAATTACAGACAATTCGGGTAATACGAATACCTGTTCGTTTACGGTAACCATTACTGATGGACAGGCTCCGACACTTTCCGGATGTCCTGCTAATATGTCGTTCAATACCAGTTCCAATGGAAGCGGCGATTGCACGGCCACTATTAGTTGGACCAATCCAACCTGGTCGGACAATTGTCTGGGTAGTGCTATTTCAGGCATGACTTATCTGGGAACTTTCGGAGGAAATTATTACTACAGATCAAATGGCAATTATACGTGGGCTGCAGCGCGCACAGATGCAGCATCGAAAGGCGGCAGGCTTGTAAACATAGCAAGTGCGTCGGAGAACAGCCAGATTACAACCTGGATTGTACCCACCGGAGATACACATTGGATTGGACTCAATGATATTGTATCAGAAGGAACATTTATCTGGGACGGTGGCGCACCTTTGAATTACACGAATTGGAATCCCGGAGAACCCAATAATTTTCTTGGAATAGAAGATGGCACTGAAATACATACCGATGGACAGTGGAATGACATCAACACAGTTTTTTCTGTTCAGCCTTATGTGATGGAGATTGGATTATTCCAGACAGCCGGAACGGTAGTAAATGGAGCAACTGTAACCACCGGAACATATCCAATTTCTTATACAGCAATAGCACCAGGTGGATCATCTTCTGTTTGCAGTTTCACTGCTACAGTGGTTGACAATGAAACTCCAACATTAACATGTCCCGGAACGCAGAGTGTAAATTTGAATGCATCATGCAATGCTACACTTGCCAATTACATACCGCTTGTTACAAAGAGCGACAACTGCACAGCAGCCGGATCATTGGTAGTTACTCAATCACCTGCTGCCGGAACGGTAATCTCAGGTGCAGGAAGTACGACTATTACTATGTCCACAACTGATGCCTCAGGAAATACTGGCACATGTTCATTTACATTGAACAAGATTGATAACACGGCCCCTTTTATTACGTGCCCTGGAACGCAGAGTTTAACACTAGGTGCCCTTTGCAGTGCAACATTACCTGACTATACATCCCTTGCTACAAAGAGCGACAACTGCACGGCATCAGGCTCTATAGTGGTAACACAATTGCCCGCTGCCGGAACAACAGTATTGGGTGTTGGTACTACATCTGTTACCCTAACTGCAACGGATGCCAGTGGCAATTCAAGCAACTGTTCGTTTAATGTCAACAGGGTTGATACTACGGCTCCTGCTATTACTTGTCCCTCAACTCAGACACTTAACTTGAATGGCACTTGCAGTGGTGTTCTTGGTAACTATATTGCATTGGCATCGGCCACAGATAATTGCACCGCATCCGGTTCAATTGCGATCACTCAATCGCCAGTTGCAGGAACTTCTGTAAGTGGTGTAGGAACAACAACTGTAACATTAACTGCAACAGATGCGAGTGGAAATTTCGCAACGTGTTCGTTTAATGTGAACAGGGTGGATGTAACTACTCCAAGCGTTATTTGTCCATCCAATACCGAGTTGGCTTTGGATGTATTTAACAACGCAACTTTACCCAACTATACTTCGCTTGCATCTGCTACAGACAACTGCACGGCATCCGGCTCAATTGTCATTACACAATCACCAGTGGCCGGAACAGTTATTAGTGGGGCGACAACAACTACCATTACGCTTACGGCAACGGACGCGAGCGGAAACGCCGGTACTTGCACATTTGACGTTGTTACAATGAGCAACACAGTGGTTCAGCTTTCAACAGGTTCAGGCACTTATACAGAAGCCGGAGGTACTATTTCAATTCCCGTTACAATAACAAATCCATCTTCAATCAATCCAACCTCAGTTGATCTGGTATTGATCAGTGGGTCAGCATCGGGAGTGAATAGCTACACTACACAAACAGTTGTATTCCCCGCTGGAAGCAGCGCTGTGCAAAATGCGAGTGTAACCATTAGCGAGAATACTCTATGTTCGGATAATACGACATTCGGATTTCAGTTACAAAATATTTCAGGAGGTTTAAGTGCGGCACTTGGCGCGACGATCAACTACAGTTTGAACGTAACTGACAATGATCTTATCACAACAAGTCTTTTAAATGACAATGTAGAAGATGGAGACATTACCGATTGGCAGCTTCAGAATGCCCTTGAGTGGGAAGCGACAGGTACTGGATCTTTGAATGGTTCATATTCATTCAGACATGTGGACAATGGAATGAGTGGCAGCAGCTATGCGTCGAAAGATCTGGATGATCAACTGATCAGTGGATTAGAAACCACATGGAGATTTAATTTCAGCCATTTTGGAAATGATCCCAATACTTTGGATAATTTCCTTGTCTTCTTAAATTCTGATGACGCAGATCTTTCAGGCTCAGTGAACGGTTATGCAGTTGGAGTGAATCCAGCTTCGAACGTTGCACCTGATTGGATTACCTTATGGAAAGTAGTAAACGGAGTGCCTACATCGGCTATAGTAACTTCTTCTATTGACCTCGATGCCAGTCATGGAACAATCGGTATTGAAGTAGTTAGAAATGAGGCAGGACTTTGGACCCTACGTATTGACAGCAACGGAGATTTCGATAACCTTATTAATGAAGGGACCGCAACAGATACTCAGTTCGGTGCAATGGAATTCTTCGGTGTAAGATACAATTATACAGCTACCACCAGTGGTGATCTTGCTGTCGACGATATGTCGATTTCACAAACTGCATGTCCTGATACCTGGTACAGTCAGGGTTCCGGAGATCATGATGATGTGATTTGGTCAAAATTGCCAATGGGAACATCGCAATCGGTGTATTGCAATATATACCAGACTTTCGTGGTTCAAAGCGGCCACGTAGTTGGTCTTGATAGCCAATTCGAAGCAAAGAATCTTGAAATTCAAGCTTCTGGTACTTTGAATTCAAATGCGGCTCAAGTAACTATTACAGGAGACCTTACCATCAACGGAACTTTCAATGCGGATAACAGTAATTACAAATTCAAGGGAAGTTCAAATCAATCTATTATTTCAACGTCGAATGTTCTGTTAAATTCTGTTGAAGTAAAAAACAACAATGCACTGATTCTTCCTGCCGGAGCGGATACTTACGTAAAAGAGGGTGCTGTGATTCGTTTGACTTCTGGTGATTTAAATACCAACGATCGTTTGATTCTGAAAGCCTCTGCTTCAGGAACAGCTTCTATTGGAAGGATTGCTCCTGCCTCTGATGTGGTAGGTCAGGTTACCATGCAGCAATACGTGCCTCAAATGATGAATTACCCATATGGTTCATGGGTGGCTCTGGGATGTCCTGTTCTGGGCCAGACTATTTCCGATTGGAATGATGATATCATTACAAGCGGTTTCCCCGGATCAGATTTCCCACCTCCCTATTCTTTCACCAATATTCAATATTACAATGAAGCGGTTGCTGGTGATCAGGATTTGGGTTACACTCCTGTAACGGCCCTGACCGAAACACTTCAATCAAACCGCGGTTATTTTGTGTACATGCAGACTCCAACACAGGCATTGGATGTGAAAGGAAATATTTATCAGCATTCATTTAATGCACCACTTTCTTACACCAACTCAGGCGACCCTGGTGATGGATGGAACTTGCTGGTAAATCAATATCCAAGCGAAGTGGATTTCAGAAACATGGTTCTGAATGGCTCCGGCGTGGCATCTGCCTATTGGTACGACAGCGAGTCAGCAAACTTCAAGGTATACAACGGTATAGCACAGGTCGGAACAGCTTCAAGGTATATTCCAGCCAACCAATCCTTCTTTGTGAAGGCTTCCGGTGCGGGCAACTACCTTCGATACGACGAAGACTACAAAACAAACAATGGAGTGATTTTCGAGCGTGAGTTACCAGAAGATGCTTATGCGAATTTCAAATTCTCATCTTTTAATTTAAGTTCAGACGAATGTCTGATTTATTTCTCGAATGATGCTTCTTCAGCTTACGAATGGAATTACGACGCCATGAAAATGGAAAGTGCCATGGCCACAGCAGCAGAGTGTGCGCTTGTTTCATCGGATAACATCAAACTTACTCTCGATGCACGTCCAATGAGCGAGTCGGAAATTACAATTCCAGTGTATATTGAAATGCCCGAAGTAGGACAGTACATTTTTGAAGTACTTTCTGCCGTGAACATACCATTCGGTTCATGCCTTCATATTGAAGACACAGTTACCGGAGAAATAATACCTGTTGAAGCCGGTCAGATGATTGTGATTGAGAACACCGCCGCTTATGCCGGAAACAGGTTGTTGATTCATGTATCGCCCCCTGCTTCAGTATCAGCGACGAATGAATCATGCGCAGGATTAAATGATGGAACGATAGAAGTTACCCTTCCTTCAGGAGAGTGGAATATTGAGTTACTGGATGAGTCAGGCAATCTTATTCAGACATCTGATGCAGGAATTGTATTCAGTAATGTTGAAGCTGGTTCTTATCAGATCACAGCAGCCAATGGCAATGGGGTTTGTAGTTCAACTTCAACTGTGGTTGAAATTATGGAGCCCGTTGCGATGACTTCTGATTTGCTCAGCAGCGAAGTTGATCTCTGCAACAATTCAGCATCGGGATCGATAGAGTGGATTGTCAACAATGCCAATGGCGAATATCATTTCACGTTGACCAACTCTGATCTGATCATTGTTTCAGAAGGAAATAGTTCTGAAGAAATAATGACCCTGAATGGTTTAAGTGCAGACATTTATACTTTAGCAATCAGCAGTGCTTGTGATGTTGTTACTACCCAGGTGGATATCAAAGATCCAAACGCGGTAAGTGTTCAGATCCTTTCTGACGATCAGAATCTTGTTGTAGAAATAGGTGGTACTGAGACAGTAAATATTGCCCAAAGTGCTTTGAATACAGAATGGTCTAATTGGTATTTGAATTCAAGCATGGAGTCTACGTCAGAAGAGTTTACTTATAGTTTTGATACAGCAGGAGACTATGAACTTATTTTAAATGCGGGTAATGGGTCTTGCGTTGCGGCCGATACCATTACCATTCATGTAGAAGTAGTGGCGGGAGTTGATGAACTCAATTTATCAGACGCAGTGACGATGTTGCAAATAGATAACTCACTTGTTATAACCCTGAATGAAGCTTCTTCTGAGATGACTTCTGTGAAGATTATGGATATGACAGGCAATTTGGTTTGGAACAATCAAGTGAGCACCACAGAAGGCAAGGTGGTAAGAGCAGATCTTACTTCTTTGGCTCAGGGAGCTTATATGGTGTACGTTTCTACCGGTGAGCAGATCTCATTGGTTCGAAAATTTGTGAAATAAAAGGTCCTTTTTATAAGACTGAGAGGCTGCCGGATCCGGCAGCCTTTTTTTTGTTGCAAAAACGCTTGGAAAAACGTCCAATTTGTGGAAAGTGTCGATTAAATTAAATATTTTAAAGATTAAATTATCGCTTAGCATTGGGGGAATATGCAGGATTTGAGCGCAAACGTGTCTCAATTTAGGTTGTGTTAAAGGTCATAAAATCAATGCGTTATGAATTATGGGTTGATAAAACAATGCATGCATAGTATTTAGTATTTAATTTTTAGGAGCCCAATAGTAATTCGATGAAATTTAAAAAATGACGAACCAAGTCTGGTAATGTGTCGATAAAAGTTATGAATGCGTTTCATGTTGACACTAGAAACCATTCTTTGAAAAACTAAAAACACAAAAAAAAATGGCTAAGGTTATTGATCAAGTCAAATTTCGTCAGCAAAGTAATTGCATAGAAGTGTCTCTGTTTTCCTTCTATGTCAAATCTTTCGCACTGGCAATGGCTTTTATTTTCAATGTATTTAATCTATCGGCTCAATCATCTGAATACTTAACTACGAGTGGAACCTGGGTTTGTCCTGCAGGAGTAACATCAGTTACTGTCTCTTGCTGGGGCGCCGGTGGCGGTGGAAGCAGAGTGGCTGGAAATGCCGGTGGCGGTGGTGGCGGTGGCGGCGGCGCATTTGCGAGCAGCATTCTCACCGTTGTTCCCGGAACTTCGTACAATTATGTAATAGGTAATGGAGGTAACTCCAATATCAATGGCAGTGCTTCTTCATTTAACAGTACAACAGTTGTAGCTGCAGGCGGTCTGTCGGCAGGCAATAACAATTACATAGGCGCATCAGGTGGTTCAGTTGCCAACTCAACAGGAACAATAAAATTCGCGGGTGGCAATGGAGCCAATGGTGCATCCTCATTTTCAGGTGGTGGCGGAGGTGCAGCAGGTAACAATGGTTCGGGCACCAACGCGAACGGAATTGTAGGAGGAAGCGGTTCCACTTTAAATGGTGGTAATGGCGGCAATGGAATATCTGTTGTTCAGGGTACAGGTATCGCTGGTGCCAATTACGGGGGCGGCGGCAGCGGTGGTTACAATACAGGCGTCGGCAATCAGAATGGAGGCCCAGGCGCAGATGGTTTGATTGTCATTAATTCGAATTCTTCGATTTGGTACAATTCTATTTCAGGTACAAATCCGAATAATGCCAATCCATATAGTGCCGGAGATGTGGCAGCGTCAAATATAACCGTTTCTGGAATTGGTCGGGGAACAGGAATTACAGGATCTAACGCAAGTAACAGATACAACGCCAATGGCTGGAGCACAGGTGCAATAGATCATAATGATTATTTCAGCTTCACATTGACTCCGAACAGTGGTTATAAAATCAACTTTACAAGTTTCTCTTATACAGGTCAGTTGTCATTTGGTACACCGACATTTGTATTGCGAAGCAGCGTTGACAACTACACCACCAACATTGGTGCACCAACTTCTACAGGAACGACCATTTCCTTAAACGCACCATTTTTTCAATCTATAACCAGCGCCATTACTTTCAGGTTGTATATGTACAATGCAGCATCGGGAGTAACCTTCAGCATCAATGATTTTAATTTTGCAGGAAGTTTGGTGAGCACGCCTTCGATAAACTCATTCACACCATCAGTTTTTTGCAGCGGTACTTCAGCTTCTCTGGTTATAACCGGAACAAGTTTTACAGGAGCAACATCTGTCAATATAAATGGATTAGCGGTAGCTTCTTATACAGTAAATTCTTCCACCCAAATAACAGCCATTTTGAATTCAAATAATACTTCGGGACTTATTACCATTGTTACACCCAATGGAACGGCAACTAGCACTACACCACTTACTATCGAATCGGCTCCGGTTATAATGTGTCCTTCGAATTATTCTTCGACCATCACAGTTGGTACTTGTTCAAAATCGGTAACGACTGCCAACCCAACTCTAACAGGAGCTTGTACCGTGAACAAACTGACATGGAGTTTAACGGGAGCAACTACGGCAAATTCTGCCACTACCGGAATAAATTATTTGGGAACACACTTATTTAATTCAGGAATAACCGATGTTACCTATACAGCTACCGATGCGGTATTGCATACAGTTACTTGTTCATTTACGGTGACCATCACAGAATCTGTTTTGCCGGCAATTACTTGTCCGGCTAACTATTCAGGAAATACAGATGCCGGAGTTTGCACCAAAACTTTTATCCCGGCAGCACCAGTTTATTCTGATAATTGTTCAGTAACAACGCTAACATGGGCAATGACAGGAGCTACAACGGGCAGCTCGCCATTGACGGGTATCAATCTTATGCCATCCACCACATTCAATAAAGGAATTACAACCATTACTTATACTTTGAAGGATTTATCGGGCAACACATCTACGTGCTCGTATACAGTTACTATTGCAGATATGCAAGCGCCGGTGCTGAGCGGATGTCCTTCGGATTTCACCATCGGTACAAGTTCTAACGGAACAGGAGATTGCACCGCATTGCTCAATTGGAATGCCCCGGCCTGGACCGACAATTGCCCTCAGGGTGCTATTACAGGCATGGTTTATCTGGGGAGTTACAATGGAAATTATTACTACCGCTCTACCGGAAACCATACATGGAACAATGCAAGAACAGATGCTGCATTGAAAGGCGGGCGTCTTGTCAATATTTCAAGTGCCGCAGAAAATACACAGATTACTTCCTGGATTTCGGCCATTCCAGGAACGCATTGGATTGGGTTAAATGACATTACTACAGAAGGCACTTACGTCTGGGATGGCGGAGCCCCTTTGACTTATTCGAATTGGAATGGTGGCGAGCCAAACAATCTGGGTAATGAAGATGGTGGAGAAATATATAGCAATGGGCTATGGAATGACAACCGGGTTGATTTACCATTGGCATCTTATATCCTCGAAATGGGTTTATTTCAAACTGCTGGTTCAGCTTTGAACGGATCAACTGTTGGTATAGGAACTTATAATATCAGCTATAATTCTTTTGCTCCAGGTGGAAATTCGACAACTTGTTCTTTCACGATCAATGTGGCCGACAATGAAGTACCGACCATTACTTGTCCGGCAACACAAACACTTTCATTGGATGCGTCCTGCTCTGCTACTTTAGCCAATTATACTTCGTTGGCATCGAAATCAGACAATTGTACTGCCGCAGCTTCTATGGTGATTACCCAATCGCCTGTTGCGGGAACCACAATAACCGGTTCTGGAACCATGACGGTTACACTTACCGCGACGGATGCAGCTGGTAATACAAGCAACTGTTCATTCATCGTCAATAAAATTGCTACCACTGCACCTTCAATTGCCTGTCCTGCGGCGCAGACATTATTGATTGGAAATACTTGTAGTGCAAGTTTGCCAGATTACACCACACTTGCAACAGCATCGGGTAGTTGTCAATCCGGAATTGTAATTACGCAATCTCCGGTAGCCGGAACTGTGGTAAGCGGAATAGGTACAATGCAGATTATACTCACAGCCACCAATTCATTCGGACTTAGTAATACATGCACATTTAATGTGTTGAAGGTTGATAATACATCACCAGTAATTAATTGCCCAGCTACTCAAAATCTGGCATTGCAAAATAATTGTACTGTTGCATTACCCAATTACATTCCTCAATCAAGTGTAAGCGACAATTGTACTCCTTCTAATTTTATTTCTCTCACACAGAATCCTATTGCCGGAACCTTGATTTCACAAACAGGAACAACTCAGGTTGTTTTAACTGCAACTGATATTAACGGCAATTCAAGCACCTGTATATTTAATGTTGTAGTGACCGACAATTCAATTCCTACTATTAACTGCCCGGGCGATCAGCAGTTGATTTTGAATGGATCAAATACAGCCACACTTCCTGATTATACATCCATGGCATCTGCAACAGGTGGTTGCTCAGCAGGTGGAATAATCAGCTATACGCAATCTCCGGTTGCAAGCACAATTTTGACAGGTTCAACAAATCAAATAGTAACCCTTACAGCTATAACGGCCCAGAACATTTCTGCAAGTTGCAGTTTCAATGTGAGTCTTGTCAACGGTACATTGGTTCAGTTTGTGAACTCTTCGGCTTCGGCGAATGAAGCCAGTGGGAGCATTGTTATTCCAATTTCAATTAGCAATCCATCCGCATCTAATGCAACTTCTTTCGATGTAGTGCTTACTTCAGGTTCATCGGTTGGTATCAATTCGTTCATTAGTCAGACATTTAGCTTTGCGGCAGGAAGTACTGCTAATCAGATATTGAATATTTCAATTGTGAATGACAACATTTGCGAAGACGGTGAGACTTTTGTTTTCAGTTTGCAGAATATCTCAGGAGGCTATATGGCTGCAGCAGGATCGAATGCCAGCTTTATTTTGAATCTGAATGACGACGATCAGCAGACTCCGGTTTTGTTGTCAGAAAATTTTGATGACAATGATGTGTCCAACTGGCAGTTTAAAAACACCGGTGAATGGACCGCCAATGCAACATCAGCTATCAACGGAGCATTTTCTTTAAAGCACGTTACTACAGGCAATGTGGGCAAGACTTACGCATCAACCAGCCTGGACTATCAATTGTTGAATGGAGTAGAAACCACCTGGAGATTTAATTTTAATCACTTTGGATTCGATCCCAATTCTATTGATAAATTCTTGTTCTATCTCTCTGCAGATAAAAAAGAGCTCACTGAAGGCGCAAATGGATATGCTGTTGCAGTTTATCCATCCAACAATACCGAACCAGATTGGATCAGGTTGGTGCGGTTAGAGAATGGTGCAATTTCCGCTAGTATAGCTACTTCAACTTTTGATTTGAACGCTGTTCATACAAAAATTGGAATAGAAGTAGTTCGCGATGCACAGGGAATGTGGACCTTAAGAGTAGACAGCAATGGAGATTTTGATAACCTTGGATTTTCAGTTTCAGGAAGTGATTTGACTTTTTATGAAATGAAAAACTTCGGGGTGGAATATGATTACTCCACACAGACAAGCGGTAAATTGGCCATAGATGACATTACCATTTCGCAGGATGTTTGTCACACCACTTGGTACAGCCAATCTTCCGGCAATGCGGACGGTGTGCTGTGGGCTAAAACACTTGCAGGAACTGCACAAGCCGTGATCAATGATGCTTACAGTGACTTTGTGATTCAATCGGGACATACGGTAGATTTTGGTGCATACTTTATAGCCAAAGAAATAGCTATTGAAAATGGTGGAGTGGTAAATGCCAACAGTTCAAAATTGATCGTCAAGGGAAACATCAATATACAGGGAACTTTCAATGCACAATCCTCCACATTTGTCATCTGTGGTGATCAGGATCAGTATATGGAATTGGGAAGTGATGCCGTTGTTGGTTCAATCGAAATTCAGAACCACGGCAATACATTGCATCTTTCAGATCAATTTGATACTTATATCAAAGAAAGAGCGGTGGTGACTTTGGTATCGGGCAACCTCAATACACACGACAGAATTGTGTTGAAATCTTCAGCAGCAGGAAGTGGTTCAATAGGACAAATTTCAGATTCTTACAACGTAGTTGGAAAAGTAACCATGCAACAATTTGTTCCGCAATTGTTGAACTATCCTTATGGATCATGGGTAGCAATTGGCTGTCCGGTACAGGGTCCAACTGTTGCGGATTGGAACGACGATATTATCACCACAGGATTTGTTGGATCAGATTATCCGCCGCCCTATTCATTCAACAATATTCAATATTATGAAGAAGCAATTGCGGGCAATATGGGCAATGGATATTTCGGAGTAACATCATTGAATGATCCTTTGACTTCAGAAAGAGGATATTTTATCTACATGCAAACACCAACTCAGGCGCTTGATTTGAAAGGTGATATTTTTCAGCATTCATTCGATGCGCCGGCCTATTACCACAACTCTGGAAATCCGGGCGATGGCTGGAACCTATTGGTGAATCAATATCCAAGCGAAATTGATTTCAGACAACTCGCTCTTAACGGAAATGGAATAGCCTCAGCTTATATATACGACAGTGAGTCGGCCAACTTCAAAGTGTACAATGCGTTTGCTCAGGTTGGAACTGCACCATGTTACATTCCATCCAATCAGGCCTTTTTTGTGAAAGCCTCTGGTGAAGGAAATTATATTCATTACGACGAAAGTTATAAAACAAATAATGGTGTTGCTTTTGAACGCGAAATGCCAGAAGATGCTTATGCGAATTTTAAATTTAAATCTTTCAACGGCAGTTCAGATGAATGTGTGTTGTACTTCAGCAATGACGCGACAAGCGGATTTGAGTGGAATTATGACGCCATGAAGATGGAAAGCGCAACCAATAATGCAGCGGAGTGTGCCCTTCTTTCAACTGACAGCTTGCGTTTAACGCTTGATGCCAGACCAATGAGCATGGAAGAAGTGGCCATTCCGTTGTATATCGAAATGCCTGTGATCGGATTGTACACCTTCGAAGTACTTTCTGCTGTGAACATTCCATTTGGTTCATGTATTTATGTGGAAGATTTGGTTGCCGGAACAACTATTCCGGTGGAAGCAGGGCAGATTATTTCGATTAATGCGACAGCGGCTTATTCGGGATACAGATTGTTGATCCACATTACACCACCGGCTGTGGTGAATCTGACTGACGAAACTTGTTCTCATTCTGATAATGGTACCGTTGAAGTGCTGGTAGGAGGCGATGCCTGGAATTTAGAGCTTTTGGATCAATCAGGGAACCTTCTTGATTCGGCCAATGGCAGCGTTGTATTTGGTGGAATAGCAGCAGGCAGCTATCAGTTAACACTTGTTGACAGCAATTCAGTTTGTGGAGTAAGCACAATGGTAGTTGAAATTTCTGAACCCATTGAAACCAACCTGGACATTCTTTCTTCTCAGGTAGATGTGTGCAACAATTCAGGAAATGGTTCCATTGAGTGGATTGTAAATAACCTGGAAGGTGAGTACCAATATAGTCTTACATCATCTGACACGGCTATTGTTGCAGAAGGAAATACGCTCTCGGAAATTATATTACTTGAAAACTTATCGGCAGATAACTACATTCTTTCCATAAATACATCGTGCGAAGTTTTGATAACAGAAGTTAATATTAAGGATCCGAATGTTGTAACAACATCTAGCGATTCTGAAGACGTGAACCTGATGGTTCAGGAAGGAAGCACTCAAATCTTAAATATTGGACAGAGCTCATTGAATGCAGATTGGATAAGCTGGAGTTTGAATTCGATCGAGGAATCTACTGATCCGATCTTTGCACATACCTTCGATTCTGAGGGCAGTTTTGAATTGGTGTTGAATGCCGGGAATTTATTTTGTTCGGCGTCCGATACAATGATGATCAATGTTGATATAGTGGCAGGCATAGAAGAATTCAATTCTTCCGGTGAAGTATCTTTCATACAATCGAATGGTCAGTCCATTTTTACCCTTGGGAAGTCTGCTTCTGAAATGACTACGCTAAGCATATTGAACATCGAAGGAAAAGTTATCTGGACGACTGAGGTAGCAACAACAGAAGATAAAAAAGTTTATGTAGATATGAGTTCCTTCGCAAGTGGAACCTACATCGCAACAGCCACAAGAGGCAATCAAATTGAGCTTATAAAGAAGTTAGTGATTTAGTTTTTAGTTATAGTGTCAGAAACAGTTGGTCGTCCTTTTGGGCGGCCTTTGTTTTTTTATAGCCGATCAATTCCACAGAAATAAATGAGGGCCATTTGTCTGTTTCCGGGACTACACATATCGGGCTCTTTCTGAGTCAACATAATTCAGGATTACACAATACAGTTATTGTTATTTATAAAAAGACCAAAAAACATACTCGGACAACAATGATTCTATATATTTGACGCGCCAGGGTTCCTTTTGAACTCAATATTTCATTAAAACTCATTTAACCCTTCAACAACCATGAAACACAATTTTTTCAACCTCACACTCTCGCTGTGCTTGTGTGTATTTCTATTTTCCTGCGCAAGTAATTCCTCCAAAGAAGAGACCCCAAGAAAGATTGCTGTACTGGGAAGTGCTGAAATGGAAATCGTTCCGAACGAAATTTATATGGTTTTTACCACTAGCGTTGCGTCTTTAAAAGCTCATTGTCAATTGATTAGGATCGGTGTTTGCGTTTTTTTGTATTTCAGTCTCCTGAAACAGCTCTTTTATTGGGGTTTTGTCGAATATGTTAGCAGAGAAAATTTGTAATATTTCGTAAAGTGAATTTTCAATCATTAATTTCTTTTTTATAATGGCTGTTAAAACATAAATACATATCGCAATCCATACTTGAGTCTTTACTGCATTTTCTGATTCTCCCCAGAACTTTTTAATTCTCAAGTGTTGCTTTATCCATTTGAAGAATAATTCAACATCCCATCTGCTTTTGTATAAAGAGGCAATGTCATTTGCCGACATGTCAAAGTTATTTGTAATAAAATAGTATACAATATTATGAACCTCATCTCTGTACTTTATAAGCCTAATTTTCTCCGGATAATACTTTGAAGTCTTAACCCCAATCAGCCTTATCACATTATCATAGATCACATTTTTAGTATTCTCTTTTTTTAATGAATACAATCTTTTAAAAAGCATATTATCTTTAGCTCTGGACACAAAGAAAGCGCCTCGTAAATGTAATTTAAATAATCGCCTAAAATCAATGTAACCCTTGTCAACAATGTAAAAACTGTTTGGCTCAAAGCTTATAATATCCAACGCATTTACATCATGCTTTGCTGCATTTGTAATATAAATAAACTCAGGAATGGAAGTCTTCAAATCAATCTGAGTATGGAGCTTTATGCCTGCTTTTGTTGTACGAAATATTGCCCAATAATATTTTGATAAACACATATCGAAAGTACTCGCATCTATGGCATATACATTTCCTTTTACATCAACAGTCAATAAATTTTCATGTTTATAAAGTTGTTTCGCTTCTAAGATTAGATGCATTGCTAAATCTTCAAATATCTTATAAGATCGACTTTCATTTGCTCTTGTTATGGTACTCAGCGAAACAAGTTTTCCTAGTCCCAAATGATACAAAGATTTCTGTTTCGATTTAAGACACAACATGGTTATACTCAAACTCTCCTTGTAGGTAAATTGTCCATAAGCCATAAACAAAAACTGCTTCCAAACTGTAAATTCTTTGACTTTATAGTTCCCGGAATGCCTGTCAACAATGGTATTGAAGGTTGTTGGAGAGATGTATGATACAATTTGAGCTAATACATATTTTCCGCAATTCATAACGATCTAATTTTCAGCAATATATAGATTTATTCTGAAAATTAATTTCAAATCGTTTTAGTAAGAAAATCACCTGTAGTGCTTTCTCTGATTGAGTTGCGTCATTTT
>JANNEQ010000130.1:0-32814 GCA_031378885.1 Flavobacteriales bacterium
CTCAAAATTTAACAAATCTTCTTTTTTCATATTGTATGTAATTTGCCGAAAAGTTATCTCCGAAATTTTTTTTGACCTGTAAAAGGGTCAAAAAATTTCAGAATAACTTTCCTACTTACACACATTGTGGGATACTACCGATGAGGTGTAACCTCGGTATCGGCAAGCGATAGCTTTCAATCCTATTGCATTGGTTTTCTCCAATCATTCATTAGCGCTGACTTTACAACTATTTAGTCCTGCCTGACTTTTAAATATGGCGAATTCGCCATAATTAAAATCCGGATTGTTCACCAATTCCCAAACACCCAAAAATTCAACGGTGTTGCGATTGCGAAGCCAATCCGAAACGAAAAAATCGCCGTCTTTGGCTTTCAGCATATCGGTTAAGGAGATAAAATCGCCAGAGCTTTCCTTTAAAACGGTGAGTTCAATTCCTTTTACATCAATTATACTCTTCTTGGGCATATTCACTCATTTTTGTGTTCATTGAAGCCTTGAAATCCGGGAGGTTTCAGAAGAAGCCTACTCATCATGGTTCATCCTTTTATATTCGGGTCAATTTTGCGATTCCTTTGCCTTCAGGGCCTCATTAATACTATGAGGTCGTAAATATCAAGAAACCTAATCAAACCTGCTTCAATAAACCTATTCATTTTTATTCATGGTGGGGGTTGAGTATTCGAATTACATTCCTGAATCCTGATTTAATCACCAGGAATTCTGACTCAAATTCCATTTAATACCGCTCACAAAAATAATATAGTCCAACCTGTCTGCCGGCAAAGGCAGGTTTCGGCTACGCCTCATAGTACTATTTATTTTTAGTGGCGGCATAACCAATTCACAAAATAATTTACCCTTTGAGTTAAATTATATTTGGAATTGGTATAAATTAATTTTCTCATTAAATTCGCTTTATGACAAAAACACCACTCAAATCAGAGATTGATTCGCTTCCTTTGGAAATGAGGAATCAGGTTGCAGATTTTGTTGAATTTCTGAAGCAAAAATCAAATTCCAAGACACGACTGAAGGCTCGTCAGTTTGGTTTTGCCAAAGGCAAGATTAAACTTGCTGATGACTTTGATGAGCCCTTAAGGGAATTTAGAAATTATATTTAATGTCATATTCGTCGAGCGCACTGGATCACTTTCTGATTTCCTTTGATTAAGACCTGAAAGAACACAAAGTTCTTTGGCATTGTAAGCAACACATGCTCATCAATACCTCACCCCTCCTCTGCCCTCTCTTTCTTCTTCCGCTCCCTTTTCCACTTCAAGGTCTTCCAAAACATCCCCCAATTTCCACTTAACCGCTGATACGTCGCATCATAATCCTCTCTGTACTCCGATAAGTGCAATTCATTGCGCTTGCGTTTGGCTTTCAAATAATAAATAATCTGATCTCCTTCCTTGTAATATCTTTCATTGTTCTGGTCAATTGGATACGTGATATCATATTGCCCTTTGGCAATGATCTTGAATACCTCTTCAACTTCCCCCCACCTCAAACTCACATGAACTTCTACCTCCCATCCATTGGCAGGGAATTTTAGCTGACCTATTCCATTCTCATCGGTTTGGCACACTGCGGCTCCCGCGACTCTCACCTCTGCAAATGGCAAGGGTTCGAGAGTATTGGCATCCACTACTTTTATTTTAAAATCGCATGTACCGAAATCTGTAATAGTGGTGTGAATGATTTCCGGGCCTGCTTTCACTGGCTCTTTTCCTGTGCGGAAATTCAACACCAGGCTATCACCACTAAGTTTGTACTTGCCAAAACCAATATTTTTGCCGGATTCTCCATGAAACTCGAATGTGAAACGGTGAAAGGACTTGAATACAATGGTTTCACTGGTCCATTCGTTGCGGTGCCAATATCGCCCTCTGAGTTGTGCTCCACAAGTGAGCGTGAGAAGCAGTAAAAAACAAAGAAGCAGGTACTTGTTCATATCGGGACAGGCATATTCGGTCTGGCAAATTTAAGGGATTTCAAGGAGAAATATCCGGCCGCGTCTTTTTCCTTCCGACCTTTTTGTCCTAAACTCAACCGCTGTGTATCATTCGCAAAATCCTATTAGAACTTTCCGACACAAAGCCGCCAAAAATTCGGTAGAACGGATATCACCATTCTAACGGCCTCTTAAAATTTACCACAAAAGTTAAAAATTGCCATTTTCAAACCCTCATAAAATAAATAGCGATTGATTACATTTGACATCGGCCAGTGCCCTGCCACTGACAACCACTACAACTTTATGAGCCACACCGCCAAAATACTCCCCATATCAATAGTCGTCTTGCTGTTTGTATTACTCAAACTCTGGTATAGCAGCGCAAATGAAGCAGACCTTCACTTTGTACTCTATCCAACAGGCAAATTCTTTAATTTAATCTCAGGTTCGTCTTCTGAGTACGTTTCTGAAAGAGGATATGTCCATCAGGACCTCAAGATAATTATAGAAAAATCCTGCTCGGGTTTTAATTTTTTGTTGCTGTGTTTTGTTGTATTGTCATACGCTGCTATTCGCCATTTCGACCCGAGCAAAAAAATACTTTGGTACTTACCTCCCATTCTTATTTTTTCATGGCTCTTTACAATTTTTGTGAATTGCTCGAGAATATTATTCTCAGTACGCGTTCACCCATCCCAGGTTAATGATGCAGGTGGCAGGACGCACGAAATGGAAGGCGCATTCATTTACCTTAGTTTCCTTGTAGGAATTTATCTGTTATTCGAATACTTAATCAAAAAGACCAAAACCAATTATGCGAAATCTGCTTCATCCTAAGTGGGTAGTGTTTATTCAAGTGCTTCCTTTGGTTGTCCTGTCATTCCTTCTTTGGGGGAAATGGGACATAGTCCACTCCCAACTCAAAGAGGAGAACATATTGGCCTGGCAAAAATTATCGCTGACATTACCCGGCTTGATATTGTTCTCAGCAATCTCTGCCGTTGTTGTGTACAAACGCAAGGGTGGAATGGGTTATATATTTGCATTGGTTAGTCTTTTAGCGCATATTGCCTGGTTGTATATCTTTGAAGACAATCTGCGTCTTTTAGCCCCCTCCTCAATTCCCAATTGGATAATCAATGATGATGAATTCATGGCAATGGTCCTGACCTTCTTTATGCCTGTCCTGATATTTAATTTGCTGATTGCTGTGGTTCATCTAACTCCAAATGAAAAAAATCACAAAGCCTGGGTAAGTTTTGTTGTTGCTTTATCGATACCGCTCCTTGTATATTTCTTTGTTCAAGTATTGTCGCCCTTGTTAAGGGACTTGAACCACCCAGCCTGGGAACATATTGCCGTAATTCTAATGGTGATCTTATTGGTGCTTTTCTTCTTCTTTCTAATTCGTGCTGTCTATATTATCGCGAACAAAAAATCAGCAGCATTCAAAAAGTATGAATTGTTGTGGAAGATTCCAATTGCAATCGTCTTTCCGATATTGGGTTTGTTGCTAAACAACGGAGTGGGTGCTTTTAAACTCATTGGAGATAATGTGCTGGGTGATTTCAGCAATCCATGGTTTTACGCACTGGCTTTGGTGAATGGAGTATTGATCTGCATTCCCAATCCAATGAATGCAGCGCTGCGACTTGTATTATTTGCTGGCAGATCGATCATGTTGGTCTTTACGTTCTACTTTTTGCTTGTGCTGATGCCCTATTTACCATTGTCTCTGATATGTATCATAGTCTTCGGACTGGGATTTCTCATGTTGACGCCTTTGGTGCTGTTTGTGGTTCACATCAGTGATTTGACAAGAGACTATAAGTCACTTAAGGCGCAATTTAACTCGCGGATATTGAATATTGTATTAATAACTTCCATGCTGGTTTTGCCAGTCACTATTTTCATCAATTACTCGCTGGATCGTCATGCACTTCATGGTGCATTGGAATACCTTGATCGTCATCACTATGGCGAAGTTTATGAGATTGATACAGATAGACTATCTAATCCAATAGATGAGATAAAAAAGAATAAAAGATCCAGATGGAGCATCGGGAATAGTTCCGGACAGCCCTTTCTCTCTTCTTTTTACAATTGGATGGTGCTGGATAATTTAACTTTATCAGAAAAAAATCTAAGTAGGATAAATCAGGTTTTTTACGGGGAAAATGAAAGTTTTATTGACCCGCGTTCCAACAACCAAAACGAAATTCTCATTACCGCCTCGCAAGTTGATTCACATTATGATACAGAAACTAAGTCATGGCGAACCTGGTTGAATCTCGAACTGACCAATCAGAACAATTCAGCGGGGGCATTGGGGTTTGCAACCAAGTTCAATTTGCCCGCCGGTTGTTATATATCAGATTATTACCTCGACATCAATGGCCGCAGGGAAAAGGGAATCTTAGCTGAGAAAAAAGCAGCGATCTGGCTTTTTGCGGAGACTGTAAGGGTACAAAGAGATCCGGGAATTTTATTTTATGAAAACGGCAATGGCATCAGTTTCCGCGTTTTTCCTTTTACTGCAAGCGAAGTTCGAACAACAGGAATTGAGTTCCTGCACAAAGAGCCTGTCACAATCACTTTTGAAGACAAAGAATTTCTATTGGGCAATGACAGTTCCACATTTTTGAATGAGGCAGTAACGGCAGACCAGATGGTCTATCTTCCGGCAGCAGCCAAAAAGAAATTGCCACTTATTAATCGAAAACCCTATTATTATTTTATGGTGGATTGCTCCGGTGGCAATGAAACTTCTGTTGAAGACTTCATCAATCGGATTGACAGACTGATGGAAAAGAACTTCATTTCATCTGAGAATGCCAAAATATGTTTTACCAATATATACACCCGCGAAATAGATTTCAATAACTCATGGAAAGAACAACTCCGCCAGCAGAAATTTATAGGAGGCTACTTTCTGGACCGTGCCATCCGACAGCGATTGATTACAGATTTTAATGTAAAAGAAAAAAATTACCCCATACTCATCACCGTAACTGATTCTTTAGAAAACGCAGTGTTAAGCGATAATTATAGAGACATCGAATTCTCCTTTCCCGACAATGAGAATCTATATGAGTTGACAACAGATGGAAATTTATTGCCCCATTCTTTGACTAAACTGACCCGGCATCCCGGATCTGATAGCTATACAAAAGAATTTAAAAATACTGTACGTGTTTATCCAAATGAATCTAATCCGACAGCATATTTAGAAGACAATGAAGAAGCTGAAATTATATACCCTGACAATTATGTCGAATTAAAATTTTCGAATGACAATAGAAAGAATTGGACATCCGGCCTAACCATCCACTCCAATCACGTATCGCAATTGCTCCACCCCGAGTCTGCACATGAGAGGTGGCTTGAAGAAGTCAGAGACGGATTCCGAACAGGTATTATGTCGCCCGCCACTTCTTATATTGCTCTGGAAAACGAAATGCAAAAGGCCGTATTGAAGAAAAAACAAGACGAAGTATTGAGTGGAAATAAATCATTCGACGCAGGCGAAGCAATGCAAAGCATGTCAGAACCAGAAGTCTATTGGATTCTCCTGGCCATGGGGATTTTGCTGGCGCTAAGGGATTGGAGAAGAAGAGTGTAGTGAGTTTTTTCTGAAAATTTGTTAGTCCGGCGCGCAGTAATCAACTCACTCTTTCCTTTATTAACTTTAGGCTCTTTTAGAATTGGGTACACTTATTACACAATACGAAGAACAACCCCGTGCGGCTATCTTTTCGAATGGTATCGAACTCCAGTAGATTGAACATTATCGAAGAGAATTCTTACCGAATAAAAACGAATAAAATAAACGTTCTTAGAAAAAACAAAACTCATGCAACGCTAATACATTTGATTCACAAAAATTGAGTCGAATGAATAAGAACAAAACAATCACAGTAAAGGGATCGGAAATAACCATCTTGCAAAAAGGCAAAGAAGACTTTAAATCACTTAAGGACATGGTCAAAGGGTTTGGTGATGACACCATGATTTATAGCTGGATGAGGAATAGAAATACCGTGGAATTTATTGGATTATGGGAAGAGTTAAATAATCCTGATTTTAAAGGTAACAATTTCGTGACCTTTAAAACTCAGGCAGGCCTCAATAGCTTTAACCTTACCCCCCGCAAATGGATTGAAGCCACCAATGCTATTGGAATAACCTCTAAAGCTGGAAGATATGGCGGTGGCACTTTTGCGCATAAGGATATTGCCTTTGAGTTTGGCAGTTGGCTGAGTCCTGAGTTTAAGCTATACCTCATCAAGGAATTCCAACGCTTCAAAGAAGAAGAAACCCACCGCAACCAGCATGAATGGAATATTCAAAGAACCCTTGCAAAAGTCAACTACAGAATACACACAGATGCTATCAAAGAAAATTTAATACCCAAAGTATTGAGCAAGGAACAAATCAGTTTCGTATATGCAGATGAAGCCGACCTTTTAAATATGGCACTCTTCGGGAAAACTGCCAAACAATGGCACAAAGAAAATCCGCAATCAAAAGGCAATATCAGAGATGAGGCTACCCTCACGCAATTGGTGGTACTCAGCAACCTCGAAAGTATCAATGCTGTTTTTATCCATCAAGGGATTCCACAAGGTGAAAGACTGGTTCAATTAAATAAAATGGCCATTACACAACTGAAGTCATTGATGACCAACAACTCCATGAAAAAGATACTTTAATCATTATTCACAACTCACCAATCTCATCTGGAATACATAGCTGTGAAAAAGAACTGGAATGTTGCATTCTGTAACAAATTATTTACACAACGTTCCAAATATGGCTGTTGGAATACAGCAGCTTTGAATTGACTTTCCCCTCCCAAATAAACATGTAACAATAGAAATACAATGAGCACCAACAAAACAATCAAGGTAAAAGGATCGGAAATAACCATCCTGCAAAAAGACAAAGTCGACTTTATATCGCTGACAGATATAGCTAGACATAAAGACGAGCGCAGCACTGACGACATTATTAAAAATTGGCTGAGAAATAGAAACACCATTGAACTTTTAGGTTTTTGGGAACAATTGTATAACCCAAATTTTAAACCCGTCGAATTCGACGGGTTTAGAAAACAAGCCGGCCTGAATAGTTTTGTCATGACGCCAAAAAAGTGGATCGAGGCTACCCAGGCAATAGGTATTATCTCAAAATCCGGCAGATATGGAGGAACATTTGCGCACAAAGACATTGCATTTGAATTCGCTTCCTGGATTTCTATTGAATTCAAGCTATACATTATCAAAGAATTTCAACGCCTCAAAGAAGAAGAAACCCACCGCAACCAGCATGAATGGAATATTCAAAGAACCCTTGCAAAAGTCAACTACAGAATACATACTGATGCCATCAAAGAGAACCTAATTCCTAAAGTACTGAGCAAAGAACAAATTGGCTATATATATGCCGATGAAGCTGATCTCCTCAATGTAGCACTTTTCGGGAAAACTGCCAAAGAATGGCATAAACAAAATCCAGATTCAAAAGGCAATATCAGAGATGAAGCTAACCTCTCCCAATTGGTTGTACTCAGCAACCTCGAAAGTATGAATGCAGTTTTTATACATCAAGGAATTTCGCAAAGCGACAGACTGGTTCAATTAAATAAAATGGCCATAACACAAT
Source organism: Flavobacteriales bacterium (assembly GCA_031378885.1). Lineage (GTDB taxonomy): Bacteria > Bacteroidota > Bacteroidia > Flavobacteriales_D > Sanyastnellaceae > JANNEQ01. Next base: position 7,625 of record JANNEQ010000130.1, read on the forward strand.
TAAAGTCTTTGGTGAGCATTAGCTCTATGAAAAAAATACTGTAATTATTGTACAAAACTCGCCAATTTTATTTAGAATGTATGGCTTAGAATGATGCATTAAGTTGTTCCATTCTTAAATACAATTGAACATTCAGAATTCTAAACCCGTCGAATTCGACGGATTTAGAAAATAAGCCGGCCTGAATAGTTTTGTTATAACAACAAAAAGCTGATCCGGGCTACCAGATCAATTTGAAAGCAATGGATAGTAATGGATAATAAAAAAAAACATGACACCCAAGGTTTCGGGGAAAATAGTTGTATGAGAAAATATCCGCGCTCCTCTTGTACTTTTGGCGCGGAGATAGTAATTATGAAAGTAACCTTTTAACCAAGTAAGCAATGAATCTTTTGAATTTTTTTTGGATTTCGATTCTCGTCCTTACAATTTCTTCAAAGACCTCAGCCTGTAGCGGAGAAACTGGAAGCGTAGAAAAGATCACCTGTCTGGCTGATTCACTGAAGGCTACAATGTCCTCCAGCCAATTGTCTAATCTTGAGTTGACATATTCCTATGATAATTCCAGAACCTGGAGCAATTTACCTGTAACAATGCAACCGCGTTTAGGAATTGAATTTAGCGATCTTAACGCTGGTCAGCTCGATATTGCAATGGCTATTGTCCGTGAAATATCAGGTAGTCTGGCCAATGAAGGATATGATGAAGCGTATCAGCTCTTTCTTGCCGACGAATATTTGTCCAACAATGGCGGTGGATCGGCCTATGGCGCTAACCGTTATTTTTTGTGTTTTAATGGAACACCTGGCATCACAGGTACTTTCTCCATAAAAGTTGGAGGGCATCATTTGCAGATTGAAAACACCTATAGTGAAGGAGTTATGATAGGAGCTACTCCTCATTTTGAAGCAATAGAACCATTAAGTTTTACCGATAATGGCAACACATACAGCCCTATTGATCAGGAAAAGATCGCTCTCGCAGCAATGTTCGCCGCATTAAATGCTACAGAACTCAGTTCTGCTCATCTTTCATCTACATTTTCTGACATTGTAATGGGGGCCAAAAACAATGGCTCATATAAGGATTGGATTTTTCCGGAAACCAAGGTGGGCATTCAGGTTAGTACTTTGAGTGACTCTCAAAAAACTCTTGTTCTGGAAGCTATTGCCACTTACGTGAAGGATATTGATGATGTTCATTCGGATTTAATAATGGCTCAATATGAACTTGAACTGGATGACACCTTCATTGCGTATTCGGGTAACGCGAACTTAAGCACACAAAATAGTTATGCGCGAATTGACGGACCTGGTGTTTGGATAGAATTTACTGTTCAGTCCGGAATTATTTTTTCAGGAGTACATTATCATTCTATTTGGAGAGACCATGTCAGAGATTATGGTGGAGCCGGAGGAGATCTTGGAATTCAATCTACAGAAGTTGGTAGCGATTACACCTCTGTTTCTGAATGGACTATACACGATAAACCCAACGCCAGAAACTTTCCCAATCCGGTTCATGATTTAACAACAATTCAATACTTCCTTGCTTCTTCTGGCAATACAACCATTCGAATTACTGACTCAAATGGAAGAATTGTACATTCTATTGGCAATATTCATTCGAATCAGGGCGATAATAATATGGTTATGGATTTGAGTGCGCTTGCAACTGGTGGATACGTTTGTGAAATTGATCACGGCACAAGCAAAGAAATACTTCAAATCATAAAAGAATAATTCCAAAGAATACAATTAAGTGAGATTAATTTCAAACAGGTGGGTAATATCCACCTTTTTTATATTTATTTCTAATGTGCTTTGTATTCATGTGCTTATTGCTCATCCAATGCCGAATTCGGAAGTATTCCTCAACATAAGGGATCATGAGGTGCAAATAGAATTAAGGCTTCCAGCCCCTGAACTGGAACTGGCATTTGGCCAAAGTCTGGCTGGTGATCTGACTTATGTTAAAAGGGATTATGGAAGCCAATTGTGTAATTATATTCTCAATCATATTCATTTTAGAAACTCTGAAGGTTCAGTGTGGAATTGCGAAATAAAGTCACTTGAAGTAGAAACAATTGCAACTGAACTCAATGGCAATTACAATGAAATCATTGTCAGGCTAACTGCCTTTGGAAGCGGCAGCCCGCGACATTTTGTAATGGATTATGACATTATTGTGCATCAGGTGGTTACTCATTTTGCCGTTATAAGCATTGGCCAGGATTTTAATAATGGAATAACTCCTGATCATCCTTTGGAAGTGGGAGTAATTCAATTGGATCGTGCATCTAATAAAATATTTCCCTTTACTGTAAACCTGAATGAAGGCAGTTGGCGGAAAGGATTTACCAATATGGTAAAATTAGGAATGAAACACATTGGCGAGGGCACTGATCATTTGCTCTTTTTATTAGTCATTTTATTGATAGCCACACTTCAGGCCATGAACAAAAAATGGGGTAAGGGTGAAGGTGTAAAGTTCACTTTAATTCGATTTACAAAAATTACTTTATCATTTACTATCGGTCACAGTATTACCCTTTTATTGGTGGCCTTCACTTCATGGTCATCTTTCAGTATAATTATTGAAGTATTGATCGCCTTTTCTATTCTTTTGTCAGCGGTTCATACTTTACGACCTATTTTTTACAGCAAAGAATTTATTGTGACTTTTGCTTTTGGATTGCTACATGGTGCAGCCTTCGCATTTTCACTCCAAGATTTCAATTTGGACTCCACCCAACTTGCCTTGAGTGTGCTGGCATTTAATATTGGTATTGAGTTGATGCAATTATTGGTTCTCCTATGCTTTTTACCCGTATTGTTCCTTAGTAAGTATCGTATTTATTCATGGCTTAGAATAACTTTGGGTAATTTTGCTATTATTGCTTCTTTGTCATGGATTGTTGAAAGAATTGCGCAACAGCCGAATACCATTTCCGGCTATTTCAGCAAATTGATCATTCCTTTATTCTGAAGAAAAATAAGTTTAATCGCTTTGTTTGAAGAAGAATATTATCGCTACCTCGCCAGAAATCAATGCGGAACGAGTGGAAGTTTTCTGTGATTGAATTCTGGTAAAATTCCCGATAAGCATAAAAATTAGAATTGTGTTTATGAATTGAATTTTCCAAAACCTGCGACCGACAAAATTCTCTTTCCGAAAAGCCATTTTTTGATTTGAGTGGAAAAAGGAGACAATTACATGTGAGCTAAAATGACCTGAATATCCGACTCATACAAAAAAACAAATTGTATCTCTCATTAATACATCCATTAACAAAATGGAAAAAGTTCATTGCACCCCTTGAAAAATTCCTATCTAACTTTCGCCCAAAGATTCAGATATTAGCGTCGTGAGTAAATCAGTTGTCATCATAGGCGGAGGCGCCGCAGGTTTTTTTACAGCCATCAATGTGGCTCAGATGAATCCTTCGCTGAAAGTTCAGATCCTTGAGAAGTCCAACCAATTGCTGGGCAAGGTAAAAATCTCCGGCGGCGGTCGCTGCAATGTCACGCATGCCTGCTTTGAGCCTAGGGAATTGATCAAATATTATCCACGTGGCACGAAAGAAATGCTCGGGCCTTTCCACACTTTCCAGCCTGGTGATACTTACGAATGGTTCGAGCGCCGTGGTGTAAGTCTGAAAGCCGAAGAAGATGGCCGCGTTTTTCCGGTGACCGACAACTCCCAAACTATCATCGATTGTTTTATGAAAGAAGCCGCCGAGGCTGATGTGAAAATCAACACACAGCAAGGTGTTTTGGCATTGAAACAGGTGGAAGAACAATGGGAACTCACGCTTTCTACCGGCGAAACTTTACTGACAGATTACGTGGTTTTTGCCACCGGAAGCAGCACGGTGGTCTGGAATCTGCTGAAAGATCTTGGGCATTCAATTGTAGAACCCGTGCCTTCCCTTTTTACCTTTAATATAAAAGACAACCGCATAAAAGATTTGGCCGGAGTGGCTGGCACCTCCTGCGAAGTGCGCATCGAGGGTACAAAATATCAGGCAGAAGGCCCCGTGCTCGTCACCCATTGGGGACTCAGCGGGCCGGGCATTCTGAAGCTTTCTTCAAGAGCCGCCAGAGAATTGGCCGGTGTAAAATATGACTTCAACATAAGGGTCAATTGGGACAGCCGCTTCCCAAAAGAAGATGTAATGGAAAATCTTCGGGAGTGGAAAATAGAACACAGCAAACAACAGGTAAAAACCCATAGCCCTGTGAAAATTCCCCATCGCCTGTGGCTGGGGCTACTCTCCGGAAAAGCAGAGATTCAGGATCTCAATTGGGCAGACCTGAGCAACAAACAAATGGAATTTATCCATGAATCCATTTGTGAGTGCTATTTCAGGGTGAATGGGAAGAGCACTTTCAAAGATGAATTCGTCACCTGCGGGGGAGTCTCGCTCAAAGAATTGGATTTCAAATACATGAGCAGCCGCATCTTGCCCAATATCTATTTTGCAGGAGAAGTTCTGGATATTGATGCTGTCACGGGCGGATTTAATTTTCAGGCGGCATGGACCACTTCCTTTATTGCGGCAAATGCTATTACTCAAAGGGTTAAGAAGGCAAAATAATCAGAGATAATCCTTGTGCCATAGTTTCGGCTATTCTATTAGCTTTGACCCATCAATTTTTAAAACCCACGACATGTCAAATAACCTGTTGAAAGGAAAAAAAGGAATTATCAGTGGTGCACTGAATAATATGTCCATCGCCTGGAAAGTGGCTGAAAGAGCCCACGAAGAAGGGGCACAAATCGTGTTGACCAATGCCCCTATTGCCATGCGAATGGGCGAAATCAACGCATTGGCTGAAAAAATCAGTGCTCCGGTTATTGCTGCAGATGCAACCAACGAACAAGACCTCGACAATCTTTTTACCAAATCAATGGAACACTTCGGTGGCAAAGCTGATTTTGTATTGCACAGCATTGGCATGAGTCCGAACGTAAGGAAAGGCAAGCATTATACTGATCTCAATTACGAATGGTACAAACAAACGCTCGACGTAAGTGCCACCAGCTTGCACAAAATGCTCAGCACAGCCTGGAAAAAGGACGCCCTGAACGATTGGGGTTCTGTGGTGGCCCTGACTTATATCGCCGCACAAAGAATCTTTCCTGATTACAACGATATGGCCGATGCCAAGTCTTTGCTGGAAAGTATTTCCAGAAATTTTGGCTATCATTATGGCGCTGCCAAAAAAATAAGAATCAATACCATTTCACAATCTCCCACTGTTACCACAGCCGGAAGTGGTGTAAAAGGCTTTGATGGATTTATTTCCTATGCGGAAGCAATGTCGCCGCTTGGCAATGCAGATGCATTGGCTTGTGCAGATTATTGTATTGCATTGTTCAGCGATCTGACACGTTATGTGACAATGCAGAATTTATATCACGATGGTGGATTCAGCGCCACTGGTGTAACACCGGAGGTGGTAGGGAAATTTGGTACGGTGTGATGGTGATGTATTGCGTTGAAATGTGATGGGCGATGCATCAATGGTAATTTTTACGCGTGATGCAATAGGGAAATGTTGCGCGTGATGTAGAGCCACAACGCATTGTGGATCTACAATGCATTGTGGATCTACCACAATTAATTTTTTGCGGTAACCACTGCCGTGATAAAATCCTTTGCTAAATCATGTCCACGGGCAGGCGAATATTCGCGGCCATAAAAAATGATTTGCAGGTGAAGCTTATTCCAAAGCGACTCAGGAAATAATTTCTTCGCATCGCGTTCTGTTTGCTCTACATTTTTCCCATTGGTCAGACCCCATCGGGTCATCAGTCTATGAATATGTGTGTCCACCGGAAATGCAGGCACACCAAAGGCTTGCGCCATTACTACACTGGCTGTCTTGTGCCCTACTCCAGGCAAATTTTCCAGTTCTTCAAATGTATTTGGTACTTCTCCGCCATGCAGGTTGATGAGCATTCCTGATAAATTATGGATGTTCTTGCTTTTGGCTGGTGATAGTCCACAAGGGCGTATGATGTCTTCAATTTCTTTCACCGATAGTTTGACCATATCGAAAGGATTGTCGGCCCTTTTGAACAAAGAAGGCGTGATTTTATTGACGCGTTCATCCGTGCATTGCGCTGAAAGCAATACAGAGATCAGCAGCGTATAAGCATCCTTGTGTTCCAGCGGAATCGGAGTAACCGGATAAAGTTTTTCCAGTTCTGCAATAATAAAATCTGCCTTTTCTTTTTTCTTCACAATGCTTTTTCTAGTGCTGCATAGAAATTACTTATACACCAAATCTGTTGGATATTCTTTGGTCAATTGAAGTGTTTTGGTCCAGCCGTTGAAGCGCAAATCTACGCGGTTGATTTGCCCGGGAAATAATTCAAACAAAGAAGAATTGGACACTTCAGCCACAGAAAAATTATTGGCATCACTGATTTGAAAATATACATATATCATGTCACTCTCTACTTCCTTACCCACCCAGGTCATATTTACATCATGACCATCAAACTTGATCTTCAGGTTTTTTCTGAGATAGTTTTCGATCAGGCCATTTACTGTTATAGATTCTCTTTCATCACCAATTCTCAGAGGATTCTGATCGGATGAGCCCAAAGCCCTTTCGAGGTCATCGGTGAAAATTTTGGAGGTAACTTCTATCAGGTTGGTGCGCGAATTCATTTCTATAATCGTATTACTCACATAATATTTGTGCTCAGCAAAGCCGAACGAACATAAAATGAGTCCCAGAAACAGTAATTTGTTCATGATACAAATATCGTATGAAATGGGTTTGATCTGAAATTTACAAATTGGATTTCGCTCTTCATGACTTTAAAGTAAAAATGACAAGCCAATAAACGACGCCATTTCCAAAATTGTTTAGCAACAAAAATTTTAATAATATCCAATACTTTAGAGCATAACAACCTGCTTCAACTTTAAAGACTGTAGAAACAGTTTTAATTCATAACATGGATCAATTCAACTGTAGCTCACTTCAACTTAACATTGCAACTCAAATAATAAATCACACTAAAATGAAAAAATTCACCTTTATCGCAGCCATTGGCTTATCAGCAATGATGCTGTCTTTCAGAGCATTTAATGGCGGCGCATGGACTTCAGATGCGGGTCATTCGCGACTGGGCTTTACCATTACCCACCTTAGTATTACAGAATTCTATGGCGACTTCAATACTTATGAAGCTAAATTAACCTCATCCAAAGCCGATTTTTCTGATGCTGTGGTTGAGCTTTCTGCCGACGCCAAAAGTATCGATACAGGCATTGGTGATCGCGACAAACACGTAACAAGCCCGGATTATCTGGATGCAGATAAATTTCCAAAAATTACTTTCAAAAGCACCAGCTTTAAAAAAGGTAGTGGCAAGGATGAATACAATGTTACCGGACAACTTTCTATTCACGGTGTAACAAAAGAAATTACCCTGAAAGCAAAGCATACTGGCAACACAACCAACCCAATGAGCAAGAAAGAATTGACTGCCTTCCACGTGACAGGTACTTTCAAGCGTTCTGATTTCGGAATTGGTGCTTCTACTCCATCCACAATATTGGGCGATGAAATTGCTCTGGTTGCTGATCTTGAAATGGCAAAAGACTAGTTCTTCTGATGAAAAAAATTATTTCAATAATGGCTGCACTCCTCCTTCTGGGAGGAGTGTATGCCTTTACAACCGTCCTTTCCTGGAAGGTTTCCAAAAAGCATCAGATTACCTTTTCAGGCAAAGGTGTAAGTGGGGTTTTTAAATCATTTACCTCAGATATTCAGTTTGACCCCAATGATCTTGAGCATTCGAGCTTATCCATCACGTTGGATGTAAAATCGCTCGATGCCGGAATTCCGCTTCAAACGCAACATGCCATTGGAAAAGATTGGTTCAATGCCGAACAATTTCCAACCATTCAATTTAGTTCAACTTCCATTTCAAAAGCTGCCACCGGATTTGTGGCCAAAGGCAAAATGGAAGTAAAAGGTCAGACCAAAGAAATGGAACTTCCATTTGATTTTGTTGGAACAAAGAAAAAAGGAAATTTCACTGGCTCATTTGTCATCAAACGCTCTGACTTCCATATAGGAGAGCCTATGAAAGAAGTATCGGATGAGATGAATGTGAATGTGGTTATTCCTGTGAAGAAGTAGATACTTCTCCTTCGATTTTGTATAAAATAACATTCGAACCTACCGGTTCGTTTGATCATTGTAAACTGATAGTGCTATAAACAATGCGATAAACGATCCAATGAATCGGAAGCCAATTCTTTTATTCGTATTAAAATAAGATTTTCATGATCACATGAAAATTTGCCCAAACGATCCGACATAGATGGAATGTTTAGAATCTCTATCGGGTAATCTTAGATAAACTACAATTTCCAGGATTTTTTTTCTCAATCCCATACCCAACAAAGGATCCCGACCGTTTTGTCACACCATGTTGCGTTTTTCAAACTTGGTGTGACAAAATTTGTCACACCATGTGCGGATTTTTCAACTTGGTGTGACAAAAATTGTCACACCATCTTCATTTTTTCGAACATGGTGTGACAAAATCGCTACAAACGATTGATTTACTGAAAATTATGCGTCATAAAACTGCCCGGGAAATTCTATTTCGTAATCCCACAATCCATTAAATCAGCGTCTTCGCATGTCGTGTAGCGCAGTGCAATATTGAGTACTCATCCATTTTTTTGTTTTGGTAAATTTGTTCTGATCCTAAGCGTTAGAAATTAAAGACCACAGATGAACCTGTATTTCTCTAATGCGGAACCTGGGCTAAATCACCTTGAGGCAATTAAGACTCCAATGTGCATGGTTTTCCACAGCCCCCTGTATTTCACTGATACTCATATTAACTTGCGGGCCGTATGAAAGTTTTATCACAAGAAGAAATTACGCTGGCCAAAGATCTGGTTCTAAATGCCAGTCAGGTAGTGATTACCAGTCATAAATCTCCCGATGGAGACGCCGCTGGCTCCACATTGGCTATGCACCATTTGCTGAATAATCTGGGCATCCAAAATACTGTTATTCTTCCCGATAGATTGTCTGCCGACCTTCATTGGCTTCCTGATTATGGTTCCATTCTTTTCTTTGACAAAGACAACGAAAAGTCGAAAGAACTCATTGCAAATGCCGACCTCATCTTTTCGCTTGATTACAACAGACTCAACAGAGTTGGAAATGATATGGAAACCTCATTGAGATTGAGTAATGCCAATTTTATACTGATTGATCATCACCAGGAACCTGAGGCTTTTGCGCGGGTAACCTATTCTGATACTTCCTGCTGCAGCACTTGCGAAATGGTATACCTATTTATACAACAATGTGGCTGGTTAGAAAAACTGGATATTCCGCTGGCAGAATGTATTTATTGTGGAATAATGACCGACAGTGGTTCGTTCAGATTCCCCTCAGTTACGGCCAATACACACAGAATCGTGGCAGACCTGATGGTCCTTGGATTGGATCACGCCAAAGTTCACCAACAAGTTTACGACAACAATCTGGTGGGCAAATTGAAGTTGGTAGGTTTCGCTATTAACGAAAAAATGGAAATATATCCAGATTGTTCTACTGCCATTATTTCACTTACAAAAGAAGAATTGGTTCGGTTCAATTACCACCCCGGTGATACCGAAGGACTAGTCAATCAAGCCCTGAGCATTCAAGGTATTAAGCTCGCTGCTTTCGTTAGAGAAGACAACAGTGCCGTGAAAGTTTCCTTTCGGTCGAAAGGTAAATTTGACGTAAATGCCTTTGCCAGAAAAAACTGGAATGGTGGCGGACATATGAATGCAGCCGGTGGAAGTACGCAGGAAAGGATTGAGGATGCGCTTGCGCGATTGCGCAGCGAGGTAATTGAAATGAAAGAACAAATCAATCTTTCCTGATACTTCTGACTCTTCGTTTTGCAACATCCAATTGTATGGTGTTTTAGCAGCGAATTTGTAGTATCATTGTTGGTCATTCAATACTTTGTTTAAGTTAAATAATAAATACTGGTAAATATGAAAATCCTAAAGAATTGGAGATATCTTACGAACGTCTGTTTCCCTGTTATTTTGTTTCAATTTACATGCCTATCTGCCAACGGTCAGTTTGAAACTCCTTCATCATTTGATGGTTCAATTTATATAGACTCTGAGGTTATTTTGATTGATCTCAACGACGACAATCTTGATGACGTAGTGGTAACTTCTTCTAATATTGGAAGGATGGCTTACTGGCTAAACGAAGGCAACAATACATACAGCCCTTCTTTAGTGCTTATTGAGTCGAATGCCCGGGACACCAAGGTGGCTGACATGAACAATGACAACATTCCGGATCTTGTGGCCAGTGTTGTTTCATATACTGAGAATAAAATTATTATATTTTATGGCTTGTCTGGCGGATTATTCTCAGATCCAATTCAAATAGCTAATATCAACGCATTGTCATTGGAATTGAAAGACATTAATACGGATGGGTTGAATGATATTTTATATCATAACATTTCCAATGGCAGCAGCACTTTGAACTGCTTGTACAATCTTGGCAACGAAGCATTCTCAAATTCATCTTATACTGGAATAACCACTAATTATCACTTTCAAATCGGAGATTTAGATAATGACGGGGATATGGATATTGTGGCCCCGAAAAGTTATCTTGAATCTGTTTTTTATTTGCGCATTCACTACAACAATGGGGCTGGAGTTTTTACTGAATATGATTCTTTATCCGTTTCAGGCTATATACAATCCCTTGATATAATAGATTTGGATGGTGATGAGGACAATGACTTATTGTTAATTGACGACTTGACCAGTGGATCAACAAAAATTAATAAAATAATAAACGAAGGTGATGGGGTCTTTAATTCTTCCATAATTCTGCATTTTACATCTTCAACTGAATATCCAACGTTTATAAGAACATTTGATTTCGAAAACGATGGTGACATCGATTTTATTTACGATACGCGAAATACCCTTAACTCCAATTTTGGTGACAGCGTCGTTAGAATGAGGCTTAATGATGGATCAGGTAATTTCCCATCGCTCAACTGGAAAGTTGCCGGCGAATATGGATCATATACCGAAGCGGCTTGTGGTAACTTAAATTCTGACTCAATTCCAGATGTTTTTCTTATTAATAGCTTAACCAATCTGGCAAGTGTTTATTGGGGCGATGAAATTGCGGGAGAAGACCTTTTCTACCAATTCGGATACAATACACTCTTAGCAACAAGGATAGCACCAATTGATTGGGATGACGACGGAGATATGGACCTGATGTGCTTTCACGAGAAAACTGTGGGTTACAATTATGAACCCTTAACAGGTATAGTTGCCTGTTTCGAAAATGATGGAGCAGGTAATTTTTCAAGTCAAAATGTATTAGAGGATAGTGCCTTCTATATAGGGGATTTTTTTACCGTTGATTTTGATCTTGATGGCGACACTGATATTCTGACTTCTCGTGCCGACAATTTGATTCAAAACCATTGGACGGAAATTTGGGAAAACCAACCGGGGGATGATTATGCGATCAATACTCTCCTCCTTAATATAGATAGTGGCCCACATTTGGCTGTTCTGGATATAGATTCCGATGAAGATTTTGATATCATAAGCTCAAAATCCGGCAATATTATTCGTGGCCTGATTCTTAATCCTGATAATACGCTCGATACAATAATTAACTTCAGTACACTTCCCGGGCTGATGTTGTTAACCAGCTTTAAACAAGGCGATTTGAATGGCGATGGTGATATGGATTTTGCCGTAATTTATAATAATGGAACTAAGGTTTCGGTTATTCAAAATAACTTCCCAGGCAATAGCAGCACAGTAAACCTTACTCAAACATTTACCGAACTAAAAGAATTACTGCTCGCAGATGTGGATACTGATGGTGATATAGATATTCTGCTTGATAACGGATCTACTTTATATTGGTATAGCAATAATGGAGGTGGTACTTTTACATATATGGGGCTGTTATATGCTGATGACCAGGTTCCTGTTAAAGGAAAAATTATCTTAGCTGATTTTGATAATGATCTGGACATTGACATTTATTCTCAAACCAATACTTTAAAGTATTACACACAAATTGCCCCAGGTTCTTTTCATTTAGTAAATACTTCTTTTGTAAATTTTTCAATGGAAACATATTGTATTATTGACGTCGACAACAACAATTTTCCAGATGTAATTACGGTTGAAAATAGCACAAAACAATTGCTTTTCCAACATAAAAGCCTTATCGATTACGGGTGTTCAGATCCATTGGCCTGCAATTATTCAGAATTTGCTATTACGGATAACAACAGTTGCATATTCCCCGCTCCCGGAGATTATGATTGCAACGGGTTATTAACCCTGTCTGACCTTGAAATGTTACTTGATAACTTTGGATGTTCCCTTAATTGCGGTGAGTTTGATATCGATCACAATGGCGAGGTCGGAGTTAGTGATCTTATTTTGTTCAATGGAATGTTAGGAGAGTAAATATTTATGTTCTCATTCCGTCGGTATGCCTAAAAGCACCTATTATTGTTTATTTATGCAGACAATTTAATTGTATGAAAACATTGCCATTCGTAATATCAAAAAAGTGGACAGAAGAAAATTTGTTCCACAAAAAACCACTATTAACCATTATTATTTTTCCGGCATTGCTTATTGCCATGATAAGTTGCAATGGTTGCAGCGAAGGCAAGCGAACAACAGAAGAAGTTGATTACAATAAAATTCAGCAAGACCTTATCGAAGACCGCAAAAAGGATCATGAGAAGGAGATGAAAAGAATCAGAAAATTCATCAAAGACAATAACTGGCCAATGACTGAAACCAGGACAGGACTTCAATATTGGATATATGAAGCCGGTACTGGCGAACTTGCCAAACTGAATGAATTCGCTGTGATTTCTTATACCATCACGCTGACAGATGGAACGCTTTGTTATAAGGCCGACGACAATCATCCGAAAGAATTTAAAATCGGTGAGGACAATGTCGAATCGGGCCTGCACGAATTGGTACAACTCATGAAACCAGGAGACAAAGCCAAATGTGTAATGCCTTCGCATCTCGCATTCGGCTTTACCGGCGACAACGACAAAATTCCACCGGGCTCTACAGTGGTATATGATATTCATCTTATACGTGTTCATCCATGAAGTGCCGTCCAAACTCAACACGACTGCTCAGGGCTTTTGTTTCAATGTTACTATTGGCCGCTGTTCTTTTGTTGGCAGAATCATGCAATGACATTCATCCTGGCTATTCGGAAGTAGAAAACGGAGTGTACAAAAAACTGATTGCATTTGGCGATTCAGGGCTCATTGTGGCCAATGCAGAATACACACTTTTCACACTTACAACTATACAATCCGGCGAAGTCGCACCCAATTCAACATCGCGCTCGTTGATGACAATTGCACAAATAAAAGAACTGTTTCCGCATGTTACATTGATCAGTGAAATTGGAACACTTCACGAAGGAGATAAGGTCAGGTTTATTTTGCCTTCGAATTTTCTTTCTGCAATCGAAGACAATTCTCAACCTGCAACACATGAAGGCGGCAACAAGGAAATTGAAATCAACATTGAAAAATTGTTTGATGATGTTGCAATGGCCCAAACTTATTTGAAATTGGCCAGCCAGACCGGTGTGATGGATGAGCCATCTGCAATGGAATTTTGGAAAGGCACCACCGATTCTATTGAATGGGTAGATTATCACGACATTGCAGTTGGCTTCGCTCAACGCACTGGACTAGACTCAGTAAAAGGCGGATGCGAAATAAGCATTGCCTATCATACTTATTTGTTGGATGGTACTCAACTTGATTCGCTCACCGAAATGCAATTTGTTTTTGGCAAACCCGGCCAACTCGTGCAGGGAATGCAATGGGGCCTGGCCAAAATGTGCAAAGGTGAAAGGGCTCTTATTCTTGTTCCTTCTCATCTCGCCTTTGGTGAAAATGGCAATTCCAATGGCATTGTGCCAGAGCACAGCCCCGTTTGTTTTGATGTATTGGTCAATGAGGTGAAGCCACCAGCCCCTGTGGCTCCTAAGTAGCCGATTTTACCCTATTTGACGAAAACTTCTTTTTTTTTGACACAATACAGAACTGTTTTGCCCGCTCTTGCGTTAAAGCAATAGTATTCACCCATCCTATTACGTGAAAATCTATCTGTACATATCATTTTTCCTAAGCCTCGCCCTGCTTTCAAATGCCCAGGACAACCTCGGAATTGCAGGCAGCTCAAGGGCTCCGGTGAATACACTTCTTATCAATCCTTCTTCAATAGTAGATTCGAGAGCCTTCATTGACATAAATCTTGTGGGATTAAGTGCATTTGCGCGAAACAACTTTATGTACTTGCCCGGAAAAGGATTTTCGATTACGAATCCACAGATCAATGGTCTTCCTCCTATTAATACAAAACCTTCTCTATATAATGTTTACGCTGATGCGGCGGCACAGGGACCGGGTGTCACTTTTGCTGTAAAGAGCCACGCCTTTGGTCTTTCAACCGCTGTGCGCACTGTAGCCGATGTGAGAGGAATTCCAAAACAAGTAAGTAATTATGTAACCAATGGTTTTCAGTACAACGGAACCATGGGTATTCCACAACAAATAAAAAACCTCCGGGCCAATGCTCTCGCATGGGGCGAAGTTGGATTGAGTTATGGCACAATTATAAAAAGAGATGGCGACGCCATAATGCAGGGAGGAATTACGGTAAAGAGATTGTTCGGTTTGGCGGGATTGGGCGTAAGACTTGACGATTGGAACTACACCGTAAGAGATAGCACTCATCTGGATACGCAATCCATTCATGGTGAGTATGGCATGACCGATGTTTCCTCCGGCTTTCCTGCCATCAACGGTAAGGGTTGGGGATTCGATATTGGATTTACGTTTAAATTGCGCAAAAGTGATTCGAGGAGTTATCAGCCTCATTCACCTTGCACCGATGGAGATTACATTTACAAAATAGGCGTATCAATTTTGGATATTGGCAAAATTGCATTTAAGAGTCCGTTTTATCGCAATCAATTTGATCAGGATCAAAGTTCGCAATGGGATGGATATGCAGGCACTACCACCAACTCAGTGGCTGGCCTTGATAGCATGCTGAACAACAACTTCAGTCTGGTACAGCAGAATTCAGGTGGAGGAAAATTCAGGATGAAATTACCGACAGGAATTTCTGTACAAGCCGACTACAACCTTGGACGTAACTTCTATATTCTGGGAATGATGACCTATGGCTTGCCCAGAAAAAACAGCCTGGGCGTGCAACGTGCATCCTATCTGGGGCTTGCACCAAGATGGGAAATCAAAAGACTTGAAGTCTCAATGCCATTGTCCTTGTACGAATGGAAGTATCCACAAGTAGGATTGGCCGTTCGGTTGAATAGTATTGTTATTGGAAGTGACAATCTGGGTTGGAAAATTTTCAAACAAGACATTTATGGTGCGGATATCTATGTCAGCATCAAGTACACCATTTTCAAACATTGGAAATGCAAAACCAAAAAAGACAAAATGGAGAAGCCCGGACAAAAAAGAGGTAGCCGCGAACCCATACCTTGTCCGAGTTGGTAATTCGAAATTAGGCTGAATATAAAACAGGCTAATCTGTGGATCTTTCTCTTCTTCAGACTTCATGTCTTTACTCACATTTATCAGGCCGGTGTAAGATTCTGTTCATACTTCTTGTTGTATCACTTTAATAGCCTTAATTTAGCCCAATGAACAATCATGATTTCTTTTTCTCTGAAAAAGCTTCAGGTACATTCCGGCAAATTATTCTTGATATGCAAGAGGTCTCACTTGTGGCAGCTGAAAGTGTAAAGGCAAAAATTTTTCATAAGCTTCATTTGATTCAACATCATCCGCTGCAATCGTCAAAAGAAATAGAACTTTCCGGAGTAGAGGGTCATTTCAGATTAGCCACTGTATTAAACTACAAAATATACTACAAAGTCGAACCATCGCGCATTCTTGTGGTGGACATATTAACTGACAAGAGTAATAAGGGATAGTAGAATAGTAATTATTACCCAATTTTAGTTGCCCGGGAAAGCTCAGCAGACTTGTAAGTTTTCCATACATTTGGATATGATTCTTCGCCTGCTCATACTTTTTGTGGTATTGTGCCCCTTTACAGTGCAAGGGCAATCATTGGCAACCGGCGTGGTGATCGATCAACTCAGCGGACTTCCACTCGAATTTGTAGCTGTGACCACACTCGATGAAAAATCGGGAGATATAACAGATGAAAAAGGAGGCTTTCGTCTTATTGTGCAAGACTTTCCTGTCATACTCAGGTTTAGATTGATTGGCTACGAATCACGAACCATTCAAATTTCGAATGGAAAAGAACCGGTAAGAATTAGTCTCGAATCTTCAACCTCTATATTAAACACAGTGGAAATTAATGCTTCTAAAATTCACCGTGTAGCCGGGAATAAGAAACGGAGTATCTGGGACTATACCTGGTGGGGAGAAAATATCATACTCAGTGAATATGGAAATAGTCTGAGGAAATCCAGAATCATACACATCAATACAGATAGCGACACGATTGATGTAGTCAACTCGCCGGCCAAGCCACTTTCGCTTTTTACAGATTGTCTGGGCAACCCGCATGTGCAAGGACAAGACAGCACATGGCAATTGATAGAAGACCAGCATCTAATGTATTTTCTGCCTGCAGAATCGAACCATCTGATCGACAATCTGCTCAAGTTTTGTGCTTGCGCCAACGACTCCAATCTATACTTCGCTATTCCAACCGGAAAATCAATTTTCGACAAAGGACTTCCGGTAGGATTCAAGTTTGAAACCTCCAGCCACAACATGTATTACTTCTTTAGCTCAAGAGAAACACAAAAGATGAACTTCCTTACTTCCATTGCCGATGTTGATGCTCTTAAACTTATTGCCGAAGAACAATCCTTTGGACGCGGGCCGGATGGAATGCCACAAAAAAAAACCATCCAACGCAATATGGACGAAGATGCATTTTTCTTTTATAATATTTTACTCAAAGAAATATATGCGCCAATTTTTTTAGTGAACGGCACTGTTCTTCTTTTTGATCATGTTCATTCGAAAATCGTATTCTTTGAAACCTCTGGTGAAGTGCTGGAAATGGTTAATATAAATTACCACCTTCATCCGGACTTTGCCCGGGAAATTGTGGTGGATGAAGAAAAACAACGCGTTTTCGTGCTTTTTAAAAAAGGCGGCATTACAGAACTTCGGCAACTCGACCCTTCTACCGGAAACTTATCAGGCTCCTGGAAAATCCCAACTCCATTTCCCGACAAAATAACTGTAAAGGGCAACCATATTTACTACCTGCATCGCGATGAAGAAATTCATGAAGCAAGAATTCTTTCCAGATTGAGCATGGACTAATGATTTCTGTCATTTGAAGTAGATTTGCTATTATTGCAGTCCAGTAGAATTGATGTCCGTTTTATGATCACATACAATCCCAAAGAGTGGTTCTCTTTTATCTTTAAGTTTCACAAAGCTGATACTTTTAGAAAACTGCTTCCTTTGCTTATAGCCATTGGAATCTATTCAGCAGGTATTTGTTATCTGGAGGAAGAAGTACTTCATCTGGCTGCAGATAGTAAAGCCGCCAAAATTTCTGTCATGCATTCGCTGCTGGGCTTTGTCATTTCACTTTTGCTGGTGTTCAGAACCAACACGGCTTATGAAAGATGGTGGGAAGGACGCAAACTTTGGGGAGCACTGGTAAACTGTACCCGGAACCTTTCGGTAAAAGTTCACGCCTTATTTCCCGAAGCCTCCGATGAAAGGAGCAGAATGATTAAACTGATCAGGCTCTATCCATTTGCATTGAAAAACCACTTGCGCGGTGTAAGTTCGATGAATCAGAACGAGCTTTTGGATCTTTATAATGTCACCGAACTTAAATCTGCCAGGCATACTCCGCTCAAGATCAGCAATGAGTTTTACACACAACTCATTCAACTCAATAGAAGCGGAAAAATAAACGGCGAACAATTGCTTATCCTGAATGCTGAGTGCCAACAATGGCTCGAGATTTCAGGTGCGTGTGAGAGAATCAAAAACACTCCCATTCCATTTTCGTACTCTGTTTTTCTAAAGAAATTTATTTTCTTTTATGTAATGACCTTGCCAATAGCCTACGCTCCTGTACTTCACTTCTATGCGATTCCCATTGTAATTTTTATTCTTTATGTATTGGCCAGTCTTGAGCTTATTGCAGAAGAAATAGAAGACCCATTCGGGCATGATGCAAACGATTTACCGCTGGATGAAATATGTAAGAACATTGGTCATTCCGTAGATCTTGTTTTTAATTTGAAAGAACCCCAAAAATCAATACAGAATTGATTCGATTCACTGGAAGCTCAATAATATTTGATCGACCGGCTTTGAACCAAGCTATTTTGGCATAATCCTGTAAATGGGATAAAGATTAACGGTCTTTTCGTAATAAGGAGAATGCCTGTACAACCAATACAACTGATTCCAGTGGTTGTTTTGCAAATCCTTGTCGGTTGCCAATAAGGATTCAAATTCTTTCTTTAATTGAGGGTCATTTTTGAGCAATTCTTCTGCCTTTTCTTCGAAAATATAATCGCTGAACCACTCCTTTTGCTGTAAGACTGAATCGAAAAAATTCCAGGCAAAAAAACTATCATCACTTTGGGGTTCCAGTGTTTCAATCAGGTATCTGCGGGCAATTTGTTTGGTACTGATCTTCCAATCACCTTTAAAAAACTGAACCTTGATTTTTCTGTTGGTTACTTTCGTGCCTGAGTGATTGTAATGGCCCTCATAAGGGCGGCCGTTGGTCTCGAATTTATCCAGAAAATAAGTCTCGACTTCTATTGTGGTGTCCTTTTCCATCTTTTCCATTTGTACCCCATTCAACCTGAGTCTTTCTATTACTTCGCGCCAGGCCTGTGGAACAAGGTAATAATCCGGCACGGTAACAAAAGTGGTTGGAACAAATTTCCTGTAGTATGGAATTTCCATTTCCGACACCTTCGACCGGTCATATCGAATCCTATCTCCAATGCCTACTTTGGATGGTTCTGAGACGGTTTCATATCCGGCGAATTTTATTTTTTCAGATTTCGTAGTATCCAATTCGTAATTCAACGGCCATTCTTTCATTTTCATCCAATCATTTCGGGAGTTTTTCCTGACATCAATAATTTCTGCAGCATTTTTATGACAGTACGCTATAAGCACTTTAATAAAATTATAGGTACTCTCCACGCGCTGTGGAAATGGCTTGAGCATATGCGTTTCGGTAATAAAGGACAACGTATTGAAGAGTGTGGCATAACCTGATGCAAATCGCGGGGTCTCCAAAAACTCCAGGATGCCTGATTGAGGTGTATTTCCCATCGTGTTGACATAGTGCATCATCGGATCGCCAAGTTGGTCCATTCCGCTGAACAAGGCAGGCTCCATCTTTTCCTTCAGGTATTTTCCGGTTTTGCCGCCAAGTTTGTCTGATTGGGTAGAAATGAGTGTCATGGTGTAAGTGTAATCAGCCCCGTCACTCACGTGATTGTCCACAAAAACATCTGGTTGAAGGCGCGTAAATATCCGGCTGAAGGCTCTTGCATTCTCACTATCGCATTTAATGAAGTCGCGGTTCAGATCAAGGTTGCGGGCATTGCCACGAAATCCATATTCTTCGGGGCCATCCTGATTGGCCCGGCTGGTAGAACTCCGAATCAGCGCGCCGTCTACATTGTAAATGGGTATGATACAAACTATGACATTTTCCAAAAACCCCGACATTTCATTGTCAGGTTCTAAAATCTCTTTACACCACATCAAACTGGCGTCAATGCCATCCGGCTCACCGGGATGAATTCCATTGTTGATCAGGATGATAATCTTATTCCGATCGAACAACTCCGGCTCAAAAACGCCATCTGAATTAATCACAAAAAGATGCAGGGGTTTGCCCACATCAGTCTTTCCCACTTCCAGCAATCTGGCTTGATCCGATATTTTATCCAGAGAATCGTAACGCGCAATACACTGGCTCCATGTTAAGGTCGTATTGGCAGTAAAAGGTTTATGTTGTCCGTATAATTGACAACTGACAATGACAAACAACTGGACTGTGAATATTTTTACTATTATGTTCATAGACAACAAAAATGTGTTGATATTGCGGCAAATTATGGAATTTTATGCAAGAATAAATCTTGTGATAAAGGCAACTTCGTAAAGGTATTTCCTGTTAAAGGTATAGAAGTTGTTAAATGCTAAAGTTATGGACTTCACACCCGATAAAAAAATAACCCCGGGAAAAGGGCAGGTTTTATTAGCCGAGCCGTTTCTCAATGATCCTTACTTCAGAAGAACTGTCATCTTCCTGTGCGAACACAATACGGAAGGCTCATTTGGTTTTGTTCTCAACAATTACATTGATGTAGATCTGGATCAGATCATGGAAAATATGCCCTCATTTGAAGGGCGAATCAGCATTGGCGGCCCGGTAAGAAACAGCAATCTCTATTATATACACACCCTTGGAGAACAAGTGGAAGAAAGCGTAGAAATTATTCCAGGAGTCTTTATGGGCGGGAATTTCGAGTCGCTCAAGAAATTACTGATATCAGGAACGGTGACCAAAAATCAGGTGAGATTCTTTGTGGGCTACAGCGGATGGTCGCCGGAACAACTAGAAAATGAGGTAAAAACCAATTCATGGTTTGTGACCTCGGTTCCCAAAGAAATTGTCATGAACAGCGAAGCTGATGACCTATGGAAAAGAATTATGAGAAGTATGGGTAAAAAAGGGCAGATCATTGCCAATTTACCGGAAGATCCTTCGCTTAACTAAGTGCATTTCGGACTGAAACTCCTAAAAAGACTTGCCTTTTTTCTTAAGGCTGGTTCAACGTAACCTCGACCAACTTTTCACAACTATAAATATCTGAAGGCGCAATTACTTTTTCTTTCCACGGAATATTTTCTCCGTAGCGCTCTGCCATAATAGCCTTTACTGCCGGGTGTTCAAGATCAAATTCCTTCAGTGTCTTTAATTTTCCCACTTCAATTCCGGCTCCCTGGTAATAGACTTTCCAAACCAACTCAGAGCAATAAATAGTTTCGTCGCCCCAGCCGAAATAGATATCGTAATTTCTGCCAATCAGGCCTTCGGCGTACTTCTGCATTTTCTCAATAACTGCGGGAGTTAAAGAAGTAGCTGCGTCATTCAATCTTTTAATTGAAAACTCGCCATCGGTTCCGTGCTTTATCCAGGTCTTTAATGGTGTAATGGAAACCGGCTGAACACCTTCGTAAACCACCCACTCGCCTTTTTTCTGAAAAATAATTCCGCAATGACTGTAAGGCGAATGAGTTGCCAGCTTTACGGCCTCGCACTGGGCTGAATTGCCGGATTGGAAAACAATATCGCCTGGCATTAGATTATCGAACTCCGAAGCTACCTTATTGACTTTTGATTTGGGATGGTCTTCTCTGAAATGCGATACGGCACGGGCACCAATTACGGCGATTCCGAAAACAACCATTATCACCGAAATAGTACGAACCAAAGTATTTTTCATCGCTTTAGGGTTTGGGTAGCGAAGAAAACCCAAAAATTGGTTGGTTATTGTGGTTTAACGAAATATGGCTAATAAACAGACTGTTGAAAGCATACCCCCACTGAACCGACATGCCTTGCGTACCTTCGCGCCCCATTAGAATTTAATCCATGTACCAACCCATTCTGGAGCAACACCTGCTATCCATACGGACTTTCGAAAAGAAGGCCAACCGAATCGGAATGCTCAGGCTTTTTGCCATACTCATTGCTTTGGGATCCGTGGCTTACCACCTAAAGTTTGGGTCTTCTTACCTGTTGATTGTTGCCGCGGTTTGCGTAGCTCTTTTTCTGGTTCTGATAAAAGTTCACGACAAAATAAAAAAACAGCTCCAGCTCTTTCAGGCATTGCGCGACATTAATCTGGAAGAAATCAAAATCCAGCAGCGTGATTTTAATTGGCGCGATGGCGGCGACGACTTTGCAGACGCTCATCATTTATATGCTTATGACCTTGACATTTTTGGCAAAAGCTCATTGTTTCAATATATCCAGCGCACTGCCACTCCTCAGGGAAGAAAATGTATGGCGTCTTTGCTCAAAAACGAAGCACAGTCTTTCGATATAAGAGAACAACAGGAAGCCGTAAAAGAACTCACGCCTGCTATCGACTGGCGGCAAAAATTTTATGCACGGGCGCGTATTGCTGATGACCTGAGAAAACTGGAGGTTGAATTGATCAAATGGTGCAAATCCGATTCGAACGATATTCCAATGCTTACAAAGCTCATTGGATTTATTGGCCCCATTCTTTTTATTGCTTCACTGGCAGCATTCATTTCAACAAAAAGTGCACTCTGGTTTAAAATAACAACCTTTATTTTTTTCTCGAATATTGCAGCCCTTGTGAGTATCCTGAAAAGAATAAAGAGTGAATTGGGTGCATTGGAGCGCGTAGAATTGGTGTTGCAGCAATTGAGCGAAATGGCTGCGCTTTTTGAGACCCTCGCGGTTTCGTCTAAAAAACTTGTGGAAATAAAAAATACTCTTCAGTACCACCAATCTAAAGCTTCTGAAGAAATCACCCGACTGGGAAGATTGTTCAACTCCATGTCGTCCATTCAGAACTTAATTGGCGCTGCTGTATTCAATGGAACAGCCCTCTATCATGTGCATACTTTCAGGGCATTGATCAAATGGAAAAGAAATCATGCAGAGCCGATGCAAAATTGGATCAATGCTTTGGGCGAATTGGAAGCTATTTCAAGTCTTGCTCAATTTGCCTTCGACAATTCTACATTTGCATTTCCGGTTATCACTGCTGATGGTTCATTTTCTTTTGAAGAACTTGGGCATCCGCTCATTGCCGGCTCGAAGAGAATAAACAATAGCATTGACCTGAGCAGAAACCCATTTGTATTGCTTACCGGCTCCAATATGTCGGGCAAAAGTACCTTTCTCAGAACATTGGGTGTGAATATGGCATTAGCCAATTGTGGCTCTGTTGTTTGCGCTAAAAGTGCCCGCCTTCAACCACTGAAAATTCTGGCTTCGATGCGCTTGTCAGATTCGCTTGCTGACGATGCATCGTACTTCTTTGCCGAAGTAGAACGATTGAGCCACATTTTCGATCAGATTGAAAAGACTAAATCATTTGTATTGCTCGACGAAATTCTGCGAGGAACCAACAGCGACGACAAAAGAAATGGAACAATAGCCATTATCCGTAAGTTGATTCTCAAAAAGGCCACAGGTGTTCTCGCTACTCATGATCTTGAGGTTTGTCAACTCACCAATGAATTTCCTGAATACCTTTCCAATAAATGTTTTGAAGTAGAAATTGTAAACAATGATCTTTCATTTGACTACAAATTGCGGGAGGGAATCTGTAAAAATAAGAGCGCCACATTTCTGATGCAGAAGAAAGGAGTGATTTAACCTGCTGTAAAAGGAGGTCTTTTGATTCGAAGCGGTTAATGCATGTTATATTCATTTCAACAGGCTAATTAAATATCACATTTCATTTGTAAAAAAAAATTAGTCACTTATATGACTATCGACATCAGTTATACATTGCACTTTATGCGCATCTATTGTCAGCAGAGGCATTTGGGTCATGTCAATTGACTGAAAATCTTCACTTGAAGGTCAAATTCTGGCACAGAATAACATTCTATTTTCGGGTTTTCGACAGGCCGGATTGAAATCGTCGTTTCAGCTTCCTATACTGCATTTGATTATATTTGACCATGATGAAGACAAAAACTCAAATTGGATTATTGCTTGCGTTAGCATTTTTTTTATTCTGCCAGCAACAGTTGGCTGCGCAACTGAACACTTCTGATAGTTTGAAATCTCTTATCAGTAACATGAAGGGTTCGGATCTGGCAAATCTATATTTGGATCTGGGCGAAAGATTGTATCTGGAAACTGGAGAACCAGATTCAATTTTATACTACTCCAAATTATCTCTTCAGGAATCTATAAGAATTGGCGATAAGAAAAACCAATTGTATGCACATAAGTATCTATCAGGAGGCTATGCCATGGCCGCAGAACATGAAGAATCTTATAACCATCTGGATACTGCACTTATTTTGGCCCGAGAGCTCAAGGATCAATATTCAATTGCCGACATTTACAATAAATTCGGATATAATTATCAATTAGAAAACAGAAGTGAAGATGCCATTACCGTGTACATAGAGGCGGCACAAATTTTCGAAACCATTGGGAGATGGGAAGGTCTTGCCCTTGCATACCACAATATATCGGGTTTATTGAATTCGGTTGAAAGACCGAAGGAAGCAAAACTGTATGTTGAAAAAATGATTTTACTTCTGGATAAAATAAATGACCCACCCACCGAAGTATCTACACTATCCTTTATTGCAAGCAGTTACTCCCAATATGGTATTGATGACCCCATTTACCTGGACAGTGCAGAATTTTATGCACTCAAGGGACTCAAGATCGGTGAAGAAAATCATTATTACAACATCTGTGGAGAAATGTATTGCGCGCTGGGTTCCATTGAAACAGTGCGGAAAAATTTTGAAAAGAGCGAAATGTATTTTCACAAAGCCCTGACATATCCTCAATTGAAAGAGGTTGTGCTGTATTCTGTTTATCAAGGACTGCACAGATGCTATTATAATACGAACGAACTACACCTGGCTGAGATGTATTTAGATTCTATGGCCGATTTGCCAATTACCTTTGGATATGAATCATATCGCGTTGATTATCTTCGCGATAAGTATGCATTATTCCGCAAGAAAGGAAACTACTTTGAAGCCTTAACCACTCTTGAATCGCTAAAGGAGTTGGAAGATAGTATTTTCAACGCAGATAGAACTGCACGCATAAGTGAGCTGGAATTGCAATACAACAGCATTAAAAACGAAAGTACCATTAACAATACTCCGGTAACATTTTAAGCTGCTCTCGCGCCGAAATCTAGGCATTTTTTGTATAGTTTAATTATTTTTTTGCAAGTCAGGTCTAAACCTAAGTTTGAAAAAATAAGATCAGTTAAAAGCTTGTTATTGTGCAG
>JANNEQ010000141.1:0-5861 GCA_031378885.1 Flavobacteriales bacterium
CTTAGCTTCGGTGTTGCCAATACGATTAAAGAAACCCGCCACATACAGCGTATCATTCCAAATTTCAATGTCTTTGATACATTGGCCATCGCATAATTCATCTTCAAGAAAATAAAAAGGATCGTTGCACAGGCATGTCCAGGATTCACCATCCCAACGAGCGACGTGTTCACAAGGCATAGTGCCAATATTGTGGAAATCACCAGCTACATACAGACCACCGTTGTAAACCTTCATAGCATAAATTAAATCATCTGGTTCTTCGGCAAGAATTTGTACGTGGCCGTTTTCGTAGTATTGAATTGAATGAAATCCAGATTCATTGAACCTTTGCAACCATCCACCAATATAAAGCCTGTCTTGAAAAACCTGTGTCGAAGTTCCCATTCCTCCCAAAGTGAACCCATCACCAACTTTGTTGAGGTTGCCATCCACTATCTTACACAGTTTTGAATATCCATTGAGTGCCTGAGAAGATTGCGCACTGTTATAAGCACCTGCAACAAATAATGTATCATGATAAAACTCTAAGTCCAGAGCGTAGCTATCAATGGGCGTCTCTGTGTAGTAAGGTGATACTAATGTTCCATCAAATGTACAAACCAAACCACAAGGTATATCTCCACAGTATTGAAGTGATCCTGATAAATATACTTTATCATCTTTTATCCGATAGTCTGTTAATGCACCCTCTATTCCTGTATTCGGCACTGTATCCCACATTCCAGAATTATTAATATTGAGATAATTATTGACGAAACCATTAGGGATTTCATCAGATAGATGCCCTGAGCAATATTGTTCACCTTGAAACTCAAAGGCAAGAGTTGATTCGCTTCCTGTGAATGGAATAGCGACAAGGTAATAATTAAATCCATCCCATTTGGCGACTGCTGTCATTGGATTGCATGAGCCATCTTCAGTGAAAAGACCTGATATAAAGAGATTGGAACTGTCTTGAGAAATTGAAATGTCCCAAATATAAGGAGCAGGACTGCAACCCATACCATCCCCAACCTGCTGCCAGTTTTGAGAAAATCCATCACCCCACATGAGTGAGGTGATGGATATTAAAAAAGCTATTCTTATTCTTTGATAAAGCATTTTGCCAAATAGTGTTCAGCGTTCAAGTAACGAACCACATAAATTCCTTGCGCTAAGTTATTTATATTCAAAGATACTTGTTGCGAATGATTATTCAATCTTTCGTCAAAAATAACATTTCCTTGCATGTCAAAGATTTGAATTCGGTCTCCTGATTGTGATGCTTTCGGCAACTGAACCGTTAGTTGCGACGCGGCGGGATTGGGATAGAGGTTCAAGTTGCTTTGCGGCGTTTCAGAAATCGCCTCATTTATACCTACATATTGCGGTAGTTTAAAGCGGGTAATGGTGGCGTCCTGATCAAAGTCGTTTATCACATCTCTGTAATAATCAGCATTAGTGCCTGTATCAAACTGCAACAGCGTGTAATTATTCAGACTTCTACCGCCCAGAAAAATATATTCCCCCTCAGAGCTGACACAATTGGTATAATTAGAAGGCAAATCTCCAAATTGTGTACTCCAATCAAGGTGCATCAAACTATCGAAATGAATAACAAAAGAACGGTATCCGTTTGCCGTAAGATTTGTTTCTAAATACTGGATGCCACCTTCATCGCACATGGGAAAATCGAGTGCCGTTGGTTGAGAGCAATATTCGCCCGTGCTTTGAATTTGGGTGATCTTGGACGAGCCAGCCACCACCAAACCTTTGTCCATATCGACCGACAAATTACTGTTCGATTGAACACCCGCCCAATCGACCGCCGTGCAACCATCGCGCACCGTAATTTGGGTGTTGTTGGTGAAATCTACGGAAAAGCGGGCAATCCACATAAAATCGGCTCCTGTGGAATCGCCAAGCTGATAATAGGGATCAGGGAAATTTAATGGCCATTGATCGAAAGGAAAATTTGCAGCATAGCTGCCCAGAGTTGTTGCGCTGACATAGAAAGGAACTTTGACGCCATTCTGAACACCTGTTTTTATATAGGTGTCAATTTCAGGTCTGTTTTGCGGTTCGATAAAATCGGAACAACCTCCGAAAAAGGTTGAATACATCAGTGAATCCTTTTGATTGAAGGTTGTGATAAAATTATTGGCTACATCGCCAATAAAATTAGCTTGCTGCCAGCCACCCTCGTGAACACATGTCGGAAATCCACCATCAGTCGGTTCGCCGCACGCAGTTGCGCTATAGAAATCGGTTTGGGTATGCCCAACTATTGCGGGGCTGCCTCCTGGTGTGGTAATACAATCGCCGAAGTCATTACTTTCGCCACCCACAAATGTCGTCCATTGATTTTCACTATTTTCGTCAAGTCGCATCACGAACGCATCAAACCCGCCAGCGTGTGCTTGATTGTAACCAACTGGAAAAGGTGAAGTTAGCAAGGGGAAGTTGGTTCCGTTATTCGAATACCCTGTAATCAAGATCCCCGATAATGTGCTGTCTGGATTCATTCGGATTGAAATCCCAGAGGCGGCATCAACGCCGTTTCCACCAATGTAGCTATCAACTTCTCTAATCCCGTTTGTCAAAAGCTTTAGATAAAAACCATCATTGGCTCCGCCCAAAGTATTATCATCTATGCCATCATTATCAATTAATTGTATTGCTGCACTTCCCGTGCTTCCTACCGTATAGGAGTTTCCTTCGGCATCAATATCAACCGCATAAGCAACATCAACGTTATTGCCACCAAAAAAAGTAAACCATTCCGACTGACATAAACTATTAAACTTCACGACAAAAGCATCATCTTGGCCATGAACAGTTCCGATATTTTGCCCTGAATTAGAGGGAAATATCCAGTCATTGGTCTGTCCACAGTACCACACTCGTCCATCTATAGCATTTTTGACATCCCAATTGATTTCACTGCCATTACCGCCAAAGAAAGTACTCCAATCCAAATTTTGCTCATTCAAGGCAGAGGCTGTTGTTGTTTGCAATGGCTCACCAAATTCCAGAACCAGCGTTCCGCTCCATGTCCCGAATGACGTGAAACCAACGGCACTTCCTGAAACAGCATAGGACGGTTGCCACCCAAGCAAGGTCAATGCGCCTGTTGCGTTGTTCATGCTATAGGCTTTGGCCTTGGTATAGGTAATGTTGCCCAAGCTTGTGCCGATCAAAAGTTTGCCAGAGCCATCAACGCTCAAACTTGTTTGGCCATCAAAAGTCATTTCAATATCGGCCACGGGTGCGCCTGTTCGCGCTATAATCCAATGGCGAAATCCGCTTTTGCTTTGTGTATAAACTACATCGGTGTTGGTATAGACTCCTGATTTTATTACCGTGTTAGCAATAGCTGTCCGTTCGCTTGCTTTGGGCATGTGGCCTAAATAGAAGTTACAATATTCTGGCCTTTCCAGATAGTTATAAATTTTGGCCGCACCATTTCCTTTTGTGAAACTCATATCGACACGAAAGGTGCTATCTTGATCGGAACTATCTCTGGCTTGCACCAATTGGTAACTAATTTTTGTATTGTCCAAATAAGTTGCAACTCTTCCGCTTTGGTTGTAGAACAATACATCCTGATTGCCTGTCCCATTGGCGTTGCGCAATTGTTTGTTGTTGGTGATATAACCACCACTTGAACTAAAGCCATCGGTTGGCACTGGCACATAGACAGTTTTCTCGCTCCATTTACTGAGCATGTACTTATAGCCGCTGTTGCTAAATCCCGTTTGCCCTGCTACATAAATGCTTCCATTAGAAGCCACAACCATGTCGGAAACTTTGTCGTCCTTATTGTCCGATCCATTCAACCGATTCTTGGCCAACAATGCACCGTCTTGCGCTTTTAACTTCGCCACGAAATAGTCGCAGTTGCCCAGTTTGTAACTATTGCCGCACAGATAAACCTGACCAGTACCATCGGTGTGAATGTCGATCACTTCATCATCTTCACCTGCGCCATCCAAGGTGGTTTGCCACGCTAACGTGCCTGTATTGTAATTCAATTTGGCCATGTACATGTCCTTTGTGCCATTGGCCAGCGTCGTTGATCCACCAACATACAAAGAGGTCTGATACAATTCCACAGAATTGCCTTTGTCATCGTTGTTGCTCGTGTTGTTAAAGGTATGCGTCCAAATGGCTTGCAGAGTTTGGTTAAATTTAGTAACGCGCAAATTTTTGCCTTGGCCTGAAACATTCACATACCCCGTCACGGTGGTGTAGAGGTTGTTGTCCAAAATTACATCGGTTACTTCCGTGAAACTTTCATCATCACCAAGACTGGTACTGGCTCCATACAAATTGCCATTGCTGGCGTAATACTGCGCATTGACCATACGCCACTCAATGGGGCTTGCCGAAATCTGTGAACCACCATACGAATAAACGTACGCGCCATTCAGGATGATCCGAAATCCCGCATCTTGCAAATTGTACGTTGCGTTGTTCCATGAATTCGCCCATTGCTCTGTGCCTGATGAATTGTATTTGATCAGCAGCATATTGTTCAGTTGGCTTGTCCCCGCAAACGTGGCCCCTGACACATAGATATTGTCGGAGGCATCCGTTACAATACACCCCAATCCATCGGGTCCGTTGCCCGTGCCGTTATAAGATTGCTGCCAAAGCAATGTGCCGCTGTTATTGTATTTCAAGGTCACAGCGTCGTAATTCAAGCTACTTAATTGTTTTGTGCCGACCACAATAATATTGCCTTGAGTGTCGAAATTGACATCCGCCGCGTAATCATTGTAGTTGCCAGTACCCGTATAAGTCACCGACCAGATTAAATTGTTACTTAGATCGTGTTTGGTCAGCAGAATATCATACGTGCCGCCATTGTTTAAAGTCGAGCCGCAGGTGTATATGTGATTATCCACCAGATTGCGCTGGGCTACCTGTTTAGAGAACATTTCCTGAACACCATTGACACTGGAGCTTTCCAGAAGTATAGCCGTTTGTTGTTGGCCGCGTGAAGTATAGGCAATAGCCATCACCCACGCAAAAAGCATGTAGAATTTTGTTGTCATTGTTTTGAATTATTATTTTGTTTTCCCCAGAATAAATTGCCCGCAGAGCTCTTGTTGCACTCCCGCAACCGCGCTTGCGTTACCGCTTCACTCTAGTGGTGTTGATGCGGCGAGTAGTTTTGTTGTGTCATGAAGATTTTTCGGTTATTATGGGTTAATTTTTAAAAAGCAACGTTAAGTGTTTTTCGATTCATACCGATCACTTGTTGACAAGTATTCGTCGAAAATATTGGTCAATTTTCACGTCTTATATGGGAGTGATATTGCCGTAAAATTATCACTCTTTTCCGATTTAGTCGAGCCGTATTTTTGCGGTTTAATAAACCGTATTTCTACGTAAAACAAAAAATAGCCGTTAACCTTGGGGCTAATAATGGACGACTTTGACGCGAGTGTTATTGTTAATAGTAGCCACCCCATTCATGTCGAAACGGGTGTCGAGAATTGGCGTATTCTTGAAAATGGTCAAACAAGATTAAGCACTGTCTTTGACCCACTGTAACCCGCCCCAGGCGCAGCAAATGTTGTTTGATTTTTTAAACATAAAACCTGGTTTTTGAATGAGTGAACAACTGAATTGAGGCAAAGACAAGAGAAATGCGTGTTATATTACGCATCGTTTTAGTGTGTCAGGCGTGTCAATTATCTCTAGGGAGCAAGTCCCGAATGAGAGTTGTAGTACTTATCATTAGCTGATGGCAAGGGTGTCCATTGTGAAGTGGAATCTGAAGGAAGCCTAAAGCAAGCACTTGAACCTACGAACAGAAATTTCATACGAGGCGATTATATGTGGATGATGTTGCTAAAGAAACAAAAGTC
>JANNEQ010000166.1:0-12165 GCA_031378885.1 Flavobacteriales bacterium
AGTTCCTGTTACAGTTACTGTAGTTGCCGCAGTTATAGCAGTGCCTGCCGCAGGCGATTGTGAAATAACAATCGAAGCCGCCGCCGTGCAATTATCCGTTGCAGTTACAAGACCCACATAATTTCCTAATGTTCCGGCGCAGGCACCCGCTGAAGGTACAGTCTGGTTACCCGGACAAGTTACCACCGGAGCAGTATTGTCTACTCTGTTCACATTAAACGAACAGTTAGCCGAATTTCCTGAAGCATCAGTAACAGTCAGCGTTACTGAAGTGGTTCCTATTCCAGATACCGGAGCTCCCGCTGCGGGTGATTGTGTTACAACAGGAATTCCGCAATTGTCAGCCACAGTTGCCATAGATGAATAATCAGGCAATAATGCTGTACAACCAGCTCCAAGAGAAAGTGTCTGTGCCGCAGGACAAGTAATGGTTGGTAGTGTGGTATCTACTCTGTTCACATTAAACGAACAGTTAGAAGAATTTCCAGAAGCATCAGTTACAGTTAAAGTCACTGAGGTGGTTCCAACTCCAGACACTGCCGATCCAGGCGCAGGTACTTGTGTTACCAAGAGCGAACCAGTCGCAGTACAATTATCTGCAATTGTTGCCAATGATCTGTAATCGCCAAGTACTCCGGCACAAGAGGCGCTCAGCACCAGTGTTTGTGCGGCCGGACAAGTTATAGTTGGAAGTGTAGTATCAACTCTGTTCACATTGAACGAACAGTTTGAAGAATTTCCTGCAGCATCTGTTACTGTAATTGTAACTGATGTAGTTCCAACTCCTGAAACTGGTGCTCCAACTGCCGGTACTTGTGTTACCACAAGTGATCCAGTTGCAGTACAATTATCAGAGATTGTTGCAAGTGAACGATAATCAGGAAGTACTCCTGCACATGTAGCATTGAGTACCAAAGTTTGAGCAGCCGGACAAGTCACGCTGGGCGGTGTATTGTCCACTCTGTTCATGGTGAATGTACAATTGGAAGCATTACCTGCCGCATCAGTTGCAGTGAGTGTAATGGTTGTAGAACCTACTCCCGAAACAGGTGTTCCAGCCACTGGCGATTGTGTTACCACTATCGAAGCCATTGGTGTACAATTGTCACTTACAGTTGCAAGTGAAGTATAGTTTGGAACAAATCCACCGCAAGTTGCATTGAGATTTAAAGTTTGTGCACCAGGACATGAAATGGTTGGCAGTGCCAGATCGACTGGCGTAACAATGAAAGTACAAGTACTGCTATTTCCATTGGCATCAGTTGCCGTGATAGTTACTGTTGTTGCAGCATTTATTGCTGTTCCGGAGGCCGGTGATTGTGTCTTGGTAATAGATGCTGCCGCAGTGCAGTTATCCGTTGCTGTGGCAAGACCCACATAATTTCCTAATGTTCCTGTACAAGCGCCGGCAGAAGGTACAGTCTGGTTACCCGGACAAGTCAAGGTCGGAGCAATATTGTCTGTTTTATTTACATTAAATGTACAGTTTGAAGTATTACCCGATGCATCAGTAGCAGTGAGGGTAACAACTGTTGCTGCAAGGCCTGGAATAACAGTACCTGCTACCGGCGATTGTGTTATTACAATAGCCGCGGTTGCAGAACAATTGTCAGTAACTGTAGCAAGTGATCTGTAGTCAGCAATCGTCGCATTGCAAGTCGCATTTACATTTAAAGATTGTGCTCCGGGGCATGTAATAACTGGAGCAGTATTGTCAACACGATTCACATTAAACGAACAGTTTGAAGAATTTCCTGAAGCATCTGTAACAGTCAAAGTCACAGATGTAGTTCCAACTCCCGATACTGATGTGCCCGGTATGGGAGATTGTGTAATGGTAAGTGATCCCGCTGGTGTGCAATTATCTGCCACTGTAGCAAGTGATCTGTAATCTCCAAGTGATGCAGTACATGAACTACCCAGCACTAAAGTCTGTGCAACCGGACAAGTAATGGTCGGAGCGGTAACATCCAATTTGGTTAAATTAAAAGTACAATTGAAACTATTGCCCGATGCATCTGTAGCGGTTAAGGTAATTACAATTGTTCCAGCCCCGGATACAGTTGAACCTTGTGCAGGTGATTGTGTAATATTAATTGAAGCTGTCGCAGTACAATTGTCGCTCACTACAGCTAATGTTCTGTAATTAGGAAGTACCGCAGTGCATGTCGATATCAGGTTGATGGTTCTGTCACTCGGACAGGTTATGGAAGGCGGTGTATTGTCAACACGTGTTACGTTGAAATTACAAGAATTCGTATTTCCCGAAGCATCAGTAACGGTCAATGTTACTGATGTTGTTCCTGTGCCACTTACACTTGTGCCTGGTATCGGAGATTGGGTAACAGTTAATGAACCCGTAGCCGTGCAATTATCGGCAACGGTAGCCAGAGCTGTATAATCGCCAAGCACACCCGCACATGATGAATTCAATACTACAGTTTGTGTGGCAGGGCAGGTAATAGTCGGCGCCGTGTTATCAACTCTGTTTACATTAAAGGTACAGTTAGATACATTACCCGCAAGATCGGTTACTGTCAGCGTTACCACCGTTGTTCCAATGCCACTTACCGCAGTACCCGCAGCAGGGGATTGTGATACGACAATACTTGAATTAGTAGTGCAATTATCACTTCTTGTAGCCAAAGATCTGTAGTCACCCAATGAACCAGCACAACTGGAATTTAATGCCAGAGTTTGTGTGCCCGGACAGGTAAGATTGGGTGGCGTATTATCAACCCTTGTAACAGTGAATGTGCAAGTTGAAGTATTGCCGGAAGCATCGGTAGCAGTTAGCGTAACGTTGGTTGTTCCGGCGTTGTTGATGGTAGATCCGGGGTTGGGCGATTGAGTGTAGTTAATAGAACCAACTGCCGTACAATTATCACTCACAGCCGCCAATAATCTGAAATCAGGAACAGTGATCTGACATGTCGCATTGACCGAAATAGTTTGATTCGATAGACACGAAATTACAGGCGGTGTATTGTCCACTCTGTTCATATTAAAATTACAGTTATTGGTATTTCCGGAGGCATCTGTTACCACCATATTAATAGTAGTTGAACCAGTTCCACTCACTGTGGTTCCGGGTGCAGGACTTTGTGTAATACTGATTGATCCTGTGGCAGTGCAATTGTCAGTGGTGGTTACCAGTGATCTGTAATCGGGAACAACCCCTGAACAGGAGCCATTCAAAACAAGTGTTTGATTGCCCGAACAAGAAATAGTAGGATTACTGGTATCTACTCTGTTTACATCAAATGTACAAGTAGAAACGTTGCCTGATGCATCTGTCGCAGTCAAAGTAACAACTGTAGTTCCTACTCCTGTTAAGACACTTCCCGATGGCGGACTCTGTGTCACAATAATAGAACTCGTCGCAGTACAATTATCACTTCGCGTTGCCAGTGAGCGATAATCAGAAAGGCTTCGTGTACAGCTACCGTTCAACGCTACCGTTTGTGCGCCCGGACAAGTAATCACAGGTGGCGTATTGTCTTGTCTGGTTACTGTAAATGAACAATTTGTCGTATTACCTGAAGGATCTGTTGCCGAGATACCAATTGTAGTTGTTCCCAATCCCGATAAAACTGTTCCCGGTGCAGGCGATTGAATGAGACTTGCAATCGAACAATTGTCAGTCGCTGTAGCCAGCGGTCTGTAATCAGGAACTACTGCAGTACAAGAAGATCCAAGCATAAGCACCTGATTCGGTGGACATGCAATGGTTGGCGTCTCTGTATCCAAAACCGTTACAGTGAAAGAACACGTGGCAGTAGGAACTGATCCACTGCCATCAGGTGTCGCTAAAAACGAAACTGTCGTTGTACCTACAGGGAATACACTTCCGGATGGAAGCCCGGAAGTTTGTGTAATATTGATCGTACCACAATTCGTAGTAGCATTCAATGGCGTCCAATTGACAACGCGCCCACATGTGCCGGGCGTAGCATTAAGGGTCATATTTCCATTACAGCTTAATGTCGCCGTTCGTTCCTTAATAGGGAAATTCCACGATCCCGTTAAGGCAGTGGTA
This sequence comes from Flavobacteriales bacterium, assembly GCA_031378885.1. Taxonomy (GTDB): domain Bacteria; phylum Bacteroidota; class Bacteroidia; order Flavobacteriales_D; family Sanyastnellaceae; genus JANNEQ01. The sequence continues at coordinate 4,040 of JANNEQ010000166.1, forward strand.
CAGACATTCCAGTTTGCCGTGATTATTACGCTTTCGGTTGGCTCAATCACACCGTCCTGAACGGGAACAATTGTAAACATTTGCGTAGTTACTCCGGCCGGAAAAGTCAAAGTGGTTGGCGCACCGGTATAATCTACACCGTTGGTGGCTGTTCCTGAATAGGATAGGTTTACTGTTAAGGGTACACTTATATCACCGCCCCGCGTAGCTAAGTAAGTTACACTATTGCAACCCTCAATAGGTTCATTGCCCGCTGTGGTAGGCGCAATGGCCAGGTTTTGACCCAATGCAGAAAAACCATCGAGAAAAACCCATGAGTCCCAAACGTGGTCACCGGCATCGGCAAGTACGCACTTAACATGGTAGGTAGCACACGGTGTTACGCCCCCAAGAACACGAAGTCGCTTGGTTACACCATCCGCTGCGATGAAGTTTCCTCCGGTATTGTCGTCAAACCAGGCAGCGTTGGCAAGACTGACACAGTTTGCGGGATTGCCAAAGGCACCCGCGCTTCCCTGATTTACAGTTCCAATACTTACCGGAGTATTATCCGGAAGTTTAGCAAAGTTCTCCGCACTATTGGTATAAGGCCCGGCTATTCCAGGCCCACTTACGAAAAAGGCGAATGCATCGTTGTATTGAGAGCAGGTATATTCGAGATATTCTTCAGAACCAAACTGAAAGACCAACTGTAAAGTATCACTAATCGGAACAACATCAAATTCTAATACTACAACGTCATTTGTTGCCAAAGGCTCAATGGCCGTGAGATCAGGATCAATGAAAGTAATTCCATTGTTGGTGGAAGTGCTGCTGCTCGCATTGGGCCCGATTGCCGTAGTACCCCGGCCCGTGGACAGAAGAATTCCATTGGGAATCGTCAAGGGGTTTCCCACCTGATTGGTATTGGCAAAAGATGAAAGTTGCTGGTTCGCGCCAGAAGTAATAACCATGTTGGTAATGGTTACACCAGTACCTTGAATGGTAGTGGTCATGTTGGCGATAGTGGCATTTTCATTAACCACCAATTGCCCCCGGCTCTCTGAGCTGAAGACAAGACCGAAAATCACTAAAAAGGCACATAAAATGCGCTGAAAGTGGCAACTTTTCGGGAAAAAGGATACAGTTGGCATCATAGCTTTGATTAAATCAAAAAAAAACTTTTGACTCAGATGGCTATCCTCCTTGTCATCAGAGAACGAATCTTTGTCGTTGATTTCCAGTATTTTCCTTAAAGTTAGGTTAGCCGCTTACTGCCCAAAATCAGGTTAAAATCCTGAGCAGTTTGCAGGTTTATACTTTGCCTTCTTCAAAAAGGTTTTAGTTTAATTGAAATGGTCTGGCTTTTTGGCTTGTTCGCCAATCGTTTTTGTAAAATCATCAGGTAGAATGATCCTTGCCCTGTCTGCCATTTCTCTATTAGAAATTGTGGTGGCATCAACTTATACCAATGTCCATTTCAATTTAGTCCATGCCGCAGATGAAATGATACAATGGTAAATACCGGGAGAGTAGCTGTTTTAGTAGAATCAAGCGCATCGCAGATTGGACTAAAACAGATACCAAATCGGTATTATGCAGGCTTGCGCCCAAAGCATTATGCGCAGGTAGCGGTTTTCTTTTGAACTACTCGCTATCAGGCGTATGACTCCCATCTGAATAACCTATCTTCGCGCGACTTTTTAGTACTATTAATGACCCAGTTATATAAGGAGTTTAAACAACTCAATCTTCCCTCAATCGCAAATGAGGTAACAGACTTTTGGACAAAAAATAACGTCTTTGAAAGAAGTATTTCCGAAAGGGAATCTGCCGATTCTTTTGTTTTTTATGAAGGCCCGCCCAGTGCCAATGGAATGCCCGGCATTCACCACGTAATGTCGCGCGCACTGAAAGATATCTTTTGCAGATACCAAACCCTCAAAGGAAAACAGGTAAAAAGAAAAGCAGGTTGGGATACCCACGGTCTTCCAATTGAGCTCGCCGTAGAAAAAAGTCTGGGTATTACAAAAGAGGATATCGGAAAGACGATTTCCGTTGAAGATTACAACCTCGCCTGCCGCAATGAGGTAATGAAGTACACCGACAAATGGGAGGAACTTACCAAAGTAATGGGCTACTGGGTAGACATGAAAGATCCATACATTACTTATGACAATAAGTATATAGAAAGCGTATGGTGGCTGCTGGGTCAACTCTACGGCAAAAATTTACTCTACAAAGGATTTACCATTCAGCCCTATAGTCCTGCCGCTGGAACAGGACTAAGCTCCCATGAAATCAATCAGCCTGGTTGTTACCGCGAAGTGCGCGATCTCAGTGCTGTGGCCATGTTTAAAATCAACAACAAGTCGAAACTCAACTTGTCGGAGGCATTGAATGGTGAGGATGTTTTCTTCCTCGCATGGACCACCACGCCCTGGACACTTCCTTCTAATACTGCGCTGGCTGTAGGAAAGGACATCAATTATGTATTGATAAAATCATTCAACCAATATACCCACAAAGCAATCAACGTTATTCTTGCCAGTGATCTGGTAGGAAATTATTTCCCGGAAAAAAATGTCGGACTAAGTCTCGAAGATTATAAACCAGGAGATAAAAATATTCCTTTTCAAAAACTGCATGAGTTCAAGGGCAGCGACCTGGAAGGCACAACCTACGATCAGCTTCTTCCTTTCGCTCAGCCCGAAGACGGCGATGCTTTCCGCGTAATCACCGGCGATTTTGTTACCACCCAGGATGGTACAGGCATTGTGCACATTGCTCCTTCTTTTGGTGCAGACGACTTCAGAGTGGCCAAACAAAATGGCATTGGCTCTCTGACTCTGGTAGATAAAAGAGGAAGATTTTTGCCCTCTGTAGCCGATGGTGTTTTTCTCTATGGAGAAGAATTTGTGAAAGAAGATTATTACTCAGAAGAACAAAAGTCTGTTGAGCTCAACATTCAGAAAGATAAACTTTCAAGCTTTATAAAGGATACTTCGAAGTTGAATTACCTCAGTGTAGACGAAAGAATTGCACTGAAACTTCAAAACGAAGACAAACTTTTCAAAAAAGAAAAATACGAGCACAACTACCCGCATTGCTGGAGAACCGATAAACCTATCCTCTATTATCCATTGGATTCGTGGTTTATCAAAATTCCCGAAGTGCGCGATAGAATGGTAGAACTTAACAATACCATCAACTGGAAGCCCGAGTCCACGGGCACAGGCCGATTTGGCAACTGGCTTGAAAATGCCAACGACTGGAATTTATCCCGGTCAAGATTCTGGGGAATCCCATTGCCCATCTGGCGAACGGAGGACGGCGAAGAGGCCATCTGTATGAGCAGCGCGCAACAGCTTAAGTCCGAAATAGACAAAGCAATAGCCGCTGGTTTTATGGAGAAAAATCCCCTCGAAAATTTTGTCCCTGATAATTTTTCGGCAGAGAATTATGGCACTTTCGATTTACACAAACCTTATGCGGATCAAATTTTTCTGGTATCAGCATCGGGCAAAAAAATGTCACGCGAAAATGATCTCATCGATGTGTGGTTCGACAGTGGGGCAATGCCTTATGCGCAATTGCACTATCCTTTCGAAAACAAATCGCTCATCGACGAACGCAAAGCTTTCCCCGCTGATTACATAGCCGAAGGAGTGGACCAGACACGCGGATGGTTCTACACACTGCACGCCATTGCAACAATGTGTTTTGATAGCGTGGCTTACAAAAACGTAATTTCCAACGGACTGGTTTTAGATAAAAACGGCAACAAAATGTCCAAAAGACTGGGCAATGCGGCCGATCCTTTTCTTACCATCGAAAAATATGGCCCGGACGCAACCCGATGGTACATGATAACCAACGCACAGCCCTGGGACAATCTTAAATTTGATGTTGAGGGAATTACCGAAGTGCAAAGAAAATTCTTTGGGACTTTGTACAACACCTACGGCTTCTTTGCTATTTACGCCAACATCGATTCTTTTAAATACAACTACTCCGGTAGAACTCTTGTGCCACAAAGAACAGAGTTGGATCAATGGATTATTTCAAAACTAAATAGCCTCATCCAACACGTAACCGAACTTTTGGACGACTACAATCCAACTCCCGCAGCCAGAGCTATTGAGAGTTTTGTAGACGAGCATTTGTCCAACTGGTACGTTCGACTTTCCAGAAAACGCTTCTGGCATGGCGAGTACACTGCAGACAAAAAGGCGGCTTACGAAACATTGTATGAATGCCTTCAGGCTGTGGCCCAATTGTCTGCCTCATTTGCTCCGTTCTTTTCCGAGTGGCTTTTCAGAAACCTTACTCAGGAAATCAACAAGGAAAATAATAACCTGGCGGAAGGCCTGAACGTGGATTCGCTCCACCTGAGCATCCTTCAAAAGGCTGATCTTTCAGCCATTAATCTGGAACTTGAAGAGAAAATGGGCTATGCCCAGGAGATCTCCTCAATGGTACTTAGCGTGCGCAAAAAAGAAAACATCCGGGTCCGTCAACCCCTTCAGGCCATCAGAATTCCGGTATTGGACAATGTGGTTCGAAATAAAATTGAAGCAGTAAAGGATATTATCCTGGCGGAAACCAATGTAAAGGTGCTAGAATTTGTGGACGAAACCCAGGCCCGCATTGTTAAGGATTTGAAACTCAACTTTAAAACACTGGGCAGAAAATGTGGCAAACACATGAAGGCCCTTCAGGCTTTTGCCAATGACAACCCTCAGGAGATTATTTCGGCCATTGAGACCAATGGAGCTTACAATTTTGTGATTGAAGGCGTTGAAATCGAATTGAACAGAGAAGATGTTGATATTATTCCGGTAGATATTCCGGGCTGGAAGGTGCTCAATGATGGCCATATTACCGTGGCCCTGGATATCTCTATCTCCGAAGAACTCAAGCAGGAAGGCATTGCCAGAGAGTTTGTAAACAGAATTCAGAACCTTCGTAAAGACCTCGGTTTTGACGTCACAGATAAAATAAGTGTGAAGATTCTTAAACATGACGCATTCGATCATGCTTTGCGATCGAATTCGGAATATATTCGCGCGCAAATTTTAGCGGGTGAACTTATTCTCTCAGAAACAGTTGAGAATGGTCATTCAGTTGAAATAGAAGACGGAATCTCAACTCTGATATCATTGATCAAATTGAATTGATATGGCAAAGAAAAAGGTAGCAAAACCAGTAAAAAAGGCAGCTCCAAAGGCTAAAGCTCCTGCTAAACCTGCCCCAAAAGCGAAAGCTGCTCCTAAAAAGGTGGCAAAACCAGCGGCCAAAGCCAAGCCTGTAGCAAAGGCTAAACCAGTGGCCAAAGCTAAGCCAGCCCCAAAAGCGCTGCCCAAGGCAAAGGCCAAACCCGCAGTAAAAGCCAAAGCACCAGCCAAGCCTGTGGCGAAAGCTAAACCGGCTCCTGTAAAAAAAGCAGTGGCTAAACCCGTGGCCAAAAAAGCGGCTCCAACGGCTAAAGCCCCTGCCAAAGCTGCCCCAAAAGCCAAAGCTGCCCCTGCTAAAAATGTAGTGGCCAAGCCAGCACCGGCGACAAAACCAAAAACTGAAGCTAAAGTTGTAGCGAAACCTTCTCCCAAGCCAGTTGTCGCACCTGTAAAAAAAGTAGAACCCCCAAAGCCGGCGCCCGCAGTGGCCAAGGCCAATACGGCAACTGAAAAGAAGCCAACCCCCGCAATTAACCCTGTAGAAGTAAAATCACAACCCAAACCACAAATTCCACCTGTAGGAAAAACAGTGAAGAATGATAGTGTAGTAGATAAAAATATGGCAGACGTAAGATACTCAGATGGCGATCTAAAAGAATTTGAAACGCTCATTAAAGAGAAATTAGTTCAGGCGAAAACCGACCTGGAAGAATTGAGACAATCGCTGTCTCATGAGGGCGACAACTCAACTGATGATACCTCACCCACATTCAAAATGATGGAAGATGGATCAGACACCATGAGCCGCGAAGAGGTGGCTCAACTGGCTTCCCGACAGGAAAAGTTTATTCAGAATCTGGAGAACGCTCTGTTGAGAGTCAAAAATAAGACCTATGGTATTTGTAGAATTACTGGCAAACTTATTCCAAAAGAAAGATTGCGTCTCGTGCCTCATGCTACACTCAGCATAGAAGCCAAAAACATGCAGCCTTAATATTCATCGTTTAATTATTTCACGAGAATACAAAGATGGAATCTTGCAGAAGTTTCCTTGTTGGGGTATTCTTATGAGCTAAACATCAATTGCCTCAAATTGAAAAAAGCAATTTTCACCATTCTCGGAGTTCTCATTTTGGACCAATGGCTCAAAATCTGGGTGAAATTGAACTTTCATTACGGCGATTACAAAACGATTATCCCAGGATGGTTCGACCTGCAATTTGTAGAAAATCCCGGGATGGCCTTCGGCTGGATGATTCCGGGAGATGGGGGCAAATTAATCCTCACTATTTTCAGAATTATTGTAGTAACAGGTATCTCATGGTACCTGGTTAAAATGATACGCCAAAAGGCGCACTGGGGTTATATCATCAGTGTATCACTTATTATAGCCGGTGCTGCAGGAAACATTATCGACAGTCTGGTATATGGCCTCATATTCGACCGCGGTTCAACATTCGATGCCGATATCGGCGATTACACCATGTATTTCGGTAAGGCAGTCTTTACCAATTCGGAAGGCTATGCAAGTGCGCTCAAGGGAAATGTGGTGGATATGTTTCATTTCACCAAACGCATAGAGTGGGGTGGAAGGTCACGCGAAATTTTCCCACCGGTATTCAATGTGGCCGACTCTGCTATTACTGCGGGTATTATTCTTATACTCTTATTTCAAAGACGCTTTTTTACTAAAAAGGAGAGTGCGCCCTCTGAGGAAACACCGGAAATTCATTCATCGGCGAACGAGGAGTTCAACGAGGAATCCCCAAAACCTGTTGGGGAATAACACCATGCCCGACAAGGGTTTTCAAATCTGTTTTTCTATTCCTTACCGCTATAAGCAATGTCATTAAGTTGAGGACTTTGTATAAAATAACATTCGACCTTGGTCGTTTGATCTTGGCAAACCGATTGTGCTATAAACATTTGATCCATAATGGATCAGGAGATGCGTCTAAACAATGCGATAAACGATCCGGACCGGATCGCATGTTTATAGGTATGATCTTACATTGGCGATAAACGACCAGGGTCGAATGTTGATCGGTCAATTCCTTAACTTAATGACATTGCGCTATAAGTGGCCAGCAATTCTTCACAATAAGTTTTTTCTGCCCTCAGTCCGGCCAACTTTTGTTTAATGGCCATTTGTTTGGCCAATGAGTACTTCTGGATATCAACTTCTCTGATCTTCAACATGAGATCAACCCATTCCTGGTTGGCGGGGTAGTTTACATCATTGGGGCCAAACTGAATGCCTGAGAGCTTTTTTATGGCATTATAAAGCAGGTCATATTGTTTTTCAATGGCCGCTAACTTGCGCTCGTGGGTGGTAATGAAAAATTTTAAGTCCTTGATTTCTTTAATAAGACATAGCCGGAGCTCTTCTTCTTGCTTTTCTACAATGGGACTCTTAGAAGTGGCCTCAGCAGGAGCTTTAGCCAGATGGATCTCCAATTCTGTCTTGAGCATTCTGGTGGGCATTGGCATTTCGCGCGTGCCAGCCTCAATCATTGCGAGGCGTCCACGGTCTATATTCAGGTAAAGGGCCATTTCGGCCTGGCTGCACGCCAGCTCGTATCTTATACCAGGGCTAAGATGGCCGGAGGTCTGGAATTTTCTTTTTCTATAGGGCATAATTTTGTTGCAAAACTTTTGTTGCATAAAAGTATGCAACGAAAGTTTTGCAACAAAATTTTCGGTGTTTTTTTTATTCTGGATTTGGAATGTAAAAAAATCGTCAGCCTTTTTTTAGGCCCATTATATTTTTTCTAAAAAAAAATAGTGTCGGCAGGATCTGAAAAAAAAATCTCCGGTCGAAAAACAACCGGAGATTTCTTAATAAATGAAAAACTAAATTATCCTTTAAAGGAAAATCAAGTGCGAAGCTATAACAGATCGTATGAAAAGGTTCAAAATTTAACAAGGTTTTTTTTCTGAAGTTTTTGCAAGCCAACCCTGAAATTATTC
>JANNEQ010000024.1:0-46159 GCA_031378885.1 Flavobacteriales bacterium
AAAATAATATAGTCCAACCTGCCTGCCGGCAAAGGCAGGTTTCGGCTACGCCTCATAGTACTATTTATTTTTAGTGGCGGCATAACCAATTCACAAAATAATTTACCCTTTGGGTTAAATTATATTTGGAATTGGTATTACTTGTTCTGCAACTGTAAAAACTCATTATGAGTATCAACATCAAGTTTAAATACAATTTCATTGCTGATTTATTTTAGTCGTTTTTAAGTAAATCTCCTGATGCTCCAGTCCTCATTGAATAACCAAAGATATAAATGTTCTTATTGACGGTTCATGTCTTGTTAGTGGGTATTCAAAGGCCCATGCCTATTTTGAAATTACTTTCCCTTCCACATACTACCCAATACGTTCGCTACATTTTATCCAAATAATTTGTTCGCACGCCCGTTGCCAAATCAATCACCTCAAATTTTCTTGCTTCATTAAACGAACCCATATCTGTATCGCTATTGATATGAATTGCACCAAGCAGTATAAGGTATTTGCAATTGTATTTGGTGCCCGCCACTAGTTCTTCAATGCGCTTGTCAATCGCTTCATAGATAACTTCAGTTGCTTCTTTTAATGGAATCGTTGCCGATATAATTCGTTCTTTCCGATTGAACAATATTTGCTCAATCGTATTCATTTGATAATCCAGATCGGTTACTTTTCCCTCTACGATCAAATTATTCATCAGTTTAGCTAAAGCTCCCTTTGCAGCTCCACAACAGCCACTGTTTTTTGCTTGTCCGTGTCGGTGAATCTCACCATTTGTCCCGCCTTTTGTAATGCCAATATGTGGGCCATAATAAATACCAACTGCACCTTCGTCTGGCACATGGCTGGCAAATGCTCCCATTCCTGTTAGTCCTGTAAAAGGAAACCCATCTAAACCACCCATTTTAAAAGGCCCCAAAAACTCTTGCGTTCTCACAGGGTATTGAATGCTGTTTACATCATCACTGCAAATACTATCGGCCAGCATCACCTGCGAAGGTTCTAAATCCAATTGTCCCTCTACAAAATCTATGAACTGGTTTACACTATCAATTGTGGTGTTTGCCGTGGGATAATGTTGATGAATAATGGCCAATTTATCTTTCTTTTTCATTTGTTTTTTATTTAAAGTAAAACATCGTTGTACGGTTCAATTTTATCTGGCAAGTTCGTTTCATCCAACATTTCCAAAATATCGATTTCTATATTACGACATATCGTAGACATAGGAGTGTCTGCAACCCCATTGTCAAAAGGATTTTCGCTGGCTTCCCCAATTTGTTCCATCGTCATGAATACCCATGATATAAGCACAGAAAAAGGGATGACCAACCAAATGCCATACTCTCCAAACTTGCTCATTTCAGTAAGCAGGGCAAAAGGCAATAAAAAAACGAATAGCTCAACAAATATCCTGCTGAACAAACTATACTGTCTGAATAAAGGAGTGGTTTTAATGCGTTCACAACCTCCCTGTAAGTTATACAATTCGCCCAATAATTTGGTCAGGTCGCTGTGCTCATATTCGTCAATTAGTTTATCTTTTTTCAGTTTTGTTATAACCCCAAACTGAACTTTTAGTGTATTGTTTGCAATATTTCCCTTGTGTTTTACTTTTTCAAAAATTTCCTTTTTATCAAGATGGTCAAACAGGGCCGCAATGGCCACATCAAATTCTTTTATTTCATCAGAATCAGAAACGGCCTGGCGGTGATAATCCTCTTTATTGGTGGCCCAGGGAATTGTTTTTCGAAGTTGCAAACGAAGTATATTGATGTATGCAATATGGCGCAAAAGAAAAGCTTTTTGTTTTTCTTTGTCCTCGACTAACGAAATAAAGGAGGCCGCCAAAGTTCTGCTTGTATTGGTAATTCCGCCCCACAAACGCCTGGCCTCCCATAGCCTGTCGTAGGCCTGGTTATTTTTAAAGCCCACGTAAAAAGCAACCGCTGTACCAATTGACGCAACAGGTAAAAACGGAATGGCTATAATATGCAAATTTAGGAAGTGATAAAGAATTACAACCAGTGCGCTAAGTATTAGCGTCTTTATGATGTTTCTTTTACCAAAAAGCCAAACAGACTGAATGGATATTTTTTTGTTGATTAGCATGTTTTTATTTTAAGGCTTTATATTGATTTGTCAAATTTCAATCGCAGTTCGTTTACCTGCCTTTTCTCTTACTTCCTCTTTACCTTTTCCAAATACAATCGCTCTATGTTTTAATCCCCATTCAACAATGTGCTTAATTAAATCTTTAATGGACATTCCGTGTTTGGTAAGTCTATACTCCACTACTATTGGTCTCTCCTGAATAATTTTTCTCTCTACCATTTTTATTTCCTCCAGATAACGCAACTCTTTTGTAAGTGTTGAAGAGGTGATCCGATTTAAGACGGTCTTGAGCTCGTTGAATCGCTTTGGACTATCGCATAAGTGGGCAAGTATCTGACCTCGCCATTTGCCCCCGACGATATCTAAAACATCGCCCACTACCTTGATTCCTTGTTGTTTGTTTTTTACTTCCATTGCTATTCTTTTTCGGTTTAGTATACTGAAAACGCTCAGGTATCTTCAAAACTACCTGTATTACATTGCTACTAAGTAGCGAATATATACTAAGCCTCCTACATTTGCACAAGCAATCCAAACAAATCAGAATGGAAAAGAAAGTAGAGTTTTACTCATGAAGTTGGTACGAGCCATTTTCAAAATAAATCTCTTCCCAGAAGAATTGAAATGGATTGCCCTATAAATTCCGAAAATAAATAATAATATGAAAGCAATACAATACAAAGCCTTTGGCAATTCAGATGTAATTGAATCAGTAGAAATTCCCATACCTGAAATTAAAAATGAAAATGATGTTTTAATTAGAATTAAAGCAGCCAGTGTCAATCCATTGGATGTAAAAATCCGCTTGGGTTATATGCAAAAAATGCGCCCTGTTCAATTGCCCTTTACACCTGGTCTGGATGCTTCCGGAATTGTCACGGCTATTGGAACAGGTGTAACCCGGTGTAAAGTGGGCGATGAAGTGATTGCTGCTACAATGGCAAACAGCTATGCAGAATATGTTATCGCAAACGAGAACTTTGTTTCATTCAAACCAAAAAATATTTCATTTGAAGAAGCTACTTCATTGGTCGTTAATTTAGGAACTGCCCAAACCATCTTGTTTACAGAAGGTAAATCAGAAAAAGGACAAAAGGTTTTAATTCAAGGTGCCGCTGGTTCGGTGGGAGCTACAATGGTGCAACTTGCCAAAAACAATGGACTTTATGTGATTGCAACGGCATCCGGAAAAGGAATTGAATTGGTAAAAAGTCTTGGTGCCGATGAAGTCATCGATTATAAAACACAAAACGTTATTGGTCTTGTTCAAGAGGTTGATATGGTAGCCGACTGTGCCGGCGGGGAATCTCAAGCTCAACTTTTTGAAGTAATAAAATCAAGTGGGAAGTTATTGAGTATAGCAGCTATGCCCTCGCCTGAGTTAGCCCAAAAATTTAATGTCGATGCCCGATTTATTTCTTCCGATTTGTCTGCAAAGAGTTTAGAAAATGGTTTGGCTATGGTAGCAGAAGGAAAAATAAAAGCATTAGTCTCAAAAACTTTCAAGCTCGAAGAAGCGGCACAAGCCCAGGATTTGGTTTCGGCCGGTGGTGTTAATGGCAAAGTTGTTCTTGTACTTGAATGATAAAATTTTAGCTGCCCGCGGTAAGTTAGTTGGTGGTAGGTTCTTAATACCTACTGCCAACGGCGGCGTATGAATTCGCTACTTTTTCACCAGTTGATAATTGTCTATTTGAAAATTTTCCGGATAGTCACTCAGGAAAATCAAATGGCATTTGGATTAATACACAACGTGACAGTTTGCTGATTTAAAGTGGAAGGAATCTTCCGGACAAAAGTTCAATAGAATTCCTAATGTGGGTGTTGCATACCAAAAGGTTCCGAATTTTATAGAATTTTTCAGCCGTCCTATTGGCCAACCGATGTTGCGCGTTGTTCTTATTTTACCAGTTGTTCTATCCATTTTAAAAAATCTTCTTTGTCTATAATGGACCAGGAATGTGGAGGCCTTGTTCTGTCAAGTCTATAGCCTTTGCCAATACAGGATTTGAATTCTGCATTTTTGTTTCCATTTAATGTCAGATAATTGATCAATGCCGTTTGGTCAGAAGCATTAATATGATAGTAGTCTCGTTGTCTGTTTTTTAAATGCCAATTTATGTCGGGGTCGCAATAAATTCTTGTGGGTATTTTTAGCAAGTATTTTGCGTTGCCGCCATCCTTTTCTGTTCTTGAAAATGGTGAATGTTGAACATACTTAGTCCGTACTTGTTCTGGCCAACCGCCATAGATTTCTTTAAAGTCGGTAACCAGCATTTTACCTTCGGCTAAAGCATTTAATTGTCCATTATTCAATTTTGAACTGTCAGGTTGATACAAATTCACTTCGTCTTGTGCCCTGTAAAAGAGTCCCATTTCATCAACTGGCGGGTCAACTCCAATAACAGCAATGGGTTTAATGCTTGTGTTGAAATTTTCATCTTGTGCAATTTCCGTATAGCGCAGAGCATTCATTCCGCCTAAAGATAGCCCACACAAAATAAATTTGTCCTTTGGGGCATTGTATTTCGTTGCTACTTCCGCGAAAGTTTGATTGATGAAATTGAGAGCAAAGTTGTCAAGGCTTAAACTTCTATTAAAATTTGAGGACAATACTACCGTCATAATTCCTTTGTCAAAACAATTTTGAATTAACTCTTTGTTGCAACTTATTACACTTTCACAACTTTCAAATGACGAAGGAAACAAAACCAAAACTGCTCTTATTTCTTCTGGTGTCAATGTGTAATAAAAAAGTGAATTATTTTCACTGTCACCCTGATAAATGTTCGCAGAGTCAATTAAGCTACTGGTATTTCTTTTGAGAAGTTTCAAATAGGTCTTGTCTAAATCCAATAAATTGCCATTTACAAAATTACCTTCTAGTTTTCTGCCATCCGTAAAACTGATTTCTCCTTTCCCATTTAAAATTCCATTTTTAAAAGTGCCCGTCTGTTTCTGCCCAAAATTAAAATATTCGGCAACACCTTGTCCATCAAGCTGACCGTTAAGAAAATTTCCTTGTAGAATTCCGAAGTCATTAATTATATATTTTCCTTTTCCATTTGGATTTCCCCTCTTCATTGCCCCAACATAAGTAGCAACTGGTTTTTGATTTTGAAACCAGGTCAATGTTCCAAATCCATCTGCATAGTTGTCTTTACAATTTCCTTCCCAGGTTATACTGTCATTCGCGGAATAATTGTCACTCCAAATTTGACAACCAGTCTTTACATCTCTTACAAATTGCCCATTGTTTTGAGCCAACGCATTTGTCGCAATAAATGTCAAAAGTCCAAAAAAAATCAATCTCATTCGTTCCATCTTTTTATGTTAGCATGTCGCCGGGAAATTACGCACAACGGCAGACTCATGTTAAAGCGGGACAGGTAAAGAAAAAACTCAACCCATCATTAATATTAATCCGATAAAAATACTCAATACCACTTGACTTCAAATACCAAAAAATCAAAATATTTAACTGCGAATTGCATACAAAGAATAGCGCGTGATCAGGTAAAATTTTCCTGTCAGGATGATTGTATTGAATTGGCAAAGATATGCCGTGCAGAAATGCGTCAAACATTCTGTGAGCCTGGTGCCAAAGTTTTTCAATGCCCACAACATCAAATTCTACCTTCGAGGCCACTACCAGAACCAGTAAAGACTCAAATCGAACCCGAAATTGGTTCAAACCTATCTATTAGATGTAGTAATTCTTCTAAAAGTCTTTCAGTTCATAGTTTGTGCTTCGCCCGCCTTGTTGATCTTGTTGTAAAATGCCCTTGTCAACCAAATCCCTTATATCCCTCAATGCTGTGTCTGGTGAGCATTTGGCAATCTTTGCCCACTTCGATGATTTCAGTTTTCCTTCAAATCCGTCGAACAGTTTGTTCAGCACCAATCTTTGACGTTCATTGAACCCGGCGTTTTCGTAAATTTTCCAAAACTCGTTCTTTCGTAATATCTTTTGTAATGCAATCTCAGTTGCCATTAGTGAATTTTTCAAACAATGTAAAAACCAGTCTAACCATTCAGTTATGTCACCATTGCTGTGTTGAACCTTTTGTAAAATCGAATAGTACCTTTTGCGTTCAACTAATATTTGGCTTGACATGCTGTAATAACGTTCGGATGTTTCGTCAGCGCAGGCAAGCATTAAATCTGAAATCGCTCTTGCTATTCTTCCGTTACCATCATCAAATGGGTGAATGATGATAAACCAAAAGTGAGCAATTGCTGATTTTAGCACAGGGTCTATGCTAACCTTGCCGTTGAACCATTTTAAAAATTTGTCCATTTCATCTTTCACCTTATGTGCAGGAACTGCTTCATAATAGACTTTTTCTTTACCCATTGCCCCAGAAACTATTTGCATTTCTCCCGAACGATATCGACCTACTTCTATTCTATGCATTCCGCTGTGTCCCGTTGGAAATAATGCTGAATGCCATCCAAAAAGTCTTTTATTGGTTAATGGCTTCTGATAATTTTGGGTTGCATCAAGCATCATTTCTACAATGCCTTCCACATTTCTGTTTGCATGAACGAGTCCAGCTACGTTGATACCCAATCTTCTTGCAATGGATGATCGAACTTGTTCGTAGTCCAGTTTTTCTCCTTCTATTTCCGATGATTTAATAACGTCAAGTGTTAACGTAGACAGTTTTGCTTCTTCCTTAGCCGCAAACCCAAGCGTATTCATCTGTCCGATTATCCTGCCTTGAAGATTTCGAACTTCCCCAAATATGACACTTATCTCAGATTCCTGCCATTTGAAGCTTGTCCAGTTTTTGTATTCGTAAATGTATTTTGCCACTGCCTGAATGTGTTCTTGCGGCAAATATAAGCATTATTCACCGCATAATTCCGGCGAATAATGAAATTATTCGCCGGAATAGCAAGAGATTAATTTGAATTCTACTACGTGGGATCTAAAGAATGCCTCACTTTCCGTGGGTTGACGCCAAAGTTATCCAATGCTTTAGACATCAAACCCTCACTTAGAAGCAGCCACCGAAGGGTCGTTCAACACTCCCGATAGCCATCGGAATGAATCGAAGTAGGACTTCGTTTAAGCTTTAGTTTGTTAGGCGTTCGCCTCATTTATTCGTTTTACAATTTTCTGTCCAATGTAATCATTAAGTCGTTTATGGTTTGGATATCTGTAATGAGCGTCCCGCCAGCTTACCATTCTACTTTTAGTTTGTGTCCAAAATTTCTTGTTGCTTAATGTCAATTGTTTAAATTGTGTGATATTTTGTTCAGTTATGTGTTTGTCTAATTCAAATAATATTTCAATGACAAATTCTCCAAGTAGTTGAAATTTAAAGGGGAGAACCCAATAGTCATCTACGTCTATTAAAAGTTTCAATCCTTTTTCTCTAATATATCCATCAACATGACTTGTATAAATACAGTTTAAAAGATTCTTCTGAATTGTAGTTAGTTGGTTTTATAATTGCGCTTCTGGTTCATTGAAAAAAAATCTACCTGTCAAACGAATAGTTTCAGATTGCAAATAAATTTCAGTATTGTCCGCTGGAATTCCATTCTCGATTTTATGTTGCTTCCCAAAAAAAAATATACATTATTTCTTGTGTCAATGGCATTACACTAATTACTTTATCAACATCGGCTTTCAAAAACGTCGGAAAGTCATTTAAAATCCTTTGTTTATATTCCATTTGTAATTCAAATTCTTCGCTTAGTTGTTTCACAAGTTACTTTGTTTCTTTATGTAGAATTTCGCAAAAGTAGCGCCTGACGGAAGACTGCGAAAAACCTCCCACCCGTCGTTATCATTAATCCGATAAAAATACTCAAAACCACATGACTTCAAACACCAAAAATTAAAATGTCTCTCCATGAATCGACAACATGGAATAGCGCGTGATCAGATTGAATTCCCCTGTCTGGATGATTGGATTGGCAAGGATATGCCCTTCTCAAAGACGCCTCACTTTCGTGCTTAACATGGTAAAAAAACACAGCAAGTATTCAAGCTAAGCAAGAATAATTCACACAGCACCATTCTCACTTTCTTTATGCATCAAGCACTCAAACAAGGCCCGCCAAAAATTTCCCCACCTACTCCACCACCAACAATTTCGTAACCACCCTGTGCCCCTCATCTTCCACACTCACACTATAAATTCCTTTGCTCAGCCGGCCCCGATCGATCACCAAGTTGTTCTGAACCTTTGTCCAACTTTCTACCAAATGACCAGGCATGTCAGTAATTTTTACCTGATAAACTCCACCTTGCGGGAAGCGCAAAATGGTCTGATCGCTCAATGGATTGGGACTCATACTGAAGTCCGGAGCAAATTCATTTTCTGCAACTGAGATAGTATAGAAATTCACACTTGTCGAACATCCGTAAATACTCTCTATAATCAGATCTACATTCCAGACCATAAATATCTCAGTAGACAATGGTACATGATTCGAATCAATGTACAGAAGTGGATCACCCTCAATGGAGCCAGACCAATACCAATCGTATAAGGAGTTCTCCGTTTCAACCGAATACAATTGCATGGCAAAAACAAATACAGAATCATCAGGCGCGTGATAAACTTCAAAATCATAATCAAATAATGCCGTGCAAAGCGGATTGCTCAATATCAACTGAACTGTATGTATTCCTTCTTCCATGTCATTGAACACAACAGTATTCGAAGTGGAATAAGATTCACCATCGACCATCCATTCATAGGTCTCCACAAAATTCTGTCCCACGTCGAACATTTGCTCGTCTCCAAAGCACCAGCCATCGATCGAATCCAATCCGCTGAATGCTGTGGTAAGCGAACTGCATTCGAAAATCGTATGGAAAACTGTATTGGTCACTATCAGATCATTGTTGTCGAATTGGATATATCCTGTATTCGAAATTTGCTCCCCTTCCTGAAGACTGGCCAACGTAGCCAATTTGAAAGTGATATATCCATGACTCTCTTCTTCATTGGATGTACTATCGGCCAATTGAATATTTTCAAAAACAAATTGTACAGCGCCGTCTTCATTTACAATTTCGTAATAATCGTGCGATGAAGCCAATATTTCAATGGAATTGATATCGAACTTCGACCAATCGAGGCTGTCAATGAGAATTACATTCTGCGCCGGGAAATTGCCGGTGTTCTGAAAATTGATGATGTACTGCAATGTATCACCAGCGAGTACAAAATGATTTTCAGTATAACCTTCGGGCAAAACCGAAATACTGTTGGGATCAAAACTGCATTGAATAATTTCGTACCGATTCGAATTAAGCGAAAGCACCAGGCTATCATAGATATTATAAACCTGTGTGTTTATTTCTATTTTAGCCACCTGGCCGGCATAATCGGCCAGCGGCGATAAAAGCCTAAAAGGCTGGTTGTAGAACTGCCCGGTTTCTAACATGGGAGAGGAATAATAAATGTGGTTGCCCACAATGGAATCTGCCCCAACTGCCTCTATAATACCCTGGTACAAAGTATCGACAATAAGTTCGGTATTGGCCCTGACCATCTGATTGCTTTGGTTGAATAAAGTATATGTTTTATCGACTTCTGAATTGCACAAAAAATTATTGGCCGACACATTCGATACAACCTGATAAAATGTCCCGGACATATTGATACCAAAAACGGCCGACAGATAGCCAATGTTCCATCCTTCCTGCACAAATCCATTCAAACTCCGGTATTTGATCTGAACATTACTGAATACATCGGCAGCGGAAGGAATATCAATCTCCACGTTGGTTCCGTTTGTAAAATAAAAATCGCTGTAGTCCGGGGCACTGAATTCGATATTGTGGACGCCTTGTGGGATAGAATCGAAATCCAATACATCGTTATTAAAACTGACGTTTTGATTGTAAACAGCAGTATCGCCGGTGTCGGTCATTAAAGCCTGCACATAAAAGGGATCCAGCACAGGCTCCCCACCTTCCCAGATTCCGTTGGCATTGTAATCGTTGAAAAATATGGCCCTGAGATGATAAAGGCAGGTGCCATCGTCGAAATTAGCTTCGGGTTTGTAGTTGACCGCTCCATAATGTGTGCAGCCGGTACAATCTGTTCCATAAAGACACATATTTATATCCATCATGGCATCCGGATCGTAATTGCATGCACCCACATCTGCACAACCAAAATATTGGCCGCAAGATCCCGGTGGATAACAAAGCCCAAGATCGGAACCATCTATTTGGTATACGACGGGTTCGTAATGATAATCATAATAGCCCTGAGTCGATTTTATTCTAATTCCTATGGAGTACATGGGCTCCCCGTCGGTGGTAATCTGCGCGAGTAATACCCTGCGATCGGGACCCTGGGGATCGCCATTGGAATTTTCATTGGAAGGAAATACCATCAAACTATTCTCATTGGAATTTGTCTGTTGCCCGAGCCCATCGTATTGTGGATCACTTCTGAATCGATTGCATCTCAAATTCATCTGGATCGAATCACTGCTTTCCAAACCATGGGCAAAAGATGACATGATAATCTGTGTCGGTGCAGAATGAACTCCGTTCGGAAGATAATTTTCAGCACCTTCCAACGTCTTCCCCACAGTAAGATAACTGTCCATCGACTCCAGACTCAACGTATCCAAATCACCCAATAATTGAGTGACTGCGCTTGACTGCATATTATTCCAAATGCGGTTGTTACTCGATCCTATTATAAAATCCGAGGTGCTTTGCGGATTGCTGTACAGACTAACTACCCGATAGGTGGTGTCCTCTAGCAGCGCATAAATCCGATAAGTAGTAAAGCCAGTCGGGTAACCAGGAATGCTTCCATCATCCTGGTAGTACACTTCCCAAATAACAGAGTCCAATTGTGCCCGGCCCATCTGAAAGGAAAAAACTCCGAGCAGCAAAAGAAGTATATTTAATTTTCTCATGGATAAAGATTTAGAATGTTTCTACTGCAATTATAGGGGTAAATTCAAATCCTGCAACTCCAATCTACTGATTTATAAAGACAAAACCTCCTCCGAAACCCTAAAAAGAAGGTAAATTCCGGAATCTGATTTCTGGTCTGCTTCACTAACTTCGCACCCAAATCATCTCTGCTTTGGAACAATATTTTGACATTGTAATTGTAGGTGGCGGAATCGTGGGCGCTGCCACTTTGTATAAACTTCAACTGCGCTATCCTGACCTTAAGATTTTACTTCTTGAAAAGGAAAAAGGTCTGGCCGATCATCAGACAGGCCACAACAGTGGCGTAATTCACTCGGGCATTTATTACAAACCTGGCTCGCAAAAAGCCATCAACTGCGTAAAAGGCCGCAAAGAAATTGTTCAGTTCTCCAAAGAAAATGGTATCCGCTACGACATTTGTGGAAAGCTCATTGTAGCCGCCGACAGCAAGGAACTGGAACAGATGGAAAAGATTTACAACAATGGCATTCAGAATGGTATTGAAGATATGCGCAAGGTCAATGCGCAGGAAATTCTGGAGATCGAACCTTATTGCAAAGGCATTGCGGGCATTCATGTAGGCTGCACTGGCATTATCGACTTCAAAGGTGCCACAGAAAAAATGGCAGAGATTGCAGTGGGCAAACAAGCTGGTAGCGCTGTCCACACCACCGAAGAGGCAATAGGCTTTGAACGAGATGGCGATAAAATGCGCATCATCACCAATAAAGCAATTTACTCAGCCCGAAAAATAATTTTTTGTGGCGGATTGCAGGCGGATAGACTGGCCAAAAAAGATGGCGTAAAGCTCAAAGAAAAAGTAGTGGGCTTCAGAGGTGATTATTACGAACTTACGGATGAAGCGAAACACAAAGTGAAGCACCTTATTTATCCTGTACCCAATCCTGAATTTCCTTTCCTGGGCGTTCACTTTACCCGAATGGTGGATGGAAGTATTGAGTGCGGTCCAAACGCCGTCTTCACCTTCAAGCGCGAAGGTTATGGCAAAACAGATTTTAGTCTCACCGACACCTTCGATGCACTAACCTACGTAGGCACCTGGAAACTTTTCTTCAACAACATGAAGTACGGTATCGACGAATACCGCAGGGCCTTTTCGAAAAGATTATTTCTGCAAACACTTCAACGACTTCTGCCATCACTTACTATGGATGACATTCATCCCGGACGTGCGGGAGTGCGCGCATTGCTGCTGAGAGAAGATGGCGATACACGCGATGATTTCAGAATCGAATATACAGACCACAGTATTCACGTATTGAATGCGCCCTCACCAGCTGCCACGGCGGCTCTAGCGATTGGCGATGATATTCGCGAAATGGCCGAAAAACATTTCGGCCTCTGAGTTTGAATTCGTTCATGACGCTCACAGAATTACTAAGCTGAAGGTTAAAAAACGCTGGTGCAAAAGCCAGGGCTCCAAAACCATCAGGCTATACTTTTTTTTTTAACACAAAGACACTAAGCGAACGAGTGGGTATTAAACCAATTGAATTTATATAGTAGTCCGCAGAGGCGATGTTATTTTTCATCCAGACGATGAAAAAAAAGCCAATCCCCGCAAAAGCTTCAGCCGAGCGCGATGTCATACCACTTGATCCAAATCACGAACAATCTATTACCAAAAGCCCTTTCCTTTCAAATAAAAAAAAAGTCAACGGAAGGTTTTCGGGGCATCAAAAAATTCGCCAGGCGAATTTCACAAAATAAATACCTCAAAAAAAAAACGCCTCACGAATGAGGCGCTTTTTATATCAGAAAATCTGAAAATTACTTTTTCATAGCTACCGGAGCAGTCTTCACTTTTGCAGCAGACTTTGCTCTTGGAGTTGAGGTAGAAGTTGATCCTTGTGCTGGAGCCGATTTAGACTTGTCGCAGCAAGATGAACCTTTAGAACAACTGCTTGATTTACCATCCGTAGTTACACATTTGCCATTGGCATCTGTTGTACAAGCCTTACCATTTTTATCGGTAGTGCAGGCAGCACCATTCTTCTGACAAGCAGCTTTGTCTTTGCTACAAGCTTCTGTCTTTTGTTTGTCTTTAGACTCAGTAGTGGTAGTTGTAGTCTGAGCGCTTGCTACAGATCCAAAAAACGCTACCAAAGCTAAAACTGCAAATAATTTTTTCATTCTTACTTTATTTTTTATTGGATTAATTTCTTTAACACCGTGCTAAATTACAATGATTAATTCAATTTATATGTCCATTTTAACTATTTAGTTACGTTTTTTCCACCGGGCTACTGACACCCTTAATTGAAAAAAGCAGGTTTGACAATACTTTCAGGCGCAATCATCGTCAAAAATCAGAGTGAAAAAGAATGTTAATCAACATGATCTTCATTCCCTTCTAACCATATGGTCTTTACTATCTTAGCCAGCTAATTGTCCAAGGCATTGAAAAAGAACCACCTATTTGTTTTTATAGCCCTCTGCGCTCTCCTTTTGCAATCTTGTAAGGATTGCGTTACAGGTTCGGGCGACAGTGTGGAAGAAGAAAGAATTGTGACCGAATTTTCTACTATCGACTTACAATGCTCTGCCGATGTAATTATCAAAGACCGCATTCTGAGTGATAAAAACATGGTTGTGGTAAAAGCACAGGCCAATATCCTCCCGATGATTGTTACCCGTGTAATTGGCAACAAACTCGTTATTGACATGGAGGGCTGCATCATGAATTCCAATGCCATAGAAGTCTATGTATATGTAAACGAAATTTCTGAGGTCAATCTCGGAGGGTCAGGCAATATCAGGTCGGAAAACGCATTGAGAGGAGATGTAATGGAAATCAATCTGGGCGGATCGGGCAAGATTGACCTCAAGCTTAAAACCAACGTGGCAGAGGTTAGTTTGAACGGCTCTGGCAATATCAAATTGGACGGTAATGTAAATAAGGCTTTATTTGAGATCAATGGCTCCGGCGATATTGATGCTGCTTCGCTCATGTGCCAAAAAGTCTCGGTTAGCAACAATGGGTCTGGAGATGTATCGGTAAATGCCTCCCTGGAAATTGACTTGAATCTGAACGGAAGCGGAGATATCCGGTACAGTGGCAGGGCAGAAATAATCAAAAAAAACGATAATGGCTCAGGCGAAATCCACGAAAGCCACTAAAAAAGAATCAAAGAGTGAAACACTCAAAGAAAAACTGGACCGCAAGCCAACGGGAGCCAGCTCTTTTGTGCTGCCTGCCATTGTAGTTACGCTTGTCGCTCACATATGGGTATTGGGCATCATCTGGCTGCTCACCGAAAGACCATTTGTTCCAGAAGTAAAAGCTGAATACATTCCTATGGACATGTCCATGCTGGAGGAATTGACCGAGCCCGAGCCTCAGGAATCGCAACAATCTGCAGAAAAAAGCGGGCCATTACGCGATCTTTTGGCCAACGAAAACAGCCAGCGCACTTCTGAAATGGTCAATTATAGGGGAATGACTCAGGAACAAATCAACCAGGATGTGTACAACAACCTGAAAAACATGGAGAGTGAAGAGTTTCAGAAGTTGCAATCATCACGGCCAGCGCCATCTGCGGGCAATCCTGATCCTGTTTCTGAAACCAAAAGCAGCTCAAAGCGCAATACAGAACATGATTGGTATGGTAAACCCAACGACAAGAGTTATGAAGGAAAGGTTTCAGCCTCTTACAATATGAAAGGAAGAGAGCCTCTTTACGCTCCTAAACCCACCTACAGATGCAAGTCACAGGGAACAGTGGTGGTAAAAATTTCGGTTGGCCTGACTGGTGAAGTTACTGATGCCACAATAGACGAGTCAAAGTCAGTTATGGATGAATGCCTGCGGACTGAATCTGAAAAATATGCCCGCAAATGGAAGTTCGATTTCAAAGACGGTCAGAAAAAACAAGATGGTACAATCTCATTTACTTTCAGTGCCCAGTAGTTCCCATGGCGTAATCGTGCAAATATTCAAAGTGCGGGGTTAACTCGCCATCAATCGTTTCCGTAGCCTTCCAGATAATCAGGTCGTCGTCTTCACCCAAGAGAATCGGTAGCACTTTGCTTACTAATTCGTTGCCAAAATCGACAGAGGCATCGCGTGGCAATTCGCAGGGTAAATTATCAATGGCCATTACACACAAGGCATCCTTTTCCATCGGATCGCATTCTTTGGCTGTAATTCGATTGTATCCAAAAATGGGTTCGCTGATTTTCGTTGAACGAATGGTACATGCCAAAGGTCCGTTGGTATCGCAACTGATATCTGCTATCACATTGCAACGCCAATCAGGGTGCCTGATATCTTCTTCAGTAATGAGCACCGGATTGCCCGCAGCCCAGAGATGACAGGCCATATACATATCTGCCCTGCGCACAAAGCTGGGTAGAACAGAGAAATAATGCTCCGGGTTATTATAAAAATCTTTTTTGTCAAAAAGACCGTCTATTTTTCTTTCATAGTACTCATGCGTATCGATGTGTACATATACGGGGTGATCGAATTGTTTGGTGACAAAGTCTTTGGATGAAACTCTTTGAATTGGCAATAACTTCAAAATCTCTTCTGCACCATGCCCTACTCTGCCAAAACCGGTTACCACCAGTTTCATTTTAGAAGGCAGTTGAATTTTTTTCATCTCCTCTTGCATTTCGGTGCGGTCCACACATTCGCTTGGTGATTTCAAATCGTAGAGATTATTTTTTTTGCCAAATGCCCTGAAACCTTCGTAAGCTCCCACAATTCCGGCATACCGGCCAAATCCGATCATTCTTTTTCCATTCAGATCGCGAATGGTTTCATAATCTACCAATCGTACTTTTTTATCGAGAAGTGCGCGCAGCAATTTTTGGTTGTGCGGCTGTTTTTTTATGGTATGAGAAAAGAAAAGATATGTCTTTTGAGGAATGAGTAAGTCGATGGGGACTTCCTTTACGCCCATTAAAATATCGCAATCGGAAAGATCTTCTTTCATCTCCACACCCGCAGCCAGATACTCGGCATCAGCAAATTTTCTGATCGGACTGGGTTGAACAAAAACCTTCAAGTTGGGGTAGTTTTTTTCAATCTCCACGCAATGTTGCGGTGTAAGTGGTACTCTGAAATCAGGTGGAACTTTACCTTCTCTGATCACACCAATCTTCAATTCGTTCATTTGTCCGATTTTTTTTTAGGGCCGCGAAGTTAGGGCTCTAGTGCAATGGATGAAAATTATTATTCAAACGTAATTGGCTTAATATAATCACCCATTTCCCTACTCAGCGATTTCCCTTTTTATAAAATGCGAAAACATTGGAACTGCGAATGAGTATTTACCATGTCGGTTTTTATAAATCAATCCTGAATCAGCAAGTGCTTTGAGCATAATGTTGATCGCGCTTACTTTTAGGGTAGTTTCTGTTTTCTGCGATGCTTGCTGAATTTCTTTTAAGGTAAATTCTTCTTCCGCACTAGGAAGGCCAGCAATGATATTCAATAAATTTCTTTGCCTATCTGTTACCCTATTCCAACGACCTTGATAGAAATCAGTATCTAGCTTGCGCATAACATCATCAAAGGAAACTGAGGGATTTTCAATTTTCCTGCTTATTTGTTGTAGATAACTATCATAAGTTTCTTTACATATATATTGAATAAAGTATGGATACCCTCCAGAATACCTAATTATTTCTTCTATAGCAGAATCCGTAAGATGCACAGGGCAAGAAGCTTCTTTTATAGGCATTTCTATGGCATCTCTGCTCTCCTTTTCCTGAAGTCTTTGAAGGATCATCTGATGAAACATTCTTTCAGCATATGTCCTTGATTCAATTAGATTTGGAAATAAAGTAGGAAGACCTGTTAAAATTAATAAGTATGGAATTCCTGTTTTTTGAATTGATTGAATAATCTCAAGAAGCAGTGACAAAGGATATTGTTTATTCTGAGGGTCGTCCTTCAGATTTTGCGCTTCATCATAGGCCAATACAATTCCGCTAGACTCTGACTCAGCAAATCGCCAGACAAAATTTAAAACTGCCTTGAGCTTATCAGACTCCAATCCTGGGGTTGTATTATAAATGTGATTTAACAATTCATTGCTCATAAAATGTTTCACTCTTTGGTTAGTTGCCTGAAATCCAATCTCTCTTTTAATCTCCTCCGTGACTAAAATGTGCGAAACTGCACTTGCCAAATCAGTGATAATTCTAGTTGCCAAATTCCGCTCACTTACACTAACGGATTCACTCATGTCAGCACCAGCCCATATCCACCCCTTTTCCAAAGCCTTAGGCTTCAATGTATCCAGCAGTACTGTTTTGCCAACTCCTCGTAGCCCTGAAATTATTAAATTCTTAAGTATCGGCTTTTGAGCCAAGGTAGTTTGTTCGAAATAATCGATTTCCTTAGCTCGACCAGCGAGGTAGGGAGGCAGTTGCCCCGCTCCAGGTCTAAATGGGTTGTTAAAAGGTTCCATGTTTTTATTTAATGATGTAGTGCAAATATACTAAATTTCTATTTATAATCAAATTTTAGTTTATGTTAAAAAATTAAACTGTTTATTATCAGCGAACTAACAATAAAGCAAATAGGTAACTTGATCCAACTCCTTAATTCTTCAGAAAAACTTGCTAATCATTGAGACCAATTAAACTGAAAATGATGCCTACATTTACGCCCAACTTGTTATCGGGCCCGACTTTGGATTTGACAGCGAGAAGAATAGCCAGGCAAGCATGCAGAGCTTTTTGTAGTGTGGCTCTTTAATCTCAAATTACAGGTCAGAAATGACAACAACACTTATGCACTCGCTGCCTAATCGCGAATCGTGATTACGCTTAATCCCCACCGGACGGTGGGGACGGGTAAGTCTCGTATGGTGACCCTGCTCCTGGTTCCATGCAATGAGGCTCCAACAAAGGGAGATCGCTGAGGATGACGCTTGTAGTCCAGGGCTAAAAAACACAAGATAAGTGTACAGTTGGTTGTCTGTGGCCTGCTGAACATCGAAAACCAATTGCAGAATAAGCATGTAGAAAACTTGGTAATTCCTTGTTTGGACGTGGGTTCGAATCCCACCGGGTCCACAGAGGAAAGGCAGATCGCAATGGGTCTGCCTTTTTTATTTCATAAAGGGGTATTTGTAACCATCGCAATGCTCTTTCTGTATTCATTTTTGTGTGAACGCTAATGGGCGAGCTGCGCTACCAAGGTGCATAATATCTAAAACACCAAAAGAGCACCTTGAATATAACCCGTCGAACTTCAAACTGTGTTTCCAGAAAAGTAGTATACATTAAGAACTAAGAACGGCCCATATTCTGTCCAAATAAGAACTATCAGTATATCTTGTTTCTTCGTGCCTTAGTGTCTTAGTGTTTTATTTCATATCCATAATAGAAGGCAAGAACTATTGAGGCAAAACAAATAGTTAAGCTGTGCTGTAAGGAAAGGAATGAACTTACTCATAATACCAAGATAGTTACCGCGAAAAACTATGGTGTGAAAAGACGGCCGGAACTTTGTATTGACCCCATATCCAAATAAAAAATAATACCATGGACAGAAATCTTACCTTTGGCTCCACAACAAAACCAACTTCAATGATCAGAATTATAATAGCCTGTGTTTTGCTTACCTCTATGGCGATGTGCAAATCCCCCAAGGCGAGTGTGGACAATGCAGCAGAAATAACAGCAACAACTATGGAAGAAAAAACTTTGGGAACTATCAGCAACGAACTTGCAGAAGATGGTTGCGACTGGATAATCTCTGTAGATGATCCTGAGGGTAAAAGAAAATTTCAGCCGCTGAATCTGGATACCAAATTTATGAGCAATGGGATGAAAGTGCAATTCACTTATACCCTTTCGCGTGCACCTTCCAAATGCCCCGGGGTTCAACCTGTGGTAATTGAAAGTATGGAGAAAAAGTAATTTTCGATTTTCGATACAAGGGAAATAAAAAAGGCTTGCAAAATCGCAAGCCTTTTTCATTTTATAACGCCCACAAAAATAATATAGTTCAACCTGCCGGCAAAGGCAGGTTTCGGCTGCGCCTCATAATACTTTTTGTTTTTAGTGGCGGCTTAACCAATTCACAAAACAACTTACCTTCTGAGTTAAATTATATTTGGAATTGGTATTATTCGATTTATAAGTGGATTATCCTTTCATATCTGTGGGAATGGCCTCATCGCGTTTTTTGCGCCCGGTAATCCAACGCCAGATACCGGCTCCACCTGCAATCAATCCTATAATAATGAATTTACCAAACTTCGCCAATACAGCAAAAATGCCTACTTTGGCCAATATCTTACCTGCTACAAGTCCGCCAATGGTGTAAGCAGCCACTTTGTCTACATTAGAATCGAAGTTGGCGTATTGATTGCCTTCTGTAAATGTAACTGCAGTTGTAATTGCCGGAATAGAAGCTTTGATCTCTTCCAGTTGTGGCATCGCGCCAATGGCATTCACCACCATCACTCCTTTCCTGCCCAGAATACGAACATTGTAGTTGATGGTATTCACATCCATGTCCTGAAATTTCAGTTCCTGCGCCCAGTGCAGAATTTTTTTGTCTTTATCGTAATAAGGAGTCGAGGCCCATCCTATTAATTCTCTTGACGCGAAATTCTCCTCCATTAATTGTGCATTGGCATCGTTGATCTCTTTTTGCATCTCCTTGAGCAGTTCATCGTAGTCCATATCTTCTGCATCGTCATCCTCTACATATCCTATGTCATCGAAATAAATGTCAAATGCCCACGAGTTATCCTGTAGCACTCCACCACCTTTGGGCACCAGCATTCCATAAGTTTCCTGAGGTGGATTGCCCCACAATTCTTCCATCACACGTTTGGCCTGAACCGGATCGAGATACTCAAAACCTTGTGGAACAATCAACTTTCCAATGCCACCTCCAAGATCAATTTCACCGGTTTGGTAGTTAAATGATTTTTCAACGCTATCCACCTGGTGGTGCATGGCCACCATGAATTGATCAATTTCTTCCTGCGACAAACTGTCTTCTGAATCCTGGGCCCTTACAAAAAAAACAGCGGCCATTAGAGAGAAAAAAAGCAATACTTTTCTGGTCATTTGATTTTGGTTTAGCCAGTAAAATTAATTTAAAGGGGTTATCGGGCCAAATATTATTTTCAATACAACATAAACTGAAAGCAAATTCAGTTATTCATTTCTAAAATGAATATTTCAAAAAGAAATAAATAAATGTAATCTATCCAATAGCGGGCAATACTTTCCCCGACGCTTCACCAAATCCAATCCTTATACCATCGCGCTGCGCATGTCCGCGCAATACAACCGTATCGCCGTCATGAATAAATGTTCGTGTGGATCCATCTTTCATCGCCACCGGTTTGGTTCCCTTCCATCCAATTTCCAGCATGCTGCCGAAAGATCCTTCAGAAGGCCCGCTAATGGTGCCGCTGGCCATCAAATCTCCACAGCGAACGTTGCAGCCATTGACAGTATGATGCGCCAACTGCTGCGCCATATTCCAGTACATGTATTTGTAATTGCTTTTCGAAACAATTGTTTCTTCTGCAACTTCAGGTTTGATGGCTACTTCAAGGTTGATGTCGAAATTCCAATTTCCATCATATTTAAGATAGGGCAATACTGCGGGATCCTGAGTTGGCCCGGGCACGCGAAATGGCTCAAGCGCATCCAAAGTAACCACCCAGGGTGATAATGTTGAACCAAAGTTTTTTCCTAAAAAAGGTCCGAGCGGTACATATTCCCAACGTTGAATATCGCGTGCACTCCAGTCGTTGAAGAGCATCAAACCAAAGATATACTCACCAGCTTCGGCAGTAGAAATACTTTGTCCCAATGGTTTGCCATCATAAGTGACAAAAGCCACTTCCAACTCGAAATCAAGTTGTTTGGTCGGACCAAAAACAGGCAAGGTTTCGTCGCTCGCATTGGTTTGACCCTTGGGCCTATTAAGTGGAGTACCACTAATGACAATACTGGAAGAACGGCCATGATATCCAACAGGAAGATGTTTCCAATTGGGCAGCAATGCTTTTGCAGGATCTCTGAACATGATACCCACATTTCTTGCGTGGTCTTCGCTGCTGTAAAAGTCTGTATAATCGCCAATTTTGACTGGCATCAGAAATTGAACTTCGTTCTGATTGAACAATACCTGGCGCACATGGTGCTCTTTGTCGCGCAAATCGGGCATATCGCTGCGCAATAATTTCGACACACGGTTGCGCAACTCGCCCATCGCCACCCTGCCATAACCCATACATCTGTTCAGCGAATCTGTGGCCAGATCTTCCAGCTTGAAGGGAAGATTCTCGAGATAACCCATTACATGTAGGGCTTTCAGATCGATGAGTTTGTCGCCAATGGCGCAGCATACGTGAGGCAACTGGCTTTCGGTGCGAAAGATGCCGAAAGGCAGATTCTGAATCGGAAAATCGCTGTTCGCCGGAACTTCAACCCAGCTCTTGAGTGTAGGGTCGTTGGCTTTGATTGCTGACATAAGTTGGTAATTGACTTTATATTAGCGCAAACCTATCTGTAATCTGTCAAATCTGAAAATGAAAATCAATATTTTTTGAATTCTCATCGTCTTTTGAACGCTGTGGCCTTTCTTTGAAACCTGAATTGGTGGTGAACTTTTATCAAAACTCCTCAATTGCAGTGCAATATGCAATCGCAGCGAACGATCAAAATATTTGTGGTTTTGGCAATACTGGCATTGGCCGGACATTTTAGTCTGGTCTTGATCTATTGTTTCAGAGATTTTGCTCCTCCTAAAGTTCAACATCTTTCCGACAGATATATGGTTCCCTGTTTTCACCAAAACTGGAAATTGTTTGCTCCTGACTTGCCCAAATACAACGCTGAGCTTGAATATAGGTTTGCAAAATCTTCTTCGTGGTCTGACTGGGCCGATGTGAGCGCTCATTCAGGATTCGACAAAAGAAGTAAAATTGAAACTGTAGAGCAGGGATTTAATTCTTCATTGTCATGGCAGATACTGAACAATTATTACTCAGTGGAAGGACGACCACAATTCGATCGTTTGGTGTCAAGTCCTTCGTATGCAGATGCTCTTTTTATGACATTAAAAATGCACCAATTGAAATACGGTGAGAAGCCTGATTCGGTTCAGATCAGAATGAATTTTCGATTTACACCTGCTCCCGATCAGGCCAGAAATTTTCAATCTACTTACCTGGAGTTTCCTATCTATAAACCAGAAGACAATTAATAATGAAAGGATTGTTTGATAAGCTGGTCCATTATTTCTCCGCTGAAGTAAATGCGGCATTTGCCACGAGGATTTTCAGCGGCCTGGTTTATTTTTGGTTTTTAATCAATGCGATGATGTTATGGGGCACAAAAGAATATCTCTGGGGTGCTGAAAAAATATTTTATCGCCATGGAAATGCGTCTGATTTTATATCCAATTTTTTCTATCAGCTCATTTACGACTCACATCGTTTTAACCTGATCTTCGGTCTTCATCTATTTGGATCTGCTGTTGGAATATTGGATACAAAGTGGAATTTTGTCCCCAGATTGATTGCGTGGATTACCGGATTTATGTTGTATTACTCTGCCATTCAGGTATTCAATTCCGGAATGTTGCTCATGCTATCGATGGCGTTTTTTGCCAGCTTTATTTATACACGTGCCCAACATCCATTGCGGATTGTTATCTCAAACTCTGCGCGAATTGCTGCCATCACACAATTGTGCATTGTATATATTGTAGCCACCATTTACAAATTGAGCGGCACACAATGGCTCAATGGTGAGGCCTTGTATTATGCCCTTCAGATTGATCAATTCTCTTCGGGATTTTCAAAAAGTATCGCTGATCAAATGTGGATTTTCAAAATCCTCACTTATTTCGGATTGCTGTATCAATTGCTTTTTCCCATACTGATCTGGATAAAAAAAATCCGGGTATATTGGTTAATACCCGGACTTATCTTTCATCTTTTTATTGGCGCATTTATGCACCTTTGGGATTTTGCCCTCGCAATGATTTTTTGTTATGCGTTATTTCTTCCTGACCTGGCAAAAAACCCTTTGAAAAAAGGGCATACAATTAATGAACCTTCATAATTGTCCGGGGATCACTTCTTTCTGTGCGGTGTTTTAGAAAAAAGCTGCGCAATTTCATTTGTGAATTTCTGAAATAATGGAAGTTGTTCATTCGTGCACAAGCCTCTGATGGCCATAAAATGGTCATAATTGGTTGATTCAATCTGAAGTTGCAGTTGGGCCAATTGCCTTTCAGTCGAATCGCGCCCCGGCCAGGTGGTCGGATCGTTGAGATGCGCGTAAAGTTCATTTCGCAGGCGCATAATTTCTCCGTCGAGTTGAACAATCGAATTTCTGTGACTCTGAATCAGTCCTTCATATTGGCTAATTTGTGCGTTGGAGAATTGAAGTCGTTCGATAATCACTTCACGAGGCTCGGGTGGCCTGTGATGACCATGGCGCCCTACAGAGAAAAAAACCATTAAGGCTATGTTCGCAATGAGCAGAGCCACAACGGCAATGGTCAGAAATTTAACCTTGCTCATTCGTAAAGATTGTAATTGGAGCTCAAACCAAATGTTTCAGCCAGATTATCAGCGGGAACCTCATTGCGTTGGCTGAACCAAACCATCATATTCAAAGCGATAATCAGTGCGGCAGCCAGACCAAAAGTCCAACTCATTTTTACCGAAAATCGCTCAGTATTCAACGCCTGTATGCTATTCTGAATCCTAAACCAAACGGATGGTGAAACTTCCACCCGGTCGATTCTTTCCAGAAGATCTATATCATATTTCGACATTGGAGATTTCATGTGTTCTTGTTTAAGACGATTTCATTTCTCATTTCCTTCGATATCTGAAAGTTTTTTACTCAAATTGGTTTTGGCTCTTTGCACAAGCGATTCAACTGCCTTGGCGCTTATGCCCATTATTTCCGCTATTTCTACCTGAGACTTGTGCTCTATTTTACTTAAAATTAGGGCTGTTCTTTGCTGATCGGGCAATTCATTCATGCAGTTAAAAATAGCTTCCAGAATTTCCTTTTGTTCCATTTGCACGCCCGGATGATCGAAGGTGGCGTGTAATGAATCCAGTGATGACGGGCTGGTTTGAAATATTCTGGTCACAACAGCCCATCTCTTTTTCCTTTTGGCGGCTTTTATTGCATCCAGCGATTTGTTGATGGTAATGCGATAAATCCAGGTGGAGAGGCTAGAGCGATGCTCAAACTTTTCTATCGATTGATGAACCGAAATAAAAACATCCTGGGTTATTTCTTCTGCTTCTTCCTTGATACGGATGTAACTCAAGGCCAGATTGTAGACCTTGTTCTTGTATTGGTGGTATATTTCTTCAAAGCCCGATTGCATATTTGAGGGGTGACAAATGTATCGGGGGTTGGTTTAATTTTTTAAAAGAGAAAACCTAAATTATACAATACTCAATCGTTATTAAGTTCAACTATCTTCGCTTTAATCTTTTGTTTCATTGCTTTGGCCGTCTCTTTGTCGCAAGTTCCGCACCTTGAATGCAGGTCGGCAAAAAATGTATCAAGCGATTTTAAGGCATTGTCACCGTCGAAATAACATTCCTCTGCAATCTTAAACTCAACAGAGGCTTTGCTGTTTGAATCGGATGCGTTGTAGTAGTCAAATGCTTCCTGGGTAAAATGCTCAAAGTAGCTTATCACGTAAGAAGCCAGGGCCTCTGATAAGGCGCCATCGGCGTGTTGGTCTATCACTTCATAGACCTTGCGGTAGTAAATTCTTACTTCCTTATTCTTATCAGACAATGAATCCAGACAGGCAAAAGTGAGGTTATCATCAGAAGGAATATTTTTTCCTGACAATATTCCTTCAGCCCATGCGCGAACAGAATCTTTTCCAGATGATGGTTTCTTTGTATCTGCGATTTCAGGGGTGTCGCCCGGATAATTCGCATTATTATCGTGCACACCTTTCGGCTCGCAGGCATTAAACAGGAGGGCAAAACATATTGCAATAAGGGGAGTGAGCTTTTTCAATTTGTTTCCATGGATATGCCTTGTGAATATTACTTTTTCTTCGATGATTTGGCCTTGCTGTTGTATTTAACCGCGAGTGAAATCCAATATTCCAAATCCGCATTGCGCTTCATTCCTTCGTAGTCGACCATGATCCAACCTTTCATGGGTTTGCCGGTAAAATCCATGGGCCGGCAGCCCGTCTTTTCAATGGCACTTTCGAAATCATCGGGGTCGATGCGGGCCATTAGTTCTTCCCCTATCACTCCCACACACATTTTATCATTGTACATAAATGCAAGGCCTCCCATCATTTCCTTTTCCTCAATATTGGAAAGATGCACAATACATTCACGAATGCGGTCTGCCAGATCAAAGTCGTAAGCCATAACTTGTTTTTACAAGATTATGCAAATATTTCAAGCCATACAAGTGGTCAGGCGCTTATTTTCACAGATGTCATTGTCAATGAACCCGCCACGGCTTTGTCGTTGAACAAACTTACCTCGTCCTTTTCTTCTTTCAAGGCCAGAGTATATAACAAAGGCAGGTAATGTTCGGGCGTTGGAATGGCAAGCTCAAAGGCTTTTCCTTGCGATTTGTAATGGATCAATTCCTGGTGATTGCCGGATAGTATAAACTGGCTCATTTTGGCTTTGGCCTCGAGTGCCCAGTCGAAACCGTACTCCAGATTAAAGCTTTCGTTTGTGAAAGGCACGCCTTTGGGCAAACCAATCATTCCGAGGTTGTGCACCATGTTGCCGCTGCCGATGATGAGAACTCCCTTGCGGCGTAAGCCAGAAAGTTCTGCCGCGAGTGCATAATGGTATTCCGGAGGTTGACTATAGTCCAGACTCAATTGTATAACCGGCACGTCTGCATTGGGGTAAAGATGTGTGATTACACTCCAGGCGCCATGATCGAGGCCCCATTCGTGATCGAGGCCAATATGCGTTTTAGAAATGGCGGATTGGATATCGGTAGCCAGTTGCGGACTTCCCGGTGCCGGATATTGGAAATTGAAAAGTGCTTCGGGGAAACCGCCAAAATCATGAATGGTTTTGGGTTTTTCCATGGCGGTAACAAATGTGCCACGTGTTTCCCAGTGTGCAGAAATACAAAGAATGGCATTCGGCCGGGCAATGCCCTCTCCTATTTTGCGAAAGCCTTTTACAAATTCATTTTCATCAATGGCATTCATGGGGCTTCCGTGGCCCATAAAAAGTACGGGCATGGCCTCAGTACTTTCGAATGTCTCTGTGAGTTGGTTGAGTTCTTTTAATTTCATGGCTGCACCTGCAAGAGGCAATATAGCGAGGGTTTTAAGAAAATTTTTGCGGTTCATTCAACTGTAGTTTGAAGAGACGGCTTCATCTCTTTGTAGCAATGCAAAGGTTAGCTCAATTTAATGGATTTAGGATTGATGTTGGTTAATTTCCTGCCTTTATTACATTAGGCTTTTTGAAAGGAGGAATTCATCCTTCGCTGTTGGACCTTGATTGTTTTGTGTAATGTGAAATACATCCGCACTGTGATTCATTGTTCGAGCATCCTTTTACAATCATTATAAACAGAAGGTCTTGGCGAATGTGGAAATCGACAATGGGATTTTGAATAAATAACTTATTTGAATTGCATTCAGATTTTTTTATGATCGCCAATGAATTTCATTCGCAGAAGACTTACCCACAACATATCTGAGGTGGCATGATGGTAAAAACGCATATAATGAAAAATCCAATTCTGTTCTTAACAATAGTTACTTCCTAACGAATTCTAATGTGCTTACTTCGCCATTCCGGTCTACAAGACTAACGTAATAAGTTCCTGATGCAAAACTATTGCAATCCACAACAGTGCTTCGTCCGTTGATGCCTGTAACCTCCTTTACAAGACGACCCTTGTTGTCAAAGATGAGAATCGACTGCACCAATATATTGCCTGAGTTGATGGTGATCGATTCATCCGCAGGATTGGGGTAAACTGAAATCATTTCTGTTGATAGTTCCTTTACCATGACTTCTATAAATTGCAATTCACTGAAACTGGTGCAGCCAAATTCATTGGTAACGGACAATGAATAATTGCCAGATTCCGCAGCCAGATAAGTCGGGCCATTGGCTCCGGCTATCGCGTTGCCATTGATGTACCATTGGTACGATCCATCTTCTTGCGCGACGAGCAAGCTGTCGTCCGCAATAAAAGTCGCATCTGGTGATGATGAAGGAATGATTGTGGTAATTATCGAATCTGCATAGTTACAAGACGATTCGATTCCGTATAGAATAATTTCCACCCCATTCATATTCGAAATGTTGATTTCCAGAATAGAATCCGTTCCCAATACATTGCCTTCTGAATCGTGCCACTCAAAACTATCAGCCCCATTGCCTGTATATTCAAGTGTTGCCAAAATAGGTAGTTCGCATAAACTTCCGGTATTTGATTCTACGGCAAGTTGCATGGGCGACTGGACGGTAGGAGTGACAATCCACCAGCCTATTGTATCGGCGTAATTGCAACTTTGTGTATTGGTAGCGATCAATTGTACATAATAGGTCCCGCTTTCTGTGAAGGTATGCAATACATCAAGACTCTGATCTGAAACCCAACCACTGCCATCTCCAAAATTCCATTGATAGGAGGCACTGTCACTCCAGTTTGTGAAATGAACTGAATACGGTATACACGAACTTCCAGAAGGTTCGTAATCAAATGCACTCACTGTTGCGGGTGAATCCATGTCAATGATCCATGTCGAACCCTCCCAGGTTGCCACTTGTGTATCAGAATAGGCATTAGCAGGAGGATAAACCGGAGTGTTAATATTAGAACATACACTCTGGCAAATTATACCCTTGCGGTTATATTGATTGTCTGGGCCATGCCTGTGATTTCCACCCAAATAACTTCCGTAAATAAGTTCTGACATATCTGCGCCATATACAGCGGTATAGAATGATCCTTCTGAATAAAGTGCGTCTGGAGTAATATTTACATTGGAAACCGTCTGTGCTCCTCCATCTCCTGTGAGATAAATTCTATTACAATCATCTACCATAAAAGCTGAAGGCCAAAACATATTAGTAGAACCCTGACCCGCACCCACCAAATGATAATGAATTAGATTGTTCAACTCAGGATCAAAACAGGCAATAAACTGCCAGCTTCCGGGATCATTGTATCCATCACCAATCAGTGGCAATTCACTGGTGCTGATGCCACATATCCACAAGCGCCCCTGGTTGTCTTCACTCAAATATTGTATTTCATCCTGACCATCCCCTCCTAAATAAGTACTGTACAAAACCTGGCTGCCATCGGGAGAGAGAATAGCCAAATAACCATCAAAACCACCGCCATAATTTGTCTGATACGAACCTGGAGTAATCAGAATATCATTGCTGGCAGTACTTCCGAAAATAGCGATGTTACCATTCTTTAAAACCTGCATATCCCGGGTATTTTCATCCCCACTTCCTCCGATTCTGGTTACCCAAAATATATCAGTCAAATCAGCATCTAATTTATATACATTGAAATCAAGGCTCGTTATAGAAGTACTAAAATCGTGATAAGAAAAAAAACCAGGTTCATAATTACTCTGCCAATTATTGGTAGAACCAGCGATGCCATAAATAGAATTGTTTTCGAAATCAAGACCGCAGTCATTGGCGCCATAATAATCTAGAATACCCCAGTCAATTAGGGTTCTATAAGGCTCAAACAATGTTCCTCCAATGAATGAACTGGACAACAACTCACTACCATCACTGCTGAAGTGGGAAATAAATACATCAGTAACGCCTGACAAGAAATAACCTGCAGCGGTCAATGTGGTTGGAAAATCAGGGCTAATGGCCATTCCAGATATATAAAAAGAATTGTTACCGGCCATTTCAATGCTAAATTGAACGTCTGCCAGACTACCTCCAAAATAAGTACAATACAACAAATCAGTACAATCCTGATTAAAGCAGGAAATGGTTAAGTCCCAAACACCACCATTAAAAGTAGTATCGTAAGCTCCGAATGTAGCAGGGATCATTTGGGAATAGGCTAAACCGCAACTTATATTATTACCATTTGAGAAAAGAGCGGAATGTAAACCTACAAAATCAAATCCACCTTGGGTGCTGCCCAGATAAGTTGCACCAATTAGTTCAGGGTCGATGACCAGAGTTGACTTCTTATCCCATAATGGAACGTTGAAAGAAATACGATCGGCATTCACAACATAATGACAATCCAATTGTACTTCATTGCTATAAGCCACCGGCTCATTATCCACAAATTCTCCCACCGAAGTTTGCATGATCAATTTACCATTCACCAATTCAAAATCATCAATTCCTTCGAGGCGGAGTTGTATAGAACCTATATCAGCTTCAGTACTTACGACAAAGTCGTATTTAAAATTTCCGTTTGCACTGTATGCTATAAAATCTATTCCCGGCCACAAGTCATGGTAAACTACCTTTTCAGAAG
This sequence comes from Flavobacteriales bacterium, assembly GCA_031378885.1. Taxonomy (GTDB): domain Bacteria; phylum Bacteroidota; class Bacteroidia; order Flavobacteriales_D; family Sanyastnellaceae; genus JANNEQ01. The sequence continues at coordinate 29,543 of JANNEQ010000024.1, forward strand.
GATAAATTTTGCTTTGCCACTTTGTGCTGTCATTTCCCAGAAAGTAATTGTAGTAATGTGAGTCATTCAATTGTGATTCAACTCTTGCATTTTCTGCATTTACAAAAAACAATTTCCAACTGTGGTGATGAACTCTCAATTCGCCATCCAAATTATCGCTGATCAGCAGGTCGTGTTTTGCGGATTGCATTTCAGGATCTTCAAAATCGAATAAAATACCATCATGCTGCAGATAGACCACACCATTGTTGCCTATTCCTGCACGGAATAAAAAATCTCCCGGCCACTGACCGCGGTTTTCGATAAATTCAATAGGCCTAAATGGTTTTGGTGTTTCAGAATAGTCTTTCCCCCAAGACATACCATAGCCTAATATAAAGACGATACAAATGAGTGTTCTTATTTTCATAAAGCCTAAAAGAAGTTATTAACAAGAGTACAATTCTAAAATAGATACCCTAGATTAGGGGCTTAAATCTAAATTAAAATCTCATGAAAAACAATTTTTACTTGACAATTTTATTGTTGTTCGCTCAATTTTCAGTTTCTGACCTTCTTGCACAAGTCGTGTTCCCGCCAAACAATGATTGCACTTTGCAGCAACTTTTTGTGGATTGCGATGGATTGCATCTTCGTCTGGTACCAAATCCAGCTTTTACACTTGTCCTACCATTGAACTGGAATGTTACACCCGGCAACCTCACAGACACGAATCCCGCGGATGGCGAATGGTCAGGGGTCTTACCCAACGATAATTCTCAATATTCGTTCTTTTTTTTGATGCCGTTGGCACTACTTATACATTTCTTATTAATGTAGGTACAATCCCGCAAGTTGTCGTGACAAGTACACCACAAGGATGCGGCTTGAGTAATGTAACGCTCTGTCTGGACGACCCCAATTTCACCTCTGAATTCTGGACTTCCACGTTATTTCAAGGCACAGGTCAATGTATCGAGGCTGGCACTACTGGGGATTATACTGTGACCTACCAAATCCCAAATGGCAATGGCAATAGCATTCCTGGCAGTTGTACAACATTTATTGACACGGGAATCATGCTGGATATTCAAACTTCAAATCCGAATAACACAACATTTAGTTGTGCAACGAATTTGTATTCTGGTTCTTTTACGGCAATTGTTACCGGTGGAAGTGGATTTTATAACTATGCATGGAATGGTGGAGGAAGTTTAGCAACCATGACATTTAATACATCAAACCCTTATGAAATATTTACATTGACCGTTACAGACCTGATCAACAATGCAACCTGTACAACTGACTTATCTTTTAATCTGGAATATTTTGCCTGTATTTATGACTTAAATGGAGATGGCATCGTAGGAATTGCAGATTTGATCACACTGACTTCTCAGTATGGCTGTACGTCAAATTGTGGTGCCGCTGATTTTGATTGCGATGGAATTGTTGGTGCTCAGGATTTGCTGAATTTTACGGGTGCATTTGGGACTTCATGTTCATGATTACCGCAGTATCAATCCAATTAAATCTCAATTTTGAATACTATAAAATTAAAAAAATGAAAACAATAATATCAGTAATTCTATTTGCTCTTTTTAGCTCATCAATTCAAGCTTCAGAACTCAAATTAATCTTGCAAGAGGTTCAATCTGACCATGCAGAAAATGGCAGAACATATATTTTGTTTGCTGAACTACCATCCCATTATGAGTCATTGTACATGGTTTATGGAAATTCAGAAAATCCACTTTTCATTGAATCAACTTCCGTCTTCAATCAATCCGAATCTCAAAACAACTCATCACTAAGTTCGGATAGCTTCATTTCGATTAATAATCCCATGAAAAAAGAGGATGCTTTGATGATTCTGGGTGTCGATCTACAATCGTTTCAATCAGGGGGTAAAATTTTCACGAATGATGGGGCCTGGCTTGTTGTTCCTAATGATCCAATTAGTTTTCCCATTCAAAATGGCTTGATATTTTTAGGACAATTTAATACTACAGGTGAAATTCATGGATCTTTAAACTTATGTGGATTTACCACCTCGCACCAACCATGGAAAGAAGAAGGACTCATATTCAACTCTGCTGAATCTCTTGGGAATATCAGTCATTTTGAATCAGGCCCTGAAACAATATCCGCTGGCGATGCTACCACTCGTTATTTAATGGGGCTGAATACTAATAAACCTGATATTATTCTATATCCGAATCCAATAACTCAGCCTGAATTTCAAGTGGAAATAATAAATTTCGGGAATATCGGCACCAATGGAATTGAGCTGACTATAACCGATATTGCAGGAATAGTTAAGAAAAAAATGAGTTTTCAAGGTGCTGAAATCGACGATAACAAATTGATATTTCCGTGTGATCTTCCGAACGGAGTTTATCAACTTAGTGTTAAAATTGGAAGTAAAGAGGTTACTCAGCGGCTAATCATCAACAAATAATACCGAATAGTAATTATAAAATAGACCAAACTGCCGGCTCATTTTAATCTTAAACAGACAGTAGAATTCTACTGTCTGTTTAAAGTTAAATATTCAGAATTGGTACTATCCGCATGAATTAAGCAAAAATATCTCCACGGCGCTCTTCATCATTCAGATTTTGGATTGGTGAATCTGATCCTGAGCATCTTGAAAGTACAAATAAAACAAAGTGTGGTCTGCTATCGCAAGAGGTTCTTTTGGGGCATGTCCGGACTGTTGGCAACTAAACAGGGCAATTGCAAAACACAACGCTACCATTGGTTTGTATGATACGAAGCCGATGTTCACGAATATCCATTTCATTACACATAACGGTCTATCTCAACCTCCCCTTTTTCCTTTTGAAAAAAGATTTCTGTAATTCTCTTGCTTTGATAAATTATAATAGCTCCAAAAGTCAACGACATCAATTTATCTACCCATTCGTATGCGACAAGCCCTTGCTGGGCTTGATTGCTGGCGCTTTCAACAAATGTGAATATGAGGTCCGTAAATAATGATGAAATCTGCGATGCTATTTGAATACAACCTATAACGATGATCGCAATTCTGGTGAGATTAAAATCGGTTATTGACCCCAAATTGATTTCGGCCGTTTCGAATTTTTTATCGAGTCCGAGCATATCCACAATTTCACTGGCTTTAGCAATAGATAAAATGGCCAATCCAGCAATAATCACATAACCAATAATGGTTAGTAAATACTCCTCAATACTGTGTCCTCTCCAAAGAGAAACAAGCAAGGCAGGCAGCCATAAAATAAATGAATTGAGCGCTACATATAAACTGATGACCTTAATAGCCATCGTAAAAAAATCCTTTTTCGTCATGTTCGTAGTTTTGATCTGCGACAATGCAATTGTAGGTAATTATTTAAGATAATGCATTGAATGACGTAGAATTTAATTGAAAACAATACTTATGGAAGCCGGGGCTCTCTGTATCATTGTGAAAACTGATCTTCAACAACCAACTTATCTAAAATAAAAAAACCGCAATCATCAGACTACGGTTTCTCAAATTCTTTTATCGAATAAATCAGAGCAACTGGCTGATGATTTTTTCTACAGTATAACCTTCGGCTTCTGCCTTGTAATTGCGCACAATACGGTGGCGCAAAATTGGTATAGCGATGGCCTTCACATCTTCAATATCGGGGCTGTATTTGCCGTTCAATGCGGCGTGGCATTTAGCGCCGATAATCAAATACTGCGATGCTCTCGGACCAGCTCCCCAGGAAAGGAAGTTCTTGATCATTTCAGGAGCCATGTCGCCATCGGGTCTTGTTTTTGAAACCAGGCGAACAGCATATTCAATTACATTGTCGGTCACCGGCATTTTTCTGATCAGATGCTGATAGAAAACAATTTCCTGCCCAGTAATCACCGGTGAAATTTCCGGATTGAGATTGGCCGTTGTATTTTTTACAATCTGTACTTCGTCTTGAAATTCCGGATAATCTAACCAGACATTCAACATAAAACGGTCGAGCTGGGCTTCCGGAAGTGGATATGTACCTTCCTGCTCTATGGGATTCTGGGTAGCCAGAACAAAGAATGGCGAAGGCAATTCGTGGGTTTTACCGGAAGCTGTTACCCTTCTTTCCTGCATGGCTTCGAGCAAGGCAGACTGCGTTTTGGGCGGCGTTCTGTTGATCTCATCTGCAAGAATGATATTGGAGAAAATCGGGCCTTTCAAAAATTTGAACTGTCTGTTCTCATCGAGAATTTCCGATCCGATGATGTCGCTGGGCATCAGATCGGGGGTAAACTGAATCCTGTTGAAGCTCAATCCTAAAGAACGACCAATTGTGTTGACCAAAAGTGTTTTGGCCAGGCCGGGCACTCCAATGAGCAAACAATGTCCATTTCCAAATATGGAAATCAATACATTCTTCACCACATCATCCTGACCAACAATGGCTTTTCTGATTTCCTTTTGCAAGGTGGCATAACGCCCCTTGAGCGAATCAAGAGCTTCTGCGTCTGAATTGAATTTTATCTCTGACATATATTTTACTTTTCTCCCCGGGCTTTTGAAGGCTGCAAGATACTCGTCTTGTTATCTCCAATCCCGGTTTCCACTATTTAATTGGGTGGCAATTTATCAAATCCGGACAATCACCGGAGATTCTAACTCCATCCTTTTTTTATTCACCCGGGCAAAAATAATCGGGTTTAACCTTTTCAAATTCTAAGAATTGCTAACGTTCTCAGGGATGTGTTTTGATCCACTTGAAATTGAAGTCGCAATTGATGTAACTGCCGTTAATCTGACAATAAGTGCTGGCTATGTGTTTGTTGATCCATTTATCTGACTGCTTATTTTTGGCGTTCTCTTCGGTCAGTTTTTTAAATAGTTCGTAGTCTTCCTGAATGTTGGCGCGGTGTGCATCTACTCTTCCGTCCAGCCGGTAGATTACATAAGCCTGAGAACCGTCGGTATTTTTCACCAAAACCGGTTCGGAAATATCGCCTGGTTTGAGGTTCATCAAAATCAAATTGATCTCAGCAGGAAGCTCGGCCACATCGTGTTTTGTACTGCCCGTGCCCGGATTAATTACGCGTCCTTCCTGGTTTTTGGAGTCTTTATTCGTGCTGTAGCGCACGGCAGCAGTTTTGAACTTCACAGAATCAGCCATGAGTTTGCCGAAGAGCTCATCCAAAAGTATTTTGGCATTATCCAGGTCAGCCGAACTTACTTTAGGAGACATAAGAATGTGGCACGACTCATAAAAATCGCCTCTTTTCTCAATAATTTTCACAAAGTGGTAACCATATTCGGATGAAAAAACAGGAGTATAGCTACCTTCATCGGTGGTGAAAACGGCTGTCTCATACTCGGGTACAAAAGACCCCTTTCTCTGCATAGGGTAGCAGCCTCCCTTGTATTTCGAACCTGGGTCTTCGCTCCACTTTGCCGCCTGCAATGTCATGGAAGTCTTGCCATTGATACAATCCATTCTGATGGAATCCAAAAAATAAATTACCCTTTGCCGCTCTGATTCGCGCACAACCGGATCGATTACTATTTGAGAGTATTCTACCTGTTCTCCCATTAATGGCAAAGAATCCTGCGGTACTTCTTTGTAATAAGCCAATACGTCAGATGGAGTAATCTTCACTCCTTTTGAAACTTCTTCCTGCATTCGCTGAACCAGAAGCTGATCTTTGATCTGATCGAAATAATCGTCTTTGAGTTGGGCTGTGGTTTTGCCATAATATTTTTCAAATTCTTCCACGCTTCCAAACATCTGAATAAAATAATCCAAACGGCGATTTACCTGCATTGCCACATCCGAATCGGAAACTTCAATACTGTCTACACGTGCCTGGTGCAAAAGGAGTTTTTGATACAATATATTTTCGAGCACCGAGCATCGTTCCTGCTCATTGGCACCACCAACTCCTTTGGTAGCTTCAAGAATGGCGCTTTCCAAATCACTCTTTAAGACAATTTCATTGCCAACTACCGCAATGATTTCATCAATAACCTCCACCTTTTGCGCTTTGACCACAAAAGGGAACAATAAAAAAATAAATAGAAAATTTCTCATTGTTTAGGGTAATAGGTTTCTACCTTTTTATTCTCTATTGCTTTGTTGTATAAGTCTTCGCGCATGACGGAAAGCAATTCTGTTTTCCGCTTGTTGAGAATCATATTTTTAATTCTCTCTCTCTCAAAACTCAGTGGTGATTTGCTTCCGCTAAGCTGGAATTCAGTAAATGTAATCAAATACAAATTATTGTTCTTTTCAAATTCCACACTCTTGTTTTTGCGCAAAAAACTTTCCACATCATAGACTTCCAATGGAATATTCTTTACGAATTCGTCCCACATTATCCATTTGTCTTCTTCGAAATAATAGCTTGCACCGATATCCACACAAAACTTCACCCATTTTACAATATCTTCAGGCTTCGCAGAATAAAACAATTTCTGCATGGTGCTAATATTTTTGCTGTCGGCGGCAATTCCGCAATACTTCACTTTTACAATAAAATCCTTTAGTTCGAAATTGCCTTCGTTGTTTTTGTAATAATTGACGATTTCCTCTTCCTTGATGATTGTATCCAACTTTTGTTTTACCAATTCCTGTTCGTAGGTGTAGGTTAAAAGGGACTTTCTGTATTCATCAATCAATTCGTCAAAATTTTGCTTTTCCTCCGCCAGATTTTCTTCTGCCTTAATCAACACAACCTGTTCCTTGATCCAATCCTGGATATAGCGTTCGGCTAGTGTTGCGCTGTCTTTTGGCTGCGAATTGTTAGGAATAATATCCATTACCTCGAGCCAGGTAAGTTCCTTATCGCCCACCTTAGCCAATATAGCGGATGAACTCCCGGATTTGTTACAGGCATATCCAATAAGAATCAAAAACCCAAAATATGAAAGTGCCTTGTGCAATGGTCTTAATGAATTGAATGAAGCACAGACTGATTCACTTCGAACTTATGTTTCGATCTAAGCTGCGCTATCCACTGTTGCTCGAGGTAAGTTTGGTACTCCGAAGTAATCATGCCTCTGGCCTCATCCAATTTCTTGACAGATGCCGGAATTACTTCGCGAATGTCGATGATGATGATCTGCCCGTTTTGGTTGATGTTGTTGCTCAGACCTTTTTTCCATGGAATACCTGCGAGAATATCTTTGTCTTCTTTTGCGAAAACACCTTCTTCTACCTGCAAATTCAATTGCGAATTGGAATTCAATTCAGCCGCAATTTCAGTCTTGTCATTTCCATCAGCCAACATTGCCCTGACTCTTGCAGCCTTTGTTTCGTCGGCACAGGTGTAAATAACCACATCAACTCTGTCAGGCCACATAAAATCAGACTTGTTTTTATTGTAATAATCCTCAAGACCAATGGTATCCTTTACTGCTTTCGACCAAACTTTCTGGTCGGTGAGTTCAAACAACAGAATTCCTTCTTTGTACTCTTTCATTAACAATCGGAATGCGTCGTGTTTTTCTTCGAGCTTAGAGTTTTCGTACTCCATTAATTTATCTTCTGCGAATTTCATTGCTTGCAATCTCACAAATTCCTGCGGCGTTTGTTTGGATTGATACTCTCCTCTCCTTTTAATAAAGTCAGTGAATTCTTTCACAGAATGTTTTTGTCCGTTTATTTCGAATAAAGTTTTCTTGAGTTTACTTTTCTTTACTTTAATCTGGCCTTTGAATACGTTGGTATCGGCCTTGGCTATCAATGGCAATACGTTCGCATCATAATACATATAATTGTATTCTTTTTTGAGTTTGGCAACAAAAGAAGATTTTGTTTTTTCGGCTCTCGAATCGCGTGAAACTTTACTCTTGAGATCCTTCTCCACTTCATCAAATTTAGGAATGGGTCTGTAACCGATTCTTTTCACAATATGCCATCCATAAGAAGTTTTGAATGGTCTGCTGATGTCTCCATCATTTTTCAAAGCAAACGACGCATCTTCAAATTCTGTAACCATTTTACCTGCTCCAAACCAAGGTAAATCTCCGCCTTTTTTGGCTGAACTTCCGTCCTCACTGAATTTAGAAGCAAGCTCTTCGAAGTTTTCGCCAGCTTGAGTTTTTGCATGAATTTCGTTGATTTTAGTCTCTGCATTGGCTTCGCCATTTGCCTCTGACTTGGCTTTTACCATAATGTGCTCCACATGAACTTCGCCTCTGGCGGGTCTCTTGTCTATAATTTTTAAAATATGGTAACCATATTTGGTTCTCACTGGCATTGAAATATCGCCTACTCTTGTTTTGTAAGCGGCATCTTCAAACGGATAAACCATCTGGAATACGGTGAAATATCCCAGATCGCCGCCATTGTCTTTCGCACTTGGATCGTCGCTGCCGTCTTTGGCCTTGGCCACTGCACTAAAATCTTCGCCAGCTATAATTCTGTCTCTGAAAGCGAGCGCCCTGTTGTATGCGCGGAGCGTATCATCTGCGGAGGCCAATGCATCGCATTTAACCAGGATATGATACGCCCGGACTTCCTGACACTGACGATCGTACGCCTCGCGGATAAGTCCATTGAGCATATCTCCATCGGTAAGGTATGGACGAGCCAATTGCCCCCGATATCCCTCAAGTTCTGTGCGGAACTTTGAAACCGTGTCCATTCCCAATTCACGTGCTTCTTTCACTTTCAACTTGAAATTGATGAAAAGTTCCATGTAATCGTCAAGGGCTTTGTCGGTAACGGCAGAATCTCTGTTGTTCTTCTTGAAAATGTTTTCGAACTCTTCAAGTGAAGTGGCTTCGCCATCAACAGTAAGTACAGTGGACTTTTTGTCCTGAGCAATGATAGGGGCGCAAATAATATTGAGCACCAGAAAGGCAAGAAAAATATTGAGTAGTTTCATAACGGTTATTAAATCAAAAAAAGGCTGGCAAATGTAATACTTATCGCGATGCGAAAACCCTATTAACGAAGGCTATAGTTTGGGGCTTCGCGGGTAATGAATACATCATGGGGATGGCTTTCCTTCACGCCGGCATTTGTAATCCGGATAAATTTCGAGGTTTTGAGGGCCGCAAGGTCTTTAGAACCGCAATAGCCCATACCTGCCCTTAGACCACCAACCACCTGATATACAACTTCCTGCACTGTCCCTTTGAACGGAACCCTACCTGAAATGCCTTCGGGTACGAGCTTCTTGATGTCGTCTTCTGCATCCTGGAAATAGCGGTCTTTTGACCCATGCTGCATGGCCTCTAAAGAGCCCATTCCCCTATAAGATTTAAATTTCCGGCCCTCATAAATAATGGTTTCACCCGGACTTTCTTCGGTTCCGGCAAGCATAGAGCCTACCATAACTGTGGAAGCTCCTCCTGCGAGGGCCTTTACAATATCTCCTGTAAATCTGATTCCTCCATCGGCAATCACAGGCACAGACTTGTCTTTTAATCCATAAGCCACATCCATCACGGCGGTAAGTTGGGGCACTCCGACACCTGCAATAATTCTTGTGGTGCAGATTGATCCCGGACCGATTCCGACTTTTACTGCGTCGGCCCCTGCTTCTACTAAATCATTGGCGGCATCTGCAGTGGCTATATTTCCCACAATAATGTCGACTTTATTCCCATAAGCTGCCTTCACTCTTTTCAAAGTATCTATAACTCCCTGAGAATGACCGTGCGCCGTATCTATGACTATGGCATCAACAGAAGCGTTCACCAATGCCTGTACTCTTTCCATAGTATCTCCTGTTACCCCAACTGCTGCGGCTACCCTTAGCCTTCCGAACGAATCTTTGCATGCATTGGGATACTTTTTGAGCTTCATAATATCCTTATAAGTAATAAGCCCCAATAACTTCCCTGAAGGATCTACCACCGGAAGTTTTTCTATTTTATGTTTTTGAAGTATGGACTCTGCTGCGGCAAGATCGCCGGGTTTATCCGTGGTGATGAGGTTGTTAAACGTCATCACTTCAGCGATGGGCCTTTCGTTGATTTTTTCAAAACGCAGGTCCCGATTGGTGACAATACCACATAATTTACCATCGTCGTCAATTACAGGAATTCCGCCAATTTTATGCTCGGCCATCTGCTTGAGGGCGTCGCCCACATTGGCATTTCTGGGCAATACAACCGGATCTTGTATCATGCCGCTTTCGCTTCTTTTAACGCGACGCACTTCGGCGGCCTGTGCAGCTATGGTCATGTTTTTATGAATGACGCCTATACCACCCTGACGTGCCATGGCTATAGCCATAATAGAATCAGTTACAGTATCCATAGCAGAAGAAATTACCGGAATATGCAATTCGATATTCCTGGATAACCTGGTTTTAATACTTACTTCGCGTGGAAGTACCTGCGAATAAGCGGGTACCAATAAGACATCATCGTAGGTAAGACCTTCACCTACAAGTTTTTCCTGTAAATAAGACATGAACGAATGAATTTATCGAGGTAAATAAATTCGCACAAAGGTAGTTAAACTCTGTGGCACAAAAACAAGGGATTGATAGGCAATGATTAAGCTTTCTGAATTTCTGCTGATGTGTATTAATTGCAGAGTGTACCAAACAGGCCATTAAAAATAAGCATATCCGATACTCCGACTATGCCATCTTCATCAAGGTCTATTATACCACAATTGGATAAGCAGCCAAAATCTGCTACTATTTCAAGTAAATCTGCCACTGCTACAATGCCATCACAGTTAAAATCTCCCAGACAACATTCCAGGTCATCGGCTACTGTTATGTCATGACAGCATGTGAGAGTTTCTCCATTATTACCTTCAAAAGTCCAGCAAACAGTGGTTGTCCCTAAAGGATAAACACCTGATGCGTCAGCGGTTCCGTTGTAATCGTTGGTAAGCGTTCCAAGGTCACAGCCGTTAAGATCAAGTGGAATGGGCACATCCACAGGAGAAGACGTTGTACCAGGTGGAACGGCGACGATAATTTCAGCCGGACATTGCAAATCAGGTAATTCAACCACCAACAATGTTACGGATGATGAACAAAATGAAGAAAGCCCTGAATTATCCATGGCTGTGAAAGTAATCACTGTAGGACCGACCGGATAAACATCTGATGCATCGGGAGAAGCATTAAATGAATTCGATATAACATCCACAAGGCAGTTATCTGTTGCCGTGGCCAATGGAACACCAACGAACATAGAACATTCACCGGCGGGAAGACCTAAAGTTATGGACGCGGGACAGATAATAGCCGGCGGTGTATTGTCAACAGGTATAGCCATAAAAGAGCATGAGCCCTCAAGGCCAAATCCGTTGGTGGCCGTCATAGTAACAAGTGTGGGTTCGAATATCTGTGTGCCTGGCTCGGGAAATTGTGTCACAAGTGGGAAGGGATCGTTTGGATCAAAGACGATTACGGTTGGGATATAATCATCAAGAAATGCGGAGCAGTCAAACTCGATATCAATTTCAATATCGCCTATGCAAGTAACTTCCGGGGCAGTGGTAACATCTCCGAAAGTGCCGTTTAAAATTATATTGTCTATGGCAATACTTGGATCGGCGGCTACTCCATCATCGTTATTCACCCAGCGGAAACCAATTTTAAAATTTGTGTTGTCGTTGGCAGAAGGTGGAAGAGCCACAGTGTAAGTGGTCCAAAGCCCCTGTGGATCGCAAGTGCCAAATGTTTTGTCCATATCTCCGATCTCAGTCCAGGTAAAGCCATCGAAATACCAAACGGTGGCGTTGTCAATGTCATTTCCTCCTTCCAGATAGTCAAATTGCAATTGAATGTTGGTGAGTGTAACGGAGCTGATACTTGGCGTCTCTATGCGAAGGTCAGTTGCACCACAATCTATAAAATCACAAAATCCATCAAGGCCTTCATAGTAAGAAGCACCCAAATCGGTGCCTGCAAAAGAACCGTTGGCTCCGATGTGAAGTGTCTGATCAGAACCACCCGCAGTGCCACAATCTCCGGGATCGTTTCCGTTTTCGGCATCGCTGATAAACCAAATGTTACCTGTGCTGACGTTGGTACCTGTCTCGGTGACCGTCCATGAGCCGTTTATGCTAAAATAATTGGTAGCGACCTGCCCGGAAGTTGAGCCAATTCCAAAATCTTCTATCCAGAATTGAACAACCTGAGCGTTGGTTTGCAATGAAATCAGAACAAAGAGAAGTACAAGGTATTTCATAAGGTAATGGGTTAAAGGCGATGCAATATAGCAATTCTTATAAAAGGAGACTTTTAAAATTAAAATCCCATGAATTCTTAACTTTAAGAAGATTAAATCAAGGCTTTATAAGTTGCTTTGGGCTCAAACTTTAAAGATTTCATTGCGAATAGCGTAAAGGACAAGGCCAATTCTGGACTTAGCCCCAAGTCTTTCGAAGAGAGCTTCCCGATATCCGTCGATGGTTCGGGGTGAAAGAAACATTCTGTCGGCAATTTCTTTATAGCTGAGTTCGGTACAGGCCAGTTGGAGGAATGCCAGCTCCCTGTCGTTCATCTGAATGACCGTGGGTTGAGGTTTTTCCGGCTGACTGACCGCATCCATGAGTTTGCCCGCTACCATTTCTGTATAATAAAAACCTTTTTCTACTACTTCACTGATGGCTCTGTATAGCTCTGCCGGTTGGGCATCTTTGAGCACACAGCCACGGGCGCCGCTTTTTATAATACGAATAACAGACAGATCATCGTCGAACATGGAGAGGGCCAGTACTTTTACTTCAGGCATGTTGTCGCGGAGCCATTCGGTGGTTTCTGCGCCATTCATAACGGGCATCTGAATGTCCATCAAAACAAGGTCGACTTTCCTTTTGGCAATTTTATCGATGAGTTCGCGGCCGTTTTCGGCATCAGCCACCACATTGAAGCCGTCGGCTTCGAGCATTTGCACAAGTCCTTTGCGCACAAGAGTGTGGTCGTCGGCAATGGCCAAACGGATAGCTGGCATATGGTTTAGTATTAACGTTCGGCATCGCGGGGAATGGTTATTTCTACTTCTGTTCCACCACCGGGAGTTGCATTCAGAGAGAGTTGGCCTCCCAGAATTTTGACCCTTTGGCTCAGACTTTCCAATCCGATACCACGATTTTGTGGATTCAAATCTATACCTTTTCCATTATCAGTGACCATTAAGATTTGTGAATTTTCGCTGGAATGAAAAGAAATTCTGATTTCGGAGCAGCCGGAATGTCTGACGGCATTGCTAAGCAACTCCTGAATACAGCGAAAAAGAATGATTTCCTTTTGGTTGCCGAGGCTAAAATGATCGTTGATTTCATCTATTGTACAAGTGATAGTGCCGCCCTGGGTAATGAGGTTGGCTTCGCGTTCGACAGCCTTTACTAAACCCAGATCAAGAATAAAGGAGCCGTTAAGTGATCTGGAAAGGTTGCGCAAGTCGTTGAGTGATCTGGCGACAAGTTCTCTGCCGGGGCCGATGTGCTGGTCGATGGTGTTTGTGTCCAACCTGTCGAGGTGCATTTTGGCGAGCATAAGGGATTGGCCGATGTTGTCGTGGATTTCCTGAGAGATGTTGCGCATGACTTGTTCGGAGAGTTCGAGTTGCGCGCGGGAGAGTTCGGAGTTGAAGAGGAGTTGGAGTTGTTGTTTTTCTGCCAGATGATCCTTTTGTTTCTGACGAAAGCGAAAGACGAATAAAATAATAAAGCCAACAAACAATATTGAGAAAGCTATTCCAGCCAACGCGAATAAAGTAACATCTTCAACTTGTAGATTTGACATATCTGTTGTTCCAATAATCGATAAATATAGCAACACCAATCACGACGTAAAGAATTAATGAGACGTAATAATTCCAGTCCAGCAAAAAATCCATATCGTCTCCTTTTTTCAATAGAAAGTCAAATACCACCCAAAGAAAAAAAGTGGATGCGTGATAGAAGAAAAAACCTGAATTCAACCAAAAGATTGAATTCCGGATTAGTGGTGTCTCAGAAGGAGTATTGAGAATTTGTAAGTAGCACTTTAGTGCGAGAAATATTACAAAGAGGCCTGTGGCTTGTTGGTTGTAGGTTGCAAGCAAATCATCCTTCTGTATGAAGAACGTATTAAAAAGCAAGAAGGAATAGAGTACAAACAACAACAAGGTATCCAAATTTGATCTTTTACTATTAGGCATTTTTTGATATATGAAATAAATAATAATAGGATTGATAATGGAATAAACTGAATTTACAATCAAATTATTTCTATACCAAATAATAAAAAGAATCGATAAGATATTAGTTACTAATACGGTTAAGAAGTAAAAATACGCAACTTTAGGCGCACCATTAATATACCTATAGGTAAATATGCCCAAGCATATATTTACCAAGTAGATAGTAAATTCGATATATTGATTTATCACTTAAAAGGATTATCTCTATTATCACTGGAACATCTTGGAGGACATGGGCGAAGATACTCATAAATTTTATTTGCGTCGGCAATAGTATAAGTATCACCTATAAGATTAACCGGACATGTTATGATGGTCATTTGATTACTTAGTTTACCTGGAACGTCCTTTCTGGACAAAAGTATTTCAACTCCAGTACAATTCGACATTAGCATATTTTGAATAACACTTTTTTCCAAATACCAACCTAAAAGTCTTTTCCCATCATGCTCTCCTGACTTTATCTTTAATGGAAAAGGATCGTCCAAATATTCGTCGATAAATAATGCCGCTGTATCACGAGGAATAACCCTTGTGCTATCATTTGAAACAAAACTAAATTTAGAATCAACATATTCAAAGTACCGATCTTTACTCGCAGAGTAAGCTTCATTGATAAAACCACTGTCAGCCTTTTCTTTCACTAACAAATCAAGTGCAATTTTCCAGGGATCGTCACTTTCCTTATTTCTAGAGATTTCCTGATTCCCTGTAAACCTTTGATTACCCGATTCTTTAATACGGGTAAATGTCTTCATGGTTATTGCTCCAACGGCTATGCCGATGACTAAAGTAAGAAGAATTTTAATTGAATTTTTCATTGGTTTATTTTTTCTTCAATCTTAATGAATTATATGAACTGATGTCAATAGCTATATTAAATTCATAATGTGGATGGTTGCCCTTTCTCTAAAAATTACTCATTGGAATAAGGGTTTTAGCAACCCAAGAAATTTTGTAATTTAATGTTTAGGGTGTTTTCCCCGTCCTCCACACCGTCTTTTCCCCATTCAAATTTAGGGTATTATTCCCATTGTTCGGACATGGGGCTTACAATCAACTTTGGCGGCATAATCAAAACCTTCAATAAAATGAAAAAAATCAATTTAATGAGTTCAATAATTATGTTGTTATTGGCCAACTTCGAAATGCTCGCTCAAAACGACGAAATATTCGAGAAAACCTATCAATTTAAAATTGGCATAAATATCCAACCTTGCCAATATAATGGTCAAGCTTCAGGATCAATTGCCACATCAAACAAAGGCGACTACTTCGAAGTGGTTGGTATCGTTAACGACACTACTTTTATTATTCAATACACCCCTTGGGGCGTAAATAAAAATGGGAGTATTAGGTCATGGAATGAAGATGACAGCACACAGAATTTAAAGTGGATATATTCCACCCCAATAAATCAAACTCTGGATATAAGGGATAGGTATTTTCTTATCACAAAACGCCAGCTGGATCAATACGCAAAAGACATAGCAAAGACGTGCAGCATGGTGATTGGAGTACTTTCTCTTCCAATAAAGCTGAGACTTTCTGGCGATGATGGTTTGGATCGTAGAAACAAAGAATTTCGTGAAATTGGTTCTGATTTCAACGTGGGTGCTACCCTTGGCATTAGTCTTAGAAGTAAAAAATGGGAGTCCACAAGCGTTAACTTTACTATCGGTGCAGGAGTTTCCTCCATCAAAGTCGATAGCACAACATCGCTGGGTCTTCTCAAAACAACGACGGATGTCACTGCATTATCTCCAACATTTAATGTTATTCTAGTTCACAACGACTTCAACTTTTCACTTTCTACCGGAATTGACATAGTGGGTGGTGAACTTGCCACAAAATGGGTTTATAGAAATAAACCCTGGATTGGAATTGGTCTGGGCTATAACCTTTTTAAGGCATCTGATGGCAAGGCTACTAAGCAACCAGGTTCGTAGATTGTTCTTCTTTCTCAATACTTATCATTGACAAAAGGCCCCTCAAAGGGCCTTTTCCATTCCCTCAAAACGCTTTTGCCCGTTTTCACCACCTAATTTTTCTCCCCTAAAACCATGATTCTTAACATAAAACTTGACTTTCTAATTTTTTTAACGACATTTGCAGCGGTTAAATCAAGTCAAAGTCAATCTAACTTTAAACCCTATAGACCTGCGCGGTCTATAGGGTGGACGCACCGGATCTCCCTCCAATTCAGCCTCTTACTCTTACTACTATTTTAATCTTCAAAGCCTTAACGTTTTCGCGTGGATCGTAATTTTCCAATCGAGTAGGAAGTAAAGATAGCTTTATTACGGAACAAAGTTATCTCTACTGTCCTCTCACACCACCGTGCGTACCGGTCTGGTACGCGGCGGTTTGTTAGAATAATTTGAGTTGGGCTACAACATTGTTGTGATACGTCTGGTAAAAGCTTGGTAGTCCTTTCTTCGCTAGCACTTGGTTGCTTAGGCTTTTCAATAGTATGGGACTATGTGCCGTTCTACACGCTC
>JANNEQ010000098.1:0-3703 GCA_031378885.1 Flavobacteriales bacterium
TATCGGGCTCATTTAGAAGTCAACAAGGAGCTAACCGTTATGCTATACTAAGGTCAGTAATCGATACGGCCATAAAAAACGGTCAAGATGTGTTCTCGGCACTAAAGTTAATCGCCCAAACCATTCCTGAGTAGTTACAAAAATAAATTTTTCAAGAGGCCCAAATAAATGTTCCGTACCTGCGGCACTCTGATCATTATCGCACTTTTTACACACACAGGACTAAAGTCCTGCGCTACAATATGGGCCGTGCCTCCGGCACTGGGATTATCTGTGAACTTTATACACAAATCTAAAGCCCGGGGCTGCAAAATTTGTGGTGTCAAAGGGCAATGTCATTAAGTTAAGGAATTGACCGATCAACATTCGACCTTGGTCGTTTATCGCCAAAGTCAAGATCGTACCTATAAACATGCGATCCATACTGGATCGTTTATCGCATTGTTTACACGCATCTCCTGATCCAGTATGGATCAAATGTTTATAGCACAATCGGCTTGCAACGATCCAACGACCAAGGTCGATTGTTATTTTATACAAAGACCTTAACTTAATGACATTGCCCAAAGGGGCAGGCCGGGGTTAATAACCTTAAAGCCTGCTTGGTCAATTTTGCAAATCAAAGTCAGTCACTCCCCAACTTTTGCGGTTGATCCTGTTATTTTACCCACACTGTATAATATTCCCATCGCAATTTCTTCAAAAAGGCCTTCATCATACTCAAAGAATTTTCAGAAAACAGAATAGCGCTAAGCTTATTAATTCCTTAACGAAGGTATATACGCACTCGTCGAAAAATTAATTTATTAACCGGGCTTTTGTGCGGATGCATCGAAAATTTCTATAGATTTGGTGGTAAACCAATAACAAATTAATTGACAGGATTAATTCTTTTGTGCGTTGTTGTATGGGCCCTATGGCATAGAGAACAAACGCTGAATTAGAATACTTTTCTATCAGCTTCATTTCAAAATTAACTCAAATACTTATTTGCTCTTTTTTTATTATGGCATTGTTGTCTTGACTATAAGGGAAGTTATACCGCTTACAAAAATAATATAGTCCAATTTCGGCTGCGCCTCATAGTACTATTTATTTTTAGTAACGGCATAACCAATTCACAAAATAATTTACCCATTGGGTTAAATTATATTTGGAATTGGTATTAAAAAGTTAAATTCATTTTTATTAATAAGCTTGGCCAATTGGTCATTCTTCAGTATCTTTTATTCTGTCAGGTATTTTATAATATAAAAATTGAAAATAAGAGATCATTCATAAGCCAATTGTGTTTAGGCATCATCAGTAAGAAGAGTTTTAGTATCATGTAATTGTCGAATAATAACGCTGTGGTAATACTTCAATTAGTATTGTTCTTATTGCTTAATGGAGCCGGAGAACAAATTGAAGGAACTTCAAAAAAAAAAAGCAAGCCGGATAATGTGATTAACCTGGCTTACCAGAAATATATGAGCTATAATGTCTCTCCCTCGAGGCGCGGACCCATGCGCCAAGCGGACGCCGAAAAGCTTTAATAGAGTAGGCAAACATTAAACTAAATAAATATCATGAAACGGATTTTAGCTATCATGATGATGTGTGTATGCACACTTACTGTCACCGCGCAGGACCCTCGTTACGACGGGCATCCTGATCTTACTGATGCATTAATGGATGCAGCCATTAAGAAAAACCCTCAAGTACTGGTTGACTTTGAAAGAAGCGAGGCGCAATTGCAAGTTGCCATTAAGAATGGCAATTCAAATCGTGGCCCAGGTGCGGGTCCAATTCTCATTCCGGTAGTGGTGCATGTGATACACAACAATGGGCCTGAAAACATCAGCGAAGCACAAATCGCCGGGGCTATAGACCAGTGCAATATGCAATTGGCAGGTGGCGAAGGAGGAGTAAATACCAATATTCAGCTTTGCCTTGCCACGCGCAATCCTCAAGGAGGATGCACAGAAGGAATTGATCGAACGGTGCGCAATCCTCCCGTAGTGAATCCCTATGAAGATTTTTATGGATTTGATGATCCTTGCGCAATGTCTGATGCGCAATTAAAGGGTAACACAGGATGGCCTTCAGCCAACTACCTTAATATCTGGATTGTGAATGGAATAAGGTCCAACCCAGGGCAACCCTGTAATTCACCGTCGGGTATTGGAGGCTATGCTTACTACCCTGGAGGAGCTGCAGGATTGGACGGAATTGTAATTGCTGATGAGTTTTTTGGAGCGTCCGGAACCGGAAATGGAAATCAATTGAACACTCTGGCGCATGAGCTTGGCCACTACCTGAATCTTATGCACGTCTGGGGACCTGACTTCACTGGTAATATTTGTATTACAAATTGTCACGCTGATGCTAATTGTGCCACTGCAGGTGATTTTTGATGTGATACGGCTCCTTGTGGTGGTGCTTTTTCTACCTCTGTTTGCACACCAGAACATGACCCAATTTGTCTCTCTCAAAACTGCCCCAACTACAATCAAAATCATTTTTATCCCAAAGAGAACTATATGAGTTATGCCCATGCTTGTCAAACCGGGTTTACTGCTGATCAGGCCACAAGAATGTGCGCGGCTGCCATGCTATTTCGGGCAAACCTGGTTAGTTCTCAAAATGGAATAAATGCCGGCATCTCCCCTGGCCCACACATTACGGTGAAGCAACTCAAATGCAATACTTTTCTGTTCTCTATCGATGAATGTTACGACTCATACGATGTTGCATGGAACTTTGGAGATGGTTCAATCGCTGGCCCGGGTTCAGTTGTAGCACATGCCTATTGCTTGCCCGGCACTTACACTGTAACTGCAGATTTAACGCTTGGCGGTGGCGTTCGGCGTCATGCGGAGGTTCAGGTAACGGTTGTTCTGGGATGCGGAGAGTTAAGTTGCAATTGTCCAGCCGTTCCATGGAACCAGGTTTGCTTTGAGCAAGACGGCTACTTCTGCATGACGAATCAATTTGGAGGCGCTTACTACATGGATTGGCTTGAACCAGCATTTGCGAATCCGACAGGTTTCTGCCAAAATCTGGCCGGTCTTCAACAAGGCGATCCATTGGTATTTGTTATTCATATCTACAACAATGGTATTTTTCAATGTGATTACTATGTAAACACAATACTTCAATGCCAAACCGGACCTGACTTTGGCGGCGGCGGCGTTGGTGGTGGTGGAAAGAAATCACTTGAGCAGCAAAACACAACTGAAGAAATTTCTATATCACTATTCCCTATCCCGGCAAGTGAGTCATTGGCTGTGACACTCTCCAGCCCATCCGACGGCATGGGTACATTACAAGTATATGATTTGAATGGTCGATTGGTGACTGAAGAAAACATTAAATACACTTCGGGAAGCAACACATTCATGATCAATGTAGCATTACTCGAAGCTGGATTTTATGAAATGCGGGTTATTGACAAGCAGAGTTCGCAGTTTAAGGTAAAGTCCTTTATCGTTCAGAAAAACTAATTGCTTAAATACTGATTCAATAAAGCCCTGCAATATGCGGGGCTTTATTTTAGTGTGTCAGGCATGTCAATTATCTCTAGGGTGCAAGTCCCGAATGAGAGTTGCAGTACTTATCATTAGCTGATGGCAAGGGTGTCCATTGTGAATTGGAATCTGAAGGAAGCCTAAAGCAAACACTTGAACCTACGAACAGAAATTTCATACGAGGCGATTATATG
>JANNEQ010000031.1:0-1627 GCA_031378885.1 Flavobacteriales bacterium
CTTAGCTTCGGTGTTGCCAATACGATTAAAGAAACCCGCCACATACAGCGTATCATTCCAAATTTCAATGTCTTTGATACATTGGCCATCGCATAATTCATCTTCAAGAAAATAAAAAGGATCGTTGCACAGGCATGTCCAAGTTTGACCATCCCAACGAGCGACGTGTTCACAAGGCATGTTGCCGATATTGTGAAAATCACCCGCCACATACAGACCACCGTTGTAAATCTTCATAGCATAAATTAAATCATCTGGTTCTTCCGCAAGAATTTGTACGTGGCCGTTTTCGTAGTATTGAATTGAATGAAATCCAGATTCATTGAACCTCTGCAACCACCCGCCAATATAAAGCCTGTCTTGAAAAACCTGTGTCGAAGTTCCCATCCCTCCCAAAGTGAACCCATCGCCAACTTTGTCGAGATGGCCATCCACTATCTTACACAGTTTTGAATATCCGTTGAGAGCCTGAGAAGTTTCTGCACTGTTATATGCGCCTGCAACAAATAATGTATCATGATAAAACTCTAAGTCCAGAGCGTAGCTATCAATGGGCGTCTCTGTGTAGTAAGGTGATACTGATGTCCCATCAAATGTACAAACCAAACCACAAGGTGTATTTCCGCAATCCTCAAGTGCTCCTGATAAATAAACGATGTCATTCTTTACTCTATAATCAGTAAGAGAACCATTTATACTATGCGGAACGGTGTCCCATTCGCCACCATTGCTGAAATTAAAAAAATTGTCATTCACACCAGATACTTCCTGATCGACCAAGAAACCAGAAGCGAAATAATCGCTTTGGAACTCGAATACCAAAGAGCTGACAATGGAATTGATATTGGTCGCCAGTTCAGTAAAGTTTGAACCATCCCAACTTAAAGTTGCTTTCATAGAGTCGCAATTCCCTTCGGTCGCAATAGCTCCAGAAATCAATAGCAATGAAGAATCTGAATTCAGAGTCATATCCCAGACCCATTCCCCATCACTGCATGATATGCCGTCTCCGACCTGCTGCCAGTTTTGAGAAAATCCATCACCCCACATGAGTGAGGTGATGGACATTAAAAAAGCTATTCTTATTCTTTGATAAAGCATTTTGCCAAGTAGTGTTCAGCGTTCAAGCAGCGAACAACATAAATTCCTTGCGCTAAGTTATTTATATTCAAAGATAATTGTTGCGAATGATTATTCAATCTTTTAAAAACCGTTTAACAATACGGCCTTGATTGAGATCAATTGAAACTAAATACATACTCGTAGGTAATTCACGAATATCAATCTTCGACTTATTTGATTCTGTTCTAATTGTCCGCCCTGTCATATCAGTAATGCAAACACTATAACTTACCGATGCTGGAATGCCTTGGATAGTAATGTGATCGGAAGCAGGATTAGGGCTAACACGTATAAGTTCAGAATTGAATTCGGTAATTTTTACAGGGAAAGCTTCACTGAGATTCATATCAAGTTTGGCAATTCTCTTAGCTTCGGTGTTGCCAATACGATTAAAGAAACCCGCCACATACAGCGTATCATTCCAAATTTCAATGTCTTTGATACATTGGCCATCGCATAATTCATCTTCAAGAAAATAAAAAGGATCGTTGCACAGGCATGTCCA
>JANNEQ010000150.1:0-8370 GCA_031378885.1 Flavobacteriales bacterium
ATATGGAGTAAGAAGTATCCAATTAGAACCATTATCGGTAGAATAATAAATATTCCAGTAATTACCAAACAAACAATTGCTCTTGGTGAAAGTGATGGGAATAACTGAACAACCATAATAAGTCTCTCCGCCATTGGGGGATGTTACCAAAAGCCCCTGAACAATACTAAAATTATTATCGCTTGTATCGAACAAGGTCAGATTACTCACCTGACTTACTTTAATTCTGAATTGACTACCAACTCCCAAAGTAGTTGTATTGTAATATTCTGTGCCATCATTTTCTGTATTGGCTGAAAGATTGGTCCAGGTTGAGCCACCATTGGTGCTGTAGTCAATGCGGACCGTTCCATAAAAGGTACTCGCATCCCAGGTTACCGGCAAATTGCAGCCTATGGAGTATGTCTCACTACCATTGGGGGTGAGAACAAGGGGCGTTGGTGATGTAATACTAAATACATTATTCGAAACATCATTCATGCAAAGCGTATAAGCATCTTCAACTTTCACCTTACAGTTTACCGATGGATTTATGGTTGGAACAGTCCATGGATAAGAACCAGTAGCAGTGGAATAGCTATAAACAATTGCAGTCCAGTTTGTGCCACCATCGGTTGAGTAGTATAAATTGAACAAATTGCTGGTTCCAACCATATTCCACGTGATATTGTGTACAGTTTGTCCCTGCCAGGTTTCTCCTCCATTTGGAGAAGTTAATACAACCGGAATATTGATGGTAAATACGTTATTACTTTGATCTGTAACACTTGCATTCAAAGAATCATAAACACGCATTATGACAATATTGGACTGAACATTCGGCACGGTCCAAAGAAACTGGCCATTGATGCTCAGGTAATTGCTTGCCACACTGGTCCAGATAGTTCCGCCATCAAGCGAATAATCGATATTCCAATAGTTGGAGGGGCTTCCGGTTTGGGTCCAGGAAACAGTGTATTGCTGACAGGCTACCAATACCTCGCCACCATTTGGCAGGGATACAGTAACAGTTTGAGCTATAATACCTGATGAAAGGAGAAAAGACGCTGCAAAGCTTATCAAAGCAAGTGATAATTGTCTCATGCGGTGGTTAAATAATATTAGTAGTTGCCACAAATGTAGAAATAAAAAAGTCACAAGAATGAACCATAGTTCTTTCCATTCATATTGGAGCACCTGCTGTAGAAAAAACTTAGTATCTTGGCCCATAGAACCTGTGTGCCAAATTGATGAAAACAATTCTCACCACCCTCTATTTCAGCCTACTATGCCTTTTACTACAAGGTCAGGATACCCTTATCACCAATAAAGGGAGAATGTACATTGGCAGAATCATCAGTCAGGACAGCACAGATATTAAATTCTATCGCATAAAAGATGGTACCGCACTTGAAATGACTTTCAAAAAAAGTGATCTGGCTGAGATAGCAACCAAAAGTGCAAAGCCCGGCACAATAGCGAAGTCAGATAAAAGATGGATTGCAGAAAAAGGCTCAATAGGTTTGGGTATTGGACTCGACTATGGAATGGCTGGAATTAACCTTACGGCTTATCCGCATAACAACTTTGGACTAACAATCGGATTGGGTCGTGCATTTTCACAGCTAGGTTTTAATTTCGGACTTAAGATCAGAAAAAATCCTGAAAAATCAAATACGCCCATGCTCCCATACCTTTCAATGCTATACGGAACTAATACAATTGTAATAGTATTTGGGCGAGAGGATCTCAATATGCGTTTCAGTGGTTTCACTATGGGCGGCGGTATTGATATAAGATTGTCCAAAAAATCCTGGCACAGCATTTCATTGGGAATTCTTGTGCCAATCAGGTCAACTGAGGTAGACAATTATATTTTAGAACTGAAATCAAGAGGGCTAGAAATTAAAAATACCACGACTCCTGTTCTTGGCAGTTTCGGAGTTAAATTTGGGTTTTAATATTTATCGAACACCAACAACCATAAGGGCTTCCATTCAAACAAAATATAAGAGTCTATGAAATTTATTTTTCTTTGCCTCATGGCATTTTTAATTGGGAATTCAGTATTTGCCCAGGATACCATTTACACCACAAGTGGAAAAATTATCTTAGTAGAAAACATTACTACAGACAGCCTTCGTGTGCGCTTCTTTTTGGCTGATAACGGTGTTGAGACGCACATCAAAAAGGAGGAGGTGGCAAGAATTGGACGTTACATTCCCAATTACCCACACAAGAGTGAGGCCGGCTCAGTTGGCCTGGGTTTAGGATTGGATTATGGCGGTATCGGATTTAATCTTCAGGCATGGCTCGGCAACTCCTTTGCTCTGTCATTCGGCGTTGGTAATTCTTTTGCAGGTCTTGGTTTTAACGGAGGTGTCAAAATAAGAAAAAATGCAGAAAAGGCCAACACCGGATTGCTACCTTATGCCACCTTGTTATACGGCATTAATTCTGTAGTTTACGTGCAAAATCTGGGTTCATATAACAAAATGTTTACAGGCCTTACACCGGGCCTTGGATTGGATGTAAGGCTTTCGAAACGTTCGGTATCCTGCCTATCCATTGGGCTTATGTTTCCCATACGAAAACCGCAAGTACAAGATTATATCGATGAATTAAAAGACAAAGGTGTGGTCTTCCAGAAAGAGCTTTCTTCTGTGGCTCTATCGGTTGGAGTGAGGTTTGGAATAAGGAAGCGCAGTTAGTGCTGCAATCGGGATTAATTTCGTCACTCAGTCCCAATTTTCTAACCTAAAAACCAGTACCATCAAGGCCGGAATAATGTACTAAACCCAAAATATTTTATTCGTTTTAATATGATTGATCTATTCCCAATATTATTTCATTTCTCATAAAATCGAATTATTATTCCATTCGTTTCAGGTATTCCGACAGTTGATTCAGCGTTCCTCCAAATCCCTGTACCATGCTATCACAG
This sequence comes from Flavobacteriales bacterium, assembly GCA_031378885.1. GTDB lineage: Bacteria > Bacteroidota > Bacteroidia > Flavobacteriales_D > Sanyastnellaceae > JANNEQ01. The sequence goes on from JANNEQ010000150.1 coordinate 2,924, forward strand.
ATGGCAATAAAAGTATTGATCTCTGTTTCAGATGCATTCCAGGGCTCGCTTGAGAAAACCATGATGGTCCTTCCCTCCTGCTCTGTCAAAACTATTTTACAGAGAATTTCCCGCGGTACATCTATGCCCTCGAAAGGTGGCTTTATAATTTCACCCTTTTCATTGGAAAATGAATTAATCCATTTAATATTATCTGGTTTATTAATTTCGGTAGATCTGAAAAAACCAAAACGCTGGCACTCTTTCATTTCAATGCCAACAATGTAATACGAGTGATATCCTTACCATATCTTTACCTTGTTAATTTATAACTCATGAAATACCCTTACATCCTTGTCATAATTCTTACCACAACCCAGTTATACGGTCAGCAGTTTACTCTTTTTCATGATGTCTTTTCAGGAACCAACTCATCAGAAGTACTGAAGCTTAAAAAAGTGGGCAACTACCTCTATTATTGCGCCCTTGAAGATGAGCTGAATGACGCGCTTTGGGTAACCGATGGAACAGAAAAAAACAAATTGCTGACCCGGGAAATTTTCCCTGTTCATGGAGCTGGCCTGACATTTTTATATGACTTCGATGGATTAAACTACTTCTCTACTGACGACGGATTTACAGCAAAGCTCTATGCCTCCGATGGAACCATGGCAGGTACTGAACTTATTTCAACCAACATCAGTGGATTCTCCTATGCCACCAACTTCTTTCACCACAACAACAAGGTCTATTTTATTGCAACAGCCGACTCTCTATCCTTATGGCAAACTGATGGCACAATTTCAGGCACGCAGGAAATCAAAAACTTTTGCAATTCCCCGAATTCCGATTGCTTTGAACAACCACTCAAAACTGCGTTCGACCTGGAAAACGGCTTGTTTATCTTTTTTGTTTCTACCCCACTTACCGGACAAGAACCCTGGGTAACAGATGGAACTACCAATGGAACAACTGTACTGGAAATTGTCGCCGGATCAGCAGAAAGCTCTTATGTCCCATACATGGATGGAGCAGTTCTGAATAACAAACTTTATTTTCCGGCATATACTGACGCTGTGGGTCAGGAGTTGTTCGTAACTGACGGCACAATCGCCGGGACTCAGTTGCTGAAAAACATCAATACCACAACCGGCAATGAGTACTATAACGTTCATTCCAGACCCAATTCGTTTTTTTCGGATGGAATCAGTAAAGTCTATTTCTTTGCAGAAAATGGCCTTGATGGAGATGAACTATGGATAACAGACGGAACTAATACAGGAACCCAGATGCTGATAGCCACACAACCCGGAATAACACAAAGAGGCGATGTTCCATCTTACTATTTTTTCAATGGCAAAACCTATTTTCAACTTTCAACAACCAACGAAGTCGGTAGCTACAATTTGTACGCTTCAGATGGCACACCTTCTGGAACGAACGTTGTAAAAGTCTTCAATAGTTTTATGGAAGTTTTCGGGAAAAACAAATTTGTATTTAACAACAAGCTTTACTTTGTTTGTAATGTCAACTTCAACCAGGAATTCTGGTTTACCGACGGTTCTTCTGAGGGAACACAGATCCTCAAAGAAATCAATCAGGGCAATGCTTCAGGAATTCCATTCCACAATTACAACATATACCCTGTAATCAATAACGCTTTCTACTTTACTGCTGACAATGGTATTGATGAGGGTTTATGGATGAGCAATGGCACCACTGATGGCACATTGGCTGTTACTCTTCCCAACTCAATTGTTTCCGGTGATGCCAATAATGAATACCTGATAGAATTGAATAATTATCTTTACTTCGTGGCCAATTACAACGAATCGGGCAACGAACTATGGAGATATGAGCCCATGGCTATTAATACACAGGAGACGTTACCCGATTTTAAGACTTTCTCTGTTTATCCAAATCCGGTATCCGAAAATCTTTTTATTGATTGTACTTCACTTTATCCTGAAGCATTTGAACTTTTAATCTTTGATCAAATGGGTAATATTATCTGCACAAATAAATACAATCCTCATCATTCAAATTACATGTTAACGCTTTCTGCAGGCAACCTGGCACAAGGTGTTTACTATCTGCAAATCGAAAGCACAGACAGTGTTTTTACAAAAAAAATTGTGGTTCAAAAGTAAAGTTGAATCTTAACTTTATTCAATTTCCCTGCAGCCACTCAATCAAAGGTCCCATATAATATTCATCCCAACCATCTTTGATCGAACGGAATGATTTGTCAGGAATATTATTATGTATAAGGATTACTTCACAATATTTTCCTTTGTTTTGAATCTCAAATATCACTTCAGAAAAATCATCCCAGCCCTCTTCCTTCCAATTCTGTTGTATTTTTTCCTGAGATATAATTATATTTTCCCCATGAATACTACCTCCCCAAAGTGAAAATCTGACCCCTGCTTTGGCCCTCATAACCGCATTTGCGCCGCTCCATTCTGAAATGATCCGCGCACTGGTCAATGCCTCAAAAACTTTCGCTGATGAGGCATTGATTTCGTACTTCTTTTGAAATGATTTCATTTCGAAATATTATCGCTTATCAGACTTTAGTATTTCATTGCTTCACTGGTATGGAATTTTTTCAAGAATCCCAATTGACCAATGTCATAGCTTTCGTGTTGTGCAAGAAATGCCACAGTTCCGCCGAATGTAAAATCTCCGATTGGGCTTTTCAAAGGACAATCTGCAGCAAGGTGTTCTTCTGTAGCAGAAGACAAAGCTTCTTTGAGCAACTCAGTTGCGTTGTTCCATTCTGTTTTAATTTCTTCCAGAGAGGGATACTTAAATGTAGGATCGAAAGGTTTAAAATTATCAAACATTCCATCATAAGGATTTTTAGCCGCTGGTTTACCGAGCATTGCGCAGGCATTGAATCTTGCCCATACTGTATGAGTAGCGAGCCAATTGACAGGATTGTTGTGGTCGCTTATTCTGTGTTGTGCCTGCTCTTCAGTAATGCCATCCAATGCATTAACGAAAAGTCTGGAGTTCATATTGAACATGAGCTCCGATTGATAGATTGATTTCGCCATTTTTATTATTATTTATTGATTAAAGATTTACGTGATGATGCTCTAATGACGATCCGGATTTTGATATTTGGACAATCTGACAAAAATAAATTTCACTTCCTGTATCCCACACTGCCAAAGGCTTCTCCTTTACCTGTCTGACAAAGTTGTCTGAGGCTCACCATATACCTGGCCCATGCAAAGCTACAAATTGCATAAAAGTCATCTTGCCCGGCCCACCCGTTGTGAGAAAACCGTACCCTGGTTTTTCCTTCATTTTCATCCAAAAGAAATTCAAAAGTGTGTCCTGTCCAGCCATGCGAACTTGCCACACATTCCCATAAGAGGCTTTCATTTTCATTCATTTCTGCTACCTTCATGTCCGGACCACCAGATGCCGCGAAACGAAATTGAATTATTCCTCCCAGTTCAGCATTACCAACAGTATCGGTAGTCCACCAATGGGACAATCCTTCAATGGTGGTAATGGCTTTAAATACTTCTTCTCTGCTGGCACTAATGTGGAATAAATGTTTGATTGAATAAGTCATTTTAATGCGATTTGTAATTATTGGATTGGTAATGTTTTATACGAATGACGAGCGACGGATTCAAATCCGGACATTTCTCAAAAGTTTTTATTTTCTTTTTAAAATCGCTTCCACATTTTCCTTTAACATGGGAACAATATCCTGCTCAAACCACGAATTTTTCTTTTGCCATATTCTATTTCTGGGTGAAGGGTGCACCAATGGAAGATATTGCGGCAAATATTCCCTGAATGATTTTACAGTCTCCGTAAGGGTTGATTTGGATTTATCCCCGAGATAATAATTCTGAGAATATTGACCAATAAGCAGAATTAGTTCTACCTGGCTCATGTGAGTCAAAAGTTGGCTGTGCCATTTTGGAGCACATTCGGGTCTTGGTGGTAAATCGCCGGATGTTCCCTTTCCCGGATAACAAAAGCCCATTGGCATTATTCCAAATAATGTATTGTCGTAGAATTGCGCTTTGGTTATGCCCAACCACCTTCTTAATTCATCGCCGCTTTGGTCGTCCCAGGGAATTCCGCTGTTTTGTACCTTTTGCCCGGGTGCCTGACCAATGATTAAAATCCTGCTGGAAGCATTGACTGAAAACACGGGTCGAGGCGGATTGGGCAAAAATGATTTGCAAATGGTGCAGGCTTTTACTTCACTGATTATTCCTTTCATGAATATAGCTAATCAACTCAACGTTTTTTACTCATTAAATCAGCGACAATGTAGGGAGAATAGCCGAATCCAACTTAAACAACAGAACGACTTACCAATTGACCATAATTTTTTTGAGTCCAAAATATGAACTTCATTATCATCAAATAAGATCCATAATAAATGGCCATTTTTAGTATTCTTTCAATAACCAATTTCCACCCCAATTTCAATATAAATGGGCTCGTTAAATCCACAATTGAATCGATAGTCAGGAGCGCAATTATAATTTTTTAGCAATTTAAAGCGGTCTTTTTGCAATCTATACAATTCTAAATGTAACTTATACATTACATTTGTCCCAATCAATAAAACAACAAAAAAATGAACACCAAACTATTATTGCCCAACAGATTCAAGAGAATCGGATGGTTTATTCTTATTCCAGCTATAATTATATACCTCCTGGCAGTGGTATTTGATTTGAACATCAAATTACCCGACTCAAAAGTTTTCGCACTATATAGCAATCAGTTTACGCTGGGGCACGCATATTCTGAAAGCACCCCGACACGGCAAATATGTATTTTACAGGATGGGAACTATACCTTAACTCTCATTGGACTGTTGGCAATCGCTGGTGCTATATTGGTTGGTTTTTCAAAAGAAAAACAGGAAGATGAATTTATTGCCAAAACCAGATTAGAATCATTGGTATGGGCCGTTTACGTGAACTACGCCATACTTGCCTTTTGTTTCCTCTTCTTTTTCAGCTTTGAATTTCTTCAGGTGATGATTTACAACATGTTTACGATCCTGCTCTTTTTTATTGCGCGTTTCTATTATGTGCTAAATAAATTTAATAAATCTCTTACCCGTGAAAAATAACCTCAAAGTAAAAAGGGCCATCAGGAATATTACGCAAGAGGAATTGGCCAGGCAAATCGGCGTGACACGTCAGGCAATCAATTCAATTGAATTGAACAAGTATGTACCCTCAACTATTCTTGCCCTTAAAATCGCGCGTTATTTCAACATGAATGTGGAAGACATCTTCATCTTAGAAGATGAAGATTAGCCCATAATATCAAATCGAGTAGGAAGTAAAGATAGCTTTATTACGGAACAAAGTTATCTCTACTGTCCTCTCACACCACCGTGCGTACCGGTCTGGTACACGGCGGTTTGTTAGAATAATTTGAGTTGGGCTATAACATTGTTGTGATACGTC
>JANNEQ010000194.1:0-3040 GCA_031378885.1 Flavobacteriales bacterium
AAACACAAATTGTTTTCAACACAACATGAAAAATAGAGGGGGCTTACTAATTCATTTTCATTTAAAATATCAATGAAATCAATATGTTCATAGCAAATCTCTATGCCCTTTTCAGGCTTTTCGGACGCTAATGATTCCAAAACCCTTCAGTGTTGACATTTTTACCACATAAACATTGGTTTATCATCAAAACCCCCAATTCACCGTCAAACTAACCACTCCTGTTTTTCCTGTCACCATGCGCGAATGACTACTTGGATAATAATTAAAATAAGTTGAGTTTCTGGCAAAATCCAAGCTTACATTCAACGGCAAATGAGATTTGGTCAATAAATTAAAGGGAAGATTGAGCCCACATCCATAAGTGAAAGTATCGTTATTCGTATAATAAATATTTTTAATCGACTTGTCATCATTCATTTGGTAGTAATAACCAAATCGAACGGCAAAAACATTTTTGAAAAGCAATTCAATTCCGCTGGATATCATAGTTTGGGTATCCTTGTACCCATAATTTTTATATTGTAAAGTTCCTTCCAGAATCAGCCAGTTTCTGCCTGATGGTAATTTCCCCGGGCCGAATTTTTTCTGCAATGAAATGGCACCTTGAACAGAAGTTGGGATTTTTGCAGAATAAACCAAAGAATCACTTTGATATTCAATTGCGGCATTCGTAGCATTGGTGAGCGATAATCCGGCTTTAAAAGTCCAGGTAGAATCAGGCTGCCATTGATAGAGCAATCCAATATCAAACGATCCGGCGCTTTTCTTTTTGAAATTGGCAGTTTGGTGGCTGAGGTAATTCAGATTGATTCCAACAGCCAGCCCTTTTGACACATTTCGTGGAGCCATAGATGCGTTTATAGAATAATATTGCTGAATTTCTTTTTGGCCATCCCAATTATTTTCCCCGAATATATCAAAGGGCCTTATATTCAAATTGTTAAAATCAAGTGCTGTAATACCACCATGAATTCTTTTCAATATGGGTGCACAAAAACTGATTGAACGATGATTGGTGTTCTCGTATGTATTGTAATTGATACCATAGCCTCTGCGTTCGGGAATGAGATAAATTAGACTTGATTCCATCCAATCATAACCTGAATTCAGTTGAATGCCTTTAAACATTGCCGTAAGTGCAGGATTGGAAAGCGCATTCATTCCTTTGTTTCCATTGGCCACCGAAGCTTTTCCCATTGATTCAGTTCTTGCATCAGTTGTTCTCGCTCCGAGCAAAGTATAGAAATACTCAATAGAAGTGGGCGTTTCTGTTAATTCGCTTTGACCGAACAGTGCAAAAGAAATAAAAATAGCGGCCGCAGCTAAAATATTTCGCAAGGCTCTAAACGATTTTGCTTTAATGATCATGAGGAGAACTTTGAGTCAAAGATAATCAATTTGCTGATTTCAAAGAATACCCACATTGTTTGAGTGCTCAGTTGCCCAGCGAATAATCAAATCTTGGATTGACCACATTGTTGTATATCGACCCGAACCGATAGCTAATTGAATACCAGACATAGAAATTATAACTGGTGGCCAATTCTCTTTGCTCGAGCAGAACTTGCTCACTGGACGCACCATCTGCCCTTAGGTTGATCTGATCGTGTATGACACTAAAATTAAAATACGAACTCATTGTGAGGCCACGAAATAAACGAACATCGAAATTCATATAAGTACCGTAGCCATATTTATCCAGATCATCAAGGTATTGATTCGAGAAAATACCACCGCTCAGCGTGCCCCATTGCTGGGTAAAAGACGCTCCCAGATTCAGCCCGTGTCCGGGTTTGTTTTCTTTCAATAACCCGTAAATAGTTGTGTCCTGATAGTTAAAAGAAGTCATTCCCAGGAGATAAGACAAAGACACGATTTTGGTTTGCGCTTCTTTATAAGGATAGAAATCATACTCTACCGCCACGAATCCATTCGTCTTCAAATCGAAGTTACTGAAATCGCTTCTTTCTATGCTTGCCCTGCCTCCCAAAGATAGTTTTTCTCCAACAGACTTTACAAGTTGCGCAACTGCAATCTGCCTGCGATTAACAAACTTCGACTTTTCTCCGTCATAATCGAATTTCTGCTCCGAATAACCACTATTGGCTGAAAAGCTAAACTTGAAGTCCTCTGTGGTTTTATTAGCGGAAATGTTGGCATTGATATCAATACTCTTACTCACTTTCTGGCCACTGATTTCTGAATTAGCACCAAATCGGAAAATCCACGCCTTCCATGGATCATTTTTCGGATTGGACCCAATTCCACTGGCATCGTTGTCTTCAGAGAGATTGCTTTTAATTTCAACATTGTCTGCCATATCAGTCTTGGCTACATACCTGATCAGACCTAATTTGACTTTTTGGGCCAGGGCTCTGCGCATTTCGTCATCTGTATTTATGGCATTAGAAGTGTAGCTCAATGTGTCCGTCATTCCGGCAAATTCTTTCTGGCCAATAAACTGAATGCCAAACTTTGTTCCACCAGAGCCGGTATTAATATTACTGATAAGCAAATCCACCTGGGCATCAAATCTGTCTTGTACAAAATTGACCCAGGTAATTTCAGTCCGCAAAAAATCTTTATAGCACCATTGACAATTGATAAATACTTTGAGTTGGTCTGAAGCAATACTATCTCTCATTAAGCTGTCAGGACTTTGGGCCTTAACATTCAATGACAATAGATACAGGCTTATCAGGACTGTAAGTGCTCTGATGATCATGGTTTGGGTTTATGCAGCTAAGATGCTGTTTTTTCAGGAACGCCAAATACGCTTAACAAATTTTGTGTGGATTAAAATTTATTCATGCGTGACTTGTCGTGACATTGATCAATAGATTTCAGGGAACACGCCGATAGAGGTTGCCTCATCTTAAAAAAGTTGAAATATGAATTCCATATTCACCAAGCCCATCGGGCTGTAATGATGATAGAAAAATTAGAATTCCATATTCACCAAGCCCATCTGGCTGTAATGATGATAGAAAAATTAGAATTCCATATTCACCAAGCCCATCGGGTTGTAATGATGATA
>JANNEQ010000211.1:0-2226 GCA_031378885.1 Flavobacteriales bacterium
TCCAATCTTCCATCCGTTGAATAAACTTGAAGCCATTGAGGTTTGAGTTTTAAGCTGGAAGTATTGATGGTTATTTCGTTCGAGGCAGGATTCGGATAAAGGTGCAAATGATTTTCTGTCATGCTATTTTCTTCAACAGAAATAATTTCTTCGCAACCACTTTCAATTTCATTGCCGCAATGGTCCAGCTTTACAACCCAGCCCTTGCCATTATACCTGCCAGCGATGGCATAGCCACCGTCGGGGGTATTGATAATTTCGAAACCAATGCCAATCTCATAAGTTTGCCAACCTTCCGGGTGGTAGGTTTTAAACCATTCGTGGTTTAATTCAGCATCTATTTTCAGCAATCCCGTGTAGCCACCGCCATCATTACCGATATCAATCATCAAGAGGTAGCCACCATCAATGGTTTGAATGATTCGATTTATATTAAAAAGGCTATAAGTATTTCCAACCAGATAGGGCAATTCTACCTGCTTGTTTTCAATGATGTGTAGGCTATCAGTGTTTATTCGTTTTACAAATAATTCGAACTCACCATAATTTTGTCCGTTATTATAGTAAAGGGTATTAGCGTGGGCATAGATCAAATCATTTTCGTAATTGATAATGCCTGACCCCATTTCGCCCCATACTAAATCATCATTATTGATGATTAATTCGTGTGATGGATTCCCCCAGAGATCTGTTTTTTGGATAAAAGGACCAATTGCCGTAAAATTCTCTCCGGCTTCTCCATAGATGATCAGTGAATTGGGATCTGATCGCATCACATGGTGATAGGTTCGGTCGGTTCCATAATTGGGGTGCATTACCGTTCTGGATTCTACAATGTCACCATTCAGGTTCATCTTGTGGTAATAATGTCCTGTGCTATCCGCCACGGGCCAGCCGAAATAAACCCTCGTGGTAAGAAGGTACTCTGAGTTCCCCAAATCCAGCATGGCATCTGTGAAGTAATCCTTGTCTTCACAATCGATGATTTCTGTTAATGAACGTTGGCTGATCAGTGATAAGTCAGGTGTCATGTGCAGTACCGTCGGAAATTGCATACCACATTCGGAAAAAAGATACATGTAGTGCAACCACGAACCATCATCGAGTTTCGCACAGGCCCTTTCAGGCAAGAGGCCGCCAATCGGTTCATCAGGGAAACAAAAGGTTTCATTCAAAAGAATTCCGTCAGGAATATTTATGTCGTACTTATCTACAACATGTTGAAGTGGATGATTTTCGTCAGATCCTCCTCCAATACCTATACACTCCAAACTATCTCCACGCACATTCATCGCGGTGGTCAATACACCGCCGCCTTCCAAATTGTAAAGTCTATTAAACCACGAATACTGGCTTGCAGCCCATTGTGGCAGCAGAAACGTGAAAGAGAACCAAATGAGTAAGTTTTTCATAGCTTATAGTTTTATAAAAGTTTTTCTTTCTATCAGGGTTTTATCGTCTAACCGCACCGTCAACAGGTACTCACCTGCGGGTAAACTTTCAATCCAAATTGTCTTTTCCTGTTGGCCGCTCTGAATGCTTTCAGAAAGTACTTCTCGGCCATCAATACCAAATACCTGGATAATACCCTTGGGCAATTCAGAGCCATTTCTACGGATGAGAATATATTCGGTTGCTGGATTGGGCCAGGTATTCCATTCCATGGGTTTGTCTGCTTTTTGCGCTTGTGCCGACCTGAGGGTATAATCTTCGTTGAGGTCTATAAAATGGGGAGTATAGGCGGTAAGAGACAAAAGTATGCGCAATGCTTCGGGCCCTGCGCCATAAGGATCGTTAAGCCAATAACCTTCCAGAAGTTCCTGTTGTTCCGCGGTCAATTCACCATTCTGTAAGATCAAAACATCATGCTCCAAACGAATAATGTCTTGTACGTCTTCCAGAATCTGTAGTTCCTCGCTGTTCAACTTGTGGTGAAGGGGTGCTTCGTAGAGCAAGTCAAGCGCACCGTTTACATCGCCAGCTTCGATCAACAGGTTGGCCTTCTGCATACGCTCCCCGATGGATTGTTCTTCATTGTATAAGTCTGTAAGATCTGAGGTCTGGAAAGAAGAAGAATTCTGGGCGATACAATTGGCAAAGTTGGCCCGTGCTTCTACCTCCTGGTAGCGGTAGTAAGAGAGCAGCGTTTCGAGCGAGTGAGAGTGATAATACATTTTCATGGATCGAAAAATTTATACCCGACGGACCTTTATACAGCTCCGCCGG
>JANNEQ010000213.1:0-2181 GCA_031378885.1 Flavobacteriales bacterium
CAACTCTTGCAGAAACAGGCATTGTCCAAAGTGTCAGGCCACGAACAGAGAACGCTGGATCACTGCGCGGCAGGCCGATCTTGTGCCTTGTCGGTATTACCATCTGGTTTTTACCATTCCTTCGCAGCTCAATGGGCTTTGCATTCAGCACCCCAAAGAGATGTACAATATTCTTTTTTCGGCCAGTAAAGAAACAGTGGAGACTTTCGGGCGCGACCCGAAACACCTGGGTGCCAACGTGGGCATGGTGTCCTTGCTGCACACCTGGGGGCAAAATCTGAGTTTGCATCCGCATGTACACATGATTGTTCCCGGTGGCGGATTTACAAATGCGGGCTATTGGAAAAATACGAAGTCGGAAGGAAAGTATTTGTTTCCTGTTAAAGCCATGAGCATTGTTTACAAAAACAAATTCATGGAAAAGCTCTTGGCATTTTGTAAGGAAGAAAAAGTAGAATTTGCCAATGAACTTCGCAAGAAACTTTATCTTCTCAATTGGGTGGTCTATGCCAAAGAACCATTTGGCGGGCCAGAGCAAGTGGTAGAGTACATTGGCAGATACAGCCACAAAATTGCCATCAGCAACCACCGCATCAAAGATGTGAAAGATGGTAAAGTCACTTTCTCTTACAAAGATTATGCGGATGGCGGAAGACAAAAACTGATGACATTGGATGCCCATGAGTTCATCAGAAGATTTTGTATGCACGTATTGCCACCGAAGTTCGTAAAAATCCGGCACTATGGTTTTCTGGCTTCACGCAATAAACCTGCCTTGCGGGCTTATCAATTGAAAGAAGGCATCCTGCTTCAGATCAAAGAAAAATCTCAGATGAGAGACGGCTGGAAAGAAATCACGCGCGATAAATTGGGTCTGCAAATCGATCAATGTCCATGCTGCAAAACCGGAACGATGGTGCGCCTTCTCAACTTCGATGCCAATGCACCACCATTGGAACTATTGAAAAAAATGAACATCAAACCCAAGATGAAAAAATGAGTTGACTTATCCCTACTGATTCTAGTAGGGACGGCCACCCTAATGCGGTTATACCAAATCAACTACATTTTACAAAACAAAAGTCAGGATTTTTGGCGGCTTAACCATCCTGTTGACCTGAGGAACGGACAAAAATGATGCAGTTTGTCCTTCTCAAAGACGCCTCACTTTCTGTGAGATTGACGCCAAAGTTATTCAACACCCATAACATAAACTTCTCCCTTCGAGGCTGCCCCTACTAGAATCAGTAGGGGTTCAACACAAGCTTAAATCGAAGTAGAACTTCGTTTAAGCCTTATATGTTGGCAGTAGTGCCATTCTCTTCGTTGTTCATCAGTCTATGGTTTGGTTATCCTATTCGTTTAATAATTCGTCCGCATATAAAATATTGTCTTTCAATGTAGCTACTTTCTTTTCAAAACGCTTGTCTTTTTTGAAAATGTCAATTGCCGATTGCCATAGTTCTTTTGCTTCTGTTATTTTTGATTTATCATTAAGGTTTGCTTTAAACAAACACAAAGCTCTGTCAACAATAATGTTTGCCAAAGGAATTGAATCCCTTCCGAATTTAATGGCAATCAAATTCATTGGATAATTTAGCCATTCAAATGCTTCTTCCCAATAGTTCTCGTCCATTAGAAGATATGCTATAGTTAAATCTGAATCAATAATGCCATTGGCATTTTCGTCTGTTAGTGATAATTTTCCGTCAACTGGGTCACCAAAGTATATTTCACTGGCAATCTTAAAATTCTTTAGTGCTTCATTGAGTTCGCCACTTGCTTTTAGAGCATGTCCAAGAACCATGAATGACTTTGCTGTTTGAATCCCTTTTTCTCCATATATCTCACTTCTAATCCGAAGGCTTTCATTTGCATATTTTATTGCCTCATCATTTTTACTAAGATGGCGATTAACTGAACTTAAATTATCAAGAAGAGTAGGAAGTTCAATATGTGTTCTAATGTCTTTCGTAAGGAATATGCTATAGGCTTGGTCAAAATATTTTTTGGCTTCTGAAAAGTCAGCTTGAAGATTCAAAGTAACTACTCAGCCCCTGCTATTTTAAGAACAATTGCCTATAGATATCTTAATTGTATCTTGTAAAAAGTAACTATTTTTTTTGTGAAATTTGGTTCATCGAAGAATTTGTAACCATATCAAGAAAAGAATACGAACGC
>JANNEQ010000229.1:0-3312 GCA_031378885.1 Flavobacteriales bacterium
GGTAGCGTTTTGAAAGAAAAATTATGAAGCTAAGTTTCGCTCTTCCGATTCAATGAAATGAAAAATAAATCTAAGGTTTCAAAAAATATTTCATCTTTACAACAATATGAAAAGTATAGCTATTTTGTTTTTGCTGATGCCAATATTGGGATTGAGTCAGAATCTTGTGCCGAATCCGAGTTTTGAGGAGTATGATATGTGCCCTACAGAGTTTGGCCAAACGGAAAGAGCATCTTATTGGCATTCTGCTTTAGAATCTCCAGATTATTTTAATGCTTGTTCTCCTAGTTCAGACGTAAACAATATTGCAATTGATGTTCCAATTAATGGAATGGGCTTTCAGGAAGCTGCGACTGGAAGTGCATATCTTGGACTATTCAGTTTCTTTATTGTTGATGATTATAGGGAATACGTTCAATGTGAACTGATTTCTCCAATGCAAGCTGGCACAACATATTATTTCAGCATGAAATGTTCTCGTGCAGAAGGCTATGGCTTCCCTTACGATCATTTCAATTTGGCCTCTAATAATTTGGGAGTTTTATTTTCCACTCAAGAATATTTAGCTTCAAGTAACCCTTTGATTGCTAATAATTATGCACACATCAATTTTGAACAGGTGGTTTTGGATACAAATAATTGGATAACTTTTAATGGACAGTTTGTTGCAGATCAATCTTACGCTTATATGAGTCTTGGAAACTTCTTTGACTCAACTATGACAGATATAGTTGGCACTGACGCTAGCGCTATTGAGTATCCATACGGTTCGTATTATCTGATTGATGACATATGTTTATCTGAAAATCCATTTTGCTCTTTATTTGATGACATAGAGAATATAATACCGGACTTTGAATATTCAATTCATGAGGGCCAACTAAATATTATCAATCAGAACCAGCTTTATTTGCAAATCTATTCCTGCCTTGGTGAGTTGATATATGATTCAATTCTTCAACCCCATAATTCGAGCCGAGATTTAAGTGCTTTTGAAACAGGGCTTTACCTTATTGTTTTTCAAGATGAACTAAAAAGAAATATTCTTATAAATAAAATCTTTATCCAATGAAAAGTAAACTATACAGACTACAGATTTTTGGAGTACTTATATTACTCTCTTTATCAACATTGTCACAGACTAGTTGGAATTTGACAGGAAATGCTCCAACGGGAACACAATTCTTCGGAACGACGGATGCAACAAATATTCGCTTTCGTACTGCCAATGTCCAGCGCATGGTATTGCTCGGCACTGGCAACGCTGGCTTTCTTGGCCTTGGCATAGCTGCTCCTACCTCATTTCTGCATCTTAATACTACCGCCACTGGTGACCTGTTTCGCACTGATGGCCCCACAGCCAATGCCAACCGCTGGCAGTTATTTACCAGTGGCACCGAACGCTTCCGCATACGCACCTTTGCCAATAGCTTCGACACATGGCTGGAGCGCACACAAGTGGGCAGTGAGGCAGACCTTCGGCTATTGACGGCAGAGGTGCAGTTGCGGGCGCGCAACAAACGACTGGGGGATTTTTGCGCCTTGGCTGATGAGCTAATCATGGGCGCTGGCAGGGAAGTAAATTTGTAGCTACGACAAAACCCTCAAAAACATTTTTCAAAAATGTTTGCCATCACTTAAATCTTCCCTATTTTTACCCTGCCAATGAAAACAAAGACAGCCTGAATGAAGACAAAATTATCCCTCCAATTTTTTATTGCTACTTCGATATTATTCTTGGCGAGTTGTATTGTCGCCACCCAAATTTTTTTAAAATTCTTTTTAGGCTATTCGAAAAACAGGACGCTCCAAATCCAATGTTTATCTTTTTCGAAAGCAAGCATGATTCGACAATATGCAACATCCAAATTCGAATTGGTTCGCCTGACCGAACATCCACCAGCGGCAACGCTGCAACCATAGAAAACATTTACCCTGAACAAAGTTGATTATAGGGCATTTATCGGTAGCTTTTGTTTAATCCCGAAACAATGGTTTAATTCACCGATTCACAAAAAGAAAAACAAACCAATTGTTTCTAATCATTTTCATCTTTTACAACTACATGAGAAGTATAGCCCTTTTGTTTTTGCTGATGCCGTTCTTTGGATGGAGTCAGAATCTGGTGCCTAATCCGAGTTTTGAGGAGTATGTGGAGTGCCCTGTTTCACTGGCTGAACTCCAAACTCAGACAAATTGGGACTCATGGCAAGAGTCCCCGGATTATTTTTGTATGTGCAATAATCAAACTAATGGCTCAGTAGGTGTACCTCAAAATGTTCTCGGTTATCAGTCATCTATTTCGGGTGATGCTTATAGTGGTTTAGCAACATATTATGACGTAGATCTTAATGTACGCGAATATATGGCTATCCAATTATTGGAGCCATTGGTGATAGGTCAAACTTACTATATCTTTTTTTACGCGAATCAAATAGAAGGCGAAACAGGAACAGTTCCAATGGAGCTTCGCTGCGCAACGAATCATATTGGTTTACGATTCTTCAAAGACCCATCTTACAATAACACAGACAACATTTTTGAACCAGACAATTTTGCTCATTTGGATTATTCGCAAGTATTGGCGGACTCTGATAATTGGATAAAAGTAGAGGGTTGGTTTATAGCAGATGATAACTACAACTGGTTAGCCATTGGTAATTTTTTTGATGATGCGCAAACTGAAATCCTGGTTCAGAATGAGTTCGGAAATTGTCTTGGATATTATTTTATCGAAAATGTCTGTGTTGCCTCAGATCCAGGTGACTGTGACTATCTAGTTAGCAATCAGGAGTTGAATGCTAAGCCCAAAATCAACATATTCCCAAACCCCACAGAGGACTATTTCACCATCGAATCGACAATAATTCGTTTGGCACATATACTCGTTTATAATAGCCTTGGAGAGCTAAAACTGACAGAGTCATTGACCGGAAAAACTAAAGAAATGGATATTTCAAGTTGGTCGAAAGGACTATACCAAATTGTGATTAAAGATGAAAATAATTCAATTAAAACTTTCAAAATTTTAAAACAATGAATATAATTAAAATCGTATTGACAATATTGATTATTCAGCTATTCAATACATTCACTTTTGCCCAAGCAACTTTTGCGAACAATCTCCCTGTTGTTGGGCGTTTTCTTGGCTTTAGCGGAGCGCAAGACCTTCAATTTCGCACCGATAACGTTACGCGCATGACCCTTACCCAAACAACGGGAAGATTGGGCCTTGGCATTGCGGCACCAACTTCAATCTTCCACATAAGCACAACCGCCACGGGCGACCTATTCCGAACGGATGGCCCCACA
>JANNEQ010000008.1:0-39418 GCA_031378885.1 Flavobacteriales bacterium
GAATAATTTCAGGGTTGGCTTGCAAAAACTTCAGAAAAAAAACCTTGTTAAATTTTGAACCTTTTCATACGATCTGTTATAGCTTCGCACTTGATTTTCCTTTAAAGGATAATTTAGTTTTTCATTTATTAAGAAATCTCCAGTTGTTTTTCGACTGGAGATTTTTTTTCAGATCCTGCAGACACTATTTTTTTTTAGAAAAAATATTATGGGCCTAAAAAAAGGCTGACGATTTTTTTACATTCCGAATTAAGAATAAAAAAAACACCGGAAATTTTGTTGCAAAACTTTCGTTGCATATTTTTATGCAACAAGAGTTTTGCAACAAAATTATGCCCTTTAGAAAAAGAAAATTCCAGACCCCCAGCCATCTTAGCCCTGGTAATAAGATACGAGCTGGCGTGCAGCCAGACCGAAATGGCCCTTTACCTGAATATAGACCTCGGGCGGCTCGCAATGATTGAGGCTGGCACTCGCGAAATGCCAATGCCCACCAGAATACTCAAGACAGAACTGGATATCCATCTGGCTATAGCTCCTGCCGGGGCCACTTCTAAAAGCCCCAATCAGCTCAATTTATCCGATCCCTTTAGCCTTGAATTTTACATGAGCTATGGTTTCAATAATGATGAGGGAGCAAGTCGCAAAATGACACTAATTGTAAACTAAGATAAGTTTTTATTTTAAGTATCTATTGGTTTTGATAGATCCAGTGATGATTAGAACTGGTTATACAAGTTGCCCATATATAATAGTCCAATGTAATTTCAAAATCCGTTTCTGGGTGTCTTTAAATATTCGCTATTTTTTTCTGATGCCTTTGAAATCACGGCATTCTATTGCTTTGCGTAAACGACGTCTTTGGACATTTTTGGTAAATAAAATTAGTTTAGACAGATAAGAATTTGTGGTTCTTATCCTTGTCCCAAAAGAAAAGACCGCAATCTTTTTGGATTGCGGACTTTTCACTTATGAATTCTGGAATACGCGATTCCTGTGATTCGGTACTATTTGGTCTCCATTGCTTTTTTCACGATCATTCTGCAATGCTCTCTGTGGGCTTTGGTGAGTGCATCGGCTGAGGTAGCAGTGGCCATCATCTGGTCGATTCTTTTGAGTTCGCTCAAAGCCATTGACTTGCTTACATTGTCGTAAAATCCTTTTGGGTCCAGTATTTTCACCAAACGATTTACATATTCGATTTGCAAATTCTGGCGGAAAGTATTTACGGCAGATTTCAAATCATCCTGGAATATACTATTCGTAAGATCCATCATCACTTCATCCAAAGTATAAGTATTGCCATAGATCTTGCTGTCTGTAATTCTCAACAAAACTTTTTCGTGCAGCAAGTGATTGAGACATTCTTTTTGCATGGACAAAACGCGCTCGTGGATATTGGGGTCTTCGTTTTCTCCGAAGTGATTAAATCCTCTTCGTTGCTCGAGTAAATAATTGTACACTCCATTGGCTGCATCAAATGCGGCAGGAGAGAAGGCGTATTTGGCCAATGCTTTCATCGCTGCTTTTTGTTTGTCTTCTGCAACCGGCTCCAATGGTTTTACAAGCGCACGCTGGCCGGGGTAGCTTCTGTTGTAATGCACTCCACCGATCTGGCGGGTCATTACGCGAATCTGATTGGCATATTCGCCTGTAGTAATAAAATAAGCCTGCAGAAGTTCCTGGTAGCTCTGGTCGTTCTTGCTGAACTTATCTTTAATACCAGGAAGTATAGTATTCACCAGATCGCATCTTTCGGCAGCATAGCCTACAGGGTCATTGGTGAGGTCGTAAATATTTACATCGGGATCGATTCCGCGACCGCTTGAACGCATGTCGTCGGCATCATTACCATACATGAGTATTGGATTGGTGCTCATGTCTGTAATTTTCTTCAGACGCAATTGTTCTGCCATTGGATCGCTCAATGGCTGACTGTAACCATAATCAATTACCCACATGTCATAAGGTCCGGGCTTCGTATCGCAATACAAAGTCTGGTCGCTCGGTTTGAGCTGATAATTGAAAGCCGGGTATTCCATTACGCTGTTGGCCAATCCATCTTTTTCTACCTTCACCGGATTTTTTGCATCGGCCAATGAACTCATGGTACTTGCGCGCATGTTGTGCGTTAGTCCCAAAGTGTGACCAACTTCATGCAATACCAATCTGTAAAGAAGTTGCTTTACAATTTCTTTTTCTACAGCTTTGTCTACACCGAGCACTGCAGCAGCAGTGGAACCAAAAACCATGTTGTGGTTGCTTTGCGCAGAGGCTGAACACAAGAATGGATTGCGGTTGTGCACACCTTCGGGCAACTGAAGTTCATCATCTTTCAGATAACCGACACTCTTGAAAATTTTCTCTGCATTCACTCTGTTTACAATGGCAACAAACTCAAGCATGATGTCTGCTCCAAGAATCTGACCAGTGCGCGGATTGACAAAACTTGGCCCATAACCACCAAAAGGTGGCAGTGGTGAACTGGTCCAGCGCAACACATTGTAGCGGATATCACCGGCATCCCATGTGGCATCATCAGGCTGTTCTTTACAGACTACAGCATTAGAAAATCCTGCCCCGGCAAATGCCTGATTCCAGCGCTCGCAGGCTTCTTTGATTATAGGGCGAAGGTCTTTGGGTGTGGTGTTTTCGATCCAGAAAGTGATCGGCTCAACCGGATCAGAGAGCTTGGCTGAAGGATCTTTTTTCACCAGATTCCATCGATGAATATAATCTTTCCAGGGAGTAGAAGAGAAGCTTGTCATGTCTTCGATCTGGGTAGAAAAATAGCCCACTCTTGGATCGTCGGCCCTGGGTTGAAAGTCATTTTTGGGAACTTCAAGAATAGTGTGCTGGTAGGAAATGGTAATGTTGCGCGGATCAGCCAATGCTTCAGTGTAGAACATTGGCGCTGAGTTTTCATAGACATAATTTACCACCACTTCAGTGTTTTGCGGGTAGTTGTTTATTTTGTCCAGCTTGGTTTTGCTGCTGCTCAAACCTCCCAATACGCCCGGCGGAAATCCGGGAGGCGAAGGAAATTTGATCATTTGAAATTTTTCCGAAAGAAACACCGCATCGCCATCAATCAGCATGGACTTTTTGTCTTTGCTTGTGGCTTCTATTTTTTCGCTTGCGAGAATTGGGTCGTTGATATTCGCATTGGCCGCTTTGCTCAATTCGCTATTCGAATCATAGTAAAAATTAGTGTTTTCTTGTATGATGTCAATTTTATCGTAAGCCTTTCTGAATTTAATGATTTTGCTATCGCCGTAAGAGCCTCTGAAATAGCCTGCTTCAACTGGTGCGTCTGCAATGTGGTTGAAGTAGATATACTCTTTGCCCAGTTGGTCTTCTTTCAATTCAATATAAGATTTACCACTGGTAGTGTCACGCCAGATAGTAATGAGCCCTTCAGACTTTATGCATTTTTTGGTAATCTCATTGAATTTGTCGTCCTCTTTTTTTACTTCTGCAGGAGGATCCTTTTTCTTAGGAAAGGAACTTGAATTTTTTCCGGTTGCGTGCAGAAAAGGTGAAATTAAAATGGCACAAGCCATAAACACCATTGTAGGTCTTCTCATAGATTTATTTGGTTAATTGGTCGGACGAATCTAGTAATTCTTTACATAACTTCGTTCGGCGTTAAGATTTATTTGGAAAAAAGAACAGTTACCGAACCCAGACAGGTTTTTCAGTTTGAGCCAATTGGTTCTTTGGACGCGTGATTATTCGGTCAATATTTGTATCTGCAATTGACGAATTGTGCGTAAACTTATGCTCTCAATAGATCGCTATGCATTTTAGACTGCTCATATGGTTCTGCATTGTTTTTTTGCCGGCTATAGCCGCGGCTCAAAGGACTATTGAGCTCAGAGGCAAAGTAATAGATGCTGAAAAGCAAGTTCCGCTGGATGATGCAATGATCAAAGTGGATGGTCATCCCGGACAGGCTTTTTCAGATAAAAATGGGTTGTTTAAGTTGGTGCTTGATAAGGTAATGGACGACGAAGAAATAACCATTCTCTGTCAGCGCTTTCCTTATACCAGCATTGCAAGAGTTGTACACATTACGGGCAACTTGCAAGGGCTGTATGAAGTTTTCGAAATGGTGGCGGAGGTCAATGAATTGCCACAGGTTTCCATCAACGGTGAGCCCAATGTTGTCTGGGGAAGTGAGGAGATTAATGTGGCTGACTTTGTTTTTCTGGAAGAAAAAATTCTTTTGCTTACTTATGACCACGAACAACGCTGGAAAAGGCAGGAGGAACAGAAAATAACCCTGTACAGTGAAGGCCGGCTTATTCTGATCGATGAAAATGGAAAGGAATTGAACAGATTGTACATTCAGGATCTGGTGATTGGGTTCTACCAGAACCTTATGGGTGACACTTTCTTAAAGTGCCGGGAAAAAATCTACCATGTGACCATAGCGGAGGACGAAATTTTTGCAGAACCTGTCAGCTTTGATTTTTTTGCAGACAATGTACTTCCCCTTGTGGATAGCCTTGGGTCGAAATTGTATCTGACCAGTTTTCGCGATGATTACCCTGCGCTGGATTATGTGGTATATGACCAACGCGATTCTAGCGATAAGCTGATCCGGCACATTGAAGATGAATTGACCATGGAGCTTATGCGCAGTGAATTTAAATACCTGCCTCCGCACGAAAAAATGCTGGCCTATCAGGTGGAACTGGATACCGGTGTGGATAAAGAAATTGTGGCAGCTTATATGGCGGGATTTCAGTACACACAATATTTTGAAGAAATCAATGCTCCATTATTTGTGTGCAACGATACGCTCCATCTTTTTGATCACCACCACGGAATTCTCTACCGTTATACAACCGAAGGTTCGCCTATTGATAACCTGAATTTTCAATACCACAAAAGCAAAAGACCCGAAAAATGGGATGAAAGTCTTATTCTGGATGAAGTTGAGCAAAGAATTTACACCACTACATCTACTCAGGGTGGAAGTACTTTTATCAAGGAAATTAATCTGGATTCGGGAGAAATATTGCGGAGCATGAAACTGAGCTACAGTTTTGCCACCAACGTGAGAGTGAGGAATGGCCTGGTTTATTATATTTACAGACCTTTCGGGAGTTTGCAGAACAGGTTTTTGTATTCGGAGGTTGTGAGGTGATTTATAAGAAGTGTTGCCTGCGGTAGTATGTTTACTGAGAAGGATTGTTTTGCATTTGATCGATCATCAATCTACTAATGAATAACGTGAATTGTCAATCCTTTCCTATTTGTACCTACTTGTCCTGAAACTAAATTTTTCACTTGATTTAGTGATTGACCTGACTTAATTATGTAGTTTTATTGCAAGCTTTAATTTCCCTGATGAATAATATCAGTACAATCCGGAATAGTAATTTATGACTTACATTCGCATCTACTAAATCGCTTAACCATGCGCACCAAATCTTTACTTTTATTGTCCTTACTGTGTTCAGGCTTATCTGTGCTTCATGCTCAGACGGAAGGTTCGGCATTCACCCTTACAGGTATGGGAGTTTCGACCCCCTTTGCGAGGGACTATCAAACCCTGGGAATCAACCCTGCCAATCTGGATTTGATGCCAAACTACGAAAAGACCGTAACACTTGGCTTTGCTGAAATTGCGGCCTCCCTTTACGCTGAAGCGCTGGGCAAGAAGGAAATAAGACAAAATATTTTTGGCGAGGATGCGGCAAAACTTACCCAACAGCAAAAACTTGAGTATGCCGTACAATTCAGCAACAGCAGAAACGCTATGGATGTGGACGCGATGAGTTTCGGTATTTCTGTAAGGACCAAATCGCTTGGTACATACGCATTTAGCACCAAGGATCGTTTTGATTTTTATTCGTCGCTGGGAACTGAAGTCTCGCAGTTGTTGTGGCTTGGAGCTACTGCTCCCTATTTTGACTCGCTTGTAGTTGATCTGGGCAATGGAAATCTGGATACCATTTCTAACTCGAATAACCTCGATCCGAATACATATTCGAATGTTGTGGGAGGTTTTACAACCTTGTCGCAGGCACAAACCTTGTCGCAACTTCTCCAGGGATCTTCGCTGCGTTTTAGCTGGATGCGCGAGTTCAACCTCGGTTGGGGCAAAAAAATACTCGGTAATGATACCTGGGAATTGCATGCCGGTATCGGCGCAAAATTACTTATCGGCCAGGGAATTTTGATCGTGGACGGCGAAAGGGAAGGTGTTTCTGCTTTTAGTGCATTGTCGCCTGTATTCAAAGTGGATTATGGCAATATTGCCAATACGAATCCCTCTACGCTGGATCTGGATGCCCCTAAGTTTAGTCCTGTTGGAAGAGGATTCGGTGTTGATATTGGCGCTACTTTTATTCTCAAACAAAAGCTCACAATTAGCGCTGCGGTTACAGATATCGGATCAATTACCTGGGATGGCAACGTCTATAAATTACGCGATATTAATTTAACTCAACTGGAAGGCAAGGGAATAGAGAGCACTAACTTTCTGGAGCAGGCGCAGCAATTTAATGGATCGGATGGATTACTCGCCTGGGAAGGGGCTCAAAGCCTTACCACCAAATTGCCTGCAACTATAAGATTGGGAGTTGGTTATGCTCCGTCACCGAAATTGCGCGTTGGAGTGGATATCATCACTCCCATGAACAGCGAAGCGGGCAATATTGACAGGGCTGTAATTGCTTTGGGTGGTGAGTTCTCACCGGTCAAATGGGTTCACCTGCAGGCAGGTCTTGTACAGGGTGGCAATTACGACCTGAAAATTCCGGTAGGTGTGTACTTTACAATTGGAAAAGGCACTTACGAATGTGGTATTGCCTCAAGGGATCTGGTGACTTTCTTTTCTAAGACACAGCCAACAATATCAGTGGCTACAGGATTTTTGAGGTTCAGGTTTTAGAATTATGCCCCTGTGTGCTGAGTCGGAGGTATTAAAACAATTTGGGCAACGGGAAAGCAAGGCAATTAGAGTCTTGATTGGTTGAAAATTAAATCGCCTTTTTGCCGTGTCTGCGAAATGCAGCGATAAATTGGTAGATGCCGAAGCCAATCACAATACGCCCAAAGAAATCCCAAAATTTCCCCCAGCCGCCCACATCGTTAGTGATAAAGTCGAAACGATGGGTGAGGAGGAACCACTCTGATATATGGCGGGCATTGTTCCATAAGCTGTTCGCATAGTTTTCCGTTTTGCCAAAGTATAAGGATTGCCGCAGCCATAGGTGAGATAGGTAAAACACAAAGATCATTGACCCACATACCACTGTTAACCACAAAGCCCGCCACCAGTTTTCACCGTGGTGATTGCTGATAGAGTTCAAAGTGAATGTGAATTTATCGAAACGAAGTTTTCGTTGTTCGCCAGGTGTTTTGCTTTCAGTGTTTTCCAAAACGTGCTTTTGCTCGTTCATGGCCAGTGCATGTTGCTGACCCGCAGCAACACTGTCACCAATGTTTTCGTAGGCACGTTTGATTTGGTTGAAGAAAAACATGCGTTGTCTGTGCCATTGCCATGAGGGATTGGTCAATTGTTCTTTTCCATTGTGAACCAGCACATCTTTGGCATTGGGCAATTCAGTACCTGTAATAAAACAATCCAACAGTTTCGAATTGTAGTATTGGAAAGTAAAACCTCCGAAGTTGCATTCACTCAATTCGGCTTTGCCAAGACTGCTATGTACCAGACGGAAAGTAGGTTTAGGGAAAATGCCCCTTATATGTTCTTTATGGTGCTCGTGGTCGAAACGCCATTCATCCAATAATTGTTTTATTTTAAGTTTGATATCTTCGTTTTCGTAGATCCTTGTGTTATAGACAGAAGGAATAGAATCAGTTTGCTCGTTGAAGGGTAATATCTCTGTCAAAGCGTCAAGCTTTCGCAGGAAAAGCGGTCCCAAAACATTGGCATATTCGAATTGTACGGCATAAACGGCACAACGCGCAAGAGTCAAGCTGCATGATGCGCTTATATTGGTAGCACTCAGATCGAGGTGGTCGATTTTTGTATCGCTGATAAACACTTCTCCTGAGGCAAGACCTGTGGTGCGTAAGGATGGTATTTCACTATATACAATACGCATTGAGGCTACGCTCCATTTACTCAGCATAATTTTATTCGAAAAACGGTTTATATAAACTGAGGTGATATCTGTATCCGAAATATAGAGTGGGCCTGTTCTGCTGCCTGTTATCGAGAGCTTGGGAAGGTTCTCGCAATGTTGAAACTCTATTGCCGACGAAAACGAATTCATAATAAAAATATCGCCAATAACTGCATTATTGAATTTTATTTCTCCAACAACGCTGTTATTTTTGATTTTGAGTATTCCCGATTTCGTGTTATTTTGAATAGAAATACTTTCTAAAGTACTGCTTTCACAACTGAAGTCGCCTGTGACGCAGTTTTCGGCTATTGTTATATTACCGATTTTACTTTGTTCACCAATAAGCAATGTACCAGCGGAGCTGAAATCATTTATAGTTATATTCCCAGTCGAACTATTACTGATTTCGATACCTCCTATTTGACTATTTTTACAAATATCCAGACCAGCAATATTATTCTTATTCCGAATCACAATACCATCTATAATTCGACTTTCTTCAATGGAGATTTTGTCAGTTGAATTGTCATCATCAATATCTAAATCTCTGAGTATACAGCTTTTGAAATTAATATCCCTAAATTTACTCTTATGTATTTTCACAAAACCCAACTGGCATTGTTCCATAACTATATTACATTCTTCTGGCATTTCAATTTGAGATAGAAACAAACTATCTATCTCCGCATTTTCAAAAATGATCATTGGAAACTTGAGCGCAGTTTGAATAACCAATTGATTTTGTTCGGGGAAGCGGATTCCAGGTACGGGCTTTCTATCACCTTTTAATGCCGCTATAACCTGATCTGCTATCAGTTTATATTTTATCTCTGGAGATATTCGGTTTTCTGTCATGTATAGGATAGTTTGTTTGTACAATAATACAGAGATTCTTCCACGCTTTAACCAAACCCAGAATCCTCAGCATAAAAAGAGTTTGTTGTTCGGCTATGAATGTGAAGCTCGAGACAATTGAAAAAATACGTACGTTTTATAAGGAGTCTTTTCCAATCTATTGAAAAAGTAAGAATGGCAAAGCTTTATCCAACTTGACAATTGCGCGCGAAGCGAAGTTATGATTCCCTTTAAACTCAATGAAAACGACAAGACTCCAATCTAAACCACTAAAACGGATATTTTCCTGCGGCTCAATTTTTACCCGGTATTGATTTTGTAAAACCCACTTTAAGCAATATCAATTCGGAATAACGCGAATTGAAATGTCCGTTATTCACAACAAACAATGTGGGTAAATAGTCAACACCTATATGGAGATTCCCGAAAAATTTGAGGTAGGCAGAACATGCCAGACCAAAATTGTGGTGGCTTTCTTCGTGAGTAGTGACCCATCTTTTAACTCCTGATGAATTTTCGTATCGAACTAATTTATCTAAGTTACTGCCATTATATTGTACGCCCAGATCGAAATGAAATATTGAAAGATCAGTACCTAATTGCAGGCTTAGCCAACCTGTTTTAGAATATACAACGGGTCCTCCAGATAAACGATCCAGAAAACCTCCTGGTATATAGACTCCACCGCCGTTGAGTGTAAGACAGAGCCTTTTCCATGGATAATACCCGATTCCAAATGACATTCCCAGAACCGAGGAAAGATTTTCTTCTCCGGAATAATTGAAATTCTTGTTTTGTTGACCTATATCGTAAGAAAATCGCATTAATAAATCACCCCTATCATTTTTTCTTTGCTTTGATGCGGGAATCAAGCCTAATTTGGGTTTATCACTTTTGCGCAGGGTTATATGCGTAGGATAAGTGAATCGATTGTTATTGCTCAGGTCGACAGCGTAGCCAATATAAAGGATGGGTATAAAAACATTTCCAAATGAAAAGGCTGGGCTTAAATGGTGTTTAACAACAATAGTTTTTTCAGTGCTGTCTTGCAATACAGTAAGTTCGATATCCTTTTTTGCGCGTTCTACAGAAAGTAGAACAGGGGTTTCGTGCCAGGTGGTGGTGTCGGTAGAAAGTTTGAATTTTACCGGGTCAGCCTCAGAGTCGACATATATATCAACCGATTTGCTGTTCATCATTGTGGCACATGAACTGACTAAAAAACAAATAAGGATTGAGCAGAGTGCTTTCATCTTTGAAGAATGTTTCACCCAAATGTAATCAATTTTTGGTGTCTCCAATTCAATCGTTGCAGTGACATGGTTCAAATTGGCTATAGT
This sequence comes from Flavobacteriales bacterium, assembly GCA_031378885.1. Lineage (GTDB taxonomy): Bacteria > Bacteroidota > Bacteroidia > Flavobacteriales_D > Sanyastnellaceae > JANNEQ01. The sequence goes on from JANNEQ010000008.1 coordinate 10,307, forward strand.
TGATAGAACCGTGAAAAGGCGAAGAGTGGTTGATGCCAAGGGTTAATCTCAATTGCGTTTGGTAATTTCCTTTGAAAATGGGGGCGAGGGTAACTGCGATTTCCTGTGGAGGCAGAATGAATGGACACAAACCAATTCCACAGAAGTAAACGAATCGCTCCTGTATTGGTTTCCAATGACCACTGGAATCCAATGCTTCCATAAAAAGGGGGATACAATACCCTATGTCTATCGAAATCGTATCCTTATTTCGGTTGTATAGAAATACAGGATATGAATCAGCCACTATTAGGGAAGTATCCACCCTGATTTCCAGACAAGTTTCTTCTGCATAATTGAATTTCGATTCATTCGGCTGTGTAGTATAATATCCGGCAAAGGGATTTGTTCTATTGAATTGCGTTACCTCTGAAATTTCCTGAGAAATCCAGCCTGGATAGTTGGGGTATAGAAAAATGGTATCATGCGGCTCTCCGAGGTAAAATGGAATGTATAAAGAACTGCTCAGGCAGGCGGGCATTTTATCTGAGCCAGAATAATTCGGATTGGTGATTCCAAAAGTATCAATCACAACTGGAAAATCCCGCTGAAATCCTGTGCTTTTGGCTTGTTGATCCTCTCCGCATGCGGATAGAATAAGTAATTGTATAAGTAGGGAATAATAATAAATTTTCATTGGATCGTTACATCTTTATGCTGCTATAGTTTTTTGCAGAACAAAGTTGCAAGTGCATTATTGTGCAATTCTCCGGTGGATATCGAACTATCTTATCGCAAAATCTAATGCAATTGAACAACCTGAATGATCTGTGTTCAATCTTACTTGATAAAAAAAACAAACACATAAGACACGAAGAATGTAAAAAAGTAAGAGTACAATATCCTTTTTTTCTTCGTGCTCTTACTTTCTAAATTTCTTAAGTGGTAAAAAAAATAAACACATTAGAAAGTAAGAATACCTTGTCGTTTTTTTTCAGTGCTCTTACTTTCTAACTTTTTTATGTGGTAAAAAAATAAGTATGTAAGGGAAGGAGGAAGCGAGCTGGTAAGAAAAAATGTAATTGAACCTTGACAATTGGTCATTAATCATTACGAAAACAAATACTCAATATCTTCCTTCTTCAACTTCTTCATTACTGCCTGGTCTTCGCCAATTAATTCGCCGGCCATTTTCTTTTTGTTGTTTTGTAAGGCCAGGATTTTTTCTTCTACTGAATCCTTGCAAATCATTTTGTAAGCTATGATTTTTTTTGTTTGCCCAATGCGATGCGTTCGGTCGATGGCTTGTTGTTCTGCCGCTGGATTCCACCAGGGATCAATCAGAAATACATAATCTGCTGCAGTTAGATTGAGCCCGACACCTCCGGCTTTTAATGAAATCAGAAATATACGGCAATCTTCTTCCTGCTGAAATTCTTCCACGGCTTTTTGTCTGTCGGTTTGTTTAGTTGAGCCATCCAGATAAGCATACCTTATCTTTTTCTTTTTAAATTCGTCTTCAATAAGGCCCAACATTTCGGTAAACTGCGAAAAAACAAGCATCTTGTGGTTGCCGATATTATCTTCTATTTCGCGAAGCAATTCATCGAGTTTGGTGCTACTGATCTTATTGAATTCCTTTTTCTTGAGTAATTTGGGACTATCGCAAATTTGCCTCAGCCTGAGAAGGCCCTCAAGAATGTAAATCCCGGCGCGCTCGATACCTTCGCTTTCTATCCGATCGAGCAAAGAATCCCGATAGAATTTTTTGTACTCATTATACACCTTTCTCTGATCGGCTTCCATTTCGCACCAGATAATGGACTCCATTTTTTCGGGCAAATCGGGCGCTACTTGTTCTTTGGTGCGCCTTAGCATAAAAGGATAGACTATCTTTCTCAATTGAAGTGTCTTTTCTTCATTCTGCTTCTTGTCAATAGCATTGGCAAATTCCTCTTTGAAAAATGCTTTGTTGCCCAGTAATCCGGGATTGAGAAAATTGAATTGCGAATAAAGGTCGAAGGTATTGTTTTGTACAGGGGTTCCGCTCAACGCAATTCTATTGTGGCTCTTTAGCAGCATCAAGGATTTGGCTGTTTGTGATTCCGGATTTTTTATCGCCTGACTTTCGTCCAATATGATATATTGCCAGAAGTATTTGCTGAATTCTTCCACATCATTGCGAACCAGAGAGTAGGAGGTAAGCACCAGATCGTATTTGGCAAAGTCGTCTTTGGTGAAATTCCTGTCCAGGCCGTAATGAATCTTATACTTGATGGTGGGTGCGAACTTTTCGAGTTCATTTTGCCAGTTGAAAATCAAACTCACCGGACAAATCACCAATGAGGTTTGACCTTTGTATTTTTCCTTGATAAATTGGATAAATGAAATGGTTTGCAAGGTTTTTCCAAGGCCCATATCATCGGCCAGGCAGCCACCAAATTTCATCTCATCCAGCAATTGCATCCATTGGTAACCCAAGACCTGGTAAGGTCTTAAATCGGCCTTTATTTTTGAACTGACTTTTTTGGTAATGATGTTTTGTGCGTTGTAAATCTGATCTTTCCTCGAACGTATTTCCTCTTTAATATCTTCGCTATCCAGATTATCCATTATGGAATCAAGCGAAGAGAAGTGGTGCTTACTGATCTGCAACTTTTCTTTGTCGCTGCCCGTGCTGAGTTTGAACAACATTTCGTACTTACTGATCCATTCTTCGGGTAAAATACCCATACTGCCATCATTCAGTATAATGATGTGCTGATTTTGCTGCAAAACTTTTCTAACCCTGTCCAATGATATTCTTTCCTCCCCGAACCATACTTCCATTTTCAAGTCGAACCAATCGATACTGGAGCTTGCCTGAATTTTCATCTCAGGTTTAAATGGGCTGTAGCGCAAGTGTTTGAGTTTGTCAATACCCAGCACTGTTATATTTCGCTCCGACATCTGGTTGATAAAACCTGCAAACCAGTTTTTCTTTTTAGCATCAGCAAATGAAAGGTAATAGGAAGTGCGCGTGCCTTGTTTTATAAAATTAGGATGATAGGGTATAAGTGAATCGTGAAATGCCTTTTCACCGGCCTTATTCCTGTTGACCAATACAGTAGATCCATCATCATCAATAAAAGAAATCGAAGAATTTTTGTCATCAAGCGTCACAATAGCTTCGCCATATTTAAATTCTGATGCGATAAGGATATAATTTTCATCGAGTTCGCTTACCATGACGTGAGGAATAAATTCAATATCTCTGGTAACCACCTGAAGTGAGTCAGGTACTTCTATGTCCATCAAACGGGTAAGTTCCGGAAGAAGTTTGAGCACAAAATCCTGTTTGTAATTTTTACTGATAACAAGAGAGGAGTCTGTCATCTTGTTCAATAGATCCAGCATTTTTGGGTTTTCCAACAGAAACATATGATTGTGTAAAACGATGAAGAAAGGCTTGAAGAAAATAGCACCTGACAATTCTATTTCCTCTTCTTCATTATTCTGCACAAACCACTTAACGGTCAATTTGTAAAAGTGACTCAATTCTTCTATATTGCCTACAGCTTTGATTTTCGCTCTTTGCGGCAAGTATTCCTTCAATTGGAGTTTGTCGGCTTCATCGCTACTTTCAACTACTATCAATCCGGTTTTCACGATTTCAGGCCACAAGCCCTTCATCAGATAGTGCATTCTTTGAATCAATGCAGGATAATGGATTTTTTCTATCTGAAGATCATATTTTCCAAACGAATAATATGGATTGTAGAATTTTTTACTTTTGAGCCAATTCCTGATGGCCTCGAGTTTGAAATCTGTAATGGATTGTCTGAACTGACTCGTAGTGTACTCCATTAAATCATCAGCAGCAATTGAATTCAGGTCAACTACTTTACTTGTACTTGTGCCCTTTTTGACATTGATTTGCGACTTGACCAATCCTATCTCAAAACCCAATTGCTCAGCAATTTTTCCCTTGGAAGTGCGTATCACTACAATGGGATTCAATCCGTAATCCTCATCCATTGTATTCACCACAGATTTTTGAAGCGTGCCAGTGAGTTCACCGATTCCACTTTCGCTCAAATAATGATCCGGAGGCACCAGTTGTACTCGTCCGGTGCCATCCAGTGTTGTATAAAATTTGACCGACTCAGGATCCGAGACTTTCAATCCAAAACCATCCAGGTATTTTTGTTTTTCTTCCTCTGAAAGAAAGATGGCAAAGATACTTGCTCCAATGTCCCAACCAATATTAAGAGCAAGTGATTTGATATGCGTGCATGGCTGTTTCATTTTGCAGTTGCATGCCAGTTCGAATTGGTTGTTGCCCAGATACATAATCGACGATGCAAAATTTCCACCTAATCCACCTTTGAAACCTCTTGGTAGTTTATCACTAAATTGAAACTGTACTTCTTTGTATCCTTTTGGCCGGGTAGTATTAGGATTGCACAATTTGGTCAGAATGTCATTTCTGTCTGATTCGATTATTATACTTCCTACAGATGAAGCAATGGGAACTGGAATTTTAGGTAACTGAACATTTGGGGCTGCATTCTTTTCCTTTGCTCTCTGGTCCAATGTTGACCTGGCCTGCTTGTCGGGAATTTTTATGGTGGCAAGAGCACTACTCACAGCCGCAGCAATGTGTTTGCAATAGCCATGGCGGTAGGCAGGACAAGTGCAACTTGCCTCCGGACTATCCTTTTTCAACAGAAATTGGACCTTGTAGGAATTATCTCCCGATTCGCTGGGAACGGTGTAATCAATAGTGTCTTTCTTACCCGTTTTAAAGGTAATTTCACCTTCAAATTCTCTGACAATTCTAAGACCTTTGGATCTGGTGTTTTGATCCAGTTTTTTCTGGAACGCTGCGAAGGGAAAATCTATTAAGTTCATAAGGTGCAATCGGCAGCAAAGATTGGGTAAAAGGACAGGATTATATTGCTCAATTTATCACCAAAATGAGCCTTTTTTTTGATAACTTGATGGTTGAACCAGTAGAATTATGTGGATTCTACGTCAATTTTTAGTACGCCGTTTTGTCGGATGTGGGTAGATATTGCTCTATCATTGACGTGCCGAACAGAACCCTTGATTACATCTTTTCCACCCTGCTTTATGTGAAATATTGGCCTTCTCAAACAAAAATCCCTCAAAAGCCTGCCATGCTGTTTTGTTTAGTAATCAAGAGAAAAGGCGAATGTCATTAATATTTTCTTCAACCCCGGCTTTTGTCTGCTGCAACGGGCATCTCCGAGCACATGCGGGGTTTCCGAATTGCAATTTCTTCATTGGTATATAAAAAAAGGTGCCGAATAGATTTTGTGCGAATCTTACGAATTATAAGAAGTCTGAAAGAAAAAGAAATGCCGGTCAATAGTTTTGGTAACGAATGACAGAATGAATTATAAAGTAACACAAGCCTTTTTGCCCTTTATAGTTAATGAAATTATACATGGCTTTAATGGATAAACATAACAAGTATTACAGCGTGTTAACAGAGTGCATGAACCATGTAAAAAATTCTTTAGTAGGGCTGCGAAGTACAAATTAAAATGACTACTGATGTATACCGACAATACATTACTCACATGGGGTGAGTATCAGTTTATGAAGCTTTGCAGGGTGCCTGCAGACTATCTGATACGATTGTCCGAAAGGAAATGTACTGATCAGAATTTGGTGAAGTACATTAAAGAAAACATGGACAAGCTGAAAGCCAGAAGGGACGGCAAAATACAAGCACCGCCATTGGAACTAAAGTTTAAAATGTCGGGAGTAATAGTTCAACTTGTATGTCCGGATACCGACAAAATAATATTCATTTCGCAAAAGGATGCGAAGTACGAAATCCGAAGAATCCAACAATTAGTGCAAGAAGGAAAAAAGCCATCAAGGAGTTATGAATGCAAAAAATGCGGGGGCTGGCATCTTACCTCAATGCCTTATGATGAGTGGTATGCAATACAGCGGCTGTCTGTACGGTGATTTTTGTGATTATGTGATTATATGATTGGAAAGTAGATTAACAGACCATCCTAATCATATCAATCACAGTGCAGACAGTTGGTAATTTGATGGAGGCAGTTGTCTGCACTGTGATTTTTGTGATTCGTGTGATTATGTGATTGTATAGGAAGTTAACGGGCCCTTGAAATCATGGCAATCAAAAAAATCATGTCAATCACAGTACAGACAATTGGTAATTTGATTGAGGCAGTTGTCTTAACTGTGATTTGTTTGATTCGTGTGATTATGTGATTGTAGAGGAAGTTAACGGGCCCTTGAAATCATGGCAATCAAAAAAATCACACCAATCACACTACATACAGTGGTACTTTGATTGAGGCAGTTGTCTGAACTGTGATTTTTGTGATTAATGTGATTACGTGATTGGAAAGTAGATTAACAGACCATACTAATCATATCAATCAAAAAAATCATATCAATCACAGTACAGACAGTTGGTAATTTGATTGAGGCAGTTGTCTGCACTGTGATTTGTTTGATTCGTGTGATTGGAAAGTAGATTAATAGACCATCCTAATCATATCAATCAAAGTGCAGACAGATGGTAATTTGATTGAGGCAGTTGTCTGCACTGTGATTTGTTTGATTCGTGTGATTATGTGATTGTAGAGAATATTAATAAACGATGGTAATCATGATAATCAAAAAAATCATATCAATCACAGTGCAGACAATTGGTAATTTGATGGAGGCAATTGTCTGCACTGTGATTTTTGTGATTATGTGATTGGAAAGTAGATTAACAGACCATCCTAATCATATCAATCACAGTGCAGACAGTTGGTATTATAACAAAAAAAACATAATAACATGATAAACGAAAAATATAAATACTCCGAATTGACTTCCCAGATTATTGGTTGTGCTATGACCGTGCACAAAACCTTGGGTAATGGTTTTCAGGAGGTTATTTATCAGCGGGCTTTGGCAATTGAGATGCGTCGTGAAGGTATTTCTTTTGATCGGGAATTTGAGATGTTTATTCATTACCGGGACATTAAAATCGGCACGCGCAGGGTGGATTTTTTGGTTCAGGATATAATTTCGGTTGAAATAAAAGCTGTTACCAAGTTAGAAGATGTTCACTTCGCGCAGGCCATTAATTATTTAGAAGCCTATAATCTGGAAGTCGGTTTGTTGATTAACTTTGGCCAAATGAGTTTGACTTTTAAACGGTTTACCAACAAAAAATTTAAACCCTCAGAATCATTGCAGCCTAATAGTCAGAAAAAAATCACTAAATCAGAGTAGTCAAACTGTCTGTACCGTGATTTTTTTGATTCTTATGATTATATGATTGGAGAATCCAAAGTAATCATGTCAATCAAAAAAATCATATCAATCACAGTGCAGACAATTGGTAATTTGATGGAGGCAATTGTCTTTACTGTTATTTTTGTGATTGATGTGATTATGTGATTGGAAAGTAGATTAACAGACCATCCTAATCATATCAATCAAAAAAATCATATCAATCACAGTGCAGACAATTGGTAATTTGATGGAGGCAGTTGTCTGCACTGTGATTTTTGTGATTGCTATGATTATGTGATTGGAGAAAATATTAACCGGCCCTCGTAATCATGTCAATCAAAAAAATCACATCAATCACAGTACAGACAGTTGTTGACGTGATGTAGAAATGAAATTAGTATAATTTGCAGTTAAATAAAGAATACAACTTCTCCACACCCCTTGTCCATCCCATCCAACATCCATATACTTGCAATCCATATTTCAACCAGCGATACAAGGATTTTTTTATATGAAAACTAAAGAAAGGTGTCTCACTAATCATTCCTTTTTTGAACGAATTCTCATGAGAGTAATGAGGTGCAGCTCGCTCTTCATTAGCCCAACACTCACTTTGGGTTATCTGAATTTGAAGTCTTTTCACTATTGCTCCACTCACCACCACCCATGCTAAAAATCCTCCACACCGCCGACTGGCACATGGGACAAATGTTCCAGCGCTACGACCGATTCAAAGAGCACGAGTTCTTTTTGAAGTGGCTGTTGGAAACCCTGGAGAAAGAAGAAACCGATGTTTTGCTCATCAGTGGCGACATATTCGACATCTCCAATCCGGCGGCGGCGACCATCAGACAGTTCTATACTTTTTTGAATAGGGCTGTCACGTTGAACCCTGCGCTTCAGATTGTGGTCATTGCGGGAAACCACGATTCGCCTGCGCGTATCGAAACGCCCAAGCCGTTGCTGGAGTCTTCCAATATTCATTTGGTTGGTTATGTGGAAAAAACTGCAGAGAAAGAAATTGATTGCGATAAACTTATTATTCCTTTAAAAGATAAACAAGGCGAAGTAAAGGCTTTCTGTGTGGCCATTCCTTTTCTGCGCATTGGCGATTATCCTTCTATGGAAAGCAATGTAAATGCCTATATCGATGGTGTAGCGGCATTGTACGACCTGGTCACAAAAGAGGCAATGGCCAGAAAATCTGATTATCAGGGCATTATTGCCATGGGGCATTTGCATGTGCAACAGGCTGAAATAACCGATATGGACCGCATGGAGCGTCAAATAATGGGCGGCGTGGAAGGAATTCCGGTTTCTGCTTTTTCGAACGAACTGGCTTATGTGGCCTTGGGACATATTCACAAAGCTCAATCAGTAGGAGGAAGGCAAAATGTGCGGTACAGCGGAAGCCCATTGCCCATGTCATTCTCCGAAAGGAATTACAAGCACCAGGTAGTTGTATTTAACCTGGAAGGCAATACACTTTCTGAAATGCGTTTTATCGAAATTCCGGTGTGCATTCCTGTCATCAGTATTCCAATAGTGCATGCTCCTATCGAAGAAGTATTGCAGACACTCGATGCATTGCCCGAGGTAACTGGCGATAAAGACCTCGCACCCTATCTTGAAGTGCGCGTATTGGAAGACAGACCAGATCCATCGCGGCGGCACAAAGTAGAAAAGGCGTTGGAGGGCAAGTATGTCCGTCTGGCAACCATCAACCTTAAGTCGGCAGTGGAAGAAATATCCGAAAAATCGGCCCTTGAAAGTTCGAAAAAACTGGACGACCTCAAGCCAGTGGATATTTTTTCGAAGGTCTATGAATCGAAATATGGAAATGCTGCACCGGATGATATGCTTCAATTGTTCAATCAGGTTGCCTTTGAGGTTGCCCAATCCGAAGAAGCATGAAAATATTAGCAATGCGCATCAAAAATCTGGCTTCGCTCGAAGGCGAAACCACTATTGATTTTACTACAGCTCCACTGAATTCAGCGGGTATTTTTGCTATAACCGGTCCGACTGGCGCAGGAAAGTCAACCATATTGGATGCATTGTGTCTGGCGCTCTATGCCCAAACTCCCAGGTACAATAAATCGGCCGATCCCAATCAGAACATCCATGATATTTCTGGAAATAGCATTACCCAAAGCGACCCAAGAGGAATTTTGCGCGATGGCTCAGGAGAAGGCTGGGCCGAAGTTGATTTTTTGGGTGTCGATGGCTTCAGGTACCGCTCGCGCTGGAGTGTAAGACGTGCGCGCAACAAAGCCGAGGGAGCTTTACAACCTTATGAAATTGCTTGTAAAAACCTCGACAAAGACAGTGATGTACAAGGCAACAAGGCAGAGCGATTGGCAGTCCTGGCGCAGAAAATCGGTCTCACCTTCGATCAGTTTACCAGGGCTGTTTTGCTTGCCCAGGGTGACTTTACGGCCTTTCTGAAAGCACCCAACAGCGAAAAATCCGAATTGCTGGAAAAGCTCACCGGAACAAAAGTATATTCCGATATTTCAAAGAAAATTTTCGATCGACACAAACAAGAGAAAGAAGAACTCGATAAACTGACCGGGCAAAAGGAAGGTCTCACCATACTCAATGAAGAGGAGTTGAAACTAATTAACGAGAGAAAAATTGAATTGGCCACTATTATACTTGGGCACAAAAAGAATGAAGAAACTCTGGCAAAAGAAATAACCTGGTTCGACCAATTGGAAGCGTTTCAGCAAAAGACCGATCAGTCCCATGCGTTTTACGAATCTGCACAAGTTGCCAGAAATGAAGCCCAACCGCGTATATCAAAGCTACACCAGGTAGAGCTGGCGCAAGCAGCCCGTACGTGGATACAAAACCTCGCCACCAGCGAAAAACAACAGATAGAGAAGGATAAGTTGCAACTGGAGCTGAACACCCATATTCAGAAGCTGCAAGAGCAAAAAGTGGCACAGGAGAAAATACTTCAGGAAGCCCGTGAAAATCTTGATCGCTCCATAAAGGATCAGATAGACGCCAAACCATCATTGGATAAAGCCAGAGAGCTGGATGTAAAATTGAAGGAGCGCACCAATAACCTGGGGTTAATAGACAGGGAACTGTCGCAAGCGAGAGAAGCACTTGCCCTCCATGACAAACATTTCACAGCGCAGCAGACGAATAAAGCCGTGCTAAAAAAGGCCATTGACGACACCACAGCGTTTTTAGAAGAACACAAAAACAGGGAGTCGCTGGCAGTGAATCATAAATTGGTTCTGGCGGGATTATCGGATGCACAAAAATTCAGGGACGAAGAAATACTGGTGCGCAATGAAATGACCGTCATTGAAAAGGCAATTCTTTCGCAACAAAAGGAGCTGGGCCAACAGGAAAAGGCATTTGAAGTGGTACAAGTCGATTTGAAAGCTTTGCTCGGCCAACAGACCCAATTACAAAGTGCCGGTACTACCAACGATTACAATCTTCTTCAAAAAGAAAAAGGAGAAGCAGATGGGGCACTGATGGCTTTGGTGCAGGCCGGTGCCGATTGGAAATCTTTGTTTGACGCCACAAGCGCGTTGGAAAACAACAAGAAGGCTTTGCAGAAAGTACAGAAGGATTTGGTGACCAACCAAAAGAATTTACTCGCGGCCAACAAAGAATCAGAGACCAGCCAAACTACCCTTGATGCCACAGCACGTTCGCTGGACATTGTAAAGCTGTCAGCCGCAAAAGATGTGGTGAGCCTTCGCGAACAACTCACAGAAAATGTGGCCTGTCCGGTGTGCGGCAGCACCGAACATCCTTATGCAGGAAACGATCCCCGCCTGAACCACGCATTGGCAGAGCTGGAAGCGGAATATAATATTCAGGTGGAGCGACACAACAACGCCATCAAATCACAATCGGCCCTTCAACAAAAAATAGAACAACTGGAAAGGGAAATTTCCAATTTTTCGAATGACCTCCTGCTTAAGGAAAATGAAATTGTAACATATCGGAAAAATTGGATTCGTTTTTCGCAACATGCAGAGGCCGATAACCTTGCTGTGGAGGAAGTATCTGAATGGCTGGCCAAACAACAGGAAGAGCAAAAGAAGAAACAAAAAAAGTTGGGTCAGCAGCTCGAAATTCTCCAGAAACAGCAACAACAACTGGAAGAAATTAAAAAGCAGTACAATGCAAAGTTGGACGAACACCGGGCCGCAGAAGATCTTTTAAAGGATATGCGCCGCGAATTGACCACGCAACAAGAAAGACTCGCATTGGCCAAAGAAAAACACCAAAAGACCGTCGAACATCTCGCAGCGGCAAAGGCCAACTTAAATTCCTATTTCACAAAGTCAGATTGGTTCGATACCTGGATGGCCGACACAGAGACTTTCACAAGGGGCCTGGGAAAGTTTGCCCTGGAATGGGAAAATAAAACCGCTCAGCTTCAAAAATCGCAAAAGGACGACGAAGTGTTGGTGGCAACTCTCGAAGGTTTGGAGAAACAGCAATTGTTGCTCAAAGAAGAAGTGGACAAGAAGACATTGTCAGCCTCCGTGCTCAAAGAAGAATGTGATGTGCTGTTGGCAGAACGACAAAAAATATTTGAAGGAAAGCCCGCTGAAGAGGTGGAATTACAAATGAAAGCTTCGGTCGATAAAGCGCGCGAAAAACAGGAAAGCGACAAAACCACCCTCGACAGTACAAGCACCCAAATCACCCGCGGCACCGCTCAATCAGAGGAAGTACAAAAGGAACTTCAACGCCTGAAGGACGACATCCATTTCATTACTGCCGAACTCAGCCAATGGCTTATCGACTATTATACATCGAATGGGGTAGCGATGGAAGTTGACGAGCTCAAAACCTTGCTGGCGTTGCCGTCCACATGGCTCGATAGCGAACGCAAGTTCATTGACGACATAAAAACGGCCATCGTTCAGACCGAAACTGTGCTGAACGAAAACCAAGCCTCATTACAAAAACACAAGGACCAGCAATTGTCGGAACGATCGAAAGAAGTAATTACAGATTTGCACTTTGCCGCAAAAAATAACCTGGAAGAAAGCCTGCGCGAAGACACCGAAGCCAACATGCGCTTGCGCCAGGATGCAGAGAACCGCGCCAGAGCTGGAGCCATGCTCCAACAGATAGAAAACAAAGAAAAGGTGCTCGACAATTGGGCAAAACTCAACCTCGTCATCGGCTCAGCCGACGGCAAAAAGTTCAGACAAATCGCACAGGAATATACGCTGGACGTATTGCTCATCTACACCAACGTTCAATTGGAAATGCTCACCCACCGCTACCTGTTGCAGCGAATAGCGGGCAGCCTCGGCCTTCAGGTAGTGGACAAAGACATGGGCAACGAAGTGCGCTCTGTCAATTCAATTTCCGGCGGCGAATCGTTTCTCGTCTCATTGGCCCTCGCGCTTGGACTGGCCTCACTTTCTTCCAGTAAAATGCAGGTAGAATCTTTGTTTATCGACGAAGGATTTGGCTCGCTTGATCCCGATACTTTAAATATAGCCATGGATGCCTTGGAACGCCTCCACAACCAGGGCCGCAAAGTGGGAGTGATATCGCACGTACAGGAAATGACGGAGAGAATTCCGGTGCAAATCAGGGTGGGTAAGGTGAGTGGCGGCAGGAGTGAGGTGGTGGTGTGTGGGTAAAAACGTTATTCCTTAAAAAAGGATTGCTGTAATTTTAATAGCAACTAACCTCTAAGAATAGACTTGGAATTCCTTCTAATATTCTTCCATTCCTGATGTTTTTTTTAAGTAGCCAATCAGTCGCACCTCGCCTTTTAGCATTTACCCTCGCGTCATATTGGGCGGTTCTCCTTGATTCCCATATACCAGGACTATTCGGTATCCCTTCAAACAATACATCGTGAGCTCTTCCAAGCCATTTTCCTCCTTTGTCTGACTCATATATTTTGACATATGAAATACAATCTGTTCCGATATAAATTTGACAATTGCTTTGATCACCATCAAGAAACTCGTTTTTACTTGGCCCTTTTATTATGGAATGTGATGTTTCATTACCATTACAATCAAAAAGCAACAAGTGCAAATTGCCTTCTGGTGAATGTACTTTACTATCATCACCTTCACCATTATCAATTACTCCAATCCAGGTAATATACATATTACATTTTGAATTGTGCTTTCCGGTAAAAGACATAAGGGCAATCATTGCCAGAAATAATGATATTTTTTCATCGATTAATAATTTTATAGTTTGGTTTTAAGTGTTATTCGCAATTTGGAGCAGAAGACTTTGCATTAGCTCTATTTTTTTCTGAAAGGCTTAGAAGATTTGATTTGAAATTTTCTAAATCGTTAATGATAATATCCAGAGAGTCATATGGAATGTTTTCCATTTCTGGAGATTGCATGGTAATATATTTTTGGATACCACCAAGCTCTTTATTTTGCAAATTTTTTAGGGTTGAAATTCGGCGATTGTATGAGTAATGAAGCTCCTGAATTTCTTCGCTTAGCAAAAAGTCGATGAAAGCTTTAATCCCTTGGGGATTAACTTTACTATTCTCATAAACTGATATTGCACTCTGTGTTCGAATTGATTCTTGTGGAATTGAAATTTTGATGCATTGATAGTTGCGATCGGACTTTGCAATCATGGCATCATGAGGCCATGTTACAGCGCCTGAAATCAAATGAGTTTTGGCAAGAATTTTACATGAACTAACGGAGTTGTAATCATGCTTGTAATATCTGGTAAGATATCTCTTATATCTTTCCTTTCCTTTGGTCAAATTATAATGATTAGAATCTACACTTAAAGTAATGAGAAAATCATAGCCAGCTGAGGTTTTCGGAGAAGGAATTTCTATCGAATATGCTTCAAGGGTATCAAGTTGATCAAAAGATTCTAAGGCCCAATTAGCGGGGTAGGCAGATTCTCTCCATGCGAATCCAATGTATTTATCGTAAAAACTGAGCCATGTAAAGGCAGTTCCATGATTTACGCCACGTTTTTCATGCTCCAATATAATATCCCTGACTTTTTTCATCTTGCCGGAATAATATTCGTGAAGAAAGGTATTACCACCAACAAAAATATCGATTATGCTATTTTCATCTTCAATAAATCTTCTAAATCGCATAGTGGAGTTCTCCTCAGCGGCACCGATATCTGGATGATATCGAATTTCATATCCTGGATTTTCCTTCTCGAATTTTTCTTTTACTTCTTTAAAAAAATCATCACCCTCAATAATTCTTGCAACATTAATAATTTCTTTTGGTGTCTTGAAAATTTCCCGGAAATCGACTAACGTAACTATTACCGATATTACGAATAGGAGTGCAGTGAACAACTGAAATCGATGTTGTCTACAAAAGAATACTCTGCAGTCATTTTTACAACGTTTAATTGACTTAGTTATTCCGAGGCATCTCATGGGGAAGGAATTGATTTTGTTGAATCATTAATTGCTCAATGTCAAAGGATTGTTGAATTTAAAAAGTTAAAGAATACTTTACTTGATACATAATATTTTTTGTGCATTGATTTGGAGCCAAATGAAGCACTAAATTTTGAAATTAATACAAGTATAAATACTCTATTTAGCTACGTAGTAATACAACAAAATTGTTCAAGATACGATTCTAATGAAACTTATATTTGATTCCTTAACCTTTATGCCCAGGCCTTGAAGAAATACATATTGCCGGCAACGGTCTTAAGTTGAGTAGTGTTGTTGAATGAAAGTAAGACAAAGATTTGTCCGTTAAAATCCGAATTCAGAAACCATTTTTTGTATTCTCTTTTTTTCGCTTAAAATGGCGTACTTCATTGTCGCCAGAGTATAATAGCTTGACCAACCAACCCCCTCACAATTATTGGCGGACAGTTATTTACAGGTGAAGATAAATTTTGTATGAAAAATCATACAAGAAGTTTTTTCAATTAATACTGCAAATATTGCGCTGTGGAATGAGGATTACTTACCAATGCAGACCCATAACCATTGTCTTCATCATCATTAAACTATAATAAAACGTTCAAAACTTCCGACCGGAATAATTTGGTCGGAAGTTTTAGTAAGGGTAATAATTGTTGCTTTGCAATGGTTCGTGCTGCTAACTCTCCAGAAAAGTCGCTAAGTAATTTTTCCAGTAATTCGATACCATCCATCTTTAATCTTTCGAAGCATAATACATGCAACCAACAATTATTACTGTAGGTAAAAGGTGCTTCAAATGCTGTTATCAAGACAGACACAATTTCAAATTTCTCTGCATCCTCCATGAAAGAATTTAATCTTTGAGGGTTTTCCTTTTAGCCATTGACCTCTTTCTTGTACGTTTCAATATAATTTTCCCATCTGATTTCTGAAAACCACCAAAAACAAAAACCCCTCTTTCAAGGGGTTTTTAGATTTAAATACCATGAGCGATTTATTCACTAAACAGAAGGCAATGTCTCTCTCAATGCAGTCAGGGCACTTTCGTATTCGTCAATGTAAGTAACCTTGCCATTCAGGTTGGAATGTTCATGTTGGCGAGAGATATCACCTTGAACCCCTGAGTTGCTTTGGTCGGCAATTGCCGCATCAAGTTCTGACTGGGTTTTAGCGATCAAGGCATCGACGGCCAATCTTTCCGGACCATCCGGCATGGTGTCACGGACTGTTTTGAAACTGTTCAGTTTCGCATCCAGTTTTCGGATGTCATCCGCGAGTTCTTGTTCGTTGAGTACTGCATTGTCCAGTCGGCGCTCCAATATGGTGCGTTTGTAGTCAAGATCGATTCGCAGGCTATCTGCGTAGTTGTATGCGATGACCACATCGGATACTTTGGTGAGGCTATTTATTTCTATCATAGCTTTAATTATTGATAAATAATTCCGGCTTCTTGTTAATACCTGCCGGTCAAGGTATTTTGGGTTGTTCGAATGAAATGAATTATGCTGCTCCGGAGAGTTGTGTTTAATGAGCTTCCAACTCAGAGATCAGAATGTCTGTATTGCTGACACAGATATCTTCCAGGGCCGCCAGCAATCTTCTGTGCTGGGTTTTGGGAATACTGTTGTCTTCGATCTCCTTCATGATACGCGCTTGATCTTTGCGGGCTCCATCAAGACTGTGAGTCAATTCGGCTGCATTGGCTGGCGGGGGCACAGCCTGCAACTGAATTTCATAGCCTTGAATCTCCAGATTAGCAGAGAACAAGTCTGCCTCATTTTGTGAATAATTGGATACTGCATCATTGATGTTGCCCAACTCGCGGTTCTTGCGGTACAGATATTCCGTACGCTTTCTTTTCGCATTTTGGATGGCGATATCCGTATCTGCCACCGATGTTAACTTTTCTAAATTATACATGCTCTAAAAATTTAAATTAAACAAATTTTTGTCGCGGATCAATTCGTCTATCTTATCTGAATGCATCTTCAATGCGCTGTGTTGGTGTATTTAATTTGTTCACCTTTATTATTCTCGTGCAACGTGAAGTGGATTCATCTTTCGATTTCTTCCTTGTCCTTTGACGTGACAAATATTTTCACCACTTGCTCGTCCAAAGGATACCGATTTTGGGGGCAATTAGAACAAGATTTTTTACTTTATTCAAGAATTAATAATTTTAATTCGTTGAAAATAATTGAATTAGATCAATTTTGAAATAGCCAAATCACTTTCGGGCGGGCGTTTGGTGAAAATTTATTTTGATATTCGGCTTTTTATTTTAACTGGTATTATGAAGTAGAGTTCGTCATCTGTCGCCAAAGCGTAATAAAATCAAGTGACACCGCAATATTATTCGATAAAGAAATAGTCAGAGGTTAACCGAAAAGTTGGGGAGTGACTTTGAATAAAATAATAATGTTGTCCGACACAAAAAATGTTTCGTACCTATGGCACTGGGTTCATCCACGCACTTTTTACACCGTTCCAGAGGGGCAATGTCATTAAGTTAAGGTGTGTGACTCGAATCACAAAGCCTCAGCGGGGCGGCCCTTTGGTAGAAATGATTCCGGTGCTATCCCCAAAGCCCCAGCGGGGCGGCCTTTTGGTATCCAATTACAAACTACCATTTTTTTTATTGGAACGCGGATAACGCGGATTTTATGAGCGTCCGCAATATGCTGGTATGATTCCCGATAGGCATTAAATACTTCATTTCGCAGCAATTTGGTGTGGTAATAAAATCTATAGTACATATTATCGGTTTAAGTGAAGATTATACTGTACGTTCTTGTTTACTCTTTGGTTAAAAAGGGAACGTAAAGGTTAAAACAGAACCTCGTCAATTACCTGAAACCCGCAATACATTATTATAGTATTGAATTTCGTCCTTCAGCGATTTAATCCTGAATTTTAGTTTGTGCTGCATCAGCAAACCATTCTCTGCCAGAATTTTTTCCTGGTATTCGTGGTTTTTCTGTATCCATTTCCGCTTGGTTTGTGAGAAGAAATTTATTTTGGTCTGAAGGAAATTGTAGTAGTTGATACTCTCACAAACCACTTTGTACTGTTTTTCCATTTTTTTCAGTTCCAGTTCGCGGTTTCCGAGTTGAAATTCCAGTTCAGTAAGTTTGTTTTCCAGCTCGATGCGCATTTCGGCAATTTCTTTTTCGCTGGAGTAGGGCAGGTCGATTTTTTTATGGTCCTTTTCATCCAGAACCATTTTTAGTTTGGTGGCAAATTGGAGTTCCGGCCCGTGAAGTCTTCTTTCCCCTCTTTCTGCCTTCAAAACCATAGGGCGTGAGATCATGAGGTATTCTGCCAGATCATTCTGGCTGATGTTTAATTTTTTCCTGATTTCGAGAAGATATTTCATGAAATGTCGATCTAAAATGTTCAAAAAGTGTAACCGAAAAAACGGTACCAATTTTTCGGTACCGTTTTTTCGGTTACAAAATTCAAAAATTTCCAACGGCCAAAAAATTTCAACGAAAAAAAATATTTCCTGCCAAAATGCCCGAAATTTTTGGTGATTTTATTCTGGCTATTGAAAACTAGTGACAATTTTACAGGGAGCCGGGAATGTGAACTGAAATTTTGGTTCAATCGCAAAAGTCAGAGAGCAGCGATGGATCAACAGCAAAGGTTGGGGGCTGACTGACTTTGATTTGACAAATTGACCAAGCCTGAAAGGCTTTAAGGTTATTAACCCCGGGTGCAACCCGGTGGCTCAAATACAAATGCGCGGCCCACAACTCCAACGGAGTTGAATTTTGAACCGGTAAATGGACAGTAGAATTATAGAAATAAAAGCCAGGCATCTACTGTTCTAATTTATCAATTTTTCTTACTTGAAATTCTCATGAGAAAAATGAATGAAATCAGGCATTTTTGACTAAACTTTAGTAAAGAATAAAAATCTGCTGTCTTTTTGGGTTTGAATTATCGAACATTAATGTAATTCTATTTGAAAGAATCAAGATGGGTCAATAATAGAACCCAAAAAAATAACATTCAACTCCTCTGGAGTTGTTGTGTCCTCCTTTATTATCGAGCCACCGGGTTCCACTCCCGAAGGGCAATGTCATTAAGTTAAGGAATTGGCACATATGGAAAAGTCCCGTAGGGCAATGTCATTAAGTTAAGGTCTTTTTATAAAATAACATTCGACCCTATCCGGGTCGTTTGATCGTTGCAAACAGAATGTGCTACAAACGTTTGATCCATTCTGGATCAGGAGATGCGTGTAATCAATGGAGTAAACGATCCAGGATGGATCGCATGTTTATAGGTACGATCTTGACTTCGGCGATAAACGACCCGGAACGGGTCGAATGTTGATCGGTCAATTTCTTAACTTAATGACATTGCCCGAAGGGACAGACCGGGGCTAATAACATATAAGTCCTCCGGACTTAGTCAATCCACTCAATTTGCTCCATCACTCCACAACTTTTGTGGTTGATCCGTTAACTCCAACTTTAAATTCCGGATTAAACCCAAAAATCTTCTCTCATCTATTCAACCTCTCCAACAACACCTCATAATAATCTCTGTGTGTCATCTTGCTTTTGATCCAGCAGTAGAAGGCAATGGCCTGCAGGTCTTCGTTTTCGATGGTGGAGTTTTGCCGGGCTTCGTGAATCCTTTTGTGGAATTGAGGAGAATCCACAATCGAAGAATCTTTGATGATCTCTCCCACGAATTTCATGTATTGCCAGGTGAGGGAGTACAGCGGAGATTTCCACAAGATTTCGTTGCTCTTGATGATCCTTTTGTTCATCTTTTCGGCAATATCGTCCTTGCCAAGTTCGAATTGGACGATCATTTCTATCATGTTTTTCTTCAGCGAAAATTCCTTGCCTTTTATTTCCTTTAGTTTGTCGTCGGTGGGCATTTTGTGCAACATCGCATTCGCTTCTTTGAATCGCCTGGCATTGAAGTAATAAGTGGCCAGGTTGAGTTGCATACTCAGGTGCTCTTACGGGTCTTTGGCCCCCAGATTTTCAGCCAATGCCGTCTCTACTAGCTGTATTGCATTTTTGTTTTTTCCGGTGGCACAAAGAATAGCAGCTTTTAAGGAAATAAACCTGGGCTCAACAGCCATGGCAACTCCTTTGTTGGCTTTGATGCAAGACTCCATATCACTCAATATTTTCTGTGCATCCGAAAATTTGCGGTTGCGGTAATAACAATGAGCAAGAATGAATATAAACTCCAGTTCGGAGGCAGCATGAGTAGGTCCGAATGCATTGGCCTTTTTCAGGCGCAGGTAGATTTTCTCTACGAAAGGATGAATCTTTTTGTAGTCTTTGACCGATACATAGACCGATCGTCCTGCCTGCACAAGCCTGAGCATAAATTCAGGATTATTGGCCTCATCCGTACCGATGTGTAATTCCGCAAATACATTCTTGATAATTCGTTCCACATCGGGAGTATTGCCGGTCGTTTTTGCAATGGACATTTCCTCGCGGATGCGGCTGTATGTCATTTCCATTTTTCTGAAAGCCTGAAGTCTTAGGGCATTTTCTTCCCAACTTTCGATGGCGTCAGATGCGGACAAATTCAATTTTTCAGCGTGTTTTACCTCCAGAAACAATGCCTGATCCAGCAGATTGGGCTGCAAAGTCTGACGCGCATATTTTTCGGCCGACTTGAGATAACCCAAGGCCAGGCTGCTCTTCTGAAACCTCAGCGCCCGCAAGGCCAGGAGCAATTCGCCCACCACTTCTGCTGTTCCCGAAGGATCTTCTTTCAGTTCCACCGACTTCAAAAAATCCTCAACCTTTTCCAACAGTCGTTTTCGAAGGCTGTAATAGCTTTCCATATTGGCAGCGCCATAAATGGCTATGGCAATTTCCTCATTTGAAGAATGGGTTTTATTCCACAACAGATCAAACAGCAGAATAAATTGTGAAGGTTGCGAAGAAAGCGACAGCACCTTTTTGAAATCGGCAGCATGTTTATCAGAAAACGTACTGATGAGTTGTTCGAGATTTTCCATGGGGGTAAAATAAAAAAGGGGAACGGGGAGTAAGACAAAAATTGTTTGAAGAATCGAAATTGAATAAGAGTATGTACATAAAGAGTAAAAATCGATGGGATTTGATTCCTGAATCATTCTGAATACCCCGGTATTTATTGCAGTATTATTTATCTGATATTTTTGGAAGAAAAGGGGAGTTGATTTACATTCGTCATGCTTAACCCAAAAAATGAAAACCATACCAGTTCCCAATTAGATTGCTGTTAGAGCAAATTACCCCTTTTACATTGTTTAGAGATCGAGCGGAAAAAGGGCAATTTGCAGTATGAAGGTACTGAACTTGGATGAATTTCCTTTTGTAAGAAGGGATGAAGCGGACTATAAATGGAGCATATAAGTACTGAAGATAAAGAAACCGAATTTGCCCAGCACCTGGGCATTCAAAACAATAAACGAATCTTATTCTCCGGGCCATTTGGTTCAGGAAAGACTTATTTTTTGAAGAGGTTTTTCGAAGCCAGAAAAGAAGAATATGAAGTCTTTCATTTGTTTCCTGTGAATTATTCAGTGGCGGCGAATGAGGATATTCTGGATTTGTTGAAGTTTGATTTGTTGATGGCTCTGTTGGGGAAGGATGTGAAGTTTGAGAAGGAAGATGCGACGTTGTGGCTGGCGGCTTATAATTGGTTGAACAAAGATTCCAAACACGCAATTGAATTTAGTGCAGAAAATTTTCTATTGCCATTTGTAGATAAAATTCCATACATAGGTGAAATTTTAGGAAAGGCGGCAGGCGGATTACTCGATGTCAAAAAAGAATTGAAAGGGATACAGAAAGAATTGAAAATAGATGAAGAACAAGCGGCCAAGGCATTTCTGGAAAGTATCGTGGCCAAAAAAGGTTCTATTTATGGTGAAGATCCGGTTTCTTTATTAATATCAAATCTTATAGAACGCCTTACATCGAATGGGAATAAGAAGTCTGTTCTGATTATTGATGATCTGGATAGGATTGATCCAGAGCATATATTTCGGTTGTTGAATGTGTTTAGTGCGCATTTTGACAGGCCATTGTATAATATTGAAGAGCAATCCAATAAATTCAACATTGAAAAGATAATATTTTCTTGCGATCAACCTAATATAAGATCGATTTACTATCATAAATATGGAAGTCAGTCTGATTTTGAGGGATATATTAATAAGTTCTATAGCAGTAGTGTATTCGATTTTGATAATACCAGCTTAGTTCAGAAGTGCATACGATCTTTCCAAAAGCAACTTGTAATTCAACCAGATACTCTAAAAGAATATTATTGCAACAAGGACTACTACTGTTTTGTTATGCTGAATAACATTCTTATTTATGCCATTTATACACATGCAATTACTCCAAGAATATTAGAAAACAAGTTGAATTCAGTATTTTATTTTAAAGAAAAAAATATTACCGGCAGTGCATTCAGTAATAGTCAAAGCAATTTCTCTCTCTTGGTCGAAATTCTTATTTGGATTTTTGGAGATTGTGATAACTTAATGCAGTGGATTGGCAAATGTAAATCTGATTTGAGAATAAATAATTCTTATGTTCATCTTGATAATTTTACGGAATATCGGGTCACTGAGCTCTTGATTTTCGTTGATATGAAAAGTCTTAGGTCACGCAAGATTGAATTGCAGGATTTTCCAATTGGAGATCACAAATGGTCCATTTCGGCGGAATGGGAACAAACTTTCAGCAATCAATTTATCAATACAATATTTAAAACATCATCTTGCCCAACAACTAATGGAAAAATAACAGAGATTAGCAATACAGACTTTTTCCATTTATTTGAATATGCTTTGAAGAATTATCTTGCAGTTTGGAATTAAAATTCACTTTTAGAAGAGCAAAGTTATACAGCTATTGCAAATAGGTTACGATCTCCCACCCCTTATTTGCCACAAAATCAACCATTCACAATGCTTCGGTTAAAACTTAGCTTTGAACTTGATTTTATCAATCAACCCATATTACCTTTGAATCATGGCAACATCAGAACAAATAAAAGCCCTTTTGAAATCTCATTTCCAAAATGAGGAAGAGCGTTTTGTTAGCATTGCACTTCAAATTGCTGCTCATGAATCCCGCTTAGGGCATTCAGCAGCAGCATCCGACATTAAGCAACTTGTAGATAGATCCAGAAATCGGGTTGTTCAACTTCGCCCTGTAAATAGTGAGTTACAAGGTCTGGTTTTGGAAATGGAACCTCGTGACAGGCTGGCTAATCTGATTGTAAAAGACGATTTGCAGGAGCATATTGAGACCATATTATTAGAATACAGAGAACGTGAAAAGCTACATCGACATGGCCTGAAAAATCGCCGTAAAGTATTGCTATATGGCCCGCCAGGCACTGGTAAAACAATGACAGCGGAAGTTATAGCACATGAATTAAAGCTTCCTCTTTATGTAATAGAAATGCACAGACTCATGATGAAATTCATGGGTGAGTCAGCATTGAAACTGCGAATGGTATTCGACATGATTCGCGATAAACCAGGAGTTTATCTTTTTGATGAATTCGATGCCATTGGCGCAGACCGAGAAAGGGACAACGACGTCGGTGAAATGCGCAGGGTGCTCAACTCATTTCTGCAATGGCTGGAGCGCGACAATTCTGAAAGTATAATAATCGCCGCCACCAATACCCGCCAAATTTTAGACAGAGCATTGTTCAGACGCTTTGATGATGTCCTGGAGTATTCTGAACCAACTCCCATTCAAATTGAAGCAATACTGATGAACAACTTGGGTACATTCCAAGGATCATTAGTCATAAAAACCCTATCAAAACTTTGTGTTGGTTTAAGCCCCGCAGATATTGTTCAGGTATGTATTGACTCAAAAAAGGCCGCGGTACTCAAAGGCGAATCTATTATTACTAAACCCAACTTAACAAAAGCAATAAATAAGAGAAAAAAAGCTTCTTCAACTAAAAACTAATTTATGCTAGAAAAGCAGCCTCATGTTTTTATTCCAAACATTACAGAAAGAGGTAAATTTAAAAGTTCTGGTGGTGGAAAGAAAGATTATCCTGTCATAAGCGATCGGATTGGTCACGCTGATAGGCTGATTAGCAAGTTCGATTCAATACGGAATGAGAGTGCCAGGCGCGATGAAAGTCTCGCCCTTACGAGCCTTAAAGCGGCAGGCGGAACCTATATGGAATTTATGGGCACCCCAGGATTCGATTTTCCAATCCAGAGTTTAGAAGATAAGAAAGCAAAAATCCGACTCGCACATTCATCGAAAGTTATAAGTGATAAAGGTGATCAAATAAGGGCAATATTATTTGTGCCCCGAGGAAGTGAAAACAAGCTTCTTGATAAGCTAAAAAAATATAGGGACAAGGACAATCCAACAAAAAAATCCGGAGAGCCGGGAGGACCTAAAAATGCTCCATTAGTTACTAGCATTAAGGATATAGAAGCAGCGTCGCTCAAAGCATTGTGGCAAGATCCTTTAGAACTTATGCCAGAAGATTCTCCGAAATGGTGTGAGATATGGTTGCGAGACGTACAAGACGATCATGAAGCAGTAATCCAAGAAACGTATAATATTTTTAAAGAATTAGGCGCAAAGTTCAGTGACGATTATTCCTGCTTCAGAGAGGCCATTATTTTTCAGGCGCTCATGAATCGCCAGCAACTAACGGACTTTATTTATAGTAGTGCTTATTTATCTGAATATAGAATAGCACAAGACGTTGCAAGTACCTATTATAATAAAAGTTCGGGGCAGGAAGCGCAACAAGCCAATCAGCTTTCTGAACGAATAATTTTGGACGATAGAAATGTTTCTGTTGTAATTCTCGATAGTGGAGTGAATAATGGTCACGTTCTTCTGCGTGACATTTTGAATGACAAAGACTGCATTTCTTACAAGAAAGAATGGGGCACAGATGACCATGAGAGTTATGATGGCCACGGTACTCCAATGGCAGGAATAGTGGCTTACAACAATTTAATCCACGCTTTAGAAAGCACTGGAGCTGTTGAACTGAAACACCGACTCTTTTCTGTTAAAATTTATCCCCCTGAAAATAATACAGCGGAAAGAAACTACGGTCCATATACTCAAGGCAGTATGGCGCTTGCCGAAGGCCAAATGCCAGACAGGAGGTTGGTTTTTTGTATGGCAGTAACAACAAACTTCGATATAGATCAAGGCAGACCTTCATCATGGTCGGCAGACATAGATGATTATACTTCTGGAAGAATAGATGAAGTTCGAAGACTTATCATTATTTCCAGTGGTAATTTGAATGGTAACTATAATGATTACCCAAGTGAAAATAAACAATTCACAATTCGAAATCCTGCGCAGGCATGGAATGCTCTGACAATTGGCGCAATAACTGAACTTACGGATATTAAAGATACCAAGCATAAGTCATACAAGCGATTGGCTGAAAGAGGACAACTTTCTCCCTTCTCAAGCACCTCTTATTCATGGAAAGAGAAAAAGAAATGGCCAATCAAACCAGATGTGGTTTTTGAAGGAGGCAATGTTGTTGTTCATCCAGAACTGAGTGGTATAACTTTACCGGATTTGTCTCTTCTAACAACAAGTAAAGACAGCCAAAAAAATCAATTCGCATTAATCAACGCCACGAGTGCGGCCGCCGCCCAGGCTTCATGGATGGCAGCCAGATTATGGGTCGAGTATCCCAATGCCTGGCCCGAAACCATTAGAGGTCTCATTATTCACAGTGCGATATGGAGCGATGAGATTATAAAACAATTTGGAATAAATTTGAGTAGCAAAAATTCGATTGCTGAGCTATTGCGTATTGTTGGATATGGCAAACCTGATTTAGAAAAGGCCCTCTATTCGGCAGGTAATTATTTAACTTTAATTGCCCAGCAAGAAATTCAACCCTTTGCTAAAGTACGCAAAGAATCTGGTCATGATTCAATTGCTTTTAACGACGTTCATTATTACAATCTGATATGGCCCAAGGAAGAACTTCAGGATTTAGGCCCTGCAAAGGTTAAACTGAAAGTAACCCTTTCCTATTTTATTGAGCCATCTCCTGAAAACATAGGGCATACAGATAGATACAGATATTCATCCTTCGCACTTCGCTTTAAGTTTTCAAAACCGAATGAAGAATTTAAGGAATTTAAAATTAGGGTTAATAAGGCTTTGAAAGAGGAAGAGGGGAGTAATGAGCCAAGCTCATTCTCACATGAAAAATGGACCATAGGTGAAGCAAGAAACTTGGGAAGTATTCACAGTGATTTCATCGAAATGACTGCCGCCGATCTGGCAGCCTGTAATCATGTTGCAGTTCTTCCAATTTCGGGATGGTGGCGCACAAGAGTCCACTTAGGTAGTTTGGAAAAGAAAGCACGTTATTCACTGATTGTTTCAATTGAGACGCCGGAGCAGGAGGTGGATATTTATACGGCGGTGAAGGTGGGAATTACTTTATAAGAATATGGAGAAAATTAAAGGCCTATTTCACTTAAATGAATATGAAAATAAGATTAAATAACTTTCCTACTTACAAACTTCGAGTGAGGCTAACAATTACGCGCCATTTCTAGCATCGGCCTCAATTTCCAACATAATTGTTTGTTGTAAAATTGGAGCATCAATCGAAAAAAAGAGTATTCGACGTTCTTTAACAAACCACCATTTTCCGAGCTCGTTGTTTGAGGGATTGGAAAACTCAATGTAGATTCGATCACCAATTAAGGGTATTATTGCGATTTGGTTATAATCACGATGATCAATTACTTCACCCTTATAGTAAAATTCAATTCTTATTTTCATATAGGCTAAATTTGTAGTATTATTTTCTAATTTATAATCTAGGGTTGATCGGCTAACTTTATAATTCAATCAAAGCCCATCCACTTTAAAAATCATAACCTTTGTCCAGTTTATCTCGTCTTCCAGAGCCTTGTTGGCATTTTTGATTTCGTTTATATCATTCCTTGTTTTATAATCTTTCAAAATGGTTAGGTAGTTTTGAAATGCCTTTTTTGCTTCGACTTTCCGATCCAATCTTAGATAGGTAATTCCTTCTTCCTTATCTATTTGCCCGTAAGGAGTTACATTCAAAGTCTTTGCTTTCGCTAGCAAGACTAGAACTTCTTCATTTGATTCGACAGAATTGGAAAGACGCCGCTTAACAACAGCTTTGATAACATAATCTGATTCGGTTCCAACGCCATTGTCTATATTTCTGGTTGTAAGTTGCTCTGCAATCTTGATGTGTGAGTAATATAAAAGTTCTATTCGGGCATTGAACGAATTGATTATTGAAACCCTTTTCAAGTATAATGGTTGAGTAAACTTGTCCAGTTCTGCATCATTGATAGGAAAACCTATTCTGTTATCAATTCCAGGATGTGTATCTGTTGCCCCTGCTGGCATGTAGTTACCGGAGTCAATACAATAGTTTTTGATTCTTTGTAATGCCACGGATAAGGCTGTTTCATCGTAACTCAATACTTTCAGTATTTCCTTTGAAACATAATCGGCCTCCATTTCCTGAGATTGATTGTACTTAACACCTAGCCTTGTGGTAATCTCATCAGAAACAATGCTGGACAGAATGACTGTTGACGCGGTCAAAAAGCCAGGTGAGGGATTTTTATCGTTTATGGCCAGGTATATTTCAGCACTGGCTGCAATAGTTGTTGCAAATGCTGACCAAAACTGTGCTCTGTTTTTTCTGTCAATTTCCTTGTTGTAATTTAAAACCTGGTGATCCAGAACAAAATGAGCAATTTCATGAGCTATAATAGCTATGAGTTCACCTTCACTTTGAACTGTTGAGAGTAATCCGGTAGAAAATACAATGCAGCCATTTGGCAGTGAAAACGCACTCGGTTCAACATCCTTAACAATCTTCACGTATAGGTTACCCGGTCTTCCATCATCTAATAGGCCAGAGTGGATCTTGTTGACCAGAGTATATAAGTAGTCCTCAAAATAATCGTCTTTATAAAAGCGATCACTGCTCATCAACGCATTCAAGTACTCGATGGATTCTGAGCTCATTTCGTTTCTTAATTCGTACTGCAATCCCTTTGATAATAAGTTGGAATAAGTTCCATTAAGTAAAAGATGCTTGTCCCAAACTTTATTGATATTATCAATTTCTCTGAATTCAAAGCTTTTTATTTTCTTAGCATCAAAATTGGCAGTAATACCCTGTGAATTCTTTGCAACGATTTCTATTATTGGATATCCCTCTATAACAACTGACCTGATTCCAGAAATAGTCAGCGCTGCGCCTGGCTTAAGTTCGGCATTTACTTTTTCTTTAGCTACGATTTTCAATTCCTGATCAAAGTAGTATCCTATTTGAGCATGAAGTAGATTTGTACTAATGAGAAATGCCGCGATTATTGAAAGTGTTATCTTCATGAGTATACCTAATTGTTATTTTATTAAAGCTAACTGCAAAACAAATAAAAGTCTATTTTAAAACCCACACCTCATACCCCTTTCCATTCTCCCCAGCCACAAATGCATGTCCGTCCTCAGATATCACCGCAGGAACAATATGATCATCATCTAAATGCCCGCCATTGTTGAAGTATATTACCTTAACCATACAATCCTCTACAAGAACGTCCAGGGTATAGGTTGCGGTATAATTGGTGCGGCTATTCTTATACTCAATTTTCGAAGCATGTCGGCCATTTGTTATTGAGCAACCTGTAATTTCGGTTTGTTCGTTTCCGGCGGCGCTATTTCCCGGAGATACTTGAACCTTCTGATCTTGCCCTGCTTGATTTCCGCAGGAAAGCAAAGCGCCCATAAATAGGGGAGACAATGCCAGAAAGAATCTGGTCAGATGGATTTTATTCTTGTTATTCAAAGGAGGAGTTTTAATGGATGAAAAGATGGGTAGAATGATGCAGAAATCATTTCCCGTGCTGCCCAACCTGCTTCTGCAACGCATCCCTTTCACCCCTAACTCTTCCAGCCTTATACCCCAAACGATAACAAATAAATGGAATAGCAATAAACACTATCGCCAAAATCATGATTTCTGTTGTTCCAAGTTTCCCCATACCCCAAATTTTAAAAGTTTAATAAATATAATATTCAGGAATCGGCTCCCTTGGACAAATATAGGCAGAAGCATTCTAATGGCAAATCCTTTATATTAGTTCGCCATTTGCGCAGCGCACAAGCCGTGTCCTGAAAAGGAGGAGTTCTCAAACAAGTAAAGAAGGGTAACTGCTTTTCATTGTGGTCATCGTACAATCTTTTATTCCTTGTACGATAAAAAGTCTTCACAATCGAGTAGGAAGTAAAGATAGCTTTATTACGGAACAAAGTTATCTCTACTGTCCTCTCACACCACCGTGCGTACCGGTCTGGTACACGGCGGTTTGTTAGAATAATTTGAGTTGGGCTATAACATTGTTGTGATACGTC
>JANNEQ010000060.1:0-10601 GCA_031378885.1 Flavobacteriales bacterium
GATCAGTGAGTTTTGAAAAATGAGCTTCGATATTCATACCGTTTTTTTATGGCCAAATAAAAAAAAACTAAACAATAGTTTAATCAACTCAGTTAATATGTTGCTGATATTCAGTTGTTAATCATGCGGTAGCCCTGGTAATTTGGCCAAAAATTGCGTATTTCTACGCACCACCACCTTTCACCGTCACCGAATATATATCCTCCAACTTTACCCCGAAAAACTCTCAGACAATTTTTGGTGAAAGCGCGGAACCAACTCCACCCGAAAAAATTCAGTAAAAAAATCATCGAATCTTTTCTTCATTTCATCGACCCATTTCCTCCAATTCGTAAATTCGACCGGCTTCAATCAATCCCCTCGACGTATACAAGTCCGGTTAAACCACCCTCCCATTCTCCTCCAACTCCACCTTCAATCTTGCTATACCTATTAATAAGGTATGCTGCGCTTCCAATCCGCATTTTTCGAGACGTTGGGTTTTGAGCTTGATTTGCCTCCTGACCCAGACGCGGTCGGCCCCGGCGAGGGTTTCGGAGTGGTGGATCACGTAATTCAAGTAGGTCAGTGCCCTTGTGTTGGCTTCCGAGGCGATTTTCATTTCGTTGAGCGCCGTTTCTTTGGCTGCTATCTGCTCGCGGAGGACCTTATTGCGGATTTTTAGCTTTTCTATAAAGGCGCTGGTGTCTTCCATTGGAGTGAACGACTTTAATGACTTGGATTGATCGGCCTGGTGCACCAATGTCAACAGGTTCGCGTAGGAAATCAGTGAGTCGCCGGTGAGTTTGCGCTTGCCTTTTTCTATGTTACCTACTTGTCCGCGGTGCATAAAAAACAATTTTCCTATATCTCCCTGAGAAAAATCGAGTTTAGCTCGCAGTTCTGGAATTCCATAATCTTTTTTAACGGCCATTGCATTTTACTTTTTTGAATTCAAAACTCATTTTTTTGACGACACTATTTTTGACGACAAAATTTTGTCGTCAAAAATAGTGTCGTCAAAATTCTACTCCACAGAAAAAAATTCCCGAAAATTTCTTCTCAAGACAAACTTCGGATGAAAAAATTCTTGAAAATTGGCGCTCGTCATCTTTTTGCCCCGAAAAATTCTCCGGCTCATCTTTTCAGACGCTCTTCCAACCATTCATAACATTGTCAGCCGGGAATCTTTCTCCTGATTTTGTTGCGATTTTGCGTTTCAGAACAAATCCTGAGGCCTTTCCAATTTGTTTTTGTAATTGGATGCCAATATGCCGCCCCGCTGGGGCTTTGGGGATAGCACCGGAATAATTTTAATTTGTAATTGGATGCCAAAGGGCCGCCCCGCTGGGGCTTTGGGGATAGCCCCGGAATAATTTTAATTTGTAATTGGATGCCAAAGGGCCGCCCCGCTGGGGCTTTGGGGATAGCCCCGTAATCATTCTACCAAAAGATCGCCCCGCTGGGGCTTTTGGAAATTCACATAAGAAAAAGTCCCGGAGGGACGACCTTTTGGTAGAAAAAAGCACGGCGGTCACAAAAGTCCCGGAGGGCAATGTCATGAGAAAAAGTCCCGGAGGGACGACCTTTTGGTAGAATTAAAAAAGCTCGGCGGTCTGACAAAAGTCCTGGAGGACAATATCATTAAGTTAAGGTCTTTGTATAAAATAACATTCGACCCTTTCCGGGTCGTTGGATCATTGCAAGCCGATTGTGCTATAAACATTTGATCCATTACTGGATCAGGAGATGCGTGTAAACAATGGGATAAACGATCCAGGATGGATCGCATGTTTATAGGTATGATCTTGACTTCGGCGATAAACGACCAAGGTCGAATGTTGATCGGTCAATTCCTTAACTTAATGACATTGCCCAATAGGACGACGCTACAATATGGACCGTGCCTATGACATTTTGAAAAGTGTTGACTGGATAAAGCCAGCAGGAAATAACAGAGCCATAGGCTCGGCCCATTTTGTAGCAACGGGTTTCAACCCGTTGAAATGAAATCGGGAATGAGAACAAAGAGCCGTAGGCTCGGTCCATATTATCTATCCGTAAGTATAATTTTCCTTTGAGATATTTTTAATCGGACAACAATGATTATTTATCAAAAGGCACTACGTTTAGAATATTATACTTCACCCTCTAATTCCTGCGCAGAGCCTTCTTGTAATTTTCCATGTTTAATCGAACTCAAATGAACAGAATCAATCCACGGCTGGTATTAAATACTTATTCAAAAAAAAAAATGATGTTCAGGTGCCCTACAAATCACCCAAAAAAAAAACTGCCCATCCAATGGGCAGTTCCTATTTCTATTTCAAACTATTTTTTACTGAACATGCAGCTCCGTTCCCCATCGGCCCTCAAAGCCATTGGTGTCGAATGCCTGTATAATCAATTTGTAATGACCAAAAGTTGCCTGGTCAAAAGTGAGATTGGAGAAATCTATACCAGTTGCACCATTGGCAGGAACATCTACCATGCCCACAATATTGCCGCTTTCATTTTCGAGCCATACATTCACATCCACTATTCCGTCAGGATCGTCGGTAGTGCCAGACACATAAACTATATCCCCGCTGGTTATGGTTACCTCGCCATTCACTGCAGCCGGTGTAGTTGTGCCCGTAACTACAGGCAAATTGGGATTGACAACATGCAAAGTAGTGACATATTCTGGTGCTTCATTGCCCGAAGCGTCTATGAGCAATAACTCGCAATGCCAATGTCCGCCGATGCTATCGGGAACAGTCAATGTCCAGGTTCTGGTCTCTGTAGTTCCACCCAGATTCACAATATCAGAATAGGCCCAGACACCAACATTAGGAGCATCTTCGCCTCCTTCAGTTCCTTCGCCATCATGTGCATGCCCATCTTCGGCAGGGTGAATATCCATTTTAAGCTGGCGCAATTCCTTGTCATCAGAAACCTTCACTTTGATGGTAATGGTGCTGCCGGCAAGTATTTCGTGTTCGTCAGCAAGTACATCATTCACATGCACCAAATCGAATGTGGGTAAGTTTACATCAATAGGATCTTTATCACGGCATGAGGAAAGAAGTATAATACTGGCTAGAATAAATAATGTATTTTTCATAATGCAAAATTAGTTGATTTTATTTGTTTTAATAATTGTAAAAGGAATTCTTAGTATCAGATTAAAATTTCTTCCCTGTTCGGGAAGGTTCAGTAGTTTGTAAATACTGAGGTGATTGATGTATTTAGTATCAAAAAGATTGAAGGCGGAGAATTTCAATTCGATCTTCTCTTTGCCCACCGTAAAAGATGCACCGGCAAAGGCATCCACTAAAGAATAGGCCGCATTGCTCTTTTCGTTCCTGTCTACATTTTTCTGAGAAGAAACAAAGGTAGAAGTGGCTCCAAAATAGAAATCCGAAATACGGCGACCTTCCATAGGAGCTTCAAACTGAGCATTAAAACGAACCCTCAATGGCGGTGTAAAAGGCAGGCCCAATTGGGTTTGAACATTGTAACTGTGCACATAATCCGCATTCACTTCCAGGTGCAGGGCTTTGATGGGATGGTACTCAGCGAAACATTCTACTCCTGTAAAAATCGCATCGTTCTGTGAATACCTGTAAACCTGACCACCATCGGGCAAAGTAGAAAAATTGGCTGTGGGTTTTAAATAAATAAATCCATTGAAATAATTGAAATATGGACTAAACTTAAAATAGGAATTTCTGCCTTCTTTTACCAATACCAAATCCACCTGATAACCATTCTCCGGCTGTAGCGACGGATCACCTTGCTCATGGCGGAAAGTACCGTGATGGATTCCATTGATGAGCAATTCAGCCGGATTGGGCATTCTGAAAGATTTGGCCAGATTAATTTTGATGTTCAAACCCTTTTGAGGTAACCAGCTCCATCCCAAAGCTCCTGACAGATTTTTGAAAAACCTGTTGGCTGTTCCTACCCTTTCATAATAGCCTGTGAGTTGTTGCTGGTCATTCCAAATGGGTGAATAGAATGCCATAGAATGCAGACCGCCCGCATCGAAACGAATGCCCATATTGAAAATGGAACGTTTGCTCTCCAGTTCTTTTTCAGCGAACAAATAAGCCCCGGCATTCCAGTTCGAAAATTCCGGCAAAAGAAATTCGTAACCACCTCTTCTGTTCTTCTGGGTTGAAAATGAAAGCCCGGGAATGATTCGCCAATTCCGAACAGGATTGTGGTGCCACCTGATATTGCATTGCACGGTAGACAATAAAAGTTTGTGTGCAATTGTACTGGTATCAGGCGGTGCAAAACCATGCGCATGGGGTCGGGCTTCCTCAGTTCTTCTATTTTGCTGAAATCCTGCATCCAACTGAAGCCAACCGTTTTCGCGGTTCAAAACTGCATTCATTATTCCCTTGTAATGTTCGGTGACTTGCCTGGGCAATCCTACATTTCTCTTGTCGCCATCTTCTCTCAATAAATTATTGTTTGGAATGCCAATAATTCCCGGAAACAATCCTGCCTGCTGATGGTATGATGTTCCGGTGAATCTTATACTTCCCAATCTTCCGGCCAATCCGGTAGCAAAGGATGTATGAAACTCTCGTCCGGCGGTATTCTTCAATCGGTTGTTTTGTATATCCAAAGTCCTGTTGAGATAAGTAAATTGATCAGCCGGTACTTTGTAGTCGCCAAAAGAATTGCCAGTGGCCCTTGCCCTGAAAAAAGCCCTCTTTCCTGCGCCCTCCAATACAAGCGAAGCTCCTGCAAAATCGTTGTTGGATCGCAGCATGGTATTTACACTTCCTGCCAAACCTTGTTCGGGTTTAGGCAATGGAAGAATATTGATCACACCACCCAGCGCATCAGAGCCATAAAGAATGGAGGAAGGTCCTTTTACAATTTCCACCTGATCCACTGCAAACTGATCTATCTCAAGTCCATGGTCTGATCCCCATTGCTGACCTTCCTGTTTCAATCCCAGTTCATTGACCTGAATCCGGTTTCCCGACAGGCCCCGGATAACAGGTTTGGCAACTGCTACACCCGATTGGATTACATTCAAACCAGGAATAGCAGCGAGACTCTGAGAAAGTCCCGCACCACGCAATTTGTCCAGATCACGTTGACTTACATTGATCTGATCCATACTCTGATGTGCATAATCTGCCCTCGAAACAGAACTTTCAATCAATACTTCGATGGACTCCACTTGCGAAGGTTCGAGAAAAATCTGTAAGCCCGCTGCAATACTATCCGTTTTGAAATAAACAGAATAAGCCTTATAACCAGCGCGCAGTGCATGAATATGAAATACTCCATCGGTCAATTCAATTTCGAATTTTCCGGTAGAATCTGTTTCAGTGGTTCGCCCGGTTTCATGAATTTCTATGATGGCGGCTTCCAGTGGCAATCTTGTTTCAGCATCGCGCACCTCACCTTTCAATAAATAATTTACCTGCGCCCGAAGTTCTGTCGGTAGAACAATACATAGCACAAGGCACAATTGCCATATTCGCATAAAAAAAATAAAATAGGAATAAAAAGACATTACAGAAATGTCTTGAGAAATAAGCGGTACAATAATCAATGTTGCAAAATAACCCAACGGCAGTTACAGGAAGTAAACTACCAATAAACAGGTAAAATGCACTCTTGAAAAATACCGGGACCAATCAACAAACGGGCGGTCCCCGGAGCCTTGTCTCAGCAGAACACTGCACCACCTCGCCGCAATAAAAATAACTACTCCACTGAATTCCGTATTGAACTTTATTTATTTCAACTGAAAGTGGAATTTCTGAAACGAATGGCGTGACCTGAATCTTGCAAAATGGACAATCCTCCTCTTCATTTTGTGTATCGCTTTGGTGTTGGGAAGAATGGTTGTGATGGTGATCCCCGAAATGGTGATCGACCCATTGGTGCACAGATTGAAATGAAAGCCAGACACAAACCACCATTAGCATGGCAGTAGCAGTAAGTCGATAACCCAGTGATGGCTTCATTTTCAAGGGTCAAAGATACATTGCTCAGCCTCAACTCAGCGCGAATGAGGCGAATATTATAGCATGATATTGCAAACCAGCTTACATCTCAACTATTTTCGCCCTTCAACAATGAAATTTTATACAATGACTTTGAAATCAATCTGGGCCTGTGCCCTTCTTATTTTAGCCATTCAACTGCCCGCGCAAAAGTTGACCATAGACGAAGCAGTGTCGGGTCAATTCAGGCAATTCGCTCCGCAAACACTCGATCAACTGCAATGGATGGGTAAAAGTGATGTGTATACCCACGTCAAAGATAACGAGGTAAAATACACCAGTGCTTCGGGCAAAGGAATTGAAAAAACACTATTTACGCTGGAGCAATTGAACAAATGGAAAGGAGGAACTCCGCTGACCGCCATTCCGGAAATCCACTGGTTGAATCTGGACAAATTCTACTTTGACGAAGGCGGTAAGGTTTACGAAATGCAAATGAAAAGCGAAAAGGCCAATGTAGTATGCGAATATGTTGCCGATTCTCCCAATGCAGATTACCATCCTTTGAGCCATAACCTGGCCTATACCAAAGACAACGATCTGTATGTTATGTCAGAAAGCAAATCGCGTCCGGTGACGCAAAATAGTCCGGGAATTGTAAGTGGACAAAGTATCTCGCGCAATGAATATGGTATTGAAAAAGGCACATTCTGGAGTCCGTCAGGCGCAAAACTTGCATTTTACCAAAAAGATGAAAGTCATGTCACCGACTATCCATTGACCAACTACAAAGACTTTCCTGCTACTGTAAAGATGATCAAATATCCAATGTCAGGAAATGCCAGCGAACTGGTTTCAGTAGGAGTATATGATTTAGCCAACAGCAAAAAAATATTTCTTCAACTTGAAACAGGCAAAGCCAGTGATGAGTTTTACGCAACAAACCTGACATGGGGCCCTGACAACAACACCATTTATATTGCCTGGCTGAACAGAAAGACGACCGACATGAAGATGATGGCATTCGATGCTACAACAGGTAAAGAAATCAAAACACTTTTTACCGAACACAACGACAAATGGGTAGAACCGCAGCACCCTATTCTATTTATCCCCGGGAAAAACGATCAGTTTTTATGGATGAGTGACCGGGATGGATTTACCAACCTTTATCTCTACAATACCAAAGGAGAATTGAATGGAATGACAACAGCCAAATGGGAAATTACTTCGATACTAGGATTTGATCTCAAGGGTGAAAATGTTTTTGTAATGGGTACCGGTGAAAATCCTACAGAAAGTAATTGTTACAAAGTCAATTTGAAATCAATGACCCACACTTTGGTTACCATTGTGCGCGGCACTCATCGCGTGCAGGTGTCTGGCAGTGGCAAATTTTTTATCGATCAATACAGTAACCTTACTACTCCGAATGTGATAGATGTAATAGATGAAAAAGGTAAAGTTGTGCGCAATCTCATTACTGCCAAAAACCCTTATGAAGGCAGAAAAATGGGGCAGTCTGAGTTATTTTCAATTAAAGCCTCAGACAATACCGATTTGTGGTGCAGGTTGATCAAGCCAAGCAATTTCGATCCTTCCAAAAAATACCCTGTAGTCGTGTATCTGTACAATGGTCCGCACATTCAATTGGTTACAAATTCCTTTTTGGGAGGTGCTTCACTTTGGATGAATTACCTCGCCGAAGAAGGTTATCTGGTATTTACTATTGATGGCCGCGGATCATCGAACAGGGGAAGAGACTTTGAAAAAGCCATTCACCGCCAATTGGGAACCAAAGAAATTGACGACCAGATGGCAGGAGTTGAATGGCTCAAAAAACAACCCTTCGCAGATGCCTCAAGAATGGGAATTCACGGTTGGAGTTATGGTGGATTTATGACCACTTCGATGATGCTGAAACAACCCGGCACCTTTAAAGTCGGCGTTGCCGGTGGACCGGTGATCGATTGGAAATTGTACGAAGTAATGTACACCGAAAGATACATGGACACTCCCGATGAAAACCCTGAAGGTTATAAAACAGCCGATCTTACCAATTATGTCACAAAACTTCAGGGCAAATTGCTCATGATTCACGGCACCGACGATGACGTTGTGGTAATGCAGCACAACATGAAATTCCTGAAGTCGGCCATTGAAAACAAAGTACAGGTTGACTTCTTCGCCTATCCCGGACATGCTCACAATGTACGCGGCAAAGACAGAGTACACCTTATGACCAAAGTAATTGATTATCTCATAGCCAATCTTTAATTGAGCCACGCAACCAAAATGATTACAACCAAAAATCCCATTTCACTGGTCACAGGCGGCGCAGGGTTTATTGGTGCCCATGTAGTGCGCGAATTACTTTTGATGCAACATCAGGTAATTGTACTGGATGATTTGAGTGGTGGATTTGAAGAAAATCTGCCGAAAGGAATTACATTTATCAAAGGAAGCATTCTGGATGAAAAACTCATCGGGCAGATCTTTGAGCAATATCAATTTGATTATGTCTATCACCTTGCGGCTTATGCGGCAGAAGGATTGAGTCATTTTATCAGAAGATTTAATTACCAGAACAACCTCATTGGCAGCATCAACCTGATCAATGCCAGTGTATTGTTTGGGGTAAAAAAATTCGTGTTCACCTCCTCCATTGCTGTCTATGGTCGGGCGCAATTGCCCATGCGGGAAGATATTCAGCCATTGCCGGAAGATCCTTATGGTATAGCCAAGCTTGCAGTAGAACAAGATCTGAAAGCTGCACATGAAATGTTCGGGCTTGATTATGTTATTTTCAGACCGCATAATGTATATGGCGAATACCAGAACCTGGGCGACAAATACAGAAACGTGGTGGGCATTTTTATGAATCAGTTGATGCAAGACCAATCACTGAGCATTTTTGGCGATGGAAGCCAGACCAGGGCCTTCAGCTATATTGGTGATGTAGCGCCTTTTATTGCCAGATGTATTGATATCGAAAAAGCCACCAATCAAACATTCAATATAGGCGCAGATCAGGAATATACTGTAAAGGAACTCGCCACAGAAGTATGTCGGGTAATGCAAAAAGAAGGAAAATTATTATTTCTGCCAGCCCGCAATGAAGTAATGCACGCTTATGCAGACCACAACAAAGCCCAAAATGTTTTTGGTCTGCCCGAACCTACCGCATTGCATGAAGGCCTGATCAAAATGGCCACATGGGCCAGGCAAAGCGGAATTAAAAAAAGCGAAACATTTAAGCAGATAGAAATCCAGAAAAATTTACCCGGATTCTGGACAGAATGAGTCAGATGTTTGTAAGACCATCCAATAACCCTCTTTCATTCTAAAAAGAAGTTCATGCCTGAATACAACCAAAAACCCATTCGATTTTTGCAGTCAGGCACTCAGAATATTGCTTCATTTGTAAGTGAAAAAGACGGCAATATTGACCACTCCACCGTAAAAGCCTTTGGCGAAGAATGGCAGAAATTTAATTCGTTCAGCGAAGAAGAAATTCGCAAAATAGGCGATGAGTATTTTGATATAGTCGAAGAAAATATGCTGAGTAAAGATATGGTGGCACTTGATCTGGGTTGTGGCAGTGGCCGGTGGTCTGCTTATCTCTCGGGGAAAGTTGGGCAAGTAGAAGCCATTGATCCAAGTGAATCTGTACACAGTGCGGCTCAATTCTTAAAGCCTTGTAAAAACATCAGGGTTACACAAGCCTCTGTAGACAATATTCCTTTTGCAAATAACACATTCGATTTTTTATTGTGCCTTGGTGTGCTGCATCACATTCCCGATACACAGCAGGCCCTTAATAAAGCCGTAGAGAAACTAAAGCCCGGAGGATGGACTCTTCTCTATTTTTATTACAACCTTGAGAACCGCGGTGTACTTTTCAAATTCATTTTCAAACTATCTGATGTAATGAGAAAATTGATTTCCGCCTTCCCCATTGTATTGAAAAAAATTGCCTGCGACATGATTGCCATTCTCATCTACATGCCAATGATATTTGCCGCGCGAATTGCCCGTTGGTCTTCTCCGACATCATCATTTTGGAAAAAAATACCCCTCGCCTATTACACCAACAAAAGCTTCACTGTAATTCGCAATGATGCGTTGGACAGATTTGGCACACCACTGGAGCAGCGTTTTTCGCAGAATGAAATAAGACAAATGCTGGAAAAATCGGGGCTGACGGAGGTTAAATTTTCAGACCAAACACCCTATTGGCATTGTATAGCCAGAAAGAAAAATTAATACCTGGTCATTCTGCATTTGTCCTACTTATAGCCGAATAGTAAAATCAAACGCAGCACAGATTTTACTAAAACAGATACCGAATCGGTATAAAAAACAGATCAACCGCAAAAGTTGGGGAATAGTGAAGCAAATTGTGTAGATTGACCATGCAGGCCTGAGTTTTATTAGCTCCGGCCTGCCCCAACCGAACTGGTTGTAGGGTGAAACCCATTGGTGTTCGAAACCTTTGAATTGAGAAGACAAATCTGAGTTATACCGCTCACAAAAATAATATAGTCCAACCTGCCTGCCGGCAAAGGCAGGTTTCGGCTACGCCTCATAGTACTATTTATTTTTAGTGGCGGCATAACCAATTCACAAAATAATTTACCCTTTGGGTTAAATTATATT
>JANNEQ010000063.1:0-10221 GCA_031378885.1 Flavobacteriales bacterium
TGAAGTTGTTGCCTCGTTCAATAGCGCGTCTTTTTCTTTCAGGGCATCGCCCAGGTCAGCGGGTGCTTTGGGCTTTTGGTCGGATATTACCTGCGCAAGAAAATCTTTAGATTCGGTCGGTGCATTGGCCAGCAATTGTTCAATGGTGAGTTTTGGTTCTTTCGTGCCCGAATTATTTCCGGCGGCAGCGAGCGCACTTTGTAATGCGGCATTGTTAAATTGCTCAAAACCGGCAGACTTCGAAAGGAGCCCCAATACCTTTTGCTCTATGGCGGATTTGTCGCAAAATAAGTTCTTGAATTCCTGCACTTGTTTGCTGTAGTAATACATGGTCTTATCCACAGCCATCAAAGGGCCTGTCAGCGCGTTCTCTCCATGGAGTGCTTTGGTGAGGAAGGCCGTTCTCTCGCTTACATAAAGCTGTATGGTTTCAGTGCGTTTTAATTCTTTGTCGAGCCTGTTTCTGGCATCGCTTACCGACGCCAAATTATTGCAGTTGCATTTGCTCTTAGACTGCGCCAAATATCCCTGCACAGTTTGGATCTGATTCAATTCGAACATGGGAGTTTGTGGCTTTTGAGAAGCTGCGCGACCGGACATATTTTCGAAACGGTTGAAGCTGTACCAGGCATCCTGAATCAGTGCATTGGCCTTTTGCTCGTCTATTACGCACATTTTAGACAGCAGCGCGTCCTCCGCCTTCTGGAATTTCGACAGATACAAATCGTTGGTCTTCTTTATGCGGGCAGTAAGTTGGTCCATGCGCTTCACCGTTTTGGCTACAAAACGACGGCATTGTTTTTCGGAAACTTCAGTAAGGGTGGAATCTGACGATACATATTCATCTTGTGCCTTTGTAGAAAGAGACATGAGGAAAAATAAAAGCAGCGCAAGACATGCAGATGTTCTCATCAGTTTTGGTTAATTAAGAAAACGTGAATTTGTTTCGTGTGAGTCAGTTCGGTAACTTTCTCAGTCGCGGAGTAAATGAAATTAAAAGAATTGAATTTTCCAAAAAAAACTTATTCTGTTTGGTTATAAATCAATGCTGACAAGGCATTCGAGGGCAAAAAAATTATTAACCGTTGGTGAAGTTGATCTGTTTTGATTGTAATTCGACTGGTTAAGTATCAATTTGGGGATTTATTTGAATTCAATTGATTGCATACCAAAATTATAAATTAATTTATTGTTACCAAAAGATCATCCCTACAAAACCTGTTTGATTGTTTCGATATTTTGAATAAAAAAATTCAGGCCAGGCTATGGAGGACAAGGTCATTGAGTTTAGGACTTTGTATAAAATAAAATTGTTGTGCGACTGAAATTTTTGTTGATTAAATGTGCGGGCTCAGCCATCATGAATTCTGTTGACTCCGGAGTCGAACATTACTGTAAGACTTTATATCCAATCTATTAGCGGACATTTTTGTTCAACCCTTTCAGGGTTGGTAATCACAGACTTCATTTAACCCCCATTTTCGATCCTTCGGATCTCCAATGGGGGCCACTCAATGTTCGATCCTTTCAGGATCATGATTCAATCAATTTATAATTTTAGTCGGACAAGACAGACTTCATTTAACCCCCATTTTCGATCCTTCGGATCTCCAATGGGGGCTGCTCAATGTTCGATCCAGGATCATGATTCAATCCGTTTATAATTTTAGTCGGACAACAATGGAAAAGTGATCTCCAGTAGTAGGATTTAACAATTGCTACGGGTATTGCACAATATTTGATAAAAATACGTTCCCAATTTTAAAATTTAGTACATGGATACACTCACCGATCTTATCGCTACCCTATCTGCCGAAGAAATAGAATACTTTCG
The DNA here is from genome assembly GCA_031378885.1 of Flavobacteriales bacterium. Taxonomy (GTDB): domain Bacteria; phylum Bacteroidota; class Bacteroidia; order Flavobacteriales_D; family Sanyastnellaceae; genus JANNEQ01. Next base: position 1,835 of record JANNEQ010000063.1, read on the forward strand.
AAAAGAACTCGATCCTCTCAACCACCAGACATTGGAATTGAAACTTTTCGATGCCATACGTGCCAATCCGGAAGCTGGCAACAAGGAACTCTCGCATTGCCTTTATGGTACGTACAAAAAGGAGGCATATTTTGGTGTGCGCAAACGACTGACCCAAAAAACATCCGGGTACATTGAAATCCTGGAAAAAGAAACCGACAAAACGAAAACGGCACTTTTGCGGTCGCACATAACGCTGGCAGATCGGTTGCTGAGATTCAACAAACCAACCGGTGCAGCACAATTGCTGAAAAAAGCGCGCACCATCGCCACCGAAAAGAAAAATACGGTACTGCTGGATCAGATTTTATTTACCGAAGTAAAAAATATCGAAAGATTCAAATATCCGGCAGAAGAAACCATTTTATTTTGGGAAGAGAATGATGCAAAACTGAGAAAAAAACGCCGCCTTGAAATTGTATATGCCCGATTGCGCAATGAACTCAACAAAGCTAAAAGGACAGGCATCACCCTTGATGCGGATGCCATTATCGACAAGTTGTACAAAGAATTCAAACTCACACCGGAAGAAGCAGCCGATCCCGAAATTATGCTGCAGCTAACTGCCGCTGCCAGGAGTGCCATTCTCTCTGTAAAAGATTACTCCAAGATCGAACCTTTTATTCTTCGCATTTATACAAGATTAGAAAAGAGGGCCGCATTTACAGACAACCATATCTCCTGCCAGATCGAATTTCTATTTATGCTGGTTCATGCCATGTACCGCAATCTCAAATTTACCGATTGCAAAAAATGGCTGGCTATGATGGAAAAGCTCATGGAAGCTCATCCAACTTTCTCACTGGTACATCAGCAGAGATTTATTTCGTTGAAAGCAGAAATTGACGCCTACACCGGCAATAATTCGGCCGCCATAGAACTACTGGAATCTACCCTCAGAGAAAAATCTGCACAACAAGACGAATCGGAATACCTGAATATGAAATTGAATCTGGCGGTATGCTATTTCAATGCCGACCGATGGCGGGAGGCCAATGCCGTATTAATTCAACTTCCGGATGACAAAGCCATACATATATTAAAAGGTAAAGAGTGGATTTTGAAAAAAAACATGATCCAGATGATTGTTCAATATGAACTGGGGCACGACGACATTGCCCAAAATATGCTCAAGGTTATGCAAAAAAATTACAATACAATGCTCAGGCAGCCTTTGTACAAACTGACGGGCCATTTTCTAAAATTTACAGGGCGTATGGTGGCCAACAGAGATGTGGTAGACAGCCCTGCCTTTCATGATGAGGTAAATATGGCAAGAAGATCGTGGCCCAAAGGCAAGGAAGACATTCACGCCATCAGTTTCTTTTGCTGGCTAAAATGCAAAATGCTGGGGCGAAAGTATTATAAAGTTCTGATCGAAAGGGTCAATCGTATTCAGCCGGAAAAAAATTAAGAATATTTTTTTTGGAAAATTATGTAACGGAAATCGTGTAACAAAAATCCGTTACATGAAATCTGTTACATAAAAATGAAAAAAAAAAATTGCAAAAATCATGTAATAGAAATCGTGTAACAAAAATATGTTACACGAAATCTGTTACATACAAATTAAAAAAAAATTGCGGAAATCATGTATCAAAAATCGGTTATATGGAATCTGCTACATGAAATAAGTTTAATCAATTAATAATAACCATTTAGTACTGATTTTGTAGTAGAATTTTACTATAAATTCGGAATAAAAGCAACAGCCCATGAATTTTATCGCCTCCTTGCGCAACGCACTCAATTGCAATCTCAGAGATTTTGGTTCATTGTTCGATATTTCTTCTACTACGATCTTTCGCACAGAATCCGGATTATCCACACTCCCATCGAAATGCAATATTGCCCTACTTACTGTTCAAATCAGTATCGAAGAAGTAAATATGACTTCAAAAATAAAGGAGCCAACAATTCCGACCCTCGATTCATCCGAAATAGAGAAAATAAGGATGCGCAACAACGAAATCACAAGTTTAATTCCTCGCCTTCAAAAGGATTTGTTGGCTATGGCAGACGAATATATTGCTTCGGAAAAAGCCCTTATTTATCTGTCTCATATTCTGGCCAATCCCGACAAATTCAATAAGAGTCAGGTATTCTGGGTTGAGGACCAGATAGCCAAACAAAAATTATGGCTGGAAAAAACCAACATGAAGGCCAGATTGGATATGGAAATAAAAATTGCGAAACTAGATGCAGAATGGCAGGTGAATGAGCGGGTATTAGGGCAAAATCCGTTGGGTTAATTGTTTTTTTTTGGCGGTGATGAAAATCGTGATGTAGAAACGTTGCATGCAACGTCTCTACGTGCAACGTCCCATTCCAAAAAAAAATTAATATTTCACATCAAATCCGATAATATCACCCATTTTTTTGTTAAAAAAACGAATCTCTTCACGCCCACTAATGGCCTAAAATTCATTTTTACGAAAAAACCTAATAAGCTCATTTTCAAAACGAAAAAAAATCATGATCACAATCCGTATTCACTCATAGAATAGGATTACCCAAATGCCCGCGCCCACAAAAGCCGAAAATCGCACTCCATCGAAGGTACTGTCTTCACAAATATTTGCTTCGTCAAAGGACAAGGAGTATCACGTAACGAAATATACGCTCTGCACTTGAACAAAAAAAAGTGAATCGCGATCACAAAAAAGAAGTAAAGAGCCTCTATTCGATACCGATAAAACTTGTACCTGAGCCACAAAACAAATAATAATTTATTTTTTTTAATTCTTATCAGCATGAAAGTAGAAATTGAAAATTTAACTACAGTGGAAGACTTGAATAGCGCCATTGTTCTTGCGGAGAACCGCAAAGGTGAATTGGTTTACCATAAAACCATAGCAGAATACGAAATGGAAAATCGCGGAGATGCGAGTGATGTTTCTAACCAACTTGTAGAAATTGGTTATGTTATAGATGCCGCTACCCTGGGACTTAATTCCAGCGATGAAAAGACCAAGGCGTATTGGGAGCGCAAGTTGGGCGAAGCCAGAAAGAAAAAAACCAAACTGGAATTGCGGGAAGAAGCAGGCAAACCTGCCTCCAACAATAGCGAAATAGCCAAGATTGGTGAGTTCATCTTGCTGATTGCTTATTACGACGAATACATTACAGATCTTGAAGCCAAAAAGGCCACGTTATAAGGGATTGTAATGTGTATTGAATTTTAATTTTAAAAAACCACCGCAGTTGCGGTGGTTTTTTTGTTGGGGTATATGTGAGAGGCAGGGTTGGTGCGGGATGCATGGTTGATATGCGCTGCATCGTATATCTTTAGCTTCAATTCCGGGCAAAAAATTGGTCAATTTCCCAACTACACAAAGCTGCAAAACCTTACCAGTAATTATTTTCCCGCCCGCATAAAAGAGAACTTTTTTACCTAAATTTGCCTAATGGGAATTATTGACAGAAATATAGAAGACTTAAAAAGACTTTGTACAATGTGGAAAGGATGTATATTTTTGGTTCAGCTCTGAATTCTAACTTCAATAAAGAAAGTGATATTGATCTTCTTGTAAAATTTAAATTCATTGAGTTGTCAAAGTATTTTGATAATTATATGGATTTCAAAGAAAATTTGGAAAAACTATTTGGACGTGAAGTTGACTTAGTTGAAGAACAAACTCTAAAAAACCCAATCTTAATCAATTCTATAAACAAATCTAAAGAGCTCATTTATGGATGAAAGAATTCTTAAATGGCTTTATGATATTAAATTCTGCACTGAAGAAATTGAAGATTATTTTAAGGATGAAGAAAAAGATTTCGTCAAATACAAAAACAACTTGATGCGTAAGAGAGCAGTTGAGAGAAATCTTGAGATTGCAGGGGAAGCCGTTAACAGAATAATAACCCGGGATAACTCGTTTACTGAAAAAATCAGCAATGCAAAAGCAATAATTGGATTGAGAAATCAAGTTATACCAATGTTCATTTTAATTTAGTCCATGCTGTAGATGAAATCATACAGTGGTAAATACCGAGAGACTAGCTCTTTAGTACAAACAAGCGCGGCGAAGATTTTACTAAACAGCTACTCTCTCGGTATTATTCATGCTTATGACAACATTTCTGATGAGAATATTTGGTCAATCCTAACAAACCATCTTCCAAAATTAAAAATCGAAGTAGAAGAGTTAATCAAGGAGAACAAATAACAAGTAATGGGCCCGTTTGGCAAAGGCCGGGCTGATATGCGATGCGTCGTTGGTATGCGATGCGTCGTTTGTATGCGATGCATGGTTGATATGCGATGTATGGTTGGTATGCGATGTATGGTTGATATGCGATGTATGGTTGATATGCGATGCATGGTTGGTATGCGATGTATGGCTGATATGCGATGCATCGCATATCTACGCGATACTGATTCCATCCTGACTAACTTTCACTTGCTTTATTTCATTTCTGAATAGTACCTTAAACGAATAAGATTTCCATTGCTTAGGAAGGATGGGCGAAAATTTAATTTCTCCATTCTCTACCCTCATTCCTCCAAAGCCCTGCACCACACTCATCCAGGTGCCAGCCATGGAAGTAATGTGCAAACCTTCATGCGCCTCGTGGTTGTAGTCGTCCAGATCGAGGCGTGAGGTGCGCAAATACATTTCATAAGCCTTTTCCTGATAACCTAGTTTCGCGGCCAGAATGGAATGCACACAAGGCGAAAGCGAGCTCTCGTGTACCGTCATGGGTTCGTAAAAATCAAAATTTTCTTTGAGCACTTCTGTAGAAAAATCTTCTTCAAAAAAGTAAAGCCCCTGCAATACATCGGCTTGTTTGATAAAACAGGACCGCAAAATCCTGTCCCAACTCCAGTGCTGATTAATAGGACGCTCTTCGTCTGACAGGGTATTGACTCCGCGAATTTCTTTGTCTAAAAATCCATCTTGCTGAAGATAAATATTGGTTCCTTCTTTTTGCCCCAGATATATATTGTGGATGATGTCGTTCCACTTTGCCAATTCTTCGGCTTCGCGGAAATTCATCCGACTTATTTTTTCGTCGTAAATCTTTGGATGATCTTTTTTGATCCACAACAATACTTCCTGACAATATTTCAAACACCAGATGGCAATGTAGCTGGTGTACCAGTTGTTGTTTGCATTGTTCTCGTACTCATTGGGCCCCGTCACACCGTGCATGACATATTTATTTATGTTGGCACTCCAATGTACCCTCTGTGCCCAGAAACGGGCAATGCCGAGCAATACATCCAAACCAAATTCGGTGAGATAAGATTTGTCGCCGGTGTAGCGCACATAGTTGAAAATCGCATAAGCTATTGCGCCGTTCCGGTGAATTTCTTCGAAGGTAATTTCCCATTCGTTGTGGCATTCTTCTCCATTCATGGTAACCATGGGATATAAAGCAGCGCCTTCACCGAATCCAAGTCTGGCAGCATTTTCGATGGCCTTTTCCAATTGATTGTATCGGTAGACCAATAACTGCCGCGCTACTTTTTGGTTCTTGGTGGCCATATAAAATGGTATACAATATGCCTCGGTGTCCCAATAGGTAGAGCCACCGTATTTTTCTCCGGTAAATCCTTTCGGACCAATATTCAATCGCGCATCGGCACCGGTGTAAGTCTGATTCAATTGAAAAATATTAAATCGAATGGCCTGCTGTGCTTCGTCGTCGCCCGTAATTTCAATATCGGCCAGCTTCCAAATTTCTTCCCATTTCAATCTCTGTTCCTCCAGCATTTTCTCAAATCCTTTGTCAGTCGCGCGTTTGGAGGCGCGTTTGGCCGTATCGGTGAGTCGTTCTTTGGGATAATTAAGGGAAGAAATTATTCCCACATATTTGAAAAGCGCAATAGTATCATTTTGCCTGACTTCCTTTTCGAAATTGTTTTCCGCATAAAAGTCGCGGTGTGAAAAATGATAATTGGGCTGAATAGCTTGCCCGTTTATACAAACCTTAATATCCATTGAAGCAGCCACATCAAACTCTGTCTTGCGTGTACGTGTGGATACACAGGCATGTGCAGGTGCAGATTCTTCCGATAATTGCTCCCAGAATTTTTCATCGTAGTTAGAATCGTGGTTCTTCACGTCGCCATCGAGATAGGGCTGCATTTTCACCATGCCTGTAAAATTCAATGGTGTAATGGAGTATTTGATGGCCGCTGTTTCATCGTCGGCCATTGAGCAGAATCGGATGGCTTCCACGCTAATCATTTTGCCGGAAGGAAACTCAAGGTCAAATGTTCTTTTGAGATAACCTTCCTTCATGTTGAGTTCGCGATGAAAATTGGAAGTAATGCACCTGGCAAAATCCAGCTCCTCTCCTTCCACCCAAATATTAATCCCAATCCAGTTGATGCTGTTCAACACTTTTGCGAAATACTCCGGGTATCCATTTTTCCACCAACCCACTCTAGTCTTGTCTGGATAATAAACTCCTGCCACATAACTTCCCTGCAGCGAAGGGCCACTATAGGCTTCTTCAAAGCAAGCGCGCTGACCAAATCTTCCATTGCCAATACTAAAAATGCTTTCGGAAGATCGATGGTGTTTGCGTTTAAATCCTGTTTCTATAATTTTCCAGGGATCTGTTTGCAGGTATTTTATCATTTCAATAAGGTTGGTCGTTGTTTTTTCTCTCTTCCTGTATACTCACAGGGAATCGGCAAAGAAAGGAAAGTGTACTTAATACACAAGGCTTGATTTGATATTTAATTAACGATTGAATATTATTTTGCATTGCTGTCCGACTAAATTTTCACTCATTTTATAAAGCGTTCTGTTAACCCCCAGTTTCGATCCCTCGGATCTCCACTGGGGGCTATTCAATGTTCGATCCTTACAGGATCAGGCTTTAATAACTAAAGTGTCAACTTTTTTTAAGACGAATCACTAGTTATTAAATCCTGTTTTTAGTTTATAGTGCCGTCTTTGTTCGACCCTTTCAGGCATATGCGTCAACTTAAGGTCATTTAGATTTTTTTTAACTTCTTGAGCGGTACGGATTTTATTCTTTTGAGGACATAAGTGTTCTTGTCTTCTATTATCCATTCCATTTCTTCTCCCTTTGCCAATTCGGCTGCATCTGCTATTGCAGCAGGAAAATTAATGTAGAAAGACTTAGTTGCCCCACGATCTACACGTTGAATTTTTACTGAGTATCCCATTGTTGATTTTTTGTAAAAATACCAAATAATATAAATAGTATATATACTATTTATACCACATGATTGATCCAATAAATTTTTCTGCTCATATTAATGAGGAATCCATTAATAATCTTGCCTTTTCTTCTGGTTTATTCAAACGCAACAGGAAGTTAACCGGCACTAACCTCGTACTTTCGGTACTCTATTCTTCGATTGAAAAAGTTGCCAGTTTTAACAAGATCTCCAGCCTGCTCTTTAATCTGTCAGGAAAGGATGTTTCCAGACAAAGGCTTCAAAAGGTAATATCATCGGATAATTTTTGTTCGTTTTTTAATGACTTTATCGAACAGATTTGGAGTCATCGTATCCTGCCTGAATCGCATTATAAAAACCCGAGATTTGGCCGCATTATACTACAGGATAGTACCATTATTAAGCTGCCCCAAAAGTTGTTTGAGTTATATTCGGGAGTGAGTAACTCAAAAGTACGCACAACTAACTGCCGTATACAAGTCTGTATAGATTTATTCACTAGTTTAATAAGTAAGTTTTCTATAAATAGCTATTCGGTAAATGACATGAAATCACGTGATTTTATAGCTCCGGGAAAAAATGATCTTGTGATCCGTGATAGAGGGTATCTACACGTTGATCAACTTTATGAATTTCTAAAAAAAGGAATTCATTTTATAACCCGGCCCAAAAGCAATTTCACTTATTATGATGAATCGGGAGAACCAATTGACTTGATAAAAACACTTAAAAAGAAGAAAACAACAATTATCAAAGTAAGGGTCAATAAACCAGAAGCCCCCCTTATGAATCTTTATGCGCAAAAGGTGAGCGATTCTATTGCTGCAAAAAGACGAATAACATCTAAACTATCAACTAAAGGCAGAACACCATCCAAATCAACACTTCAACAACTTTCATGGTCAATTTACTTATCTAGCTTTACCGATGAATCAATAACCTTCGAAGAAGTTTGGGAGTTATATTCGGTAAGATGGAGAATCGAAATTATTTTCAAAGCTCTCAAATCTCACCTAAACCTGGATTCAATACACAACGTCTCAAATAACCAATTAAAAATTCTAATACAAGCAAAATTTGCAGTCATAATATTAATGATAAATTTTGTCTATAGACCAATAAAAAAGATTGCCGAAAAGATTTTCCCAAATAAAGAAATAAGTTTGTTAAAGCTTATTGA
>JANNEQ010000091.1:0-2823 GCA_031378885.1 Flavobacteriales bacterium
GGATCACTATTTATCATTTTGTCAATCTGGCGCTCTATTTTTTTAGGTTCTCTAATCGTTAACTTTTTCATATCCTTTTTTTTTTCAAAGATATAAAAAAATCATAACTATACGCAATTATATATGACGTTTATTATAGAATCAGTAGGGACTTAAGTAGAAGTGGAACTTTGTTTAAGCCTTAATTGTCGGCAGATGCCGTATTGTTCTCAATAATCTACCAATGTTAGTCAGAATTAAGCAATTAGTTTGTAAAATCCATTCTGCCGTATACGATGAAAATGCACATAAGGAATATAATTGAATTGATAAAAACATTTTTAAATTCGTTCCGTTTGTAGTGTATTCTTGCAGCAAGGATCATTACGATTGCAAAACAAGTTGCAGATATTGTTGTCAATATTGGAAGTATGTGAAGTGATAACGGAAAAATAATTCCAACTGCTCCTAAAATTTCGGAAATGCCAATGAAACGAATCAATGGAGCTGGTAATCCTTCTACACCTGTCTGCCCACTAGCAACTAATTTTTGTTCAGAGAGGATAGATTTGTTGATGCCTGAATAAATAAATATAATGGCAATTACTGATTGAAGAATCCAAAGTGTAGTATTCATATTTGAACTATCTTTTGCAATTGCAAAGTTGATAATACTATTTCGGATAACCTTTGATAATTGTCAAAAAATTAGATCTGGGAACGAATTCTGCTCAAAGTTTCTTGAGTGATACCAAGAAATGAAGCAATCATTCCAAGGGGAACACGCTGAATCAAAGTCGGGTGGTTTTTCACCAAAGTTTGATAGCGTTGCAAAGCAGTTGCGAAATGTAAGTCATCAAACTTTTGTTGTAGTTGAACTAAACCAATACTTAAAAGTTGTCGGAAGAATTTTTCTATGTCGTGATGTTTGCTACAAAGATTTTCTAAGTCGTTGTAGTGAAGCGAAAAAAGAATTGAATGTTCTAATAACTCTATTGTCCGTCTGTCAGGTAATGAAACTAATAATTGAACACGCAAAAGAATTTTCAGCACTAATCCAATCGGTAATATCTTTGCCGTCTTTTATATAAAATGTCCGCGTCAAACCACTGTCAATGAAATATACAAAGTTGCAAACGCTGTCTTGTTTAATAAGAGTGTGTCCTTTGGGTAATTCCAATCTTTTAAGGCATGCTGAAAGCTCTTGCTTGCTGTTAGCAGATAAATTATTGAATTGAGAAACCGCCTGAAAGAATTTTTCCATTTTTTATTTATTCAAATCTTACATAAAATTTCTGAATCCGTCCAATGGTTACTGCTAACGACATACTCCCGATTTTGGCGGGACAGGTTGTGAAAAAACCCCCAACCCGCCGTTCGTATTTCATTCGATAAAAATACTTCAAATCACTTGACTTCTTATGCCGGGTTTGTAAATTTTTACTCATGCAAAGAATACAAGGAATATCGCGGAATCAGGTAGAATTTTCCTGTTTAGGACTGCTAATCTTTCAATGTCTGTCCATGCTGCAAAACCGGAACCATGTTGCGCCTGCTCAACTTCGATGCAAATGCGCTACCAATGGAACTATTGAAAAAAGCGAAAATCAAACACAGGATGAAAAAATGAGTGGACTTATCCCTACTGATTCTGGTAGGGACTTAAATCGAAGTAGAACTTCGTTTAAGCATTATCTGTTAGTTTTATTCACTTATTCTATTTTCTAAATCCATTCTTTCATGCAGTATTCTGATAACTTCAATTATATCATTGCTTTTTTTATGTTTATAGAAGATCAAGTGAGATTTTACTTTTGAGTGGCGATAATTCTTTCTAATGTGATCAAAATCTTGTCCCGTTTTTGGGTTAATTGATAAAAACTCGATCTCATCAAAAATAAGACTCAAATATCTATCTGCTTGTTCTTTGGACCAAGTTCCTAATGTGTAAAGCCAAATTCCCTCTAGATCTTCTTCCGCCTTTCTGCTGAGTCTATATTTCATTCTTCTTATATTTCAGGTGAAGACATTTCATAAATTTGTTTTTATCAAAGTCGTCATTAAAACCTGATTTTTCGCCGATTTTTAACTCTTGGATCAGTTCCTTTTTCTTGTTCTCCTCTTTTTCAAACATTCGCAATGCTGCTCTTATTACTTCAGAGGCAGAAGAATAACGTCCTGAATGCACTTGGCTATTTATAAACTTGTCAAAGTAATCTCCGAGTAGGATTGATGTGTTCTTTGCCATAACAATAATTTTGAACAAATGTACCAATTCATGGTATTAGTTGCAAATGTTTTTTCGAGAACACTGTTGGTTGCGCACAACGGCAGACTCCCGCTGTTGGCGGGACAGGTTGTGAAAAAACCCCCAATCCGCCGTTCATAATTTATCCGATAAAAATACTCCAAATCACTTGACTTCTTATGCCGGGTTTGTAAATTTTTACTCATGCAAAGAATACAAGGAATATCGCGGAGTCAGTTAGAATTTTCCTGTTTAGGACTGCAAATCTTTCAATGTCTGTCCATGCTGCAAAACCGGAACCATGGTACGGTTGCTCAACTTCGATGCAAATGCACCACCAATGGAACTATTGAAAAAAACGAACATCAAACCCAAGATGAAAAAATGAGACGGCCACCCTAATGCGGTTATACCAAATCAACTACATTTTACAAAACAAAAGTCAGGATTTTTGCCGGCTTAACCATCCTGTTAGCATGAAGAAATGGCAAAAATGATGCTGTTTGCCCTTCTCAAAGGCGCCTCACTTTCTGTGAGATCTACGCCAAAGTTATTCAATACCCATAACATAAACTTCTCCCTTCGAGTCTGCTACC
>JANNEQ010000092.1:0-20599 GCA_031378885.1 Flavobacteriales bacterium
GGTAGCAGACTCGAAGGGAGAAGTTTATGTTATGGGTATTGAATAACTTTGGCGTAGATCTCACAGAAAGTGAGGCGCCTTTGAGAAGGGCAAACAGCATCATTTTTGCCATTTCTTCATGCTAACAGGATGGTTAAGCCGCCAAAAATCCGAGCTTTTGTTTTGTAAAATATAGTTGATTTGGCCTAACCGCATTAGGATGGCCGTCCCTACTAGAATCAGTAGGGATAAGTCAACTCATTTTTTCATCTTGGGTTTGATGTTCGTTTTTTTCAAGAGTTCCATTGCTGGTGCAGTTGTATCAAAGTTGAGCAGGCACAGCGTGGTTCCGGTTTTTCAGCATTGGTATTGAGAATTATCTTTAGCTTCCAACTCGCGGAAATCAATACCACATCTTGAAGACTAAACCAAAAGGAGATTTGCAATATCTTGCCATGCGAATCTCAATTGCCGGTAATTAGAACATACATTCATGACAACGTATAATTTTGAATTAAAGATTGACTTGATCAGGACTATTCCTTTCATCCTTGATGCCATATTGGAGGTAGGTGTCGGAGTATTTCTGGTTTCGAGAGAATCCGCAGGTATGGTGTCCTTAATTATCGGATTTGCACTTATTCTTATTGGTACAGTGCAATTGATTAGAAAAATGAAAACATTTCATCTGTCTGACACTGAACTGGTAATTAGAAGACCACTTTTTCCATTTGCTGAGGTACGTTTTCCAGTTTCTAAAATCAGGCAAGTAAAATTCGTCAGGATTAGCAGAGGAGGCCCGCATTTGAATGTAATCACCGCGGACAGGACTGGAAGTTTTATGATTGCGACATCTACAGAAAAAATTGACGAATTTGAGCTCAACCTGAAATCAGTAGGAATTATTCCTATAAGGGATGGCATGTAGAACCACTAACGCCCACATAAGATGAACAAACTTTAACTTGAATAACTTTGGCGTGAACCTTACAGAAAGTGAGGCAACTTTTACAAGAACAAATGACATCTTGTTTGTATTCATTCCATTCGGAAATATTTTACAATTGCACCTGACAAGTTAGGAGGCATTGTGTTTTTATCCGAGAAAAATATGGATGTAGGCAAGAACGAAAGTTTTTATATTTGGACATGCTGGCAAAGGACTGGCAAATGGGAATTGGACTTGTGTAAAAGACAAGTTCAAATGAGTTGAAAGGAAATTGTGATGGCCGGCTCACTGATTAAAGCCTGATAGTGGTGATACATTTTTTTGAATCGATTAATTTTTTGTTTCATGAAAGGACTTCTTGCAATTGCGGTGGTTATTCTCTTTTTTTCCTCTTGTTCGAAAGAGAAATATCCGCGTGTTGAATATCGGGTGAATTCGGGTTCTTCTGCGGAGATAGTTTATACCATGGTATCTAGCACTCCCCGTCTGGAAACAGTCTCCGGTAGCTGGAGTGTTTCATTTAAACATTCGCAGGGGGAGAAGGTGTTTTTGTCAGCACTCAACACAGGATTGGGATCGACATCTATTGCGGTTTATGTAAATAAAGAATTGATGTGGTCAGAATCGACAGATATTCCAGGCGGACTGCTGGAGATTTCAGAAGTATTGCCCTAAACCCGCGCAAATCTGCAAGCCCCCGACACGCGTGGGCTTCGTCGCCATATCTTCAATCCGCGCCGTAAACTGCCATAGCCCGTGCGTACACTTCACATCGCGCGGGCTTCGTCGCCAAATCTTCATTCTGTGCTGTAAACAGCCCTAGCCCGTGCTTACACTTCACGTGGTTTGTAACCACCATCCTGAATTTGAATCAATCACCTCGCGCGGGCTTTGCCGCCAAATCTTCATTCTTTGCTGTAAACTGCCCTAGCCCGTGCTTAAACTTCACGTGGTTTGTAACCACCATCCTGAATTTGAATCCATCACCTCGCGCGGGCTTCGTCGCCAAATCTTCATTCTGTGCTGTAAACTGCCCTAGCCCGTGCGTACACTTGACGTGGTTTGTAACCACCAACATTGCTCTGGCTCAACTCGCGCGGGGTTGATCGTCAAAACTTCATTTAATGCTCTAAAACAGCCCTAGCCCGTGCGTACACTTCACGTGGTTTGTAACCACCATCCTGAATTTGAATCCACCACACCTCCCTCACGCCGCTATCCGCTGCAAAATCACCTTACACGGAATGTCTGAAGTAATCTGCAAAGTGTGGTCTTTGTGAAGCGGAATAGAGAAGTAATTTCCGGGCACCAACTGCTTGGCCACACCGTCTACAAAAAGATCGCAGGAGCCTTCGATAATCAAAAACTTCTCATGTTCATCCGTGTGAATTTCGGGTGGAGTTCCGGTCTTGATCCATACAATGGCTGTTAATGCGCCTGGCGCATATCCGATTATTTTCGCGTAGATGTCGTCGGTTATATTGTCAGGAAGGAACATGTCTTTGCGATTGAGCCACTCGGCATAATCACTGATCCTGGAAGCTTCATTTAAAACAGGTGGAAGGGCAGGTGCCTCACCTTGTTGCATGCGGGTCATAAAGTCGATAGTGGCCAATACAAATGGCTTCACCGTGAGCCCTGGCACCATGGCATTTTCCATTGCATAATTTTCAATGGCGAGGCTTATTTCTTCAATCTCCCTGCGCACCTCCGGATGAATAGAGGCCAGGTTTTCAACCTGCAATGACTCTTCCACAGAAAGAGATCCCAGAACATATAGCTCTAAGACTCCTGAAGATATGTATTCTTTGATGTCCATGGTTCGTTATGCAAGTATACTTTTATATTCAACTAAGGTTTCCCGAACCAGAGATTTAACCGATTCCTCAGTCAGATTCATTTTTTGCGAAATTTCATTTAAGGAATATTTCCCTGAGTACAAAAGATCGACAACAATTTGCGGTGTTTCCGACATTTCCAGGGTGACGTTCTTATTGAACGGTGTTTCTCCCTGGGTAGCTTCTGATTGACCATGGTTTGTGCTTTGTAATTTTTCGTGGGCGGTTGCACGGGCAATTCGCAACAGCCAGATAAAGAGCGTTTCTTTTGAAGGATCATAAGCCTCTATTTCATTCCAAACCCTTACAAAAACATCGCGCAAAACATCTTCAGCTATTTTCTGATTCTGATTTAATATTCTGAAAACCACGCCATAAAGAGCGGCAGAATAGCCGTCGTAAAGCTTGCCGAATTCAACCTTGTCCTTTTGTTGGGTTAATCGGGTAATTTGTTCCTGGGTGTATTTTATGGTATTGGGCAAGAAAATGAATTGATGAGTTACTGGTTTGGGGAGAGCGAAGTTTGAGAATCTCAATTTCTCAATCTGGCAGATTGATCTGTGTTATCTGGATGTTTATGTTATTTGTAATGAAATAATGGATGTTGAAACATTGTGGCGAATATACAATCAGTAAGCGATTGGATAGATGAAAATCACCTAAAACGCTGGTTTTTGTCTGATAAATGTCGGGGATCGAAGAAGAAATGCAATTTCAAAAATCCGATCAGGCTTTTTTTCCGTAGGTATAGGTCATAGTTTTTTAGTTGGTGCAATTGGTCTTGCACAAAGGTTATCAAGTACAATCGCCAAAAGTGGCGGTTGTACTTACACTGTTTCGTTATCTGTTTTAGTGCAATTTGGCTATTGCATGGATTACTGGCTCGCAATTAATAATTCAGGAAAGCTTTTTTAATTTGGAAATCCAAAGCGTCTTGCTTTTCGTAAGTATAGAAGTCGGGATTTATCCAGGCTCCAATATCGTTATAGTAAGTATAGAGAGATGGTTTTAGTCACAGGCCACATATTTCTGAAAATTATAGGGAAAGAATGTGTTCATTGCCTGTTGACAAAGATGTAAAGGTGTTTTAATGGTGGCGCTAAGGTGCTTTAGAGCCATAAGGTTTAGTGAAGGAAACCGCCTGACGTGGCGGTTTCCTCTTTTTATAAGTTCTGTCACACAATTACTTCAGTAATCTATTTTTTGAGTGGCGATTATTTTAGAGGAAAGCGAAAAAAGGAGCGAAGGTGGCTTTTGGATTATTTAATTTCTGTAACTTCTATCCAGCCTTCATTGGCGTGAAGCATTTCACACACAAAAGCCGATTGCGCAGAACCATTGCATTGACTTAGTTTTCTGTAAGTCACTGTAACTGATTCGCCATCTGAAAAGGAACTGACTTTATCGAGATTACAAACATGATAATCCAGACCATCTAAGCGCAAATAGATTCCTGTGCAATCAATAACAATTTGTGCTTTTTGGTTTTTTTCTTTGTTGCAAGCCATCAGGCTAAGACAACAAAGGAGAATTATAAGAAAAGTGAGCTTATTCATCATTCGAATTATTATAGTTGAGTTGTAGTCTGAATAGTTCAGTATTTCTGAATTCAATGCCTAGCGACTCCAATTATTGTATTTTCGTGTATTTTGCAATACAAGGCTCTATACATGGATAAACAAGATTTAGCGTATTGTTGTTTATCTCGAATTTTATCTCAGTCTCTGGACAATCAATGGTATGCAGTGTGGAATTATTTTCAGAATAAGTTCCCGTTGTACTTGCATTCAATTCGACCGACAAATTGCAAATTGATCCATTTGAAGTGAAATTGCCATTGTCGGAAAATGACAGCAGCTTATCGCTTTCTACCTGAATAAATGTGCCACTTCCGTCGCCAGGGTCAGCTAAAATATGACTCAGTTTCCATTTCCCGGCGAGGGCTGATGGTTTCGTGTCTGCTTCATTTTTGGTGCATGAGGACATCATTCCTAAAAGAATAAAGAAGGCTATGTACTTTTTCATGGTATTGCTGGATTAGTTCTATGGAGGTAAATTTTCAGCTAGACACGGCTCATTTCTATTTTGCTGCCTTTGCCCGATGTTATTATGTTAATGATCTGGCAGATCAATATGCGCCTCCATGGAATAAACGTGCGATCCTGGATCGTTCGCGCCATCCCTGTAGATTCTTTTTAGACACAGTTATTTTCAGGAAATTCGTACTCTTCCATCGCTCAGATTTTTGCCCAAAGCATTTTTCACAAACCTCTCCTGATCCAGAAGTGGACCAATAATTAAAGTGCTTATGTGCTTTTAAACTTGTTGTTTTTCAGTGGGTTGAAAAATGATTTGATGCTGCCGTGCAGGTTCCTGTGAGTATTTCGAGCAAAGAAGAAATAGAAAAGTATGCGGCGGGTTTGTAGAATGGGAGATAATACCGATTCGGTATCTTTATTAGTCCAATCTGCGCTGCGCTTGATTTTACTAAAAAGCTACTCTATCGTCATATACCACTGTAACATTTTTTTTAGCATTTGGCCTAAATTAAAATGAACATTGGTATAAATTGCATTGCCTGGCTGAGCTATGTGTTTGTGCGGGTTTAAAATTAGTAGTTCTTAATCGGTTCTAATGGCATTTACCAGTGAATAGGTCCGTTGATCTGAGTAATACTTCACAATGCCTTGAAACGGCAGACATGACCATGTGTACTGAGAATATAATTTTTCTTTTGTATATTTTTTTTTCAAAGTAGTTTTTGTTCTGGTTCTGAAGTTCATTACCTCAACTGATTCACCGTTTAGTGTAATTCTGCTAAAACCCAGATATTCAATTTTGGCACTGACGATTATTTTGTTATCATAAGATTGTTTCCAACGAACCTTCCAATTTTTCATCTTGTGAATGGGCTTAAAAGCTAATGTAATTCTGCGCTACACCCTGCATCTTTTATTCGATTATTCAATGAGTCGTAATCTTTGGCTTCACCGATTAAATGCCTCAATCCGCCTAATTTTTTTTAATTGCGATAAAGAAGTATCGGCAGAGAAGACCATTGCCTTCTTGCCGATACAAATATTTCAATATAACAAAACCAACCTCAAGGGCAACAACCCTTTTTGTGGTGCCTTAGAAATGGCTTTGTATTATACTCACTGACTGATTGCTCGTTTATATCTGTCGTAAAAGTACATGGGTAAAAACGCAAAGTTGAGTAGAACTATTCCTAAAACGAGCATAATGGAAGCACCAGGCCAATGCTGGATTTTGAATAAGAGTCCCGTCGTAATTGAAAATGCGGCGATGTAGCCGAAGAAATACATGGTCTTTTTCATTGTTACTTGCTTTTTAATGATTAATAAAAAAATTGTGTCTTGTTGAATTTCCTTTAATCCTCCGCTTCCAAATGCGTTCATTGCTCTCGAATAAGCTTCATGAAAATCATTACACGAATCATTTTCAATGGAGCAACAAATGTGATCGAGCAAACTTTCCGAGAGGTCGCTCATGGTCATTCCTTTTTCCCGAATGTCCTGACGGATAAATTCGATTTGTTCTGTAGTCAATTCCATTATGCCTGTGCTTTTGAATTAAAAAGAATTTGCATGGTTGTGATGAATTCGGCCACTTCATTGACTTTTTCTGCGACAACTGAATTGCCTTTTTTGGTTAAAGTATAATACTTGCGATGCCTTTTTCCAATGTACTCTATCTCTGTTTTCAAGATACCGTCAGCCTCCAGCTTATGGAGAGTGGGGTACAAGGCCCCTTCTGTTATTTCTATTTTTCCAAGGGAAAGCTCTTTCACACGTTGTGTGATTTCATATCCATACATCCGTTTGTTCTCATCGAGGAGTTTTAGAATGATGGGTTGAAGGGTTCCTTTGATCAGGTCTTTTGTATACATAAGACTGAAACGCATAAGTATCTTATGTATTGTGTAATGTCAAAAAAAATGTCCAACTAAATTGAACATATTTTAAAAATGAAAAGCCTTTTCTATCAGTGAGGATGATTTGTATTTTAATCAACACAATGTGTTATGCCATCCTCGTTGTTTTTTATAGGTATACATTGAACCATCTGAATGTGTTTGTTTACGTCGCTTTCGCCGCTACACTCTGGCAATTGATCGGGAGCTATTTCGTCTTACAAAGATTTGGGCAATACAATGACTGCCTGCATCATTTTGCATCAGAGTTCTGTATGATCACTACTCTTTGCTATTCACCGCCTCAGTGAATTTGTCAAGCTTAAACTCATCTGCTTCAATGCCAGTGCTGTGGTAACGCACATTTCCATTCCACAAGTAATATACTGCCGGTGTATCGTCATCCTTCATCACATTCCAGAAACTGATTACATCGAGCACATTGAAATTGGCCTTGATGCCCGAGGTTTTCATAAAGTCCGGAATTTTTTCTGGCTCTTCGTCCATGAACAATATGTAAACCGGAGGTAACTTTTGTTTCTTGGCCAGATCGGCCAACATGCCCGCTGTGGCCTGGCAGTGCTCGCAGCCTGGTGCAAAACAGCAAACAATCTTTTGACCCTGATCGAGGTTCACTTTTTTTGAACCGAATTGAGTGAATGCAGCAAATTTGGAAGTGGTTGGCTGAGGTTCTTTTATGGCTTCTATGGTTTGAACTTTGACTGCCGTGTCTTGTAGTTGTATAACTGGAACTTGCTGAGGTATTTCTGGCAATGAATCCTTGTGTTCTTCCTGATTTTGGTACTGGTCGTAAATGTTGGTGGTGGTGCCAGGGGTTTCTGTTGTTTCACTTTTGCCAAAACAAGGGCAGAAAGGATAGATCATAAACATCAACCAGGCACAAGCGCCATAAATCGTAAACGGAACCCACAAACGATTGGTGTTTTTGTCGTCTTTATCGAGCTTGAAATAAAGGTAAACAAGCAAGCCGATGGTCACGAGGTTTTTAATAATGGCTTCCAATGGGGTCATTTCGATAAGTTGTCCGAAACAACCACAATTGCCATCGTTGAATCCTTCCTGGGCTCCTACAATACACAGGTGGATACAAAATGCAGCCAGCAGAAACACCGTAATGGGAATGACCAGCCGCTTTACAAAGTGCTTCTGAAGAATGCCAAATCCGATGGCAAATTCCAGTGCAATAATTAATCGGGCAATGTAATGCGACCAGCACCAATCGGTAAGGCCCAGATCTACCAGTTGCTTTTCAAATGCCCATAGGGGAAGGAGCTTGGTAACAGCAGATAGCAAAAACACGCCTGAAATAAGGATTCTGATAACCCAATTGATCTGTTGATTCATAATGAAAGATTCTAATTGAGCGGCAAACTAAGCATAAGATTGGCAACAAGGCAAGGGCGAGTGAAAGAAATAGGAGGTAATTAACAATGTTGATGAAATTTACTGGCCACAAGTGATATTTATTTTTAGCCAGGTATCTTATGGTTGTAAAGGACTAAAATACATTTCAATGGACTTAATTTTTATAATTATTGTCTGACAAAAAGAATCGAACTACAAAGATACGTGTATAAAGTTGGCATCCTCTTCTATTTTGAACTCAGGATAAAGCTTCATTGTTTTAAAGTAGCCGAACCAATAGGGATTCCTCTGTGTGACATTCAGCACAAATTCCAGGCGTTTTACTTTAAGTAGAATGGATCGTTTTAAATAAGCATCGAACCACAAATTCCAGCTCCAATAATAAAATAAACTGCGGATGCAATGAATAAACGCCCTGCATATTCAGGATCGGATTTACGCTTGTATAACCCAATTATGATCATAATGATGGCGGGCGAATGAAAACCAATATAGATAAGAATGATAGCGGTTACTAAATCATCCATGGGCTTATCATTATTTAAGGATATTGTTTAATTCCGGCAGAGGGAGGTAACGGTTGTAAGAAATATTTGCTAGTAGTCGTCCACTTTTTACGACAGTCCTGATTATTTCAACTACCCGAAAAAATTCATTTTGATATTTGCCCGTACTGTATTTCAACTGAGAAAATTACGTTGGTTTTCTTTGGCTAATATATAAATTTTCCCATGGTGCACAAGCCGTTTTTTTTAGCGCCCTCTTTATTTTACTCGGGGCAGCCTCTTGCGATTACCTGCGTCTGGCCGGGAGTTTTTTTCGATTCTTTTGGAATTTATCGGGATGGCTTTTTATTTTTCTGTGAGTAAACTCTCAAGGAATCCAGATAATCTTTCCCGAATTTCATTTGGTGATGGAAGCAGGTTTTTGTATTCAGTTGGAAGGTTTTCGGTCAAAGTATAACTGGCTACTCCAATTGGATTGGACATGTTTTTTAATGCATATTCAACTATGGTTTTATTTTTATCCTTGCAGATGATTATTCCAATGGAAGGCTTTTCATCTTCTTGTTTTACCAAATCATCCAACACAGCCAAATAAAAATTCATTTTTCCGGCATATTCAGGTTTGAACTTTCCTGCTTTCAGTTCTATTGCTACTATCGACTTTAGTTTTCGGTGATACAGCAGCAGGTCAATATAAAAATCGTCATCGCCCACTTGCAATCTGTATTGGTTGCCGATAAAAGCAAAGTCACCGCCCATTTGGGATAAAAACTTACCGATATTTTTCATTAAAGCCAGCTCCAGTTCCTTTTCGTTGTACTCTTCTGCTATTTCTAAAAAATCAAAGTTGTATTCGTCTTTTACAGCAAGCTTTGCCTGGTGTTTGTATTTTTCAGGAACTGCTTTATCAAAGTTGGTTTGGTTGAGCAAAAACTGCTCGTAGCTTTTGCCTTCGACCTGATGAATTAAAACGGTTTTCGACCATCCGTATTTCCGGGTCATCTGTATGTAAAACTCACGCTCCAAATCGTCTTTGCATTTGCTCATTATCACAAGATTGTGGCTCCAACTGATTTCTCCAACCAGTGGTTGGAGTTTTACATTACCGTTGTATTCAAGGTAAATCTGCCTCATATACCACAGATTTTGAACAGAATACCCCTGCACACCCGGGAACTCATTTTGTAAGTCTTTTGACAAAGTTTCTACTATGGATTTGCCCCAACCATGCTGGGCTTGCTTCTCTACAATACTTTTTCCTATTTCCCAATACAAGGCCAACAGGGTTTTATTCACCTGCTTGAGTGCTTCATATTGCGACTTGTAAATTTTTTCTTTTATATCATTGAAAAACGTTTGGTATGGGTCTTTTTTTGTTTTACTCACAGTGGCAGGATTTAAGTGCCCAAACTTATATCATCCAAACCCATGACGGTGCATGGATAGCTCACAACTTTATTCATTATTGACGTTTTTTTTTGGAATTAATTTTTGAAATGCCGAACATTTAATTGGCTAACCAATGTTTTCGATACTTGCAGATAATACAACCAGCACAGAATACAAAGCCATTGAACGCTACTCAGTCCCCAAAGATAAAATGTATTGGGTTTGATAAATTCAATGATGAAGCGGAATCCAAAGTATGAAATCATGAATATTTTAAAAAGCAGGCCGGAATTATTTTGGGTAAAAAAATGAAGCTTCTTCAATGAAAAGAACAGAATGATCAAAAAAAGAATTTCATACAATGAGGTCGGATGTCTTGAAACTCCATCGCCCAAATCCATACCCACGAACCAATCTGTTGGAGTGCCATAAGTAAATTCTTTCGTTCCGTTGAGGAAGCAGCCCACTCTTCCAATCATAATTCCAATAATAATAGGGTAGGTGAAGAGATCACCAGAAGACTGATTTTCTTTGATTATTTTCTTTGCGATTTCAACACCAATTAATCCGCCGAATAACCCTCCCATGATGGATTTATTGTTGAGTAACGGGATGATGTCAGCGAGATGAATTGTAACAGTTGGATTTTCCAGATAGCCCATCAATCTGGAGCCTATATATGCTCCGATGGTTGCACCAAGAATAATCGAAAGTCTGTTGCCGTTTGATATGCTGTCATGGCTTGATTTGCGCAAATGAATATAATACCTGAAAGCAACAAAAAATGCCAGATACTCCAGTATCAAATGGATATTTATCTTTACACCAAATAGTATCGGTTCAAAGGGTATTGTCAAGGGCCGTTAAGATTTAAAATCTTCTATAAAAGTAGTGCGAATTTGTTTACAATAAAATTACCTGATGGGTTTCCTGAGTTGAACAGTCGACAGGAACGGAGAGCTGATGCAGAATAAGTTTCTAAATGAAAGGTAACTTTTCAATAAATAAAACAACAGAAAAGGAAGCGGAGTAAACTACCTTTGTTTTTCTTTGATTTTCACAGGCAGATAAGTTCATAAAATCAATTCAGCGTGCGCGATCTATTCATGAAAAAAATGATCTTTGATTCGGATTTACCGAAGGAGCGCTTAGTTGCCGGATTGAAGGGCATTGTAGAACCTCCCGGTAATATCTGGACTTATTTAACTGGATGTGCTAATGTTCCTTACGTGGGTTATGTATCTGATGATTCTTTTAAGTTTACACGAACGGCCCAGAATAATAATTTTAATTTAGGACCAGAGATACGCGGTAAAGTTGTTGTTGTTGAAGGCAAGGTAAAAGTCATTGTTAAAATCAGGCCATATAGTTACAATCTCGTTGTCGTCACCTTGGTTTCAGCTTTTTCATTGGTTGTATTTTTTTTGATAGAACCTTTCAAGGGTCAAATTCAATGGATCAAATTTGAGCCTTTGATTTTTTCGATCTTCTTTATGTCAGTTTCAATATTCATCTACAAGATGAGGTTCGCAATGGCCATCGATAATCTGAATAATGTGGCAAAGGGCCGGAGAGTTGATTTTTGATTCAAGTGGTATTGAAAAACTACCCCAAATCACTCAGAAATGGTCTCACTTTTTTTCGCCCTTTTCTTATTCTTCTTTTCTTCTTTTTTAATTTGTTTTTCCAATTTCTCAAGCTCTCCTTCCGGAAACACTTTATGGATAGCGTGTTCAATCACAAAACTCAGTTGAGTGGTTTGCCCATCCTTGGAAACGGCCTCAAGAAAATCAAGAAAATTTCCGTCTTTATCCTCGCCTGATCCCATGGTTGTACCAAGTTTTTTGGATAAATATTTTGTAATGTAAAGTTGGCCATCTGCCGGGCCAAGAGCAAAAATGGCCTGATCTCCCTGCGAGCTGTATTCCATGGCTTTGAAAATGCGTCGGCTTCTTGCAATATACTTGTCTGCAGTGATTTCGTCGTCCGACTTATGATATGACCAGGCCACTTCGATCAGTGTTTTAACATTCAATGGATTTTTCTCAAGGAATTTAAGTCCTCTTTCAAGCCCTTCTTTGTGCTTGCCAACGTCATTCAATTCGTAAATCTCTCTTTCTTCAGTAAGGCTTCCATAAGGATCGTAATTTTTATTGTCAGTAAAGCCTATCAGCAAGGCCAGGACTTCCTGATCTGTCATGGTTAAATCGTCTTCATTAAATCGCTGAATTAATTTGTCATAAAACCAAGTGTCATTTTTGTCATTGGTTCGGGCCAGGATGTTGTTGAAGTCCTTTGTATAATTAAAATTGGTTTGCGAATGGCCGGATGAGCTGCAAAAGATTAGCCCAAGGAATGCACAAAGAGTGAAACTTACTTTCATTTGGAATGAATTGACTTTTGGTTATATAGATAACAAAGAAAAGAAAACTATCCTGTTTTTCAAAGTTTGGACCTGAAGGAATCTTCTTTGAAGAGCAAAAAATGGGACTTGACAATGGAATCGTTGTCAAAACATTCTGACAATAACTTTATTGTCAAGTTCACAGGGTGTCTTTAGCTCTAGTCTGTACTTTGTCCAAAAGTCAATAGGTTGTGGTCCGGATCGAGCAACGGAAATTCCTTTTGCCCCCAGGCTTTGGTCTGCAAATGTCCGTTGGGGTGAATGTTTGTTTTATTGTCCAACAGGGATTGATAAAGCTTATCAATATCATCCGTGCTGATATATACTTGTCCGTAGTTTTCTTTTGGATCTAGCGCTGCAAAGAGAAAGAAATGAATTTCTACATGGTCTTTTTCTAAGATCAAATATTCTGCGTAATCACCAATATTCTCAAATCCCAATTTTTGAGTATAATATTCCTCTGTGGCTTTTTTTTTGCGCATGGGGAGTTTGGGGCAAACGGAAGTGAGCATATGTTTTTTTTATCCGGTCAAAATTTCTCTGTCAATTATACTGAATTTTTTATTCGTATAAATAAGGCTCATTGTTGTAGGCCAATTGTTTTACATTTTCCAGTACCCGATTCATATATATTTTCCAGAATGTTTTGGCAAAGAGGACATTGATTGGATAGAGCAAAGTGATGTCGGAATGCAACGTATAAGTGTATTCTACTAAAATTTTGTTCTTTTCAATTTCTGTGGTTTGCCATTCACCTACAAATTTCGAGAATCCCAATATCCACGATTGGAATTGGTCAACCTGGAATTTCCAGTATTTATTTTCATTTCTTTCCAGCACAGTGTCAACGGATGCAAATCCACCTTTTTGGGTAAATGATTTCGCGGCATATACTTTTTTGCTGGAGCCTGGTTTCCCCCAGTTTTTATCGTCGGTGCAATGGGTTACACTGGGCATCAGGCCATATCCAGTGTTGATTTTGGAAACATCGCAGAGAAGTGGTGTTTTGAAGGCTCTTTCCAAAGAACAGTTGAAGGTGGTCGTTATTTTGATTTTAGTTTGCATTTTTTTATAAATGTACTTCGCAAAGGGCTATTACGGGGAGTATAATTTCCTGAAATGCGCAATCAATTCAAATAAGCAATCAAAATGTCCCTTGAATCAATAAGACAAAGTTATTTTACCTCTATTCAACTTCCCAAAATATAATAAACGAAAAAAACCGCCTCGCGACGGTTTTTCCAATTATTATATTTCTTTCATTTTATTTCTTGGCTGTTTTGTGTTTATCAATCTGCCTTCGCAATGCTTCTACCGCTGTATCGGCGGCTTCTTCGAAGGTTTTACACTGCTTGCTGGCAAAGAGCTCCTTCCCGGGTACTTTTAGCTTGATTTCAGCAATTTTATTTTCCATTACGTCGCTTTTATCGATTCGTAGAAAAACCTGTCCACTGATGATACGATCATGGAACGTCGACAGCTTGTTCATCTTGTCTTCAACAAAATTGATGAGCTTCACGTCGGCGTCGAAGTGGATGCTTTGAACTTGAATTTGCATAACACTACAATTTTTTAATGGTTTAACTTATTTATTATTTCTTGGGTGCATCTGTTCATGGATGCGCTTCAATTTTCCAATACTATTGTGGGTATATACCTGCGTGGCAGCTAAACTCGAGTGCCCGAGGATTTCTTTGATCACATTTAAATCTGCTCCGTTGTTCAACATATGAGTAGCAAAAGTGTGTCTGAGTACGTGCGGGCTTTTCCGCTTCAGAGTGGTTATGCCCGAAAGGTAGGTCTTAACTGTGGTATAAACGAGGGTTTTTGTGATTTTTTTTCCTTTCGCTCCTACAAATAACCAATTGCCTTCTCTATGCCTGAATTCGGCATTGCGAACTTTCTGGTAGGCGCTCATCGCTTTCAGCATTTCCGAGCCTATTGGAACATAACGCGTCTTGTTGCGCTTGCCTAATACTTTGATTTGTCCTATATAAGTATCGATATCTTCGTCCTTTAAATTGAGTAATTCTGATTGTCTTATACCTGTTTCATAAAAGAGGGTTACAATCATTTGCGATCGGATGGCATAAAAATCATGCCCGCTGTCTGCAACGCGCAAATCGGGAGTCTTCGAATTGAGACCAGCCTGATTGGCACTGGCCTCATTCTCTTTTATTTCAGTGGAAACAGGCGATAAGGCACGGTAAATTTTTTCGGTGCTTTCTGTATCCAAAAAGAGGGGAAGCCTGCCGGGTTTCTTTGGTTTGGGAATTCCCCGCGCAGGATTTGTTCTGGTTTTTCCTGTTTTCTGCAAAAACCTGTAATAGGCGTTTACTGAACTCAACTTGCGGTGGACCGAAGTGACCTTATACTGCTCTTCCACCAATTGAGCGAGCCAGGAGCGGACTATGTTGGGGGTAATGGTAGTTTCGTCGTCAATTTCATAACTGCGGGCGCAAAACGCCTTGAATTGCTCCAGGTCATTTTGATAGGCCTCTACCGTAAGATGGGAACATCTTTTTTCGGTCGTCAGATAGGTATAAAAAGGCTTAAATTCCACTAAAGCAAAAAGGGTGAAGTTTCGGTTACAACCGATACCTCACCCAGAATATTGTAAACAGAACACTGTTCTTACTCTTCTGCTCGTCTTAAGTCGCTGATATATACAGCTTTCTTAATTTCGTCTCTTCTTTCAACACTTGGTTTGATGAAGGCCGAGCGGCGACGCAATTCTTTGATCACACCTGTTTTTTCAAACTTCTTTTTGAACTTCTTGAGGGCGCGGTCAATGCTTTCGCCTTCTTTTACTGGAATAATGAGCATTTTTATTGTATCCTTTAATTGGGCTGCAAAAATAGCCCTGATTTTCAATTGTGCAACTACTATTTTAAAATTTCTCTGGAAATAACCAATTTTTGTATTTCTGAGGTGCCTTCTCCAATGGTACAGAGCTTT
This sequence comes from Flavobacteriales bacterium, assembly GCA_031378885.1. GTDB lineage: Bacteria > Bacteroidota > Bacteroidia > Flavobacteriales_D > Sanyastnellaceae > JANNEQ01. The sequence goes on from JANNEQ010000092.1 coordinate 15,344, forward strand.
GAGTCGCGATAAAACTTTTCCACAGGGAAGTCTTTTGTATAACCATAACCGCCAAAAATCTGCACAGCTTCCGTAGAAACGCGCACAGAAACTTCTGAGGCGTAATATTTGGCAAAGGCAGATTCCTTGGTCATCTTTTGTTTGGTATTCTTCAAATGGGCGGCTTGATATAGCAGTAATTCCGAAGCTTCTATTTCGGTGTACATGTCGGCCAACTTAAAGGCAATGGCCTGAAACTGAGAAATGGGTTTGCCAAATTGCTCGCGCTCTTTGGAGTATTTCACCGCGGCCTCGTATGCACCCTTGGCTATTCCCATTGATAAGGCACCAATGGAAATTCTTCCTCCATCGAGTATTTTCATGGCCTGCTGGAAACCTTCGCCGACATTGCCCAATACCTGGCTTTCGTGGATGCGGCAATTGTCAAAAATGAGCTCTGCCGTTTCTGAGGCGCGCATGCCCAACTTATTTTCTTTTTTTCCACCGGAAAAACCAGGGGTTGTTCTTTCAACTACAAATGCAGTGATTCCTTTGGAGTCTAAAAGCTCTCCGGTTCTGGCTAAAACCACCGCTACTTCTCCCGAAATGCCGTGTGTTATCCAGTTCTTGGTGCCGTTCAGTACCCAATGGTCGTCGTCTTTGGTGGCCACACATTTCATTCGCATGGCATCGCTGCCGGTGTTGGCTTCGGTGAGGCCCCATGCACCGATCCACTGACCAGATGCGAGTTTGGGCAAATATTTTTTCTTCTGCTCTTCGTTGCCGAATTCGAGAATGTGGTTGGTACAAAGTGAATTGTGAGCGGCCACAGAAAGTCCGATGGATCCACAAACTTTAGCAACTTCCTCAATAACAGAGATATATTCGTAATATCCGAGTCCTGATCCACCATACTCTTGTGGAACCAGCACCCCCATTAATCCCAGTTCCCCCATCTTGCGGAAAACTTCTACGGGAAATTCCTGCGATTCATCCCATTTCATTACGTTCGGACGAATTTCTTTTTCGGCAAAATCGCGCACCATTTGCGCAATCATGATCTGGTTCTCGCTCTTCTCAAAGTTCATTGCTTTGTTGTGGCTTGTAGGGTATTGTTTAGTGAAATTATTTTGTCTAACCTATTTTCTCAGCAAATGTTCTTTGCCTTCCTGAGGTTTTTAACAGTTGGCAAAAGTAGAAATAGTAGTGGTGTATTTTTCAAGTGTTTTTCGACCATTTAAAAAACCCAATTCTATAAGGAAAGAAAAGGCAGATACCTCAGCACCAGCTAGTAAGACTAGTTCTGCAGCGGCTGATGCTGTTCCACCTGTGGCCAGCACATCATCGTGGATCAGCACTTTCTGACCGGGCTTGAGTGCATCTTTGTGCATTTCGATGGTGGCTTGTCCATACTCCAGGTCGTAGCTCACAGAGTATGTGGCTCTTGGTAATTTCCCCTTTTTTCTGACCAGAATAAAAGGAACTCCAAGCTCTACTGCCAAGGGCATTCCGAATAGAAATCCGCGGCTTTCTAGCCCAAGAACAGCTTCAAGGTGGTATGATTTGTAATGGTTGACCAATTCGGCAAGAATCAATTTGCTGAGTGCGGGATCTTGAAAAATAGGGGTAATGTCTTTGTAAATAATTCCTTCTTTGGGAAAATTGGGAACGTCCACAATGGCGGCGTTGATTTTTTCTTCTATTGTCATAGGGCGCAAAGGTGGGGAAATTGGGAGGAGAAAAAAAGTGTGGGGTTTTGGTGTATTTGTGAAGTGGGTGGATTTTGGTGTGGATTGTTTTTTTGGTGTTTTTATGCCGGCTGGCTGCGAGCCAGTACAAGTTGAAGGCAATGGTTACCGCTGCACTCTAAAGGGCGCCAGAGAGGGAATTCAATTTGATCTCTCAATACTACTTGTATACGATTCATGAAACATTTTGATTTTTAGCGATCAAATCAATACATTTGGGTATTTCCATCTGATAAGTTTGAACACACATAGTTTATCTTTTCGAATAATTCATATGCTTACGGAGGCCAGCCAGGTATGCAAACACCTCAACAATTAAACAAACGATAATGCGCAGAGTAAATAGTTTTGCTTCGCTTTTATTTCTTATTGTAGCACTCTGCCATAGTGAGGCACAGGCTCAGTTTGCGAACGACACTGTTATTGTTGCCAATAACTTTTCGAAGTATATTGGTCTTACTTGTATACTCCGTGAAGATTTGATTAAAGCGGTGGCTAATGGTGACACAACAACGATTCGAAATTTCAGAAATGCAACAGTAGTTCTTTCTACTTCAGAAGAAGTAACCATTAAAGGCAAACTACTGACCTACAGAGAACGGCGAATGTTGCAATTCTATTTTGGAGAGTACGACAAGTTGCTTTCCGGAATTGAGATGGACCGCGATTACTTTTTTTGTGAGAATAACGTTGAAATCGGGCACGATTACCCAAATTTTGAATGTGGTAACCTGACCCTGGCCATGCTTACATTTTGGAAGGGCCAAACGGAAAAGATTATCAACCAAATTCAACAATCCTCCATTTCTACGCAGGAAAAGGATCTACTAATATTCTACTGGGAAGCCATATTATTGTATATTGAAGGTGATACCACAATCTCAGCGGACTTCAACAAAAAGGCAGCAGAATATCTTGAAAAATATTCGAATACGAAATACAGAAGTTATATTGAACGACTGGCTACAATGAAAAGAATATACCAACCCAATGGTATGACGTTGGGTTTGGGATTCGGTCAGAGTCTGCTCAATGGGCCCATTGACAAATATTTAAATGGGAATCTTGTGTTTGATGCTGAAGTGGGTTATACGTTTAACGCATGGAAAATAGGTCTTGGCTACAGGCTTCGGGAGTTCAGGAATAAGGATACCATGCGTCTTGAGCGGATTGATACGCTTAAAATAACCCAAAGTTCATTCATAGAATACCATGGCGCATTTTTAAAAGTAGGCTATACAGTTTTGGACAAAGGATGGTTTTATCTTCAACCATTTATAAGTGGAGAGCTTAACAATCTGGTTAATTATATTGATTTGCCCGACACAACGGGCATAAGACAGAGAGGCAGAACTCACCCCAAAATAGGATTTGGGGCTGAGGGCGCAATCAGATTGACCAAAAACCTGGTCAAGGTCGATGATACTCAATTTATCTATTATCCACGTGAAGAAAAAGATCGCCTTTACAGTCCGGTTTTCCTGAATTTCAGAATTTATTATTATCCTCGCGTATTTGATAAGCCAACAGATATAAGCGGGGGAATATTATGCATTACTGCGGGACTTGAATGGATTGTAGGCCGCAACAAGGTAAATTATCGGTATAAAAAATAGGGGCAGTTGTTCGCTAACGGAATTGTGGGGCAAGGTTTATGATGCGCTAATCAAACTGAGAATTATTTGAAATTTTCTTGAATAATTGCTAGAATCTTCCCTATTTTTACCCTTCCAACGAAAACAAATACGGTCTAAATGAAGTCAAAATTATCTCTTCGATTTTTTCTTTCTACTTCGATGTTGTTCTTGACAATTTACATTGTCGCCACCCAAATATTTCTAAAATGCTTTTTAGGCTATTTGAAAAACAGGACGCTCAAAATCCAATGTTCATCTTTTTCGAAAGCAAGCATGATTCGACAATATGCAACATCCAAATTCGAATTGGTTCGCTTGACCGAACATCCACCAGCGGCAACGCTGCAACCATAGAAAACATTTAGCCTGAACAAAGTTGATTATAGGGCATTTATCGGTAGCTTTTGTTTAATCCCGAAACAATGGTTTAATTCACCGATTCACAAAAAGAAAAACGAACCAATTGTTTCTAATCATTTTCATCTTTTACAACTACATGAGAAGTATAACCCTTTTGTTTTTACTGATGCCTGTCTTAGGATGGAGTCAGAATCTTGTGCCTAATCCGAGTTTTGAGGAGTATGAGGAGTGCCCCACGGAAGCTGGTCAACCTGAGAGAGCTTTATATTGGCATAGCGCGCGTGAATCTTCGGATTATTTGAACGCTTGTGCCCCAGGGGATGAAATCAACTCTCAAAGTATTGATGTTCCGACTAATCATGCAGGGTACCAAGAGGCGGCAACAGGAAGCGCCTATTGCGGATTATTTACTTATGTTGCTATTGACGACTACAGAGAATACATTCAGTGCGAATTGCTATCACCTTTAACTGAAGCACAAACCTATTATTTCTCCATGAAAGTGAGCAGGGGCGAAGGATTTGGGGTTCCGTTTGATCATTATAATGTGGCCACTAACAATGTAGGGGCTTACTTCACAACATCCGCTAATGACAATGTAAATAATCCGCTTGGAATTTTCGATTTTGCTCATATAAACTTTACGGAGATTATAACTGATACTAATAATTGGGTGCTTCTTACCGGACAGTTTATCCCTGATGCTGCGTATACTCATATGGCACTTGGCAATTTCTTTCAGTTCGACCAAACCGTTTTATTGAACTTGGATGGCAATCCAAATTATGCCGCGTATTATTTAATAGATGATGTTTGCTTATCTGTAAACCCGGAATGTGATGTGGAAAATTTTGTGCAGCCAACATCAAAATTGCCTGTAGAAATAATTGAGTTAAATGCAAACTACTTGGAAATTTATGCCAATGATCGCGTAGAACTGCAAGTATGCTCGATTGATGGCAAGATATTATTGGCGGTTGAGTTAGTAGAGGGTTACAATAGATATAGTATTGGTAGTATAAAAGCTGGAATCGTAGTTTTGAGATTTATTGAATCAAAATCAGTTTCAATTATTAAATATTTTAAACCTTAAAGGCATGAAAAAAATACAAATTCTTTTTTTTCTTTTATGTGTAGTTTGCAATCTTGATCTTCATAGTCAAAATTGGTTACTTGCGGGTAATGCGCCATTGAATACGCAATTCTTTGGCACCACCAACGCCACCGACATTCGCTTCCGAACCAACAACGCCCAACGAATGGTATTACTCGGCACTGGCAACGTTGGCTTTCTTGGCCTTGGCATAGCTGCTCCTACCTCATTTCTGCATCTTAATACAACCGCCACTGGTGACCTGTTTCGCACTGATGGCCCAACGGCCAATGCCAATCGCTGGCAGTTATTTACCAGTGGCACCGAACGCTTCCGCATACGCACCTTTGCCAATAGCTTCGACACATGGCTGGAGCGCACACAAGTGGGCAGTGAGGCAGATATTCGATTACTAACGGCTCAGGTTGAAATACGTGCG
>JANNEQ010000097.1:0-2931 GCA_031378885.1 Flavobacteriales bacterium
TGCATGGACAACAGAATTTGCCATTGAACTGAATTGATCCAGTCCATTGCTTTCTATATGGCAACTTTCAAAAGAGCAATTGTTCAGCAGAAAGTAGCCTTGCTGACATTCAACACCTGACTGCCGGTGGTTGAAGTTGCACGCATTGAGTGCGAGGTGTGTATTGTAGGTTTTGAGATCAGTGTGTTCAAAATCGCAACCAAAAAAGGTACATGTATTGTTGTTCCAGACTTGCACATAACCTCCCTCATCGCTCATTTGATCTGGTTGACTATCTTCGAAAATAACATCATACACATTCATCTTTAAATCTGTGCAGATTCCGCCGTGATTGGACAAATCTACTTTGCAACTTTCCAGAACAATTCCACCCTGGCCATCCTGTCCATTGCGCATATTGTGGTAATTATTTATTTTTAGCATCACATCATTGTGTCCGTCACCCACCAATTTGAAGACGGCGTTGTCGCCGAGAAAAATGTCTTCTTCGTTAGAGCCAGTGAATTCGATGTAGCCGCTGGGGGTGTTGGTGTGGGTAGGTTGGAAGGTTTTGTCGGGAGCAATTTCAAGTTTACCATCGTCAAAAAGAATATGCGAATCCGTACCTTCGAGTATCAATTCCCCGCCATAAAAACTGTATGTTGAGGTTGTTGAAAAAGGATCCTCCCCATCATCAAATGTCAAATACCCATCATTGGAAATACTCAACTGAGATTCTATCTGGAGAAAAAGAGACGAGTTAAGGACATTGATATGACTATTGTCCAGGTTCATTTCAGAATGATAGAAGTTATGCGAACAATGGTTGGTGAGTTCGATAGCCGACCCTGTAAAGTCGAGCGTTGAATTTTGTGTGTTCAGAATACAATAATCCCTGAATGTGATAACCGAATTGGGCATATCCACATACGAATCTGTAATTTTGAGTGTAGCATGATTTTCGAGAGTAGAAAATGTAGGGGCTGGAGAATTATTGATTAGCACCGCGTTGTTTTGAAAAATCAGCTCTGTATCCTGGCCTTCAAGATAGAATCCGCTGCCAGAACTATTTTGATGGAAGATTACATCTGCATTGTCTACAATAAATTTCGACCCTTGCTGAAGAAAAATTTTCATTCCCGCATAAGGCTGAAAGAGCGAACCATTCAATACATGAAGTTCGGCACCTGGTTCAAGGACAATCGTTGCGATTGTAATTCCCGCGTTCTGGCTTTCGGGAGTGCTAAATCCTGCCCTGAAAGAACTATTGCTGTCTATAATGAGCTTGTTTCCTGATCTGATGGTAAGGGTGTTTCCATCATAAAGTTTTAACTCTGCGCCATTATTAATGGTAAGAGTAGTAGAAATACCATCAGCCGGACTACAAATAACGAAGTCATTTTTCACATCCAGAATAGTAGAAGAACCGCCTACGACCAGATCATGTGCGAGATAACTTTCAATGGGAATACCTTTGTCGAGATAGTCAGGAAATTTGCGCTGTACGAGAAACGAATTTTCAATGGAAGTTGCATCGGTTACTTCTTCTATACAATTGCAACTAATATGGCGCTTGTAAGTGGGTAGGTTTTGCGGCCACAGCAGATGGTGCAAATTGTAGTAGAGCATATAATCGAGGCCGGAGAATTCCCCGCGCATGGATGGATCGGGTATGCCTCTGTATGCGTCACCATTGTGAAACAAGCGGTTGGCGCCGCACCAGCCGGGAGTAGTACCTACTTGTGGAACGTAGTCACTCCCTGTGTTAGTTGGAGTATTTGGATCATCCCATGGACCTTCACAAGGAGCTGTATTCAGGTATTCTGCTGAAATGGCCAGGGATAAAGAACTATTGTAAGGTACTATGTCATTGTGCAGTACAGCTTGCATTAAGGTATACCAAGGCAAATTGCTTCCAGTTGCGATTGTTTCGATGAATTCCTCTCCCCAATAATTGGAAATGCTTGCTAACTCTAAAATGATATGCACGTTATCCTCATCAATTTTTACATTCCCATCACCCGCAATATCATTTATACAAACACTCGATTCTTGAGCTATTCCGTCATAGAACCTGAGAAATAAACCCGGAATTCCATTGATTCTTTCATGAAAAATGATGGAAGTAATAACATTTCCCAGACCTATCATAAAATTATCGCAACCCACATCTTCAAAGTCGATATTGATCGATTCAATGGCTTCGTCCAACTCTTCTGTCAGTGTAAAACAAGGATCTCCCTCAATAGAAATATCTACATTCTGATTTTCAATAGCATCCAGAATGGTTACCACTGTTTTATAGGGTATTTTGGCTATTGAATAGGGCTCGTGATTATTAATCTTGTTATCGCACTCATCATCAATCGCATCGTCACAGACTGGCAAATTGAAATCTTTAACATCTTGTGGATTCATCTGATAGGCTATGATAAGGTCTTCAAATTCGTTGTTGGCCTGCATTTGTAATAGACGTGGCTCTCCAAGAGCCAGACCCAGTTTTACAATAAATGGAGCCAGAAAGGTGGCATCAGATCCGATCGGCCGGAAGAGGCCATCCCAATTTTGAATATTAATAGCCACACAATTTTCACAGTATTCTGGCACTTCACGAATCATGTAACCGATAATTCGAATGGCAATGTTCCTAGCCTCCTCTTTGAGGTCGATAGGTTGATCGCTCAGGGTGGGTTGAACAATGTAGCCCTGAGGAACCAATTTGTGCACCATCACCAATCCGGAGAGTAATGTAGTTACCTGATCAATACTCATTACATTATTACACTGATATTCCGAGTGAAATCCTGCTGGTCTTGCTTGCGTAGAATAACAATTGTCTAAAGTGCCTTGTTCTTCCGCTGCGCGGTTATATTGTTGGGTTTCGCTATGGCCTGAGTCTGTGTTCACGAAATTGCAATCGCGGTTGAAAATGGGGCTGTAGTCGTTTTGAAA
>JANNEQ010000143.1:0-25991 GCA_031378885.1 Flavobacteriales bacterium
TTGTGAGCTTTCCGCTCAAAACTTCCAATACAACCTTGCGCTTGAAATCGGTTGAAATTGTTCTTGGTGTTGCTTTCATTGTCCGTCTTTTTGTTGACTTTTCAACAGGTAAAACGGTCAACTTTTTTCAGGACGAGACAATGTTTTGAAAGAGTGAGATTCTTCTAATTCACCCCCACCCACCCAAACCCCCGCACCACCACCTCATGCTTCTTCCCATCATTCGGACCAATCCCACTAAACGGTAACGTCCAGAAATTCATTCTTGTGTGGGTATTGTTCTGAGGGCGCGGAATTACGATCGGTTGTGAAAGATTGCCGCCTTCTTCTTTGACGCGCGGTGGGTGGTTCAGGTTGAACGACCAATTGGCTACGGGCGTTGTGGAAGTGTTTTCGCCCGCATAACTTCTCCAGGTAATCAATGTGTCCGTCCAGGTAAATTCGTGTGTGGAGACGCCTTTTAAAACCGATTGTGGAATCAACATTTCGCGCGTGCGCTCTGCAAAGAAAGATCCGAAGCTTACGGGTTGAACGGAGTAGGTGGTAACTGTCGTGCTGCTCGTGTCGCCCCATTTCGAAAATTCGATGTCCACTTCGCTATTGCCGTCGGTGAAGAATGAGCTGTCGTTCCAGGTGAACAGGCCGAGCACTACGTTTTCGGAAAATGACAATGGATCGGCTTGTATGGTGAAAGTATAAGTGCCGTAGCCCATCGTGTCCTGACTGATTACTTCAGAAGAATACCAGATGTCGTTGTGTTTGTCGATGGTGAGGTGCAGGTAACCATGCGAATCTACCCATACATCGTCGTAGAGGCGCGAAAAATAATTGGGCCCCGGACCAACAGGAACAGTGCTGTATTTGATGTCCCATTTGCGGCCTGCAAAATCGATGACATCGCCGACGCGACCCAAACTTTCTTCCGGATCCGATTGGTGGCAGGAGACAATCATCAGGAAAGTCATTGCCCAAAGGAAAATGTTTTTTACTTTCATGGCTGGTAAGAAAAAGTTTGTATTTGATTGCCAATCATAAGATCGAATTGTCCGGGCTCAGTAATGCTTTCCAGTTTCGCATTGATAAAGGAGAGCATGTTGCGGTCGATTTCAAAACTTACTTCCCTTGTTTCGCCCGCTGCCAATTCGATTTTCACAAAGTCTATGAGTTTTTTCACCGAAGGTGTAACGCTGGCTACATGGTCGCGGCTAAAGAGCAACACAGCCTCTTTGGCCGATCTGTTCCCCTTGTTGGTAATGGAAATTTTTGCCGTGAGTTTGTTGTCGCCCTGCAACTGATCACCCGAAAGGGTAATGGGCGAATACACAATTTCCGAATAACCCATTCCGAAACCAAATGGCCATTGCGGCTGGAAGGCATTGTATTGAAAATTGACATCAAGCTCTTCGCTGTATTTGTGGTCGTAGAGCAAAATGGATTGTTCGTTGCGCGGATAAGTGAAAGGCAATTTCCCCGAAGGATTTACTTCGCCATAAAGAATTTGCGCAATGGCTTTGCCGCCCTGATCGCCTGGTAAATAGGCCATTACAATAGCACCGCACAATTTTTCAATGTCTTCTATAATGCGCGGTCTGTTTTCTACCAGCACAAGCACAATCGGTTTGCCTGTTTTGTGCAATCGTTTTACATATTCTCTTTGCGCATCAGGCAAGCGAAGACTTTCAATATCTCCTGGCTTTTCTGTACAAGGTTTTTCACCCAGACAAACCACAATCACATCGCATTTGGAGGCGCTCAATACTGCGGCGTCAGTATTGTCGATGGTTTCCAGTCCGCAGCCTTCGGCCCATGACAATTGATCGCCCGCCATTTTTTTCATCACATCGTTGATGGTCATTTGGCTTGCGTCATTGTATTTTTCGTCCACACCCTGCCAGGTTCTGGTCCATGCTCCATTCAGAATCGTCATTGAATTCGAAGCCGGTCCGGTGAGGAAAATTTTCTGCTCTTTTTTCAATGGAAGAACATTACCCTCATTTTTCAATAAAGTAATGCTCTCCAGCGCAGTTTGTAATGCCGCCCTTCTGTGGCTTTCACCACCGAACAATGGATAAGCAGTTTTGGCCGGTGTGAATTTATTTTCAAAAAGCCCCAGTCTTTTCTTCATCACCAGTATTCGTTTTACGGATTGGTTGATCCGGGCCATCGAAACCTTTCCTTCTTTCACCAATTCAACGAGGTATTTGGCAAATTCAAAATCATTTGGAACCATACACATGTCAATGCCCGCATCCACGGCCATTTTCACAGATTCTTTCATGCCCGGACTCACACGGTGAATCTGGTGCAACTTCATCACGTCTTCCCAATCGGTTACAGCCACGCCATCAAATTTGAGTTCGTTGCGCAACAAATCAGTAAGGATAACCGGATTGGCATGTACAGGAATGCCGTTGATTTCGCCGCTGTTGATCATCACCGACATGGCGCCCGCAGCAATGGCCGCTTTAAAAGAGGGCAAATAAATTTCGCGCATTTCTATGTCACTCAAATACGCGGGCGTTCTGTCCTTGCCTGTTCTGGCACCGCTGTAGCCGAGAAAGTGTTTCATGCAAGCGGCCACGTGAAAGGCGTCGGGTGTTGTTGTATTTCCCTGGTAGCCTTCAATCATGGCTTTGCCAAAGCGGCTGCACACCAAAGGATCTTCGCCAAAAGTTTCGAAGTAACGCGACCAGCTCGGATTGCGTGCAACATCCAATACCGGCGAAAAATTCCAGGGAATTCCTGCGGCGCGTGTTTCATAAGCTGTAATGGCAGCAGCATCGGAAGTAAGGTTAGGGGAGAAGGTGGCAGCCTGCGCAAGTTGTTGTGGAAACAATGTCGAGCCCATTACATAATTCGCTCCGTGAATGGCGTCGACGCCATATAGAATAGGAACTCTGGTATTGCTGATGGTGGTCTCTTCCTGAATGAGCGAAATGATTTCATGCCATTGCGCAATAGGGTAGGCATGTCCGCCGCAGTTGAGTACCGATCCGACATGCCATTGGTGAATGGCAGTTTTTAATTTGGCCTTCTCAATGTGATGGGGTTCTACCAGATTGTAAATTCCGCCTTCGCATATTACGTCGAGGTTGATTTGTGTCATCTGTCCCACTTTTTCCTCCACACTCATTTTGGCCATGAGTTTGTCCATGTCTTCATCAGAAGAGGAAGCTATGCCGGAAGTTTGTTTTGTACTGCTGCAACTCAGTATCCATATACTTGCAATTGCAATGCTGATAACGAGGTATTGTATTCTGAATTTTACCATATTCAATTTTCTGAAGATAGATTGAAATCTAATTTCCCCCAAAGACTCGGATGCAGGTAAAAGCCTTCTTTACCGGCGGAGTTCCATATATTCTGAACAATTCTTTCGCCTTTGTCGTTGCCCACATCAATGGCCAGTTCGAGGTCGTAAGTATTTCCTTTTTTCCAGCCCGAAGTGCCCAGTTGTTCCCATAGAATTACACATTCGAAAGAATAGAATCCTTCTGTCGACAATGAAGTTTTACAAGAACCTGTAATTGTTTTTTGTCGGCTCCAGTCGAATATTTCATTGTCGTCGCCCATCTTAATTCCAATGTGGCGATCGGTTTCATAAAAAATATAACGCTTGTCGCTCAGATCGGCAACCGTAGAAAAGGCCACCTCAATGGCATCGCCATTCCAGATGTCTTTGCCGCTTCTGTTGTTGACGCAAGGACTGGGATCTTGAATTCGTCCGCCGATATAAAGTGATTTGTCATCGGCAAAAATGGAAAGTTCCGCGCGATACAGCTTTACGGAGTTGGGCCATTCTTCGCTGTGCCAGACGCCGTCCAGGGTTGGGGCTGCGCATTCCTGCCATTGAAGACTTTCTTTTGTTTTATTTGTAAAAGGAATGATGGAAATTTCGTCGATCAATACTTCACCGCTCGATTCAAATTGGATGATCATTTGTTTGATGCTGGTGAGATCCAAGTCGTTCGGTCCGAATGGAAAGTCGGCCAGTGGAACAACAACCTGCGTCCAGTTGTCATTGCTGATATTGCCTTTGATATAGGCCACCTGAAAACCTGTCCAGGCTTGTGCGCCGGTAAAATCTTCCAATCCGACAGCCCAGGGAATACTTTTCATCGGGCCTGTTTTCGATTTGATCCAAAAGGAAAGGGCCGATTTATTTTCAATGCCTGAGATGTCTTTTCCTGTCCATTGTTCCCAGCCAATACCCATTCCCAGCCAAGGACAATCGCCCGCGCCTTTGTTCCATTTGATGTGAAGGCTCTGATTTCCTTTCTCGGCTTCCTTGTTTTCCGGCATTACATCAATACAAGATTTGGATTGTGTAAACCAGATGTCGGCAGAATACTCATTTGCATAAATAACAGTTTGTCTGAATCCATCAATTCCCTGATCCAGTTCGGCCACTGGTGTTTCGTACAAACCCAGCGGTGCAACCCCGGTGCATCCGACGAATATTATGATGACAGAAAAGAGCCAATAGATTTTGCGCACGTGGTTATGGATTTACTGGTGAGCCGGAAGTGAAGGTCATATAATCCAGGTAGGCTTGCGAGTAGCCCGATGTTGGATTGGCCAGAAACAAAACAGAAACTTGAAAAATTTTGTTGGGTTCGTGCAGACCATTTCCTATAGGAGCACCTTCATTGCCGTTAATGAGGGTTACGATCTGATCGTATCTTTTTGAAATCTGTGCCCAACCTTCAGTGGCAGGAGAGATTTGAAAAGAGAATAAGTCTTCGGAGCCTTCAGTATAGACACCATCACCGTTGTCGTCTTCTCTGAATTGGAATAGTACAAGTCCGTTGTCGATACTTTCGGGTTTGTAGAGCAATGTATTGAAATAAACATTCGAAGCATTTTCATCCAGAGGCAATGTGGTTTGTCCATAGGCACTTGCCGGAATATGCAGCAGCCCTATCAACCAATCCCAGGTTACGGTGCCGCCCATGTCGTAATATCTATTGCCTTGCGCTGCCTGGTTGTTGGTCTGAATAGTGAAGCTCATGTTGGCGCCGGATTGTACGAAAGGATCCCAGCCTGGATTGAGTCCTGTTTCGAAATCGGCCAATACAAATCCTTCCAATGCACGCAAGCTGCTAACATTGATGGTGTCGCGCAAGGTGTCCAACTGATTCTGAAAGGTCAGTTGCAGGGCGCATGATTCGATGTGAAACATGGGAAGGTTAGTTGTAGTGCCATCCCAGGTGTATTGAATTTGTGAATCAAATCCGGTAGCGATTTTTTTAGCGCCCGATTGTAGTCCGGTTATCTCCAGTCGCCAGTTGACATTTTTGGATAATCCAACGGTCACATTTGAAACCTCACCGTTGGCGAAGTCAAGATTGTCGTCAGAGATTTGCAGCGGTTGGTTAATCAGGAAATCTCCGTAAATATCGTTGAGATCCGGTCCGTCGAATTCGTCTTTGGGTTTGCACGACCAGAATGCAAGAAGTGAAATTCCCAAAAGTATATAGGCTGTTTTTTTCATTTGCATCAGAATTTTATTTGGAACAACAACATCCATTGGCCAAAGTTGTAGTTCTGTCCGTCGGTTGTATTTTGTTTTAATTCGAAATTGTAATATTGAATGCTGAGAAAGGATCGGGTAGAGAATGTGTGTTTTATTCCCAAAGCCCACATTTTTTCTTCGCCATCAGTTTTCATTTCTGTAAAATTGTAAATGTTGCCATATTGATCGCGCACATTTTTAAAATCAAATCCATTGTAGCTGATCATTTGCATTCCAGCCAGTACATGCCAGTTTTTGCTCCATTCATAATCTGCACCGATGCTCCACACCTGGGTATTGAGGTCCACGCTGGGAATGGCTTCTGTGCCAGCCCTGGTGGTCTTGTCATTTCTGTAGGAAACAGAAACTTCTGCCACTCTTGTGGTGTCGTTTCTGAATTCGCTCAGATCGAGCTGAGCGCGTGTATCGCTTCTGCGGAAAGTTCTGAAAGTCTTCGTGCCTTCACCCTTTACTTCACTTCCGGTATAAATCAGGGATTCAATATTGAGTGGTGAACCGGCTTTGTTGTATCCCAGTTTGATGATGGTGGCCTGTCGGTTGGGAGTAGCGTCGCCATAGGGAGTGATGTTGTCGTATTGCGGCGAAAATGCCATCAGTTTCGTTTGCAATTGCATGTTGTACAAACTCGATTCGCGCATCAGATCCAGCATAGTAATCTGACGCAGATCCTGGTTGTTCGTTATTCTCTGGTAGGCAACCGGAACGGCATCATAATTTGTTCTTTTGGTCTGCGCTCCTGTGCTTCTGAATTCGGATGTGATATATTTCAATTGAACACTTCCAAAAATTCCGGTGGCTTTGTGTCGGGACAAAAGTTCAGCATCTAAAAATTGTCCTTTCAGGTTGGGAGCAGCGTCGAGGTTTTTGTAAAACCAGCCCGATTTACCTGCTTCGATGTCAATAGAGTTTTGAAAGGATGAAAAGGGAATTTTAAAGTTGGCATTCATTGTCACCACAGGCTGATGAAAGGTTGAGTTTTGTCTCGAAGTTCCTTCAATGTCGAATGTGTTGGTGGCAGTCCATCCGATGGAGGCATATTTACTTTGCAGCATTTGAATACTGAGGCCGCTGAAAATCCTGTCGTTGGTTTGTCCGAAGTCAGAAGTTTTTACTCTTGTGGCTACGCCATAGAAATTCAATTCCTTTACATATTTCGAAAAAACCAATCCCATTTCAGCCGAAGCACCTTGCTGTCGCCAACTGTTGTCGTTGGAGTAAAAATGATCGTAGTTCACCACATCGGTTTGTTGCTGAAAAATGGCAGGTGTATTGGAAATAATTTCCTGGTTGTTGTTCCACAAAGTATATTTTGTCAATTTGTAATTGATGTCGCCAAGCTGGTAGCGCACAATACCACCGGCCACACCTTTTACATACAATTGTCTTACATCGAAACTCACACCCGCGCCCCAGAATCCACCATAATCGTTTCTGATACGCACAAGGCCCTGAATTTCCATATTGGAATGCGGTCTGATGTTGATGCCCAGATCCACCAGGGTATTGCCGCTGTTCAACTTCGCGTTGGTAATGGTGTCTTCTTCTGCGGCGTTCAATTTGTAACGGTCGCCAAAAAATTGCGCACGGGCAGCACCGTTGAAGGTCACCTTTTTCGCTTCTTGCTGTGCAAAACACATTTGAAAAATGAATAGCAGTGCTACGGTGTAAAGAGCCTTATATATTGTATTTGATTTTTTCATCATTAAAAGAATGCTTTTAATTCAACCACCATTTCATGTCCGTTAAAATGATCCAGCGCAAAACTTGTATCGCGGAAGTCATACCAGCGATGTCTTACATAGAGCCTTGCATTTCTGCCAAGATCAATATCGCAACCCAAACCAATTCCTTTTCCGGTTTGGTTGAGTGGCCTTCTAGTTTCTTCGTTGATTTCGGTAAGGTAATTTCCCAGCGTTCTTTCCAGTCCGCCATAGATGCTGATCATCACCATGGAGTTAATTCTGAAATAAGCTTCTGCTTCAGATGCGTATTGCCTTACATAGGCTTTTTCATTAAAGATGGTAATGGGCGACCATTTGGCTGAGGCGCTGTTGGCTTGAAGCAAGGCAAACAAATAACATTCGCGTCCGAACAATTCGTATTTGTATTTCAACTGCATTTCCATGCTGTTGAAGAATTTTTTGTTTACCACTACTCCTGAAGAATCATCCGATAGTTTCACTGTTTGAAACACATCGCGGTACAAATGCGAGTATCGGTTGTAGGGGCCAATGCCCGCAGGAAAAGTCCAGCGCCAGAATCTCGATCGCGTGAATTGGTTGATGGGATTTCCCACCGTAATCACAGCCGCTGCAGGTTTTATTTCTGCTGAAGAACCAATGCCTGCGCTGATTTTTACTTTCTTTTTTACAAGCTGATAATTCAGGTTGAGTCCTTGTCTGTTGTTGGTCATTTGTCCAACGCGCACCATCGAGCTTCCAAAGGGCTGCAACACTGCTGAACTTCCAATACTTCCCGCCGGAATGCTGTTTACGGTAAATTCGGTGACAGCAGTATTCCAGTACACGGCGTTGTTGTTCACTATTTTGGGACTGATTCTGAAGGCGTGTATTTCGAACACACCGAATCGGCTTGTTTCTGAAGAGCTGGCTTTTATCTGAAACTGCTCACCCCAACCTTCTTTGTGTACTGGGCTGAAATAATTTCCCGCACCCACTTCTCCTTTGATGGTGTAGTTGCGAATGGCATATTGAAATTCTGTAGTAATGACATTCAGGCCATATGATTCGCGGGCAAGGCTATCGGCATATGAAAATCGATTGATGGTATTGAGGCTGATGAAATTTTTGCTGTTGCCCGACTTTTTAATTTTTCCACCATAAGAAAAATCAGGAGTGGTGGAGAAGCCGCCATTTAATTCTGTTTTTCCTATTAATGCAAGACAGGAAAGATTGTGCGGAAGTGCATTGCCTTCTACAACAAGACCTTGAAAAGCGCGATTGCCCCATCGCGCATCCTGGTCAATAGAGCCCTGATCGAAGTATTGTTGGTAGCGGCTGGTGACACCTTTTCCAACAGGATCCCATGGATTTCTTTCGAATAACATGAAACGATTGTAGCCTCGGAATGCACCCATGGTGAGATCGGAAATGCTCACCCATTGTATACCTCCGATTTTTACTGCCCACTGACCTTTTTTTGTATTAAAATTCCCGTAAAGATTTACTCCCAGCATGGTTCCCAGATTTCCCCCGAGCTGCAAACCACCACGAGGATATTGCACATCAGGTCTGAGAGAATCGGCTACCTGTTTACCATAAGAAGAGCCAATCGTTCCATTGAGAAACTGAAACATGCGCAAATCGAATCCCCATGACGAACCACCGGGAAGTCTTCCGCTTACATTGAGCAATAAATTGGGCAATTGAGAATCATCGCCGATAAACAACCACCGGGGTAAGACCGTATCGCCCACTGCGCTGCTGAGCGGATAGGCCATGTTTTGTTTTTGATAAGTAGCAAAAAATCTATAGAAGCCATTGACCTGAATTGATCCGTTGCTGAATGAAAGTGATTTAGGAAAAGAACCCAGACTTTGTTTTGGAGTGGTGACTAAAGAATCGGAATTTACCTGCGCACTGACTTTTCCGAAGTTGGCCATAATGAGGCAAAGAAGGAAGAAAGGCAGGACAAATATCTTCATACAGTTATTCATTTTGTCAAATATACAATAAGTCATCATTTGTATTTATTAACGCATGACTTGTTTCTTAAACGCAATGGGCCTACCGGGCGCTGCACCAGGCAGAGCCGGAATAACATAAAACGGAAAATTGCCATAAGCATAATGGTTGTGTCCGTCGGTCACTTCATAGAAAAGGCGATAGGCACCTTCTGTGGCTGGAGCCCTGAATTTTGCACCAGATGCAGACTTGCTTTTGAACAATGCTGCAATGGCTTGCGGCGCACTTTCTGCATCACCGCCCGATTTGATGTCTGTGCTTTCCAGTATAATCATCCATTTTACCTTGAGTTTATCGCCATCCAAATCTTTTACAATTGCCGAAGCAGAGTAAAGAGAATCACTGCGCAACTTGACAGAATCTCCTGCTTTTTTTCCATTGATGGTGAGTGAAGTCAGATCGGGACAATGTTGTGTAAGCGGCTTTTTGCTCCAGAGGATTTCCAGTTCATCAATGGCTGGTGATCGTTCGCCTTTAGCAGAAAATAATCCGTACCAGGTAGAAGTAGTTTCCTGTTTTTGTCCCCACAGAAAGGCATAAGAGCCCATGCAATATTGGCCATCACCCAGAATGTCTTCGGTGTATCTTGTTTTATAAGAAAAGGCTTTTTCAGAACTGATTTGTTCAATGGGTGCTCCCCACGAAGTTTTCTGCACTTCCCAATGACCGTTGGGTCCCCATTCGGTAATAAGGTAAGATTTTTTCCAGCCAAAATTTCGGATATTCTTTTTTACATTGCCGAGATCGCCATAAGTATTGATGCCGTAAATATCTATGGCCGGGCAATCGCGCAGAATCAGTTTTACTTCCGCTTCGTCCAATCCTGCCGTTACCGTGCTGGTTGGGTGGTGCGGATCCACATCGTGAATCATTTGTGCCACGGCGTTTACAGCTTTCCAGACATTGGTGTTGGTGTATTGCAGATCCACTTCATTTCCAACTCCCCAAAGTAAAAGCGCAGGATGGTCTTTAATTTCCATCACCACTTTTCTGAAACCTTCCAGTTGGGCATTCACTTTGGCCTGATCATCATAGTCGAAGCCATGTCTTTCGTGCTGCATCCACAGTCCCATCATAACTGTAAGTCCGAGGCGCTGGGCTTCATCGAGCACTGCTTTGGCATTGTCGGCGCTCCATGTACGCACAGAATTTCCGCCGATGGCTGCCAGTTCATCCCAATTAGTGCTTCCTCCGCCACCTTGAACAAAGTACTCCTTACCATCTCTGAACAACCTGAATTCGCTTTTGTCATTTTTCTTCACTTCAACGTGAACGGCTTGTCCAAGGCAGGATACACCGGAACTGATAAATAAAAGAAAGAATAATTTCTGACGACAAAACCTGAATTTAAGCAGACAAAGCAATTTCATCGGTTGTGGTATTAAGCAGTAAATAAACACTATTTTTAATTAAACGTTAAATAAAGTTCAAAATACTTTTTGTAAAAGTAACAATTAGTATAAATTCGCAGTAAATCATTTATTATGAAGAATTACTTTCTGGCCTTATTCATCGTTGGTTTGGGATTCCAATCTCATGCGTTCTTTGTGACTTTTCGTTTGGACATGACCCTTCAAAGTGGTTTTACTACACCTGAAGTCAATGGTACTTTTAATACCTGGTGTGGCAATTGTTTCGCCATGACAGATGCCAACAGCGATGGTATCTGGGAAGCCACTACCGATCTTGCACCTGGTACTTATGAATATAAATTTTCTGCCGATAGCTGGACTACCCAGGAAAATTTGCTGGCAGGAAGTGCGTGTACAGTCACCAATTCCGGATTTACCAATAGAACATTGACTGTTTCAGAAGATATTGTATTGCCGGTGGTTTGCTGGGGAAGTTGTGTAACGTGCGCCGAGACACCTAATTTTTATGATGTTACCTTTCGTGTGGATATGGCAGGACAAAGCGGCTTTACCACACCTGAAGTCAATGGGACTTTTAATGGCTGGTGTGGCAGTTGCACAGCAATGTCAGACGCCAACAGTGATGGCATTTGGGAGGTAGTAGTTACCTTACCAGAAGGATCGCACGAATATAAATTCTCATACGACAATTGGGCAGGACAGGAGATGTTACCATCCGGAGCATCTTGTGTGGTTAGTTCTGATGAATTTAACAATAGACTTTTAAATCTGGAAAGTGATACATTGCTTGGCGCGGTCTGTTTTGGAAGTTGTGCACCATGTGGAGAAGAAACAGGTCCTTTTAATATTACATTTCAATTGGACATGGGTGATGTAACTTTTCCTTACACCACACCCGAGATCAATGGTACTTTCAATAATTGGTGTGGCAACTGCTCACCATTATCGGATACAGATGGCGATGATATCTGGACAACCACATTGTCATTAAATGTAGGAACTTACGAGTACAAATTTTCTTACGACAATTGGACCGGTCAGGAAGAACTGCCTGTTGGCGGAGCTTGTGTATTTACGTTGGATGGATTTACCAACAGACAAATTCAGGTTACTTCTTCCACCAATCCCGGCGTGGTTTGCTGGCAAAGTTGCGAAGCTTGTGGTCCAGATAATATTGCCGGCGTTGGAGTTCGTCCTGAAATTGTATTTTACCCCAATCCGGTAAAGGAGCAAATTACAATGAGTGGATTAAATGGAGGCAATTATAAAATTTCTATTTCGGATCTTACCGGAAGAGAGGTGCTGGTTTCTCAGGTTAAAAACCAAAGTCAATCTACACTTGATTTATCTCAATTGCCCGATGCATTTTATGTGTTGAATCTTATCGGCGATGGATTTTCGATGTCACAAAGAATCCAGAAGATCACCGTAAACTAATCTGCAATTTTATTTTAACACGAAGACACGAAGATTATTTAGACATGAAGAAGTAATGCACAATTCTTACTTTCTTACTTTTCATACTTTCTAATGTGTTTAATTTTTTTACGCGAAGCGTAATACACAATCCTTACTTTCTTATGAGTTTAGTTTTTCTTCAACACGAATAATAAAGTTCTGCACGGTTCCAGCATTTCCCACGATTAGAAATCAAAATCGAAACCCATTTCCTTGTATTTGTCGTAAAGTTTTTTATCGAATTTATACAGCAACGACGGTCGATGCCTCACATTTTGCTCCATTTCGCTGAGCTTTTTGAGGAATTTGGCTTTCTGAATTTTTTTGCGGAAATTTCCTTTATCAAATTTCCTTTCCAATATGGTTTCAAAAACCAACTGAAACTGTGTTATGGTAAATTTTTCCGGGATTACTTTCACCCAGATTGGCTCTTCCTGCAACAGTATTTTAAGCCTGTTCAAAGAGGCATCTAAAATGCTCTTGTGATCAAAAGCCAGTTTGGGAATTTTTTTAAGGCTATGCCATTTGGTTTGTTTGGCCCAGTTGGAAGGATGTGGATTCAGATCCGATAGTTCCACCAATGCCATATACCCGATGGTGATAACCCTTCCCAGCGGGTGGCGGTCCACTTGTCCAAAAGTATGGACCTGCTGCATTTTCACGTCCTCAATAGAAGTAAGGTCTTTCAATACCCGGTAGGCAGATACATCAAGGTCTTCATGCGGATAAACCAGGTCGCCGGGCAGCGCCCAGAAATTTTCGTAAGGTTCAACACCGCGCTGGATGAGGAGAACTTTCAATTCCCCCTCGTGATAGCCAAATATTACACAATCTACCGAGAAGGCCGACTTGAAAAAAGCGTCAATCGGGATGGAGTAGATATCATTTTTGGGATTCAAAGCGGGAGCGCCGGATTTCTGTTTGGGCATAACGTTTTGGTCGAGCGGGGTTTATTTCAGGGCACAATATATTCAAAATTCGGCGAATTTTAGATTTTGTACAATGGACAATTAGTCTATATTCGTCGCAAATAATGAAAATGATGAGAAAATTAACTACCTTTTTGGCAGCCATGCTGTTTATGTCAATTTATGGACTGTCATTTAATGTGACGTTTCAGGTCGACATGAGCGAGGTGACTGGCTTTACTACACCTGAAGTTACAGGCTCTTTCAATAGTTGGTGTGGCAATTGCGACCCAATGACAGACGCAAATAATGATGGCGTCTGGGAAGTAACCGTAGCCATGAATGCGGGAACTTATTATTACAAGTTCTCTTATGACACCTGGGCAGAGCTGGAGAGTTTAACAGAAGGTTCGCCTTGCACAGTAACTGCGAACGGCTTCACGAATCGTGTAATCGTGGTAACAGATGATGTTGTTCTTCCGGTGGTTTGCTGGGAAAGCTGCAGTGCCTGTGTTGTTTTACCTCCAATGTACGATGTCACCTTTCAGGTTGATATGAACGGTGTAACCGGGTTTACACTTCCCGAAGTGAACGGTACTTTCAATGATTGGTGTGGCGGTTGTTTCACCATGACAGATGGAGACGCCGATGGAATCTGGACAGCGACCACGTCATTGGAAGCAGGTTCTTATGAATTCAAATATGCTTACGACGCATGGGCCGGTCAGGAGGAATTAACTCCCGGAAGTCCTTGTACAGTGACCAATTCTGGTTTTACCAATAGAACTTTGGTGGTAACTGAAGATATGACCCTTTCTTTAGTTTGCTGGGAAAGTTGTAACGATTGTGATTTTGTGCCTCCGATGTTCGACATCACTTTTCAGGTAGATATGAACGGTGTAACCGGATTTACACTTCCCGAAGTGAACGGTACTTTCAATGATTGGTGTGGCGGTTGTTTCACCATGACGGACGACGATGCCGATGGAATCTGGACAGCGACCACGTCATTAGAAGCTGGTTCTTACGAATTTAAATATGCCTACGATGCATGGGCAGGTCAGGAGGAATTAACTCCCGGAAGTCCTTGTACAGTGACCAATTCTGGTTTCACCAATAGAACTTTGGTGGTAACAGAAGACATGACCCTTCCTTTAGTTTGCTGGGAAAGTTGTAGTGCCTGTGACTTTGTGCCACCGATGTTCGACATCACTTTTCAGGTAGACATGAACGGCGTAACCGGATTTACCCTTCCTGAAGTGAATGGTACTTTCAATGAATGGTGCGGCGGATGTTTCACCATGACGGACGACGATGCCGATGGAATTTGGACTGCGACTGCTTCTTTGGAAGCAGGTTCTTATGAATTCAAATATGCTTATGACGCATGGGCTGGTCAGGAGAATTTAACTGCCGGTAGTCCATGTACGGTAACCAACTTTGGTTTTACCAACAGAACTTTGGTGGTAACAGAAGACATGACACTTCCTGTAGTTTGTTGGGAAAGTTGCAGTGCTTGCGTTGTTGTTCCAACGACCTTTGACATTACTTTTCAGGTTGACATGAACGGCGTAACCGGATTTACACTTCCTGAGGTGAATGGCACATTCAACAATTGGTGCGGCGGATGTTTCACCATGACGGACGACGATGCTGATGGAATATGGACTGCAACTGCTTCATTGGAAGCTGGTTCTTACGAATTCAAATATGCTTACGACGCATGGGCAGGTCAGGAGAACTTAAATCCAGGCAGTCCATGTACAGTGACCAATTCAGGTTTTACCAATAGAACTTTGGTAGTAACCGAAGACATGACTCTTCCATTGGTTTGCTGGGAAAGTTGCTACGCATGTGACTATGTGCCTCCAGTGTACAATATCACTTTTCAGGTAGACATGAACGGTGTAACCGGATTTACCCTTCCAGAGGTGAATGGTACTTTCAACGATTGGTGTGGCGGTTGTTTCACCATGACGGACGACGATGCCGATGGAATATGGACTGCAACGACTTCTTTAGAAGCAGGTTCTTACGAATTCAAATATGCTTATGACGCATGGGCAGGTCAGGAGAATTTAACGCCAGGTAGTCCGTGTACAGTGACCAATTCAGGTTTTACCAATAGAACTTTGGTTGTTTCTGAAAATATGACACTGCCATTGGTTTGTTGGGAAAGTTGCAATGCCTGCGATTTTGTACCCCCAATGTTCGACATCACCTTTCAGGTGGATATGAATGGCGTAACAGGATTTACACTTCCTGAAGTCAATGGAACATTCAACAATTGGTGTGGTGGATGTTTCACCATGACCGATGTTGACGCCGATGGAATATGGACTGCGACGACTTCTTTAGAAGCAGGTTCTTACGAATTTAAATATGCTTATGACGCATGGGCAGGGCAGGAGAATTTAACGCCTGGTAGTCCGTGTACAGTGACCAATTCAGGTTTTACCAATCGTTCTTTGGTAGTAAGCGGAGACCTGGTGCTTCCGGTAGTTTGTTGGAATTCATGTTCGGCTTGTGTTGCGATCGAATTGACACAAATGCAATTGCCTGTTACCTTCGATGAAGCGGGCGTAGATTATGGATTGATAGGCTTCGAAGGAGCCGAACAATCTTCAATTGTAGAAGATCCGACGAATAATATCAATATGGTAGCCAAAGCGATCAAGTCTGCCACGGCCCAGCCTTGGGCAGGTACAACGATCACGGCAGCCGATGAAAAAGGATTTTTACCAGCCATTCCAATTTCGAATACATTGACAACAATGACCGTTCGCACATGGTCGCCCGATGCTGGCATTAAAGTTCGTCTAAAAATAGAAGACCACACTGACCCAACGCGCAGTGTAGAAACGGATGCTTTTACCACTGTTGCCGGAGAATGGGAAACTTTGACATTCGATTTTAGCAATGAAGGTGCAGGAACTGCCCCGCTCAATCTTAGTTATGTTTATGACAAGGCAAGTATCTTTTTCAACTACGGTACCAGCGGTGCTATGGCTGGAGAAAAGACTTATTACTTCGATGATGTAATGATGGGAGATGCAGTAGTAAATGGCCCTTACAATGTAACTTTCCAGGTGGATATGACCAATGTAACCGGATTTACACTTCCGGAAGTCAATGGTACATTCAACGATTGGTGTGGTGGATGTTTCACCATGAGCGATGATGATATGGATGGAATCTGGACTGCAACAACACAATTGGATGCTGGTTCTTATGAATTTAAATATGCTTATGATGCATGGGCCGGTCAGGAAACTTATGCTTCCAATTTACTTTGTACAGTAACGGCCAATGGCTTTACCAACCGCTCTTTGGTGGTGACAGGTGATATAGTTCTTCCGGTTGTTTGCTGGGAAAGTTGCAACGCCTGCGATTATGTTCCACCTACTTATAATGTAACTTTTCAGGTCGATATGACCAATGTAACAGGATTCACTCTTCCGGAAGTTAATGGTACATTCAACGATTGGTGTGGTGGATGTTTCGCCATGAGCGATGATGACGCCGATGGAATCTGGACGGCTACAACTACTTTGGAAGCTGGCAATTACGAATTTAAATATGCTTACGATGCATGGGCAGGTCAGGAGAACTTAATGCAGGGAATGTCCTGCACGGTAACGAATTCAGGCTTTACCAACCGCTCTTTGGTGGTGACAGGTGATATTGTTCTTCCTGTAGTTTGCTGGGAAAGTTGCTACACCTGCGATTATGTGCCACCAACATTCAATATAACCTTTCAGGTGGATATGAGTGAGGTAACTGGTTTCACTTTACCCGAAATCAATGGAACTTTCAACAACTGGTGTGGCGGTTGCTTTACCATGAGTGATGATGATATGGATGGAATCTGGACAGCGACTACAACTCTTGAAGCAGGTACTTATGAATTTAAATATGCTTATGACGCATGGACTGGTCAGGAAGCACTGGTAGAAGGAATGCCTTGTACTGTAACTGCGAATGGCTTTACCAATCGTTCTTTGGTTGTCACCGAAGACATGGTCTTGCCTGTAGTTTGCTGGAATTCCTGTTTAGCTTGCGGAGTGGTTGTTTTGGAGCAAATGGATCTGCCTGTTACTTTTGAAGATGCAGGTGTAGATTATGGTGTAATTGGATTTGAAGGTGCACAGCAATCTTCTATTGTAGAAGATCCAACGGACAATACGAATACTGTGGTGAAAGTGATTAAGTCAGATACCGCTCAACCTTGGGCTGGAACCACAGTTACCAATGCGGCAGAAGAGGGATTGTTAAATCCTGTTCCATTTACTGCCACCCAAACTTTGATGAGTGTACGCGTTTGGTCGCCTGATGCAGGTATTAAGGTTCGGCTCAAGGCGGAAGATCACAATGATCCGACACACAGCGTAGAAACCGATGCGTTCACTACAGTGGCAGGTGAGTGGGAGACTTTGACTTTCGACTTTAGCAATGAAGGTGAGGGAACTGCAGCGCTCAATCTTAGCTATACATTCGATTATGTAAGTATTTTCTTCAACTACGGAACAGCCGGCGCTGATGCAGGTGAAAAGACTTATTACTTCGACGATCTGATGTTTGGAGGTCAGGTGGTTGAGCCTTACAGTGTAACATTTCAGGTTGACATGACCAATGTAACCGGTTTCACTTTACCCGAAGTCAACGGAACTTTCAACAACTGGTGTGGATCATGCTTCACAATGACAGATGATAATCTTGATGGAATCTGGACAGCAACTACCTTGCTTGCTGCAGGTACTTATGAGTATAAATTCTCTTACGACAACTGGACCGGTCAGGAAAACCTGACTCAGGGATTGCCTTGTACCGTAACCAATTCAGGCTTTACCAATCGTTCTTTGGTAATATCTGAAGATACAGTTCTTCCTGTTGTTTGTTGGGAAAGTTGCAATTCCTGCGACAATGCTCCCGTTTCTTATGACGTGACTTTCCAGGTCGACATGAACAATATATCTGGTTTCACTTTACCCGAAGTTAATGGCACATTCAATAACTGGTGCGGCGGTTGTTTCACAATGACTGACGATGATGCCGATGGAATCTGGGTAGCTACAGCATCTATTCCGGAAGGAACACATGAATTCAAATTTGCTTATGATGCATGGACAGGTCAGGAAAATCTAACAGAAGGAATGCCTTGTACAGTTACCAACTTTGGCTTTACCAATCGTTCATTGGTGGTAACCGGAGACACTGTTCTTCCTGTTGTTTGCTGGGAAAGTTGCAATTCTTGCGACAATGCACCAACTTCTTATGATATTACATTCCAGGTTGACATGACCAATGTAACAGGTTTCACTTTACCCGAAGTAAATGGAACATTCAATAACTGGTGCGGCGGATGCTTCACAATGAGTGACGATGATGCCGATGGAATCTGGGTAGGTACAGCATCAATTCCGGAAGGAACACACGAGTTTAAATTTGCGTACGATTCATGGGCTGGTCAGGAAAATCTGATTGAAGGAATGCCTTGTACAGTAACCAATTCAGGATTTACGAATCGTTCGTTGGTTGTTGCCGGTGATATGGTTCTTCCAGTAGTTTGTTGGGCAAGTTGTACTACTTGCGATAATTTACCTGAGACTTATGCGGTAACATTCCAGGTGGATATGAATAGTGTAACTGGTTTCACTTTACCCGAAGTAAATGGAACATTCAACAACTGGTGTGGCGGTTGTTTCACCATGAGTGATGATGATGCCGATGGAATTTGGGTAGCGACTACTGATTTGGCTGCCGGTTCTTATGAGTTTAAATTTGCTTATGATGCGTGGGCTGGTTCGGAGAATTTACTTGCAGGTTCTTCCTGTACAGTAACCAATTTTGGTTTCACCAATCGTACTTTGACTATCAGCGGAGATACGTTGTTGCCTGTGGTTTGTTGGGCCAGTTGTGTTGCATGTGATGTGGTAGTGCCTACTTATGAAGTAACCTTCAAAGTTGACTTGAATGGAATGAGTGGATTTACCACACCTGAAGTGAATGGAACTTTCAACAACTGGTGCGGAAACTGTTTCCCAATGACCGATGCCAATAGCGATGGAGTCTGGGAAGCTACCACCACATTGCAGGAAGGAACTTATGAATATAAATTCTCTTTTGACAATTGGACAGGACAAGAAGAATTGACACCAGGCGGACTTTGCACAGTAACGAATGGTGATTTCACCAATCGTATTCTTCAATTGAGCTCTGACATTGTTTTACCAGAAGTTTGCTGGGAAAGCTGCAGCAATTGCGTACCTCCTGTTCCTGTTGAAGTAACCTTTATGCTCGATGTGGATGATGCAGTGGTAACTGGTGCAGAAATCAGCGGATCGTTTAATGCGTTCTGTTCTGGTTGTGAACCAATGACTTCTCTGGATAACGTACATTGGACAAAGACGCTTTTGCTCACTCCGGGTGTATATGAATTCTATTATACAGTTGATGGTGGAAGCCAGTCGGAAATTCTTAGTGACGGCACTTGTACAGTCAATATTGGTGGTGGTGTATATCGCAGAACCATTACGGTAACAGAAGCCACGGATATACCTGAAGTATGCTGGGAATCTTGTACTGCATGTATTATCGGCGTAGGTGAGAATGAAAAGGAAAATATTCGTTTATTCCCTAATCCTGCTCAGGATCAGATCAATATTGTTCTTGATCAAACCGGAAATGGCACTTGTGTAATTTACAATTCTGTGGGTGCTTTGGTGCATACTGAATCACTTTCAGGCAGAACACAATTCCAGTTGCCGGTTCAGAATTGGGACGCCGGAATTTACCAGGTTGTTATCATGAAAAACAACCAATTGATTTCAGAAACTTTTGTAATAGAAAGATAGAATCCAATTTACAACCATTTTAGAAATGGGTGGCGAAAGCTGCCCATTTCTTTTTTATATACATAGGATGATGGCACTTTCAACGAATGAACAAGAGCATACTTCCCGGGTTCAACATTGCGTTTCTTTCTATTGGTATTACCCTCCAATGACAATCAGATTTTGTTTAATGCCTGATTCATTACATTTGCTTATATGAAAAAAATAATATCAACTTTATTTCTTATTGTTCCATTGGCACATTTCGCTCAGACTACTTCATGGTCTTTGATCTGGTCCGATGAGTTTTCGGGAAGTCAACTCAATCTCAACAATTGGACGCAGGAAATCGGTGGAAGTGGATGGGGCAACAATGAATTGCAGTATTACACTGATTCACCTTCGAATGCTTTTGTAGAATCGGGTATGCTTCATATCAAGGGAATAGAAGAAAATGTAGGGCAAAGCAATTACACTTCGGCCAGATTAATTACAAAAGATAAGTTTGAATTTCAATTTGGAAAAATCGAAGCACGAATCAAGTTACCCATGGGGCAGGGCTTATGGCCGGCCTTCTGGATGCTGGGCGCCAACATCAGCGAAGTGAGCTGGCCCGAATGTGGTGAGATTGATGTGATGGAACATGTGAACAACGAACCGCTTACCCATGGCACCATTCACTGGAATAACAACGGCGTAAATTCTGTTGGAGATCAGATTGGCACTACCCCCGATGAGTACCATATTTATGGAATGATCTGGGATGATCAAACGATCAAAATGTATGTGGATGGAATCTTGTATTTCGACCATGATATTTCTTCGAATGTGATGGATGCTTTTCAGGAGCCATTTTTTATCATACTTAATTTGGCCATTGGCGGAAACTGGCCAGGTAGTCCTGATGCCAATACAATTTTTCCGGCAGAGGTGCTGGTAGATTATGTGAGGGTATATCAGCAAACTCCACAAAGTATTGCAGATGTTTCTGATAATTTGTTGAACAATGTTTATCCGGTTCCCTTTAATGATGTGCTGAACCTCGATTTATCATTTGCTTGTGAAATTGAAGTCACTGATGCATTGGGCGGAATTGTTTACAAAGAAAAATGTCAAGCTTCGGATAAGATTGATACCCATCTTTGGGCGAAGGGAGTTTATTTCGTTACAATTCACTCCAATCATGATTACCCACGGATAGTAAGAGTATTGAAAGAATAGGCTCTTATTGTCTTATTTAACCTGTAATTCGTGTATGAAAGGAAGTGCATAAGGAGATGCCCAAAATATCGAATGTTGATCATTTTCAAGGGCGCATCTTGATCACTATCAATTCCAAATGAGTACATGGCAATAATGAAGGTTTTTGGCAGTATTTGATTTCAAATCTGCCAAAACCAAATGGTGCAAGTGATAAAATCACTTTTCAGGGATCAATGGCAAATGTTGGGGAGAGATGGAGCAAGTTGAGTGGATTGACTAAGTCCGGAGGACTTATATGTAATTAGCCCCGGGTGAAACCCGGTGGTCTGATAATAAAGGAGGACCCAACAACTCCAGCGGAGTTGAATGTTATGTTCTGATTCCTATTATTAACCCATCTTGATTCTTTCAAATCGAATTATAATAATGTTCGACAATTCAAACCTAAATAGACGGTAGATTTTCATTCGGACAGAGATTCAGTCGATATGGATTGATTTCATTCATTTTTCTCAGGAAAATTTCAAGTAAGAAAAATTGATACAGCAGAACTATAGAAGCCTGGCTTTTCTTTCGGTCATTCAACTGTCTATTTATCGGTTCAAAATTCAACTCCTTTGGAGTTGTGGGCCTCGCATTTGGATCTGAGCCACCGGGTTGCACCCGGGGTTAATAACCTTAAAGCCTTTCAGGCTTGGTCAATTTTGCAAATCAAAGTCAGTCACTCCCCAACTTTTGCTGTTGATCCCTTTTCAGGAGGCTGTTAATCCTGGAGGTTGTTGATGTGCAAGCCGCAATGGACTTAGCTCCAGATAGTAGCGCAATGAAACAGTTTTAGTAAATTTGCAAATAATGTCGGACAAGAACCTTTTCGTAATTGCAGGCTGCAACGGTGCTGGTAAGACTACTGCATCGTTCACCATTTTACCCGGTATATTGGATTGTAGGGAGTTTGTCAATGCCGATGAAATAGCTAAAGGATTATCTCCGTTCCAACCTGAAAAGGTTTCCTTTGAAGCTGGACGCATAATGCTTAATCGTATCGATGAACTGCTAAAGGAGGAAGAAAACTTCGCATTCGAAACAACATTAGCCACGAAAAGTTACAAAAGTAAAGTTATTGAATCACGTGAGAATGGTTACACTATCACTCTTCTTTTCTTCTGGCTGCAAAGTGTTGGGTTGGCAAAGGAACGTGTTAAGAATCGAGTGTATGAAGGCGGACACAACATCCCAAATGACGTTATTGAAAGAAGATATTGGAGAGGCATTAAAAATTTGTTTGAGATTTATATTCCAATTGTTGATGAAGTTATGAT
Source organism: Flavobacteriales bacterium (assembly GCA_031378885.1). Lineage (GTDB taxonomy): Bacteria > Bacteroidota > Bacteroidia > Flavobacteriales_D > Sanyastnellaceae > JANNEQ01. The sequence goes on from JANNEQ010000143.1 coordinate 22,335, forward strand.
ATTTGATAATTCATTTGGTAAGCCTGTTTTGGTGGCTGAAAAAAACGGTGAATCTGATATTATTGTAATAAATGAAAATAAATTTGGCTTACTAAAAAAATGTTACGATGAGTGCTTATAAAAGAACCGAAAACCAAACCAAAATTTTGGAAGGAATGGACATAGTCTATGAGAAATTGATTCAATATAAAAGGAAAATGAATAGTGAACTGATCATTCTTAGAGACAATGAAATAGTACGGATTAAGCCTTAGCATAAGTGTTATTCCCGACGAAATTGTACCCTTTGGTATGTTTGCAAAAACGTACATCATATCCCCAATAATCCAGGTCCAGGTTAACAAGTTCATGTTGAGATTATTTACAAAGAAAAATGTCAAGCTTCGGATAAGATTGATACACATCTTTGGCCGAAGGGAGTTTATTTCGTTAAGATCCAATCCAACGACCATTTGCCGCAGGTTTTAAGGGTGATTAAAGAATAGGCACTCAGTGTTATCTGAACGTTCTGTAACTCATACGGGGCCTGTCAATGGAAGAATTGATTCCAATTGTATTATTTTTGGCCGTTCTCCGGCGAATTGTGCGTTACATCAATCTTGGTTTTGTGCAATAAAGCGGATTGCAAAAGCAGAAAATGCAATAGCATTTTCACGCAATAACAATGAGTGAAACCCAACAAACCCGCATCAATAAATACCTCAGTGAGGTAGGCTTTTGTTCGCGCAGAAAAGCCGATCAGCTAATTGAAGATGGCAGAGTGACCATCAATGGTGTTAAGCCCGAAATGGGCACCAAGGTTTCGCCCGGCGATGAAATAAGAGTGGATGGAAAACTCATCACCGACCAGAATCAAAAGGCAGTTTATATTGCCTTCAATAAACCCGTAGGAGTTGTATGTACCACTGATACGAAAGTGGAGAAGAACAATATCATCGACTTTATCAAATATCCTTCGCGGATTTTTCCGATTGGAAGATTGGACAAGCCAAGCGAAGGACTGATATTTCTCACCAATGATGGCGATATCGTCAACAAAATTCTCAGGGCCAGAAACAACCACGAAAAAGAATATGTGGTAAAGGTTCACAAGCCCGTTACGGCGGATTTTGTCCATAAAATGAAGAATGGAATTCCCATTCTCGATACCATTACCCGAAAGTGTTTTGTAAAACAAACAGGTAAATTCGAATTTCGAATTGTACTTACCCAGGGCCTTAACCGGCAGATTCGCAGGATGTGCGAATTTTTGGGTTACGAAGTAACTTTCCTGCGCCGTGTGAGAATAATGAATGTGAAGCTTGATGTTCCATTGGGCAAATGGAGATACCTCACGGAAGAAGAAGTGGAAGAAATCAATTCAATGGTTGCCACATCGGCCAAGACATTCGATGAGGCGTCGGGTGAGATGGAAGATGATGAGTAGACTTTTAAAAGTAATTGAATGAGCACCAACAATTGTACTATATTATGTCACCTTGCAGAATATGATGCGATAATAAGCATTTTAAAAACGCTCTTTCCTTCCTGGACATTCGAAGAAAGCAGCAATGAAGAAGCCAGGTTGATTCAACTTTCTTTGAAAGGTGGATTTCTGTCAAAGCCAAAAGTGATTTCAATTTCTGTCAGAGAACGGAAGATTCAATCGTTTAGGATAAAAGAGATGGACAGCCCATTAACTGAATCACTTTTTCAACTCGTCAACTTTGTTACCTATATGAAAGGTGACGATAAATTAAAAAGACTTATTCAACAAAAGATTCATACCGTTAATAGCGAAGTGGCTATTGTTGCACCAAAGAATTGCGACAAAGAATTTAGTCTTATTAGCATTGTACTTAGCGAGACATTTAAATCAATTGTTTTTTGTCAGTCTCAATCATCCATCAGTCGATCTGCGTCACCACATTTTCTGAATGATAAACTTGAGCTAATACTCGATAGTGAAGGGAATAGCAGTACGAACGAAGTAAATTGTGATATTGACACCCGAAAATTTAGGGTAGCAGATATCTGGCAGGTAAGTGAAGAATCAAAAAATCGCAAGCAGCGTTCGGATATTTTTCTTCAGGATAAAGGTGTAAAAATCAACATTTATTTGCCCTGCATAGAGTCCGTTGAAGAGTCCAAAATTCGGACTCCCAAGGAGATAGCTGAGAGATTGGTCGCACTTACTGTTGTTAACTTCGTTGCATTCGAGTATATGACATCCAATGAGGCTTTCGATTACCTGAACAAATATCAACTGACTCATCTCCTTACACCAAATGAAGGCGCCTTTTTGGATGATCCGAAACCCGAAATGAGAACACAAAGAACATGGCAATTGGAGTGTATGTGGACACTTTTTTGGGCGTTGAAGATAATTGATGATCTGGAGTTTCCGGATCATCTGGCGGATCTTAATACAATTGCACAAGAAGATTTCCCTTTGGGAAAGGACAGAGATCCCGGGCAGTTTATTGCGCGCTTTACATCGCGGCGTTCTGATGCTGAAATTCTTGATGCAGCCGATTTATATTACAGATTCGATTGGGCATGCGTGGATGCAAGGGTCAATCAGCAGCAGATTTCTGTCGTTCATCCTGGGGTTGTATATGAGAGGCATTATGCGTTGAACTGGTTGATAGGCTATATGGATCAGGAGTGGGATAATGTGAGTACAGATACTTGATCATTTTTTTTTCATAAAGTAATAAAAGGAAATTAATTCTGTTATCCTTCCGCATTTAAATAACTAATTATTCAACCTTTATCCTTTTTTATTATGAAAAAAATAATTTTGAGTTTGATTACTCTGGTATCTCTGTGCGCAAATGCGCAGGAAAAATCTCTCGCGATTGGTGTCACGGGTGGCGCTAACGTTACTTCTTTTCGAGGTAGTTCATATATAAAGTCTAATGAAATTCGGGGTATCGGAACAACCTCGGGAATCTTTTTACAATATGGGCTTAGTAATAAATTCTCATTGCGAACTGAGGCATTGTTTGAAAGAAAGGTCTCTGCGAATGAAATTTATTTCACAGACGAGTTGGGAAATCCAACGTTCACCAAGACTGTCAATAAAGCATTCAATTATGTAACCATTCCGGTTCTCTTCAAGGCTCAATTCGGGCAAAAGATAAGAGCCTTTGTAAACGCCGGGCCTTATACATCTTTTTTATCTAGCGTTAAATACACTACAGATGAGGATTATCTGGGAGATGTTTCGGGCAATTACCAAAAGAACGATTTTGGTTTTATAACCGGAATTGGAATTGCCGGTAAGAATGAAGGTCGCATAGGATGGTCTGTTGAAGCCAGAAATGCAATAGGGATTAAAACAATATCGACTGGTCAAAATGCTGCTTTGAATAACTTGAAGCTGAATACGGGAAGTCTGTTATTTTCTTTACATTACAATTTTGCGAAGAGTGTTTAAAGAGTTTCGATAAAGTATATCTTGAATCACCGATACGGATGATTATCTAAGATTTGAACCCAAAAAATGAAATGCGTCAGAAGAAATTCTGATGCATTTTTTTAGTGTGTCAGGCATGTCAATTATCTCTAGGGTGCAAGTCCCGAATGAGAGTTGCAGTACTTATCATTAGCTGATGGCAAGGGTGTCCATTGTGAATTGGAATCTGAAGGAAGCCTAAAGCAAACACTTGAACC
>JANNEQ010000144.1:0-32310 GCA_031378885.1 Flavobacteriales bacterium
ACCCTGATTTACCCTCAAAAAATTTTCCATTTTTGTTTATTTGCCCGACCACAGGGGTTTTTTTTTTTGTTTATTTTTTGTGGCAATTTTTGGGGGGCCAAAAATTTCCCCCCCCCAAAACTTGCCCACAAAATCAGGCGCTGAAAAAACCTTTGAATCAGGCTCGATGTCCTTTTTACTAGAAAAATTTTGGGTTAAAAAAATCAGGAGCCGGAAAACAGGTTCAGGAATTGGTCGGATTTTCCCCCGATAAAACGCTCACCGGTATTTTTTTTGTGAGAATTCGGGCGTGTTTTATGAGAGTTTGGAAAGAAGCAACTTTTTTCCCCAATGGATTGTCTACCATATTGAATAAGGATTACTTTAGTCCACAATGAAACCAAATTTTTTTACCTTTAATCTTTTACCATGAAACAAAGAATACCATTTAGCTTCTGCCTGTGGCTTCTTGCTTTGCTTGCTCCTTTTGCCGGCAATGCACAAAATGAACCTTGCGAGAGCGGCACCCAGATTATCTGGTCCGTTTTACCAGGAGGCTTTCCTGATGAAATGTCATTTTCGATTGCTGACGAAAACCAAAACATTGTTTACGCATGGGATGCTGCTACCAGCTCCAATATTTTAACAGGCAGTATTTGTCTGGAAGATGGATGCTATTCAATTAATATGTATGATTCCTTTGGTGATGGATGGAATGGTGGATTATTGTTTTTGAGCACGGGCATTTCTACTCTGAGTTATAGCACCCTTACCAATAGTAGTTTTGAATCTTCGCTTTATTCTGTTAATGCTGAAGGTTGTATAGGAGGAGGTATTGCAGGTTGTACAGATCCAAATGCTGCCAATTATTCTGCAGAAGCGACTTATTTAGATAATTCTTGTATTTACGCTGGTTGTACGGATCCATATGCTTTAAACTTCAGCTACAACGCAACAATAGATGATGGTTCCTGCACCTATTGTGAAGGTGAGAATTCTGTAATAGCGAGTATTTATGTATGCACTTTCGCTAATCCACAAGATGTTGGATTGATTATTTCAGATGAAGATGGTAATGTGGTATTCTCATCTTCAGATGTGCCATTGGGCGGTATTTTCTACGGCAGTATTTGTTTGCAGTCTGGAATGTGCTACACCGCTAATTTGTTCAACTCAGGCGGGCAGACAGGATGGTACGGGGGTTATTTCAATGTATCTGTTAATGGAGTTCAGTATATAAATTCAGCTTTGCCTGAAGATTTAGAAGGCCTTGTGGTTGATTTCAGTATAGATGGAACTTGCGGTGTTGTTGGTGGATGCACTGACCCACTGGCGATTAATTATAATCCTCAGGCCTCATTTAATGATGGAAGCTGTATTTATCCTGTATATGGATGCACAGATCCATCGGCACTCAATTATTTCGAATTTGCCGATACTGATGATGGCTCTTGCGTATATGAAGCAAATTGTGAAAACGGCACACCCGCTACAATGACTTTTATTAATGCAGGTACTTTTCCAACAGAAGTATCATTTGCCATTGTTAACTCTAACAATGAAACCGTTTTTCAATGGGTTTATACAAATAGTATGTTGGGAACTATTGGCTCTATTTGCCTGGAAGATGATTGTTACACTATAATCATGCAAGATGCCTTTGGTGATGGATGGAATGGTGCTATGCTCGAAATATTCGTTGATGGTTTGCCTTATTACTATTCTCTGCCATCAGGCTCGGCAGGTAATTCAGTATTGGGCGTGAATACTGAAGGTTGCATCAGTTCGGATGTTTACGGCTGTATGGATCCAAATGCTTTCAACTATTCTGCCGAAGCAAACATCAATGATAACTCATGTATTTATGCGGGTTGCACAGACCCAGGTGCCATTAACTACAGTTGGAATGTAAGTGTAGATGACGGCTCATGCGAATATTGTGACGGCGAGAATTCTGTTATGGCAAGTCTGTATATCTGTACTTTCACCAATGGAGAGGAAGTGGAATTGACCATTGCCGATGATCAGGGAAATGTTGTCTTTGAATCTCCGGTTTTAGCATATTATGGTAGTTATTATACCAATATATGTCTTCAGCAGGGCACTTGCTACACGGCAACAATGTCTAATAATACCGGTGAGTTTGGCTGGTATGGTGGATATTTCACTGTTTCGGTAAACGGTTTTACTTATGTGAATGGTGGTCTTCAGTCTGGATTGGCAACTGCTGATGTAGATTTTAGTGTTGACGGAACTTGCGGACCTCTTCTGGGCTGCACAGATCCAAATGCTATGAACTACAATGAAGAAGCTCAAATGAATGATGGAAGCTGTGTTTATCCAACTTATGGATGTACCGATCCGGAAGCGTTGAATTATTATGAATATGCTAATGTAGATGATGGATCTTGTGTTTATCCTCAGGAATGTACTGAAGGAACCACCTCTGTTTTTGCTCAATTTGATGGCGGAACATGGGCCAATGAAGGTTCATATACTGTAACAGACGAATTTGGGTTTGTCTGGTTGGCAGGATCGGGTGGAATATCTTCAGGACTTTCATGTCTTCCGAATGGATGCTATACTGTAAATATGTATGACACTTTCGGAGACGGATGGCAAGGTGGTGGATATTTGATTATCCAATTCAATGGCACAGCCGCTACTTATACATTTGATAATGGTACTTTCAGCACCGCGTCTTTTGGTATCAACTCAGAAGGTTGTGTGGCTGAAGTAGCAGGATGTACCGATCCTTCTGCAACAAATTACAATGCATCGGCTACAATAGACGATGGTAGCTGCTACTATCCTGAAAATTGCGACGACAACGCAATTTCAATGATTATCTGCACACAAAACTTTGGATCAGAAATGTCGTGGACACTTACAGATTCCGAAGGCAATGTGGTTGCCACCAGCACAGGTTATTCAAGCTGGTATTGCTACAATGTTTCTCTTTGTCTTCCAGATGGATGTTATTCTCTGAATATGTCTGACTCGTGGGGTGATGGCTGGAATGGCGGTTATGTAATGATTCAGGGTGCAGGTACTTATTACGAAGGAAGCCTTCTTTATGGTTCTGCTGAGTCAGTTATGATTTCCATCAATTCAAATTGCACAGACGTTTATGGATGTATGGATGCAGATGGATTGAACTACAATCCTAATGCTACTATTGATGATGGATCTTGCATCATGAATAACAATGGTAATTTCAGTGCCAATGGATTCCTCGACCTGCAGGTGGAGCTCGAAATGTATCCTAACCCAGTAGATGATGGAATGGTTGTGAATCTTAATAACCTTGATAAATCATCTGCCGTAACATTGGATGTGATCTCTATCGACGGTAAGTTGGTTTCTTCGCAGACTGTTCAGAATGCTGAGAAATCAAAGAATATCCAAATGGACATGAGCAATTATGCACCAGGATATTATTTCCTCAAAGTGAAGAGTGGATCATCAATTATTGCCAGGCCTTTTGTGAAGCAATAAAAGAAGAATTTAAATAGAATAATGAAAGCCGTTACGCAAGTAGCGGCTTTTGTTTTTTATGGTGCTTTGAATTTGGGTGGTTTTGGATCAATCACTAACAAAATTTTGTACTGTTGAATCAATTGAGAACGATTCTATAAACATGCGATCCATTATGGATCGTTTATCTCATGGATCATGGTACATCTATAAACATTGGATTTATTCCGGATCGCCTTGTACCGCGGATATTGATTTCTTCGATATGCGATCATATTCAGGAACTTCAAATTCCTCCGTCTTTCAGTTTTTTGCCGCTCGAAACCTAATCGGATTTCACACAACCTCGTTAGAGGTAAAATGATGATAGAAAATGAGTAGCTGAAAATAAGCCCTGCCGAAACCCGTAGGGTTGTCATTAAGTCAAGAATCTGGCGGATCAACATTGGACTCTATTCGGGGTAGTTTATCACCTAAGTCAGAATCATATCCATAAATATGCGATCAATGCCGCATCGTTTGGCGCCTGTCATATAGATTTCTTATAAAAGAAATACTAATCAACTCTCAGTCGTTTATGTTTTTGAGAAAAAAGCAGTGTTGACAAACATCTCCCGATGAGGAATGGATCGAATCATTATAGCGCATGCGGTTTGTAATAATCAAACGACAACATTCGTGAGATTTGCCGGGCTGGTTGGCTGCAAGCCACTGGCAGCGCTTCGCTGATGCCAGCACCATTGATCATAACTTTGTCTTTTAAATTTTGCCGGAAATTTTGTAGTTGTTTCTGTTCGCTGAATTTCTGCTGATTAGCTCACCCAGAAAACCAGCGAGGAATAATTGCGTGCCAATAATCATTGCAGATAATGCAATATAAAAGATGGCCTGGCTCGCTACCAAAGGAGCAGGGGTTTCATATACATAAATGTGCATGAATTTTTTGACCAATAAAAATAAAGTGAGCCCTGCGCCAAGAATGAACATCAAGCCGCCATATGTGCCAAAGATGTGCATGGGTCTTTTTCCAAATTTGGAAATAAACATGATGGTAAGTAAGTCCAGCGGTCCGTTTACAAATCTGCTCAGACCAAATTTAGTTGTGCCATATTTTCTGGCTCTGTGTTCTACTACTTTCTCTCCTATTTTTTTAAAGCCCTCTCTGGATGCAATGACCGGGATGTACCGGTGCATTTCGCCAAAAATTTCCATGCTTTTTACCACCTGACTTTTGTACGCCTTTAAACCACAATTGAAATCGTGGAGGTAGATCCCACTCATTCTTCGTGTTACCCAGTTGTAAAGTTTGGTTGGAACGGTCTTGGAAATCGGGTCATGTCTTTTTTTCTTCCAGCCGCTGACCAGATCAAAACCATCTTGTCTGATCATTCTTACCAGTTCCGGAATTTCGTCGGGAGAGTCTTGCAGGTCGGCATCCATGGTAATGACAACATCACCTTGTGCAGCATCGAAGCCCACGTGAAGTGCTGCACTTTTTCCATAGTTTCGCTGAAAGCGAAAAGCTTTGCAGCAGGAATCTTTTTTATTCAATTCCGAAATGACTTCCCAACTGTTGTCGGTAGAGCCATCGTCGATAAATATTACTTCATAAGAATAACCTTCCTTATTCATTACCTTTTGAATCCAGGAAAATAATTCGGGAAGAGATTCTGCTTCGTTGAGTAGAGGTATTACGACTGATACATCCATAAATTATTCGCGCTTGATGATGGCACTGATGATTAAGCCGATAATAGTGTAGCAAATCAGACCTTTAAGTGCGATCATAGCAGATATTACTCCAGGTGCCATGAGCATCTCTGCTATTTCAAGGGTTTTTTGCATCTGACTATCGGACACATTCTGTTGTTCTTCCATTGCATTGAGCATCTTTTCGCGCGCCATGTCCATAATTTCAGGAGCAATCATCGTGACAAGGAAATATGTGAATATTCCGGCAATAATTCCCGTGAAAAGTCCGGTGAGAACAGAAACTTTGACACCTTGACCTAAGGTTAGATATCCGGAATTTATTTTTGTCTTGAAATGGTTCAGAATAAAATAAATTGCACCAATCATAATTGCCCAGGTGACAATTCTAAAGGGCCATCCTTCTTCATCAATATTGGCAAAGTGGGCTCCAGTCATTATTATAATTGAGATCAAACCCAGAATTAAAGAATAGTTCAATGAAGGCTGAAATACAGGAGACTGTGGATTTCCAATATTCGGGTTGTCTAAAGATTTCATAATGAGTAGATTTTTATTTTGGCCAAATGTAAACCACAATGCGCGCATGGGAAATGATTCCATTTTAATTTTAAACTTCAAAATTTGGAAAAACATATTACTTTCGCGCCCAGAGAGCAAGTCTTTTACGACCAGCTCCTGTCTAATCCTCCAGGGTCGGAAGGCAGCAAAGGCAGACGGTTGAGCGGTGCGATAAAAGGGGCTTGCTCTTTTTTTTTGTTTTAAAACATCTCATTCATAGGCTTTTAAACAAATATTGTCCAAATTATACCAATGTTCATTTTAATTTAGTCCATGCCGTAGATGAAATCATACAGTGGTAAATACCGAGAGAGTAGCTGTTTAGTACAGTCAAGCGCACCGCAGATTGGACTAAAACAGATACCAAATCGGTATTAGAGCCAACTTCATTTTCTTTGACCCCCGGTATTTTTAAGATCTATGGCAAAAACAGACCTTGACGTAAAGCATTATGTAAGAAGAGCGCATTTCAAAAAGAAGGCGCTGGGTACTTTTCTGAAAAAGATGGTGAAGACCAAACCCACCGGAATGCTTAAACTTGTCAAAGAAGCCAGCGACTATACCTGGAAGAATGTGAGTTGCGTAACCTGCGGCCATTGCTGTGCAGAAATGACACCTACCTGGAAGAAGTCTGAAATCAAAAGGGTGGCCGAAAGTAAAGGCATGACCTATAAGGAGTATTACGATAAATATCTCTATACCGAAAAGAAGACGGGCGACATCATGAATACCTCGACGCCCTGCCAGCATTACAATACCAAAACCCGGATGTGTACGATTTACGAAATCCGCCCGCTGGATTGCGCTGAATTTCCCCACTTCCACCGCAAAGATTTCTTTGATCAGGTGGGCGATGTGTTCATTCCCAATATGCCAAGATGCCCTGCCACATTGGTTTTTGTAGAGCGAATCGAGGAGTTGGTGAAGCAGAAGGCACAATAGGCCTGGTCTCTGCACATTTTTCCTAAGTGACCTGAATCTGCCCCCAAAATCTTTGAATGTCAGCCAATGTGCGTGCTGTCCTATTTTTGCGGCGATTTCCAATTCAAACCCATTGCCCATGTCAATTCATCCGGAGAGAGTTCCCTTTATGGTTTTTGCCGACAGCGAGGGCAATATATTCGAAGACGAGCGCTACGAAGTAGTAGGGCGTTCAGGCTTTGGTGTTTATCCGCTCGAACCTCAAGACTTCATCGAACTTCCCACTGGAAGTGATTTGTTTACCCTTCCCGGCAGAAGGCCTTATGGGTTGAATCTTGAGACGGGCGAATTTGATATCCTGGAAGATGTTCAGGCCGTTGCTTCATTGAATGCACCAGCTTATACCCAACTCTACATGGCTGCATTCGGAACAGAAGAGGAAGATGCACCGACCTTGCCTTTGTATTGTTACACCGCTGTTGGTTGGCTGAACGATAAGTTTTATACCACTGCGGTCCGCATCGATCCTGACATTCGCCAGGATCTTGAACATTTCGATCAGGATGAAATTGTAAAAATTACAGACAAGAGATTGGCTCTTCATCCAGACAACAGGTTGATTCAACACCTGGGTAATAATTGCAGCAAAAGATATTGTTGTCCAGCCGCGCGCAATTTTTTTCTGGGCCGATGGGAATGTCCAATTCCAGTTTCGCCGGCTTGCAACAGCAATTGTCTGGGATGTATTTCTTTTCAGCCTACAGAGCACGAACTTACTTCTCCGCAAGATCGGTTGACTTTTATTCCCACGGTGGATGAAATTTTAGACTTCACCATTCCGCATCTGGAAACCGCCGACAGGGCCATTGTGAGTTTTGGTCAGGGTTGCGAAGGAGAGCCCTTGCTGGTTTGGCAATTGATTCGCGACGTGATAAAGAGGATAAGAGAAAAAACAGACAAAGGCATTATCAATATCAACACCAATGGAAGCAAGCCTGCGGCAGTGGAAGAATTGATGAAAGCCGGATTGAACAGCATAAGGGTGAGCACCAATTCGTGCAGAAAAAATATTTACGAAGCCTATTATTTGCCCAACAATTATCAATTTGAAGACATCAAAGAAAGTGCGCGTATTGTAAGACAATATGGAGGATGGGCCAGCATCAATTACTTTACTTTTCCCGGAATGACAGACGATCCGGCGGAGTATGAAGCTTTGCGCGAGTTTATTCGCTATACAGATATATCCATGATTCAGTGGCGGAATTTTAATATTGACCCAGATTGGTACCTGGGCAAATTGAATATCTCTGAAATACCTGAGGGAATGGGTGTAAGAAATGTGTTGGATGCAATCAAAAAAGAATTTCCGCATCTTGCCTTTGGTTATTTCAATCCGCCACAGGAAGTGCAGAAGCAGTACAACGAGTTGAGGGTATCGTTGGAGAAGTAGAGTTGGCCGGTGTTTAAGTCGGTGAATTACCCGAAATACGAATGTTCAAAAAGCAGGTGAGCATTGCCATCGGATCTTTCAATTGAAATTTTAGCCAGCCAATACTCCACACAAATGGAACATCATTCTTGCGCCAACATTTCCATTCCAGTCATCATCACCGGGAGCTACTTCAACCAGATCAAATCCAATTACTTTTTTTCCTTTTTCTTTGAGCATGGATAGAAGATAGGTCGCTTCTTCGAACCATAAACCACCGGGAACGGGAGTTCCGGTATTCGGGCAGAGGGTAGGATCCAATCCGTCGATATCAAAACTGATGTGCACCTTGTCTGGCAATTGTTCAACTATCTTTTCACATTCCATGTGCCAGCTTTCACCTCTGAAATGGGCTCTTCTCAATCTTGCATTAGAAAAGACACTTACTTTTTGGTGGTTTTCCATGGCCACATTGTGCTCTTCTTCGCAATAGTCGCGAATACCAACCTGAACTAATTTGGAAATTTGCGGTAGTTGCAGCGCATTGTACATAATAGAAGCATGAGACCATGTGAATCCTTCATAAGCGATTCGAAGGTCCATGTGTGCATCGATGTGCAGAATGCCGAAGTTTTCGTGGCGTGCTGCCTGTGCTTTAAAATATCCGAGTGGTGTGCTGTGGTCGCCACCAATTAAGCCCACCATTTTCCCCTGATCCAACCAATGAGCGCAATTTTTTTCAACCCATTGGTTCATTTTATCGCAGGCTTCATTTATTTCTTTTTGAAGAGCCTGTGCTTCGGTATTGTTGGGTACATCAATGCCGTCTTCCCACATGTCAATGATGAGCTGGGCTTTTTGTTTTAAGTCGGTACTTCGCATCAACATATCTTCCGGAATGTCGATCATGGAAATACCTTTTTTCCAAAGGTCAGGAAATTCTTCATGAAAAAGATCCACCTGAAAACTGGCTTCGAGAATATGTACCGGGCCATCGCTGGTTCCACCGCCGTAGCTGGTGGTTACTTCCCAGGGCACAGGGATAAGAACAATGTCAGATTCTTCGGTGGTAAATGGCAATCCGAACACATTGGCGTCTTTAAGACCTGCCGAATTGGGATTGAAATTTTGGATTTTTTCTTGCTTTGTCATGGGGCAAATATGGGATTAAAGGAGTAATGTTGAAAATTTCTTTGTTTTTGCAGTGGATTGAGTTCAAAGAGTGAATTTCAATAAGGATATTATTTCATTGTTGTCCGACTAAAATTACGAAGTTTCTTCAATTGGTATAAAACCTTTGAAATACTGTAGGTTTCGTTATCATGACAACCCTAACGGGTTTCGGCTTGGCATTCAATCAATATAATGTTTTCTATCATAATTTTACCTCTAACGAGGTTGAGTGAAAAACCAAATTTACGTTAGTACTTTCCTTAAAGGTGAAAAAAGTTTTCTAAATATCGAATATCAACACTCGCATTTATCCCACTACAAAGCCCCTTTCGAGCGCATAAGGGCAAGGAATAAACCATGGAGAAACTCAATAACATTGACTTGATTTTGTTATTTGTGTTCAATTAAAGATGACCTTCGAAAGTACTTTTATCGTTCAATTCTGGTTTTATGGCTATTCTAGTCGGACAATAATGATATTGTTTGTACAATGATTTGTTCAACTTTGATGAGAATCAGAGTTTTCCATTTACAATTTGTTCTACTACCATTGGATCGAGCAGGGTAGTGGTATCGCCCAGATTAGTGGTTTCACCTTCTGCTACTTTTCTGAGAATACGGCGCATAATTTTTCCTGATCTGGTTTTGGGCAAACCTGTTACAAATTGAATTTTATCGGGCTTTGCAATTTTGCCGATTTCCATAAATACTGTTTCCGTAATTTCTTCGCGGGTGGCGTTATTCATATCCTCAGGATGGTTCAAAATGACGTAGGCATATATGCCCTGGCCTTTTATGTCGTGCGGATAACCAACAACAGCGCTTTCAATTACTTTTTTATTTTGGTTAATAGCATTTTCAATTTCGGCTGTTCCGAAACGATGTCCGCTTACATTGATTACATCATCTACACGCCCAATGATGCGGTACATGCCGTCGTGTTCGCGCCTGGCTCCATCACCGGTGAAGTAAAGGTTTTTGTATGTTGCGAAATAATTGATTCTGCATCGCTCATGATCACCGTAAGTTGTTCTGATAATTGAAGGCCACGGATATTTGATACACAAATATCCTTCTGCTTCGGGAGTTGTTATTTCATGGCCTTCGGCATCCACAAGGCAGGGTTGAATACCGGGCAGAGGTTGTCCGGCGTGTGCAGGTTTGAGCGGCGAAATTCCGGCGAGTCCGGAGATCATGATGCCGCCTGTTTCGGTTTGCCACCATGTGTCAACCACCGGGCAATTTCCTTTGCCAATGTTGATGTGGTACCAGTGCCATGCTTCTTCGTTGATAGGCTCGCCCACAGAGCCCAGAACGCGCAATGAAGTAAGTTTATAGGGTTCGATTATTTCGGTGCCACATGCCATAAGTGAACGAATGGCTGTGGGTGCAGTGTAAAAAATATTTACCTGGTGTTTGTCGATGACTTGCCAGAATCGGGCTGCATCCGGAAAGGTTGGAATGCCTTCGAACATCATGGTGGTGGCACCCATGAGCAATGGTCCGTAGACAATATAACTGTGTCCTGTAACCCAACCAATATCGGCAGTACACCAGAAGACTTCGTTTTCTTTGTATTGAAAAACATTGGCAAAAGAATATCCGGCATAGACCATGTATCCGCCGCATGTATGCACAACGCCTTTGGGTTTTCCTGTACTTCCGGAGGTGTAGAGAATGAAGAGCATGTCTTCGCTGTCCATCATTTCAGGTTCGCATACAGAAGTTTGATTTGTTTTGGCCTCGTGGTACCAGATGTCGCGACCAGCTTGCATGTTGGTCTCTATTGCAAGATGACGGAAGACCAGAATATTTTTTACACAAGCACAAGAAGCTACAGCTTCATCCACAATAATTTTTAATGAGATTTGTTTTGCGCCGCGATTTAATCCATCTGCTGTCAGCACATATTCGCAACTGGAATCGAGGATACGATCTGCAATGGCGTTGGCGCTGAATCCGGCGAATACTACTGAGTGCACAGCGCCGATTCTTGCGCATGCCAGCACAGCAAAGGTGAGTTCAGGAATCATGGGCATATAAATACAAATGCGATCTCCTTTTTTTACTCCCATTGATTTGAGTACATTCGACATAAGACAAACCTGGTCAAAAACTTCCTGATAGGTAAATTTTTTATATTTGGAATTCGGGTCGTTTGGTTCCCATATCAGGCAAGTTTGGTTGGCGCGTGTGGGCAAATGTCTGTCCAGACAATTTACTGTAATATTGAGTTTGCCTTCTGTAAACCATTTTACTTCTGGTTTTTCAAAATCCCATTCCAATGTTTTTTTCCAGGGCTGCATCCAGGAGTATTGCGCAGCGATTTCACTCCAGAAAGATTCCGGGTTTTCTACACTTTTTTGATAAGTATCCTGGTAGTCCTGAAAAGATTTGATTTGAAATTCCATGTTTTAAGCGATGTTGAATTTTTTCTTGTAAAAACGAATGAAAAAAACAATAATGAAAGTGCCGATGATGGTGGGCAATATCCAATTGATCCAACTTTCTCCAAAAGGCTGGACATTGGCCAGAAATGCAGTTACAGCGGCAATATAAGATCCAATCATCCGGCTGATGTGATGAAAGAACCAATGCATTTTGGGGGGATTGGTATTTTTTTCTTTAGAAAAGAACAGTTTGAAGTCCTGTTTTACGTTGAGTAAAAGAATCAATCCAAAAGCGAAGGGCACAATGGCGAAACCACTGTTGCCATTGAGAAGCAGCACAGCGGCGATGGCGAGCATTGCGATACCACAAATCAATCCTCCTATTGCAATGGCTTTGTCTGCCATGAGGTTGTGTTTGCTCTCTTTGAAGTGTGCCTGACGTTGGCCGGTCCATACCAGGTGCAACGAGAACACGGCCACAAAAGTGAGAAACCACTTTGAGTGAATGATAGAGACAGGAAATGAAGTAAAGAAAATCACGACCATTGCATAGAAGTAGATTTTGCCCAAAGTCCGGTGAACGCGACCGGATTTGCGCAAAAGCATTTGCAGAAGACCAAGCAATAAAACCAGCGCTCCGCAAGCGACATGGATATTTAAGGTTAGTTTAATCAATGATTCCATTGGCGAAAAGTAGTAAAGTGATTGACTTTATGTTGAATTTTTGTTCGGGACAGCGACAATTTTTTAAAAGGCAGATGTGTGAGGCGTTTCAATGCCCGAATTGACAAAAAACGATTTGAGCTGCTAATAGTTGTGGTTGAACGGTATAATGTGGAACCTTTGCATGCCGTAATATTGTACCTCACAAATTCAGTATGAAATTTTTAATATTTCCGGCGTTACTTATTTTAATTGAGATTTATGCGTTCAAAGGGCTTCGAATGATGTCAGTTGGCATGGATCCGTTGTGGAGGCGTATCATCAGCATTGTTTTTTGGCTCACAACTGCATTGGCTTATGGATTGGTTTTTTATATGATGTCTAAAAGAAGTGAAATGTCGGAATTTCGGGCATATACTTTTTTTAATTTTACAATAGGCTTCTTTATTATTTGCCTGGTGGGTAAACTCTTATTTGGAACTTTTCATCTTTTGGATGATGTAGTTCAACTTGTGAGGTGGACTATTTCAAAACTCATCCAAAAACCAGTTTCTGAGGCCCATGAAAAAATGACACGTGTTCAGTTTTTCAATCAGGTGGGATTGGTTGCTACAACTGCGCTTGTTGGTTCGATGATTTATGGTGTAACCAGAGGGAAGTTTGGGTACCGCACTTTGAGTGAGACTGTGAAGTTTCCCAATCTCCCGGAAGGCTTTCATGGAATGCGGATCGTTCATATTTCAGATTTACATATTGGAAGTTTTGACAATCAATTCGATGAAGTTCAGAAAGGCTTTGACATGATCAATGCTTTGAAACCCGATTATATTTTTTTCACCGGAGATCTGGTCAATAATTTTTCTGAAGAAGCTGAGCCATGGATTGATAGGTTGAATGGCCTTACTGCGAAATATGGAAAGTTTTCTATTCTGGGCAATCACGATTATGGCGATTATACCATGAGAGATTTTCCTGAAAAGAAAAAGAAGCATTTTGACCGATTGGTAGAAATTCATGCTGAAGCAGGTTTTCGTTTGTTGCGCAATGAAAATGTATACCTGGAAAACAATGGAAGCAGGATAGCCCTTTTGGGTACTGAAAATTGGGGACTTGGATTCCATCAATATGGCGATTTGGCAAAGACCATGAATGGAGTTCGCGACGATGATTTTAAAATAATGCTTTCACACGATCCTACTTTCTGGGAGGAACAGGTGCGCAACAAAACCAATGTGGCCATTACACTTTCCGGCCATACACACGGCGCTCAGTTCGGAGTGGAGCTGCCGCAATTCGGCATTAAATTCAGTCCGGTTTCCTTGCGTTACAAGCGCTGGGGAGGATTGTATGAAGAGAATGGCCAATATCTTTATGTGAACCGTGGCTTTGGTTATCTGGCCTTTCCGGGGCGTGTGGGCATGCCGCCTGAGATTACGCTGATTGAGTTGCAGAAGGCTTGAGGGAATTGACATTGTGTCGGATTTTATTGTGCTAAGGCAAATCTCTTGATTTATTGGGGCTTTGGTTCCCCTGAAACCCAATCGTTTTAGTGTTTATTGCGTATTCTGGCCTCTGTCGGGTTGGCTGTCTGATATTATCTGATCTAACACTGAAGAAGCGCCTAAAATAGGGCCAGTTACCCAATTTTTCAATCATTTCATTTGGCGTTATCTTCGCAGCCGCATTTTGGAGACTGCCTTGCCAAATCCAAAACAAAAATTAACCAATTAGTCAACCAGAAATAAGAAGTCATGTCAGACGATAAAAAAATCATTTTTTCGATGGTGGGTGTCAACAAATACACTCCACAAGGCAAACACATTATCAAAAACGTCTATCTGTCGTTTTATTACGGAGCCAAGATTGGTATTCTGGGTATGAATGGTGCAGGTAAATCTACAGTAATGAAAATTATTGCAGGACTCGATCAGACCTATCAGGGAGATGTGGTTTGGTCGCCAGGATATTCAGTGGGATATCTTCCACAGGAGCCGCAACTCGACGACAACAAAACAGTACGCGAAATTGTAGAGGAAGGGGTGAAGCCTGTGACTGATGCATTGAAAGAGTATGAAGAAATCAATGCAATGTTTATGGACGAAGCCGTTCTGAATGATCCGGACAAAATGGAGTCATTAATGAATCGTCAGGCTGCTGCACAGGATAAAATAGAAGCATTGGGCGGATGGGATCTGGATACCAAACTTTCCATTGCGATGGATGCTTTGCGTTGTCCACCCGAAGATCAGAAAATAGGCGTCCTTTCTGGAGGAGAGAGAAGAAGGGTGGCGCTTTGTCGTTTGTTGTTGCAGCAGCCGGATGTATTGTTGCTGGATGAGCCAACCAACCACCTTGATGCGGAAAGCGTATTGTGGCTGGAGCAACATTTGTCGCAATACAGCGGAACTGTATTGGCCGTAACACACGACAGGTATTTCCTCGACAATGTAGCAGGGTGGATTTTGGAATTGGATCGCGGAGAAGGTATTCCTTACCAGGGCAATTACAGCAGTTGGTTAGAGCAAAAGACCAAGAGAATGGCACAGGAAGAAAAACAAGAGAGCAAGAGAAGAAAAATACTCGAGCGCGAATTGGAATGGGTTCGAACCAATCCAAAGGGAAGGCAAGCCAAAAATAAAGCGCGTATTCAGAACTACGATAAGATGATGGCCGAGGGCGAACGCGAGAAGGAGGCAAGATTGGAAATTCCAATTCCGAATGGTCCGCGTTTGGGAAATGACGTCATTGATTTTGAAAATGTCACCAAGGCATTTGAAGATAAATTGTTGATTGAGAATCTTTCGTTCAAATTACCACCTGCCGGAATTGTGGGTGTGATTGGTCCGAATGGTGCGGGTAAAACAACCTTGTTCAGAATGATTATGAACGAAGAAAATCCTGACAGTGGCACCATAAAAATTGGTGATACGGTAAAGATTGGATATGTGGACCAGACCCACGGAGATATCGACAATGAAAAGTCGGTGTATGATGTAATCAGCGGTGGTAACGAAGTGATTGACATCGGTGGACAGGTGATCAACTCGCGGGCATATTGCAGCAAGTTCAATTTTGCCGGATCGGATCAGCAAAAGAAATGCGGCGTACTTTCAGGAGGTGAACGCAACAGGTTGCATCTGGCTATGACTTTAAAATCGGAGGCCAATGTATTGTTGCTCGATGAGCCCACGAACGATATTGACGTGAATACACTTCGCGCATTGGAAGAGGGCATAGAAAGTTTTGCAGGATGTGCAGTAGTGATCTCACACGACAGGTGGTTCCTCGATCGTATTTGTACACACATACTTGCATTCGAGGGTGATTCGCAACTTTATTTCTTCGAAGGATCTTTTAGTGAGTACGAAGAAAATAAAATTAAACGTCTTGGTGATGTAGGTCCGAAGCGGATTAAGTACAAGAAGTTGATGAAGGCTTGATGGGTTTTATTAAGATATTTGATGTGAAAACGCTGGAGGGATCTGGCGTTTTTTTTTTCGAAAAATAAAACCCGGCGAAATCAATTTCAATTTGATAAGCTGGTTTTTGATCCGTTTTTTTTGGATGGTTGATAATCCTGCGTTATGTTTGAATTCATAATTCATAGAAGCCAATGAAAAATTTTATTAGCAACTTGTACAGATTCGTTGTTTTTGTTGTTTTATGTTTTTCTTACAGCACTTCATTTGCACAGGATTCTCTTAGTATTAGGTTCTTTGGATTTAAAACAGGTGTAAGTTGTTCCAGTCTAAAGAGAAATTCAGCAGGTAAAATAGGCACATTGTGGAGTGCGCAAATGGAATGGCAGAAAAATGAGCTCACCAATTTTGCAGTTGCTTTGGGATTTGTCGGCAAGGGTTCAGCAAGTGTTTATTACGGTAAGAATTTGACATTTGGTGATGTCATTAATAGAGGAAATGGAGATATTTACCAAACTTCTGACATACCTCCGGAAAAAATGAGGCATACTTACACATTGCATTATCTGCAATCCACATTTGCATTAAGAAAACTCAGCCAGTTGGATGAAAAAAACTATTTTGGTTTTGGCGTTTCATTGAGTCCTCAATTTCTATTGGGCGTTTCAAATGCATCTTTTGTAACATATAGTGACAGGACTGAATATGCACGAAAATTTCAAAGAGGCAATGGTTATTCCAGAAAATTCAATTTATCACCTGAAGCCTCATTAGTATGGCAGCGATCGTTTGCCAGTCATTTATCAAGATTTGAGTTGGGAATTCAATATGGTTTGATTCCGATAGAAGACTCTAATAGAAAAAAGCCTCGCCTCTGGGATATTGGATTTTACTACACTTATGTTTGGAGAACAAAACGCTGATGCTGTATTGAAATTTTTCAATTCGAGATTCGATTTACTTTTATAAAGCTGGAAAGAGAAAAAAGTGCTCACTAGGTTGCCATAGTTTATTTTCCTTGATGAATTCCCTTAAAATGCGATCTGTGGAATTAGTAAGCCAAGCCCTTTGGAAGTGAGGCCAATATGTTGTGCGGTATGTTCTGATCAAACAGAAATCTCAGATAGCGATCTGATAGGACTTATTCTCACGATCCGCAGCATAACTCAACGCTGCATAAATATCATTCTCATTGAGCTCATCAAAATCGTTGAGAATATCCTGAATGGTCATTCCGGATGCCATCCATTCCAGAATATCGGATACAGTAATTCTCATGCCCCTAATACAGGGCTTTCCGCCTCTTTGGCCCGGATCAATTGTAATAATTTGCCTGTAATCTACCATGTTTTTTTTGTAAAAATGCAAAACTCAAAATGAAATCCAATGGAGAAGCGCTATTTTCTGTTGAAGGGCGACTAGTTTTTACAAGTGATATTATTTTCCTGAGAATAAAAGAGAAGATGGAGGATAATTGGCCTTGACAGAATAAAGATCGTAGACTCTATTTTCCAGGATAATTCCTCAGGAGTCTAAATTCAATTTCCCGATGAGCTTTGCCAGTGAGCTTGAACTTGAATGCCGTATTTCTTTCAGAACAATTTTAAATTCATTTTTGAGATCAGGATGTTTTTTTGTGATCTGATTCAAAGCTAAAATTGAATATTGTTTGGTTGTAATATTCGATTTTGGATCTTGCAGCCAGTTGAATAATTCAGTAACTACTTCTCCTTCCAATTCATCGGGTACACCACAGAGATAAAACATTTTAGCCAGGCTCCGGTTGAAATTCGGGATTTTGATTTCTTTTCTATAGGTGAAAAAGTAGGAAACAGTTGGATAAACAATTTCGGGTTTGATTTCGCATAAATATCCAATCATCCAACTGAACCGGATGGCAATTGGATATTCGGCATGTATCAATTCAATAAAATCCATTAAAGGAATTTTTTTTTCGATGATGTGATTTGCCCAGATTTTCAGGATAGTATCGGTGCGATTGGTGCGAAGGGATTCAGCGATATGGTGAATGTCGGTGGGCAATTGATAATGGGATTTTCAAGGCAAATGTAGCGCGTAGAGACGTTGCATGCAACGTCTGTACAGCGGCGCAAAGAGTAGTGTTGATGGGTGAGACGTTGCATGCAACGTCTGTACGGCGGCGTATTGCGTGGCGTTTATGCGCAGAGACGTTGCATGCAACGTCTGTACAGCCGCGGAATCTGCCCATTTCAAAATCAATATTGCCATTTTTTATGAAATGAATCAAAGAAATTCAGCCCAATTTTAAATTCGATTCGTGCCTTGTTGAATGAAGAGTCCGCAGTGCATCCATAAATTCCCACCTTGAAAATTTCCTGTCGGATTCTGAAAACGCGTTCTAGTCCTACATAAAATTCGGCGTGATAGAACTTCTGACTGGGAATGAAAAGGAAGGCTGCTCCGGCGGATTCAGTGAGTTTGAGTTTCCGGATAAGTGGAATTTTATTGAGTATAAGTCCGTTGAAGTGATGGAAATAATTTCCTCTGAGAAATGCATTGGGCGTGGATAGTGTTGGGCCAAGCAATTGAAAAGAGGATAAAGGGTCAGAAAAAAAGATTTTGTCTGAGCCTCTGAAGTATTTGTGTTCGAGTAAACGGAGATTTGATTTGTTCACGAATGTACCGCATATAACGCTCCATTCCATGTTTCCAAGACGCCCCAGCTCGGAGTTGTTTTTAATCTTAAATTCCAGGTAGTCAAAATTTACCTCGCTTCCAAACAGAGCGGAAACTCCTTTTCTGTAGGTCATAAACAGTTCCGGATAACGACTTCCGAGTAGAATTTTTTTATTCTTTTTGATCTGGTACTTTTGTTTAATTTTATATTTGAGATCTACACGGAATTCGGATTTGGTATATCGCTTAAATATTACTGGTGTATTCACATCGCCAAAAACACGCTGCGACCATCTATCGCCTGATAAATTGTTAATTGGCGTTTGATCGGAGTATTCGAAAGTTGCTTCACAAAATAACCCGTTGATGATTTCAATGCGCTGCGACACGCTGAACATTCTTGCCCGAACATAATTGCTTCTGCTGAAAATGGACCCGATAGAAGCATAGGTATTGATCATGTCATAATAATCTCCTACCCGTACAAAGCTTCTTACAAATTTTTTGGGCAGATAAGTAAATCCTACACCAATTTTTCCTTTTACATCTCTGTTCTTGAAACCATAGTCAATAAAGCCTTCGGTTTCCATTTTGGTGCCATTGTCAAAGTCCTTTACAAATGCCCCACCGAATCGATGCCTGTATCCGCCGATACCTACAGGATTGATTTGCATAAGGAGTGGATTGATGTAGATTTCTCTTCCCTTTTTTCTGTTTCGAAATCCTAAGCCATCCACTATAAAATCCCAAAATTTAATGTTGTTGTATGAGGAATCAAGTTCCTCATAAAATTCATCGCTGGCATAGAGCGTTTGCAGGCTATCGCAGTGGTGGGCATATTTGGTTTCTAATTCGTTGAAATTGTCTGGTCTGAGATTGGCCCAATAAAGAGAATCTTTGTCGAAAGAATCGTCTTTGTAAATCACCTCTTCGTCCGGGAATTTATAGTTCGCTTCGGCGACTTCAAAATCTGAATTCAGAATATCGATATTGGCGAAATAGTTTTCTGTTTTATCGTCGGTACTGTAGTTTATTTTGTTGCTGCTAAGTACGAACTGTCCTGATGGACCTGGCACATAGTCTTGCTCCATGTGAAAATCCTTGAATACATACAGAGCTTCCGGATTGAGAAACAAATCTGCATGAATCAAAGCCCAGTTATCTGATCGGATGTGAACAGTGCCGGAAAAAAGGGGCTCACTTTTGAAGATTGGATTTATTTTAATCACATAAACCCTTGTGGTATCGATGAGATAGATTCTATCCAGATCGAATGAGTAACTGAGCATGGCGCCCGATCCTATAGGGGATAGAATTTTTTTCTCGGTAATGGATGGAATATCCAATAGCCTGTTGTAAAGCATGTATTCGTTGTAGCCAATTTTGCTAGTGAGTAGATAATTGTCTTCGTAAGTGAATTGTTGTGGCTCAATATCGGTCTCACCCAATTGCATGGAAATACTCACATTGTATTCAGTTCTTTCGCGATACGGAACGAAATTGTTGTAGGCCATTATTTCCTGATGAAATGCCAGCGGCGGAGCAAAATGAATTGCGCTTGACGATTCAATGAGGTATTTCTGAAGACTTATTTTAGGCCTGTTTTTGGTTTTCAGGGCCAGGTAAGTGCTGTCGCGTCCGGTCTTTGCTGTGTCTGGTCTTACTTCTACTACAGAGTTTTTGATGTAGGCATTGTACTTTAATGCCTCACCTTTACCTTGATGAGCCGAACGTGCGTCAATGGCATTTTTCATAACCATATTAGCAATTCCTTTTCTATCCGCATAAATTTGAACATAGCTTAATTCATCAGGATTTTCTATCAGCAGAAAATCTTTTTGAATCACCTCGCCCGATTTACCTGTGATGTCTGTCTGGAGGTCTTCGTAGCCTATCAGATGAATTATGATCGTATATTTTCCTGGCTTCAGTCGAAGGCTGTATTGGCCGGCATCATTACAAGTTACTCCTTTCAATTCACCCGTGGCCAACGAGGTTGCACCCACAGTGGCAAATGAAGCCACTTCGCTGCTATCTGTCCTGATTACCCCTTTAATAACAAAGTCCTGGGCTTGCAATTCCGGACCCATCATCAAGAATAATATATAGTAGAAAAGGCGATGCATTTAATGATACAGAGACGCTTTGCGCTGAGGTAAGTTACAGCCAGAGTCGTTTTTTAATGTAAGTAAAGATAATTGAGTTGGGCCAGGCGATATGTACTTTTTTCAAAGGCCAGCATTAACCTGTGTTGTTTTATGTATTGAAAGATGAGTTTTAAGCAATCTGTTTGCCCATTGGGCTCTAATGCTCTACTACGAAGCGCGAGCGAAAACTATTGCAAACAATAGTATAAATTCCATTCGGCAAATCAGCGACAGAAAATGACGATTTACCCCAGACTAATTTCCCGGTTAAAACGCGGCTGCAATTTGTATTGTAAATTTCAAAGGGTATTTTTTCACCGAAGGTTTGTTCAAAATGAAGCATGTCTGAAACCGGATTCGGATGGATTCGAAATGCGATTTGGCCCGATGGATTCGCCACTGAAATATTGAGACTATCTGTAATTGAGATATAAGAAGGATCGAAAGTCAGAAGAAAAGGCCTGTTGCTTACAACCTGCTCACCTTCCATTCCTCCGGCCTGAATGAAATTGTAGTCGTCAATTTTGGCCAATCCTCTCAGATCCATTTTTCCTATTGGGGTAGAGGTATGTTCTGCCCACAATTCGCTGAACGAATTATATTCCAGAATACGGTAAGCAGGTTCAACGCCGCTTCCATCAGAATAGGCCAGTCCATCATAATTGTAAGGTACAGCACTTCCGCCGATGCAAAATAATTTGGAACCTACGTTGATGACCGCTCCTCGGTAAATTTTATCGCCCGGGTTGGTATCTTCGATGGACCAGGATATGTCTGTCGGATCATTCGGATTGATGATGCCCTTGCGAAGATTGTTGCTGAGGGTGAATGAAGAAGAACGTGCACCACCGATGTAGTAAATGGTATTGCCGGTTAAAGTACCTGTGGCACCAAAAGCGGTGTAGTTTGAATTATTGGGCACAGGGGTTCCGGCAGTCCATGTATTGGTGTTGACATTGTATATCTGCACCGCATTCGTATATCCACCGAAATTTCCGACGCTGCTTGTCCAACCGGCAATGATGTAAATTAAACTATCGCCAAAGGTGAAATGCACATGATCGTCGATTTCAATGGGAACATTTGCACCTGGGCTATAGGTGTTGTTGACTGGATCGAAAATGTGTAATTGAGTTGAAGAAATTTCGTGTCCATCTTCATAAGCCTTGTAGCCACCGATGAGGTAGATTTTATTTTGCAATGTGCTGGCTGATGCAGCTACAACTCCACCTAGCGAGTCTGGCACCGGTGGAAGAACATCCCAAATTTGAGAGATGGTATTGTATCGGAATGCCTTGCTGTGCATGCCTGACCATTGTTTGTTGGCATCGAGGCCGAAAAATGAATAAACAAAAGTTGTATCATTCACAATAGCCGAAGCAATGGCGTTATTTGTTACACTTTCTGGCATGTAATTCAGGGAAGTCCACGTCCAGCCGCCCTGACAATGAGATAAGGTTGATTGGATTATCAGAATGATAAAGAGTAAAATTCTCATTCAACAAATATAGGGGCAATTGGGCAAGTGACTTCACTGCCAAAAGGGTAGTGCAACTAACGGATATTAAATGGGAGAATTATTCTGATGAATTGAATATGATCGTTGCCTGGTCATTACAAAGCGTTTTTTTTATTTAGTACGAACTTTTCTATCTTAGCTTTTTGTTAATTCGATTTGATAAATGGGAGAAAATTCTGTAATTATATTGACTGCTTTGGTCTTTGCAACCTTCTGGATTTGGGCCCTGATTGATATTTTTAAAAGTGATTTTAGGGAAAGCAATGCCAGGCTTTTGTGGGGATTATTCGTTTTTATGCTGCCTTTAATAGGTCTCCTGATGTATTGTTTAATTGGTAGAAAGCAGAAAGTGAAATTGTAAAATGGAGTTGGTTCGGAATAGTGGTTTTCCTAAATCTGTGTATCAATGTCCAGAATTGCATAGCCATAATTATCGGCCCATACTGATTTCAGCGGCAGCAATTTTCGGGTGTGTGCTTCCCTTGTCATGCCGATTTTTTCCAATACATGAACTGAAGCGATGTTTTCCACTGCGCATCCGGCCTCAATGCGGTGAAGTAATAAATCCTGAAAGCCAAATTCGATGAGTCTCTTTGCCGTTTGAGTGGCCAAACCTCTGTTCCAGAAATGCGGATGAATTTTGAACCAGATTTCAGCATTTTTGTATTTTGGTTTTCCTATATTGATTCCTGCTACCCCTACAAATTCGGCAGTTCCGTTGAGTTCAATCACAAAAGAATATTTTTTGGGAAACTCCAGGCTGTTTTCATTTAGCCAAAGCGCTAAGAGAGTTTCTGTTTCTTCGATGGATGATGGAATTCCAAGTGTATTGAATTGGTCTACCTCAGGCATGGAGTGCAATAGGTGAATTTTATTGAGGTCAGTTTTTGCCACTGGTCTTAAATGGCAATGCGTGGAGTTGAGAATTCTGTCGTTCATCAATTATTGTTTTTTCTTTTACCGGACTGGTTATGCGTGAGTAATAACGCCATTTGCAGCTTATACCAATGTTCATTTCAATTTAGTCCATAGATTAATTGAAATGATACAGTGGTACATGCCGATAGAGTAGCTGTTTAGTAGAATCAAGTGCAGCGCAGATTGGACGAAAACAGATACCAAATAGGTATTACTTAGACAATAGTATGGATTTTTGATGCAAATTGGGGCATATTTGTCTTCAAATTGACAATTAGTTGTATCAATGACCAAAAGACCATTTGTATTATCAGGAGGAGGGGCGAGGGGCTTCGCACATTTGGGTGTGGTAAAGGCTTTGAATGAGCATGGCATTTATCCATCTGAAATTGCCGGGACCAGTGCAGGTGCTTTGGCCGGAGCATTTCTTGCCAATGGTTTTAGTCCTGATGAAGTGAAAGAAATATTTCTGACCAAATTGAAGTTGCGATTGCTTTCATGGAATTCATTCAAAATGGGAATAATTTCCAACAAAAGAATAAGAGAATTTCTCATTGCCAATTTGCGTTATACAAGGTTTGAAGACTTAATTTTTCCTCTGCACATTACTGCCACAAACTTTGTTGATGGCAGTCAACGAATATTTCAGGAGGGAGATTTAATCGAACCTGTTCTGGCCGCGAGTACTATTCCGTCTATTTTTCCTCCCGTGTTTATCGATGACATACCTTATGTAGATGGCGGACTTGCCAATAACTTGCCAATAGAACCTTTAATTAAAAAACGACACGAAGCTATTTGCGTTTATGTCAATCCAATCAAAGAATTTAACCCGAAAATTGGAATCATGGAAGCCATGGACAGGTCATGGCATTTGAGTTTTCGCAAGACAGTAAAAACTTCGGCCAATGGATGTTATATGTACATTGAACCGCAACCATTGGATCAATTCGGCATGTTCGATTTACACAAAATGACAACCATTGTCGATATTGGTTACTCTTATACAGATAAATTTTTGAAAGAAAATTATGGGATAGAAAACGGCGATTTGAAATGAGAATTGCATTTGATCTGGATAATACGCTTATCCGAAATGACTTCAAATTTCCCGTTGAAGAGCCTCTTCATCAACTTGCAGCTCGCTTTATAAGTCACGAAAAATTGCGAAAAGGAACAATGGCGTTGATCAAGGAGTTAAAAGTGCGGCAATTCGATGTATGGATTTATACTACTTCATTTAGATCACCCTGGTATTTGCGAAAGTTGTTTTGGCTTTATGGAATAAGGTTAGATGGAATTGTCAATCAGGAAATCCATAATCGTCGTGTTAATGTGCAATGCACCAAATATCCACCCCAATTTGGAATAGATGTTTTGGTTGATGACAGCCTTGGAGTAAAGTTGGAAGGTGAACGCTATAATTTTAGAGTCATCAATATTGATCCGAAAGATGAGTTTTGGAATGAAAGAATATTGAAAGAAGTATTGTAGTAAAATAACATCTTCTTAAGTGGTCACATCGCTTCCTTTGTAAAAATGAATCTTCTGATTCGATCGCACCAGTAAGGATGAATTGATTTCTCCATCTTCAAAGAAGGAGTTGCGAAGGCGAAAAAAAAAATCAAGGAAATAGATCATTGCCTATATTCAAGAAGTGCAATTCGGGAAATTGGTTGAACCAGTTCATTAGTATATTTATAGGAATTTATTTTCGAAGCTGGAGTTGCTTCTTTTGTAATTTTCGGAGGTATGAGAATTTATTATAGAGCACTTCTTGTTTTTGTGATGGAGTTCATGGTTGGTTGCGCATCCGGACAGTTGATTATTTCCGGCACTATGCCTGGTTCCGTGCCCTTTTATGAATATGATATTGATACTACCTCTATCCAGGGCGATAGTGTTTTTGTAACTGTCAGCCAGTTTTATCATCAAGTTCTGACTCATAAAGAGGATCAGATTTTTTATAGAAGTCAGATTATTTTTCATGGCCATTCATGTCAATGGTATTCTAATGGCATTAAGAAATCTGAGGGGAGTTTTCAATACGATCATCAGAATAACGATTGGAAATATTGGGATGATAGTGGTAATTTAATTTCGGCCGGGCTTTATTTCAAAGACAAGATATTTGTAAGGTATTCTGAACCGCAATTTGAAAATGGAGTTTTGAAAGGAAGCTTATTTGCCTATGATAGCTTATGCAGAGTTATGCCCAAACATGCATTCACTCATCGGCAATTATACAGATTTGTAGATGAGGCTCCAAGATTTGCGGATGACGAAAACAAGATGCTGGAATTTATTGCCGAAAAATTTAATTATCCGGTTGAACAAGAGGGTATTCAAACAGTCTTTTACATTTCCTTCATCGTTGAGGCTGATGGAGAAGTAACCAATGTATCAATATATCAGCCAAACTATGGTAAATGTTCTCCCGCAGATAAAGAAATGATTCGGGTTTTTGAATCTATGCCGAACTGGATTCCGGGCCAATGCCATGGATTCAATGTGCCTGTATTGCTAATGTTTCCTGTCAGGATAGATTTGAAATAAGCAAATTGGCTATCGGCTCATTATTCAATCACCACCAACCTGGCATTTCTACATACACCACCCTGAACCAATTTTATGAAATAAATTCCCTTTGAAAGATCACCTATTTGAATGGATTTAGTTTCCTCTCCATTTCCAAAGAACTTTCTGCTCATTACTTGACTCAATGTACTATTATAAAGATGGAGCTCGTATTCACCTATCAGATCTGTTTTAAAATGGATACTTCCATTGCGTTGTGCAGGGTTGGGGTAGATTACAAAACCGCGGTTTGAAGGATCAAAGTTTTGTACAAAAATGGTAGTGTCAACTGTTGTAGTATCAGCATTTGGATCCAGTGTTGGCCATTGATTGAGTCTTGCCATAAATTCCTGATAGAATAAATTGACAATTAATGGATCGTGAACGACCAATGTATTTTCGTCATTTTTTGTGTTGGCGTTATTGCTCCAGTTGTGCGAGCCTGTCCAAAGTATAGGATCGCTAAGCAAATTTTCTTCATCTACAATTAAGTACTTATGGTGCATGATAATGTTGGTGTCCAGATTGACGATAAGATTTTCAGCACCCAACTCTGCAAAGAGAAGATCATATTGTGTGGTTGAAGTTTGATCGTCTATGACACCATTTACAACGAGTCCATTGGCGTGCTGGGTATTAATAGCACCGGCCAGATCAGCACGTGTAATTAGCATGGAACAAAAATGAAGACTCGAATTGGCAGAGTTAATCGTGTTCAGTAAATAACTGTTGGTATTGTCGCTAGGGCTGAAATAACATTCCATTCTTTTTCCAGCTACTTTAAATTCGTGTGGTGTATTGTCCGTTTTAATAGAACCGAATTTCGAATTTGCCGGATTGGCAATTGAGTCGCTGGTGCCCCACATTTCTTCAAATTCCAAAGTATATGCCCTTGCAAGAGTTTGGTCTTGAACGATGATAACGTTGTTGTTATCCCTGTTGATTTGTCTGTCTGTCCAATTGGTTGCTCCGGTCCATACGATTGGTTTCATTGGATCGGAGTGATCAGCATCTATGATCACAAATTTATTGTGCATGATATTGTATTCCGCTGTTGTTGGGCTTTCCAAACGATTGATAGATGGATCCAGATCCAATACTCCAAAGTTGGTGGGTGCAAGACTTCCATCAGAAATGAATCTTACGATTACGCCTCTGTCGTGAGCGGCATTAATTGCTTCTGAAATATTACTTAAACTGTCATTGTCGAAGTCATAGATGGTAAGATCTAATGTAAGTTCAGCTCTGTTGATGTATGCAATAAGTGTATCATCAATGGCATGATACAAAAGCTGAGCGTTCTGTCCGGTGCTGTATGAGGTATCTACTGAAGAGTTAAAATACACTTTAATGTCACCACTTGAATTAGATGCAACACCAAATGGGCGGATGGGCGCAAAGGCAGTATCGCTTCCGGCAACAGAAAATGCCTGGCAGTAATAAATTTCACCCGCATTTACTCCAAAAAGAGGAAAGCTGTGGTTGATATTCAACGATGAATTGGACATCGTGCCCAATTCAAGTTCCGGTGTGAGACCATATTTAACTTCTGTGGTACCTTCTACGTCGGTTATCCAATTCAATGTAAATCCTATGTTGGATATTCCAGTGGTGGACACCGGCGAAATAATCTGTATGGAAGATTCATTGATCAGATCGAAAGCATCCCTTGGCAAGACCTGATAGTCTGCATTGAATTGCGAGCAAATTCCAACCATCGATATACTACCAACGGGAATAATCTGGCCGATAAGCGGAGAACCATTTCTTACATATATAGTAGAGAATTCATTTCCACTGGAAAACTGATACGATGTATTTCCTGCGAAAACGGAACCCCCATTTGTAAAGGTAATGTTATCAAGTCTGATCAATTCACCTTCCAGATCTTCAGCCAATTGAGCGGGCGTTACCACTTGTGGTGCAGGCAGCTCATTGCCGGAGTTTATTACTGTAACGTTAGACACAGGGCTAATTTCCAGCAAGCTGTTAAAGTCGTACAAAATACCGGTTACTGTAACGCTGTCACCGCGGTTCATGGAGGATGCAAAATTAGTAGAGTATATCCCAATGCCGCCAGTCAGATCTTGAATATACCTTATGGTACCTAGTTCAGCGCCGTTTGTTACTATACCGGAAATGGTTACTTCGCTGTCCAATGGAATTTGCCTGGCTGCATTAATTGAAATTTGGGCATGAAGAGTTGCTGCAACAACCATTGCAGTGATCAGAGTAAAAATTGCTTTTTTCATTTGGCTAAATTGCTGTATGATTTTTTTTTTTACGTTTCTAAATGATTAAGAATCCGCAATATTTCTTTTGGGGTAGCTTGAGTGGGCGTATTCTGGAAGTGTTGGTGGATATGAATTAAGCATCAAATTCACAAACGTAACATTGGGTTAACAATAAATAGTTGGTTTTTATTCCTGGTATTATTTAGGAAATAATTCGGAAACATTGGGGTCGAAAAATGGCCTTTTATTTTACTCAAAATAATTTTAAGGTCACATCAGAATAATAAAGGTGGTACTTC
The DNA here is from genome assembly GCA_031378885.1 of Flavobacteriales bacterium. GTDB lineage: Bacteria > Bacteroidota > Bacteroidia > Flavobacteriales_D > Sanyastnellaceae > JANNEQ01. The sequence goes on from JANNEQ010000144.1 coordinate 28,078, forward strand.
TTTGCACCCATGAAGACGACATTACCTGTTCTGATTGTGGCCATGCTTTTATATATGGTTTCTTGTACACCTGATCGCGAGTTTGCGCCACCACCTCCGGCCGAACCTATTGGGGGAAACAACAATATACTTGAAGGTACATTGCGCATCAATGAGTTTATGGCCTCAGGGTCCACTTTTCCAAATGAGCTCGATTCTTCTGGAACCGATTGGATGGAAATATACAATACTACAGGTGATACCATAGCTTTGGAGGAAGGCAGGTGGTTTTTAACGGATTCGTTGGGCAATCCCACCTTATTCGAATTACCCGATACTTCTATTTTGCCGAATGCATTTCTTGTAATTTGGTGTGATGATCAGGATACAACCATCACGCAAATACACTCGAATTTTGGTTTGAGCAAGAACGGCGAAGAAATCGGGTTGACTTATAAGAAACCTGATGACACTTATTTCTTCGTCGATCAGCTTACGTACCTGACACAATCTTCGGGCATATCAATGGCCAGATTTCCTGATGGTACGATTAACTGGATTTTTACTTCAACTCCTACACCTAACAATCTAAATCAGGATTAATGAAGTCACGGATTATACTTATTACACTTGGCTTTATTTCATTTTGCAGCTTTAACCCACCCTTGAAGCCCTTGTGGAAGCATCGTCTTTCGGTAGACGAACCATCAGACTTGTGTCAGACTTCCACGGCCAATGAGTTCATTTTATTGGCTGATAAGGCATTCGTTTATAGAATGGATCAGAATGGAAACATTCTTTCAAAGTTAGATTTTACTGGATATGATCTGGAAGCAATTTGCGCTGATGATCAATACTACTACATCAGCGAAGAAACGTTCAAAGAAATTTATCAGATTAGAAAATCAGATTTTGTTTTAGAGAAGACCATTCCGATTCAGCATGGAGGAGGTCGCAATGAAGGCATAGAAGCAATGGTTTATTTTCCTGATTCTAAAAAATTCATATTAGCTACTGAGAAGGGGCCACAGACGATGATGGAAATGGATCAATCTATGTCTCTTATCAGTACTTTTTCTATTGAAGGAATTTCTGAGGTGAGCGCTATGACATTCTACAAGAACAAGTGGTTTGTACTAAGTGATGAGGCCAGTACCTTGTATGAAGTCGATTTATCTACAAAAAAGATCAAAGCCCAATATTGGCTTCCGATAATTAATCCGGAAGGAATTTCATTTACATCAGAAGGTAAGCTTTTGGTTGTAAGTGATGATATGGCAAAAATATTTTTATTTGAAATTCCTGTTCAATGAAGAAATCGCTATTTATATTATTGATATTGATTTGTTCTAATAGAATGGAATTGTCAGGCCAGTTCTCTATAGGAACTGGTGGAAAAAACATTCAATTCTCAGGGTTTCTTCTAGGCTTTTACAACCAGAGATTTTTGGAGAGTGGTGACACAGATCACAGCAAGAACAGGTTTAATCTGGATTTTGGTGTATTGCGCGTTCAGGCTTCCAACAAAAGCGGTCTGCGTTCTGAATTACAAATAAATGTTCCGGCCATTTATAGCCCCGATCAGAGTGATGAGTTTTTAATGCAGGCTACTATTGATTGGCGCAATCGAAAGAACAATTTCAGCGCATCAGTAGGTTATGATAAATTGCCCTTCAGCAGCGCGTCCATGCGACCTCAAATGGAGTCGGCTTTTCTTCAACGACCAGAAGTGGTAAGGGGCAAGACGTTTAACCGCAGGGATATGGGTATTACGCTCGAGAAAGGATTTTTAAACAGAAGGCTCAACCTTATTGGAGGTATTTATACAGGTCAGGGTATTGGTTCTATTACAGGCGATAACGACGAAAATGGAAAATTCCTTTATGTCGGAAGAGTCGAAGCGCATTATCCTTCTCGCTTCAGAAATGAAGAAATTGATCTGAACCATTCGCCAATCCCTCGCTTTTGTATTGGTGCAGACATTAGTTACAGCGAAAAGACAGTAACAACCGGAACTGATTATCCGATATTGACAGTGGACGGAAAGAAGACTTCCTATAGCGCTGACTTTAGTGCTGCATGGAGAGGGCTCTCTTATCATTTTGAGTGGATTACTTTTAACATACAACCCAACAATGTATCATTGCTTTTGGGCAAGCCAACAGATTATTATAGAGCACAAGGCGTGATATCTCAATTGGATTATTATTCTAAAAGATTAAAGTCTGTTTTTGCCCTCAGATATGATGAATTTAATCCGAATGATTTAATAAAGGGCGATAACAGGCAGACCTTATCTTTTGCCTATAATTATTTAATTGACGGTTTAAATTCAGCTATTAAGGTTCATTATTTCTATCGGATGCAAGCCAACGATGCCGCTGAACAATGGGCTCCCGATCAATTGCGAATAGGCTGGCAATGCACATTTTAATGATTACCCAATGAAAAAGATCTTTACATTATTTACCATTATTCTTATTTCTTATTCAGTCCAGGGTCAGGATGTTATTTTTCAGGAAAATTTCGACGGGCCCCTAATGCCTTTGTTACCCGGAGGATGGATCACGACCACCAACTACGACATTGGATTTCGTTCTGATAGCACCAATTCTTCGAATCAGGATTTTGCCAGCGGAGTGAATAACATTATTATCCGCAACAGTGATTCAACCGGAACTTATACTTTGTACTCTCCCATTTTCAGTACATCAGGATTTTCTCAAATCCGAATGTCTTTTACTTCTCGTGTTTCGAATAATTATCTCACCACAGGAAGTACAACCCCATTGCTTGAAATGAGCGTCAATGGAGGAATTAGCTGGAATGCCGTTTCTTATACAGACAATGAAGCGAACAGCACCTGGAGTTTAGTTAATGGAGGAGTTCCGATTGAACTTCCCCTTGAGGCTGCCGATAATCCCAGTGTTCAATTGCGTTGGACAGTCAATATCCAAACTGATCCATCCGGAACCTATCGAATAGATGATTTGAAAATAGAAGGCATTGCCAATACTTTGGTCAACCTGAACATAAGGGTGAACATGGCCAATGAAAGCGTATTGCCGGATGGCGTTTTTATCGCCGGAGATTTTAATGGCTGGGAATCAGGGGCTGCATTAATGACTAACATAGGTGGTTCTATTTATCAATACAGTCTTCAGGTGGAGCCCAATTCTACCATGAATTTCAGATTTTATAATGGTGCTGATGCATCAGGAAGTGAGATTGTTCCCGAAATGTGTGGTGTTGATGATGGCAATGGTGGAGGAATGCTCGGAAGAACTTTTACAGTTGGAGATGCAGACGATACTTATGGCCCGATTTGTTTTGGTACATGCGAAGATTGCATCGTTGCTGAGCCCAATCTGGTCAATATTACTTTTCGCGTGAATATGATACAACAAAATGTGTCCGGCAATGGCGTTCACGTCATGGGAAATTTTCAAGGATGGAATCCATCTTCAGCTTTAATGACTGAAACCCTTCCGGGGCATTACGAATACACGGTGCAGGTGCAAGAGGGAACAGAAGTAATTTACAGATTTGTTAATGGTAATCAGTTTTCAAATTCTGAAATTGTTCCCGGTCTTTGCGCCAATCCTGATAGCTTAAATGTGAACTCAAGGTTGATCTATGCCGGAGCCGAAGATCAGATTTTGCCATTGGTTTGTTACAGTGAATGCGCTGAGTGTATCATGCCACATGTGGAAGATGAAGTTGGTAGCTTATTCAGAGTATTTCCCAATCCCGTAACAAATAATTTATCTGTACGAAATATGGTGGGAGAGGAAGTGAAAATGATCAAAATTATTTCCTCTTCAGGAGAATTGGTTTATGCTGAAAATCCTGTATCTGATGTATCCGTGATTAACTTAAATTTTTTAGCAGAAGGAATCTATACGATTCTCATTGAAACGCATAATCATTACTTTACTGAAAAGATAATTAAATTGAATTGATTTATTAGAAACTTGTTTACGGTATTGATTTTTTTATTGATACGCTGGTTTTTTAATCGGCAAAGGCAGTTTGTTTTTTAAGGAGAAAAAAGGTTGATATTTGCTGTTCAGTAAAAGTAATAGTTGTTTGAAAATCCTTTCATTTGAAAGGATTTTTTTAGTGTGTCAGGCATGTCAATTATCTCTAGGGTGCAAGTCCCGAATGAGAGTTGCAGTACTTATCATTAGCTGATGGCAAGGGTGTCCATTGTGAATTGGAATCTGAAGGAAGCCTAAAGCAAACACTTGAACC
>JANNEQ010000145.1:0-3175 GCA_031378885.1 Flavobacteriales bacterium
GGTTCAAGTGTTTGCTTTAGGCTTCCTTCAGATTCCAATTCACAATGGACACCCTTGCCATCAGCTAATGATAAGTACTGCAACTCTCATTCGGGACTTGCACCCTAGAGATAATTGACATGCCTGACACACTAAAAAAATAGCCTGGTATCAGGCTATTCTTAATTTCCGTAATATTGTAGTTACTACACAACAAAATACGATGGGTCAAAGTAACCATTTTTCTACCAAATCGGTTTTCGGACTGCTGATTTCCTTAATTGATGACCAAATTATAAGTAAAGCAGTCAAAGAACATGATTCTTACCATTATACTAAGAAGTTTAAGACCAGGGATCATTTGTTAGGTATGTTGTTTTGTTCGTTTGCAAAGTGTAATTCATTATGTGAAGTATCTGGTGCTATGCCTGGCTTATCGGGTAAAACCGAGAATTTTCAATTGCATCATATTCCTAAAAAAAGCACATTGTCTGATGCAAATAATACCAATGTTCATTTTAATTTAGTCCATGCCGTAGATGAAATCATACAGTGGTAAATACCGAGAGAGTAGCTGTTTAGTGCAATCAAGCGCAGCGCAGATTGTACTAAAACAGATACCAAATCGGTATAAGAATAGTGCGATTCATCATTTCAGACACATTGAAAAAAATAATTCCAATAATTTCCTAACCATTTTAAATTGCTTCGTCCTTGAAGTATAACATCAACCAACCCATAACATGATCATCCCATTACAAAAGAAAATCTTTACCTTCATCCTCGGTATAAGTCTCATTTCTGTATTTAATAACACAATTGCCCAAGATGGATTATTAGATCTTAGCTTTAATGGCAATGGCTTTTATTTCACAGCAGTTGGCGAAAGCTACAGTGGCTTAACAAAAGTGGCCATTCAAAATGACGGAAAAATTATTGGACTCGGATCAATGTTTGACGGAGACAACGGCAATAGCATGTTAATCAGGTTTAATATCGACGGTTCCATTGATGAGAGCTTTGGAGAGGCTGGTTTTGTATATACAGATCTGGAAACAGGAATAGAATCAGGCAGTGATCTCGTTATACAAAACGATCAAAAAATAATTGTTGCCTCCAGAGTTGGAGTAGGATTTTTTCTCAATCTGCTTGAACTTGTGCGGTATGATCCCAATGGAAATATTGATTTGAGTTTTGGCACCGATGGTTATGTCATTACCGATCTTGATTTCACTTTTGATCAATCCTACTCAATAGCCATGCAAAATGATGGGAAAATAATCATTGGCACTACAATCGACACCGCTACGGATCAGGCATTTGGAGTTCTCCGATACAATAGCAATGGCTCTTTGGATACCACATTTGGCAATGACGGCCTGGCAATTGCCCTTATTGGGACAAATAACTCAAGCGCAACTGACGTTGCTATTCAAGATGACGGTAAAATTATTGTTGGTGGTTATACCTGGACGGATAGTTATGAAATAGCACTTGCGCGATTCACTACCAGCGGCGTGCTCGATACCAGTTTTGATACAGATGGAAAAATCATAACATCACTTGGATCCTCACAAGACTACGGAAAATCGATCGCTATACAAGAAGATCAAAAAATTCTTGTAGCCGGTTATACTCAAAATGGAACCAATTCTGACATTGCCTTGGTCTGTTACAACCCCAATGGCAGCCTCGATCAAAATTTCGCAAATGGGGGCATCTATACTTCTGACACGCCTGATGAATATGAATCGGTCAATTCATTAGTCATTCAACCGGATGGAAAAATACTAATTACAGGAAAAGGCGGAACATCAGGAGATGCTTATGATTTCCTTGTGGCAAAATACCTATCCAATGGGATATTAGATTCATCGTTTGGCACTGATGGTCTGGTGACCACTTCTATCACCGGATATAACGACTTCGGTAGAGATATACAATTACAAAGTGATGGTAAAATTGTTGTAGGCGGCGCTTGTTACAATGAATTGGAAACATTTGATGTGGCCATTGCAAGATACACGAATTCAGGTGCTACGGATATTATCCAACTCAACGCCAAAGAATCACTCATCTCCATTTATCCCAATCCCTGTAAAGATTACATCAACATTTCTTCTGATATCCTGATAAATGGCTCCATGGTAAAAATTTACAATAGCTTAGGCGACCTGGTAAAGGAAATAAACCAGCATTCAACCTTGCGCGCAAAGATTCACACAGGTGATTTGAAATGCGGATTATATACCATTGTCATTTCCAATGCTAATGGTCTTTTGTCGAGTCAACAATTTATGAAATACGACTAGCCAACCAAAGACTTTTATTTTTTTAATTTCCCAAACAGGCCAGCGCCCTGTAGTGTATGGCCCCTTACCACCTCAATGGCACTGGTTTGAGCGCACCTGCCCCCACCGAAGGGTGTGGGAGCGTAGCCAGTGCCTACACCTCAAGCTGGCCTTTAGCTAGCCCTCAATAGCACCGGCTTAGCGAACGCGCACAGAATGGTGCTGGATAGTGTTGGAGCGTTGCCAGTACCATAGACTCAAGCTGGCTTTTAGCCGGCAAGACCAGCAAACCACAAATTGATTTATTGATCTGGAATTCCGGTACATCAATAAACTTTATGCTATTTCAACATACCGCAATTCAATAGTCCTAAGAGCGCTGTATACTTGTTTTGCTAAACAAATTAGTGTGCAATAACAAAAAGTTTAATCGCTAACCATTTATCAGATGGCTCGTCCAATAGAAGAAACACCCACATATCAGGAGAAGATGCAAAAGAGTTTTTGCGCCAAGGTGCACTGGCTTCTTGCATCGTTGTAAATCCAAGTGAAATCCATCACATTAAGGCAAGTTTCGAACTCCTTTCTAAAGACAAGTAACCCTTGTTTCAAGTACCAAAGCCAGACCGTATTTGCGACAACCTTTAAGTGTCTGTTTTTCTGATATTTAAAGGTATTTCCTCAACAGACTTGGTGCTATTGCGAGGCACCGGAAAGGATAACCCCCCATGAATTACCAACTTTTATACAAAAACCGAGTACAAAACCACTAGTGTCCGAAACAAATAATATTAATGTTAAGAATAAAGGGAGTTACTAACAAGTAAACTCCCCTTTTCGACGCAGTTTTGTCTTTGCACAACAAACAGCATATGAACAAAAGTAAGTATTATTTCGGACAGAAC
>JANNEQ010000148.1:0-22939 GCA_031378885.1 Flavobacteriales bacterium
GGTTCAAGTGTTTGCTTTAGGCTTCCTTCAGATTCCAATTCACAATGGACACCCTTGCCATCAGCTAATGATAAGTACTGCAACTCTCATTCGGGACTTGCACCCTAGAGATAATTGACATGCCTGACACACTAAAAAAAGGCATCTCGCGATGCCTTTTGTATAAAACTATTTTTCGGTTAGAATTTCGCTTTTGTCTTATGAACCGATCTTCTACCAACCCAACTGTATTTGGATTTGTAGAATTTACTGCGTCCGCGTATCACCTTGCCCACAGTAATCTGGGTGGTCATATAACTGTCATTCTGGTCAGAGTAACCACGAATAGATTTTTCTTCTGTACTGGGTAGTTGTGGTCCGAAGTCATTCAATGACATTGGCCCTTGTCCGTCTGTAAGAAGCAGATTCTGCTCATCTATCAATCCCTGATAAGTTTGGGATTGAAGATCCGTGGCCAGGGCCTGGTTTTCTCTCGATTCAGGATCAACGTCTGAGTAAACAGTAGACACATCATCAAGATAATCTGTGAAGGTTGTTCTCCAACTGAACTCCCAACCCACTCGCCATTCTTTATTAAATGTAAAATAAAGCCCGATTCCCAAAGGAACGGCAACACCAAATGCACTGTAGCGCACACCTTCTGTTCTTAATTCTCTGAGGTTGTACCAAGTGTTGTCTACATAATCTCCCACAGCAACGTTGTTCGGATTGGCTGTGAGGCTATCGTCGTAAACAAGTTTTGCCTGCGGATTGCTGTAAAAGGCAGAAACACCGCCAAATACATAGAGTTTAAAATCAGGATTGTAATATCCGCGGTTACCGACGTCGTTGTCGTACCATAGGGTAAACTCTGCGCGGGCGCCTACTTCAAACATCCTGTTTCTGAAATTTAAATTTCGCGTTCGGCGCGGAATGTAAGTAGTGTTTGCATCGGCATCCTGAAGCAGAACATGGTCGGCCTGCAGGGAAAGAGACAATCTTTTGGACATCTTGTAACGTCCATACATTCCTATCGCATAGCGGGTTTGTGGCAAGTGCATGTCCCAGACGAAATCGCGGCGTGGCAATTCCTTACCGCCTATATCGCCAAGATAATTGGCTGCACCGGTTTTCAAACCGTAATCCCACTGGTATTGTGCTCCGGCGGAAATACTCATGCTGACCAATATGAATACAAGTAACTTCTTCATTGTGAATGAATATTAGGGCTTAGAATAAGTGCGCTAAAATAGTGGTTTATTCAACAAATGAACAAATTCTTTTTCACACTTCAGAATACAATACGACTGAAATCACCAATGGTTGTCACAAGATTGCATTTATTTTTCAAAATAATTCAATACTTCTGCTCACATGATCAACTCAGACCCGCAAAAGAACCGATTGACAGCGCTTTTTAATGTACAAACACCTATAATTCAGGCAGGTATGGTTTGGTGCTCGGGTTGGCGGCTTGCCTCAGCGGTGTCCAATGCAGGCGGCCTTGGACTAATCGGGGCCGGCTCTATGTATCCGGAAATTTTGAAAGAGCATATTCAAAAGTGCAAAGGCGCCACACAAAAGCCTTTCGGAGTCAACCTGCCTTTGCTCTACCCACAAATCGATGAGTTGATTGAGATTATTCTCGATGAAGCCGTGCCAATCGTTTTTACTTCTGCCGGAAATCCGGCCAAATACACTGCGAAGCTCAAGGATCAAGGGGTAACTGTAGTGCATGTCGTGTCGAGTTCTCTTTTTGCCAGAAAGGCCGAAGCTGCCGGATGCGATGCAGTGGTGGCCGAAGGTTTTGAGGCCGGCGGCCACAATGGACGAGAGGAAACTACCACCCTCTGTCTGGTTCCTGCTGTTTGCGCTTCTGTAAAAATACCTGTCATTGCTGCGGGCGGAATTTATGACGGCAGAAGTATGCTGGCCGCAATGGTTCTGGGGGCAGAGGGTGTTCAGATAGGCAGTCGCTTTGCCGCTTCATTGGAATCATCTGCTCACATTAATTTCAAAAAGGCCATTGTTGACGCGAAAGAAGGCGACACACTCTTAACACTCAAGGAGTTGACACCCGTGAGGCTTTTAAAAAATAATTTTTATGATGAAATAATAAACGCCTACCGCAACGAAGCGACGGCAGAAGAACTCAAAGCTCTGCTGGGCCGTGGAAGGGCGAAGAAGGGAATGTTCGAAGGTGATTTGGTGACGGGAGAGCTTGAAATCGGGCAAGTCTCTGCTTATGTAAATGAGATCAAAAGTGCATCAGAGATTATGGACGATATCATTGGGTCTTACCAATCGTGTCTGTCGGAAATGAGAAATGGTAAATTTGATTTTTGATAATATTTTCAGGCCGATGCAACCAATTAACAATAGGAGTCGTGTAATATGCAATGCAATTGAGCGTTTCATCTCATGCAAAGAGTAACTTTGCAACTCTGTTCACTCCCTTGAATTTGAAAAGAATAATCAAATATTTATTTGTCGCATTGGTCTTCGCCGGAAGATTTTCAGCCGCCAAAGCTCAGGCACTTGACCCATCGGTGATAGAATGTCTGGATCTGGCACCAAATGGCAACGCAACGCTTACCTGGTCGATTCCACCCGATCCTTCAAACCAATTTGTGGCATATCACGTCATGGAAAGTGTCAATATGGGTGGCCCTTATGTGGAAGTCGGGCTGGTTCCGGCTTATCTCACCAACTCATTTCTGCACAATACAGCATTGCCACTCGCCAACAGTGTCCATTATTTTACCATAACAGAGTCATTTGATGGTGTCAATACTTTCTTTTCAAATCCTTCGGATACCATTTGTACCATGTACCTGGATGTTACGGTATCGTCCAATCCACTTGGTTATGCCAATCTGGACTGGAACGCTCCTTATCCTGTTGACTATATTCCACCTGCCGGCGCGCAATATGAAGTTTGGATGGAGTTCCCGGCAGGTACCTGGACCATGATTCAGAACCTGCCTTATGGTCTTTCTTTCTGGAGTTATGAAATATCTATTTGCTCGGCCTTCCTGAATTTCAGGGTTGATCTGGTTTTGCCGGGAGGATGCACCATAGAAAGCAATGCAGATAGCGATAGTTTTACTGATCTTACCTATCCGCAGCCGCCGGTTGTTACATCGGTATCTATAGATTCTCAGAATGGCGATGCTGTGATTAACTGGATTCCTCCGCCATCCGGCGATACCCAGGGCTATATTATTTATGAGTGTGTAAACAATATACCTGTCATTCTGGATACCATCTGGAATGCAGCTACTACGCAGTTCATTGATCTGACAGCCAACTCCGTTATTGGTCAGGTTTCTTATGCAGTAGCAGCTTTTGATACATGTTATACCGGTTTCCCTCCCAGCCCGAATACTAGTCCTGCTGATTGCAAGACATCTCTTCACCTTGCCACAAATATTCCCTATGGTATCTGTGATGATTATATCGCATTCAGTTGGCAGGGTTATGAAGGATGGGATTCTGGAACAGATATACATATTATTTACCATGCATTCCTGCCCACAGGCGCGGTTGGTCAGCCGGTTTATGCACCTTTGGACACGGTGCCCGGCGATATTTTCAATTATGTGCACCAAAACATGCCAGTCGATGGCCTTAATTACTATTACATAGAGGCAGTGGCTGCGGGAAGTGGATACAGAGCACAATCGAATGCTGTCGGAGTAACAACTCCTTACCCCACTCCATCATCCTACTTCTATCTGGCCTCCGTCAATGTGCTGTCCAATGATCTGATCGAAATAAAAATTGACATGGAGTCGGTGAACTGGACCCAGAATTACAACCTCCAGCGCTACGACGAAGAAACCTTGCAATGGATGGACGTAATAAACATCAGCAATATGAACGGAAATTCTGCTCTGGCAGAGGATTCCGATGTAAGTGCTGATGTGTTTTCTTATAGTTACCGGTTTATTGTAACCAATATGTGTAATGATGTATTGGACACCACCAATATCGGGACTTCTATTCTTCTTGTGGGTGTGGAAAATACCAGTCGTGTGGTAAATATTCTGAATTGGTCAGCCTACGATGGCTGGACCAATGGAGTAGAAAAATATCTTATTCACAGGTCTATCGGAGAGTATGGCACAGATCAGGTAATTGCCAATGTATCAGGAAGTGTACTGGCCTATGAAGATGACGTAAGCGGACTTCTTTATACCCCGGGGCAGTTCTGCTATACAATCGAAGCAATTGAAAGGGGCGCAAATGTGACAGGCAGAATCAACAGCTCAAATTCAAATTTGCTTTGTTTATCGCAAGACCCCAAGATATGGATTCCAAATGCATTTATTGTGGGTGGAGTCAATGATACGTGGCGTCCTGTAATATCATTCGCCGATTTTACGGCGTACAAAATGATTGTTTACAGCCGATGGGGCGACGTCGTTTACGAAACAGACGATATCAATGCTCCCTGGGATGGGACAATGAATGGGAAAGTTGTTCAGGAAGGTGCTTACGCATATTATATCTACCTCGAAGACGGCAAGGGCAAAGCCTATGAGAACCGCGGATATGTGGTGACGCTTATCAATAACGACTGATCTTTCATGACAAGACTTGCCATTGATCAGGGAAATTCATACACCAAAATAGGTGTATTTAATGAAAATGATCTGATTCAATCCTTTTCAGAAAAGGACGAGTATCTTCATTTCAAAATTCAGGAAGTCATTTCGACTTTTCATCCTGAGCAAATAATCTATTCAAGCGTCAGGGCATATGAGAAAGAAGAAATATTGACCCTGCTTCAATCTTCTTCTGTACTTTTTCTACAGTCTGGTATCCGGTTGCCAATTGAATTGGACTACGATACACCTCATACGCTGGGCAACGACAGGATAGCCAATGCAGCAGGGGCCAACCTGATTTTTCCCGGTGAAGGCAGCCTGATTGTCGATTGTGGCACCTGTATTACTTACACAGCGGTGAAGAATAGTAAATTGGTGGGTGGTGCTATTTCTCCGGGAGTGGAAATCAGGTACAAAGCCCTTCAACACTATACCTCCAGACTTCCCCGCTGCGAAACAACAGAGATTGTTCCGGCTATTTTGGGCAAGTCCACCCAGCAATCCATCCAGTCTGGTGTCCAGAAAGCGATTTTGCTCGAGGTGGATGGAATGATCAATGAGTTTTGTAGTAGTTTGGCGATTCAGAACGTCATACTTACCGGTGGTTCAACAATGTTCTTTGAACGGCATCTGAAAAGCCCCATTTTTGCGCGCCCTTATTTAACCCTTATTGGACTCAATGAAATTCTCATGTATAACCACGGCTAAGGCTTTTTTACTCCTGCTTTCGGTTTTAGTGCATCTGTCTGCGGCGGCGCAGACAGGAGTAAGTTCGCCCTATTCCCGCTTTGGCATAGGCCTTCCCGAAATGGCTGGCAGCGCCTATCACATGGGACAAGGCGGTCTTACAACGGCAATAATTGATGGAAGTGTAATCAATACAGACAATCCTGCTTCGTACTCTTTTTTGAAAAAAACTTACTTTCAGGTTGGAGGCCGGGGTAATTTCAACAAATTCTATACGAATAACGATACCAGCAAATTCAACGGAGGACAGATCAGTGAAGTAAACCTTCTTTTTAAAAAAGAAGGCGGCAAATGGGCTTTTGCTCTTGGCATCCGGCCCTACAGTTCCAGTGGTTACAACATTGAAACCGCCGGCAACCTGGATACGGTTTCTTACAGACAATCGCATGAAGGTGTGGGTGGATTAAATGTTGCGCATTTGGGTATGTCGCGCGCTTTTTTAATTGGCCAAAAAACCCAAAGTGCAGGCCAGAAAGACACCGTGGATTTCCATCTTCAGCAACTGTCGGTTGGATTTAATTTCAATTTTATATTCGGAAATATTCTGAAAATAGACAAGGTTTATTACAACAGGACTGATTTCCTCAATACCAAAGTAACAAATTCGAGCAGTGTAAAGGATATCAATTTTAACTTTGGAATCATTCACAAGGTACCCATTTCTTTGGTTGTAAAAGACAAAAAACTTCAGCGAAGTACATTTCTTATCTCAGGCATTACCTATCAGGCCCAGTCGAAGCTAAACACTATTTATACCCAACTGAATCAGACTTTCGTAGACAATTCCGGTACAGAACTAAATGTTGACACAGCCTACTTTAGCGGAGTACAGAAAGGGGTGACTGCTATTCCCCAACGTTTGGCCTTTGGTCTTGCATTGAGAAAAGAAAACAGATTAAACCAATCTTATTTGCAATTTGGTGTGGATTATAAAATTCAGGATTGGACAAAATTCAGAATGCCTCTTGGTGAAAGTTCTTCTAATGAGTCATACTACCAAAAGAGTTCGAATTTGTCGTTGGGACTGGATTTTAAACCCGGCTCGAAAAAGAATACAGAAGAGCAGAATTTCTTCAAAAAAATGACTTACAGAATGGGTGCGAGATTGACAAATACTCATCTTATTCTAAGAAACACTCCCATTAAGGAACAGGCAATCAGCATTGGTTTCAACATTCCAATAATGAATACCACCAACCTGCTTTCAATTGCGCTGGAGTACGGCAGCATGGGAACTTTAGAAAACGACCTTATCCGCCAGCAATTTTTCAATGTTAAACTGACACTGTCACTTTCTCCTCCCAACAGAGAAAGGTGGTTCTACCAATACAAATACGATTGATTATTTTGAAGTCGATACTGAACCGGTTATTGTACTCTGGCATGTTGTTTTTCATGTTAATGTTCCATTCCTGCCAGAATGAAATTGCCGAAATACGCGCCATTACAGATGCAAATAATCTTCCGATTCAGACAAGCATAAAAGCCGAATACAATTTTTCGGAAAAAGGGAAATTAAAAAACAAGCTCATTGCCAATCAGATCGATCAGTTTCAGGGCGATGAAAACTACATAGAAGCCAGTGGTGGATTTACCATGATATTCTTCGACTCGCTTGAAAAAGAGCAAGCCCGGCTGAGCGCCCAAAGAGGTAAATACATTGAAAAGGAGAAAAGCATGAAGGCCTGGGATAATGTAGTGCTGATGAATATTAACGGAGAAAAAGTGGAAACAGAAGAATTGATCTTCAAACAAGACAGCAACAGAATATACACCAACAAGTATGTTACGATTACATCGAAACAGGGAATCTTACATGGCAATGGCATGGAGAGTAATGATTCTTTTACAAAGTACAGAATCATAAAACCGATTGGTGATTTTTTGCTAAACCAAAAAACCGATTCAATATCCAATGGAGAAAGTAAATAAATTATTTGAAAGATTCTGGCTCATTATTTCCATCGGAGCATTTATCTGGGCCTGTATCATGGTGGGCACCGAAGGTTTTGACAAAGGTGTGAGGGCATTTGTTATACCGGGCATTGCTTTCTGCTGGTATTTCTTCAGAAGGTTTATGAGAAAAAGAATTGAACGGGGTATGGATCAGCGACCTAAACCTTAATTCCTCAGTATTTCACAATATTGTTACTTTTGCAGCGGTCTTTTTGAATTACAGACCAACTGATGGATCCATACTGGCCTTTAATTGTATTATTGTCTCTGATAGCTTCGGCATTCTCCAGCGGAATGGAGATTGCCTTTATTACGGCCAACAAGTTAAAAATAGAACTTGATAAGAAGCAAGGTGTCTTCGCCTCCGGAATTGTTGGTCATTTTACACGGCATCCCAAGATGTTCATCGCAACGATGCTGGTGGGCAACAACGTGGCGTTGGTAGTTTATGGCTTATACATGGGCGACGCCATTACGCATTCGCTGAACGATTACCTGCCTGCGGTTGCCAACTTTCTGGGAGAATTCGGGACTTTATTCACACAAACCATCATTAGTACCATCATTGTATTGGTTCTGGCTGAGTTCATTCCCAAAGCCATTTTTAGTTCAAACCCCAATCGCTGGTTGAATCTCTTTGCCGTTCCTTTGGCTATCTGGTACGGAGTACTCTACATTTTTGCATGGATTGTGACCCTTTTCTCCGACCTTTTTCTTCGGATATTCGTGAAAAAGCAGCCAAAGGATGAGGAGGTGGAGTTTGGCCGGATAGATCTTGACCATTACCTCCAGCAAGTTACTGGCAATATTGACCACAGCAAAGACATGGACCATGAAATCCAGATTTTTCAAAATGCTTTGGATTTCTCAAAAGTAAAGGCCCGCGATTGTCTGGTTCCCAGAAATGAAATAGTGGCTGTGGAGATTACAGAAACGGTTGAGGTATTAAGACAGAAATTCATAGAAACACGTCTGTCTAAAATACTGATATACAAGGACAGTATAGACCATATAATTGGCTACGTGCACTCGTTCGAGTTGTTTAAGAAACCCGAACAGATTCAACACATTCTGCGTCCGGTGGCCATTATTCCCGAGCCCATGCAGGCCAACGAAATTCTTGAACTGTTTATCAAACAAAAAAAGAATATCGCTGTAGTGGTGGACGAATTTGGCGGCACTGCCGGAATGATCACCATGGAAGACATCGTGGAGGAAATTTTCGGCGATATTGAAGATGAGCACGACAAGGAAGAAACAATCATCAGACAAATAAGCGAAACAGAGTTTGAATTTTCGGCCCGTCTCGAAATTGATTATATCAACTCAAAATTTGGCCTTGGCCTACCTGAAAATGATGAAGAATATGACACCCTCGGTGGCCTTGTGCTCTATCTCTATGAAGACATTCCGGAAGAAGGAGAGATAATTCATCTCGATAATATTACCCTTTCACCCCTAATCGTGAGCGAAAATCGCATAGATGTGGTAAAAGTGACGGTCAACTAGTCCACTTTACCCGCTGAAACACAATTGTTTTCGTCTATTTCAATACTTTTGGCTGAACGAGCCCATCTTATTACGATATTCGCAGCCCAAAATTTTTAAGCAAAGACTGCTATGGCATTAATTGAGAAAATCAGGAGACAAGGCTGGCTGGTGCTGGTTATGGTTGGTTTAGGCATTGTAGGTTATCTTATTCCTTACGATGCTGTAATGGCACTTTTCGGAAACAGTAGTGCTTCCGTTGGAGTAATTGACGGCAAAACTATCAATCCCCAGGAGTGGCAAATTGCATTGGAAGAGCGCAAGCCACTGTTCCAATACGATGGCAACCAGAACTCCCTCTTTACCGACACCTGGAACCAACTTACGGAAGATATCATATATCAGGATGAATATGATAAGCTTGGCTTTACTATAAGCGAAGAAGAATACGAGGAAATCGTATTTGGTAAATACCTGTCGCCTTATGTAAAATCTACCATTTATGGTGGAAAAGACTCTGCTTCTTTCAAAGAACAGATGAGAACCAACTTCGACCAAATGCCTCCTGTTACTGTAAATGGTAGCACAGTTCCTATGCAGGGGCTCTGGAAGGAATTAATTATCAAAAAAAGACAGAAAGAAAAGTATGACGCGCTTTTGAAAAAGGGCGCATATGCCAATAGCATCGACGCGAAGTGGGCTTTCAAACTGGCCAACGACAAAGCCACTATTGACTATGTGGTAAAGTCATACACCGAAATCCCAGATACTTCTGTAACCGTTTCTGAGTCAGATATTAAGGCGTATTATCAGGAGCATAAAAATGACAGAGAATACAGGCAGGAACTGAGCAGGTCTATTGAGTACATTTCTTTCCCGGTTCAGTCTTCATCATACGATTCGCTTCAAATTACAGAAAACCTTACGAAACTGGCTGCTGATTTCAGAATGGCAAAAAGCGATTCTGCTTTCTCTGCCATGCACGCTTCAAGTCCTGGTATGGGCGTTGTGGAATATAAAAGCAACGAACTTCCAGAACCATGGAACAGCCAATTCATGAACGATAGCATTGGGAAAGTAGTAGGTCCTTATACGGACGGACAATCCATGAAAATTTCCAAAATCAGCAAGCGATCAATGGAGGTTGACTCCGTTGCTGCAAAACACATCCTTGTAAAGGAAAAGGGTATGAAAGGCAAAGCCAAAGCTGATTCTATCAAGAATGTAATTGCCAAAGAAAACAACTTCGCTGTTATGGCTGCCATGTACAGTGAGGATCCGAGCAATAAAGACAAAGGTGGTGATTTGGGTACCTTCGACAGAAAGACCATGGTGAAGCCTTTCGCTGATGCCTGCTTTAATGGAGCCGTTGGCCAACTTCAGGTAGTAGAAACTACATTCGGTTGGCACATTATTGAGGTTACTAAAAGGAATAACCCCAGATTGGTTACCCGCATTGCCGTGATAGACAAAATGGTTGAGCCAAGCCAACAGACTGTGCGAAGCGCATTCAATGAAGCCAATGAATTTACTATTAACTTCAACGATACTACTTCTTTTCACCGCGCTGCCGATACCTTAAATGGAAAAACCATTATTTATCCTGTCAAAAACGTTAAGCCGAATGCTACAACTTTAGGCGCTTTGCAGAATGCAACGGCTGTGGTAGAGTGGGCATATTCTGCCGAAGTTGGAGAAATTTCTCAGCCTAAACTGGTAGACAATCAATACATTATAGCGGCACTTATGGAGATTAAAGAGCGCGGCGTACCTACTTTCAAAAACGTGTACGATGTAATGAAGACGGAGGCTATTAAACAGAAGAAGGCTGAACTTTATATGGATAAAATGAAGTCAGGAACGCTTGAAGAAATAGCCACTGCAGTAGGTTCTCAGGTAAAGAAAGCCGAAAACGTAAATATGAAAGCCAACTCCATTCCGAATTCTGGCGTAAGCACCGGAGAAAATGAAGTAATGGGAGCCATTTTTGGATTAAAAACTGGCACAATGACCTCACCCATTAAAGGCAAGGGCGGTGTGTATGTAATTCGCAGAACTGCTGATATTGTGCCTGGAGCCTCGGCAGATAACTATCTGACTGAGCAAACACAGAGCAATACCAGTTTCCAAAATAAAATCGTAAACTCCGTATTCAATGCTTTTAAAGAAGCAGCTGATATTGAGGATAACCGATACGGTAGAAGATAATAATACTTTACGATAGATATGAAAAGCCTCCTTGTTCAAAAGGAGGCTTTTTTTATTTGGGTATCAATAAGGAACTATCTCCATAACTTAAAAAACGGAAATTATGGTCCAAAGCATATTGGTAAACCCGCCTCCAATCTTCTCCGATAAAAGCTGAAATCAATAGCAACAAGGTGCTCTTCGGCATGTGAAAATTCGTGATCAATGCTCCGCAGATTCTGAATTTGTAACCCGGCGCAATCATTATGCCTGTTGAGCCCACAAGATGCTGCAGCGAGTTCTTCTCGCAATAATTAGCCAATGCAGAGAAAGCCTCCCGCGGAGAAAGTTTTGGTTCGGTGGTATAAGCCTCCCATTGCCTAATATTTAATGGTGCCGGAAACAAACATTCATTTGCTTCTATTTTCTGCCCTAACCAAAACAAACTTTCCAGTGTTCGCATAGAAGTAGTGCCCACAGGTATTGCCCTGTCGGGCCAGTTGTTCACCCATTTTATGAGCATTTCTTTGGGCACAGAGAAATACTCGTGGTGCATTTCATGACCTTCAAGAGTATCGGAAGTAACAGGCTTGAAAGTCCCGGCTCCCACATGAAGTGTAAGCTGACTTGTTCCGATACCGGATGTATTCAGCTCGTTTAAAATCTGATCAGTAAGGTGCAATCCCGCTGTAGGTGCGGCCACAGAACCTTCACTGGCCGCAAAAACTGTCTGATACCTCACATAGTCCGACTCTTCCACCTCACGGTCGAAATAGGGCGGCAAAGGAATTTCTCCAACCAATGAGAGGACCTCAGAGAAAGTCAATTGACCTTCCCACGTGAATCGGATTTTGAACTTTCCCGATTCTGCCTGAAGCTTTTCAGCTTTAAAGACCAATTGCCCCACCGCAGATTCAATTGAGAGAGTGAGAATCTCATCTCTCCACTTTTTGGCACCGCCTACCAGGCAGTTCCAATCTATTACATTTATGGCTTGCATTGCCTGCTGATGATCCGCGTTGCATGGATCCAGGCAAAAAATTTCCACCTCACCTCCGGTAGACTTTTTGAAAATT
Source organism: Flavobacteriales bacterium (assembly GCA_031378885.1). Taxonomy (GTDB): domain Bacteria; phylum Bacteroidota; class Bacteroidia; order Flavobacteriales_D; family Sanyastnellaceae; genus JANNEQ01. The sequence continues at coordinate 12,047 of JANNEQ010000148.1, forward strand.
AAACGGGCAGGGATTACACGGGTATTGTTGAGCACCAATTGATCTCCTGAATGCAGTATTGATGGCAGATCGCTAAAAATATGGGGAGTAATTGCGCCTTTATGGTACTGGAGCAATTGCGAAGATTCCCTGTTGGCAACAGGATACTTTACAATTCTGTCTTCTGGTAAGTAATAATTAAAATCTTCGATTCTTAATTCCCTGGGTTGCATACGATGAGTTTGGAGGGTACAAAAAAAATCATGGCTGGACGTTTCCAGCCATAATTCTAAACCTTAACTAAAACTAACTATACTATCTGATGTGTCTATAGAAAAGACACTTCATTGTGTGTTACTTATTTTTGATGTGTAAGTCTACGCGGACTTACCTCTAATGCTATTCTACCTGAGAGATAACTAGACAATTTCAAAAAAGTTGTTTCCTCAATAAAAAATTAACAGCTTTTTAATATTACTTAGAGATGCCATCTGCGTTGGCAATCTGGTAAGTCTTGTCATTTATCTTATTAAACTTGAGTTTGAAGTTGTTATTGGTGGCAAGTTCAAGCTCTTCGAGTACCTGCTCTACCTTCATATCTGTAGTGAATACTAAATCAAATGGAAGTATCTTTCCTTCAAAGTCGGGGCGTTGGATACTGATTCCAAATTGCCTTTCTATTTCAAGGAAAACATTCTCAATAGGTTCTTCGGAAAATGTGAAGACTCCTGTCTTCCAATCGCTTCCATCCATATTCAACTCGTCGAGTACCAAATTACCAGCCACAAGCTCTGCACCATGACCGGGAGTAAGTTCAACAACGCTTTTGCCACAGGTAACGTTTACTTTTCCTGTTCTGCATTCCACCCTAAACTTTTCAGGACGGGCAAATACATCAAAACTGGTACCCTTGACTTCAACAACACCCTGATCTGTAACCACACTAAACTTACTTCCTTTTTGCACCTCGAAAAATGCCTCGCCGGAAAGTTTCAGTGTGCGTTCTTTACTCCAGTCAGTATCGTATTCAGCCAAGGAAACCGAATTCAACGTCATGATGGAATGATCAGGTAACTCAATTTTCTTCTGTTCACCAATTAGTGTGGCTTGAGCCAGATGAGACGAGCCTGTTGGCCAGAATATAAGCGCTCCAAATATCACCACTGCAGCAGCGGCAATTGATGCGAGCGTCTTCCATCTAAATGGAACGACTTTGGTTTGAGGTTTACTGCTGGAAAGTTTTGCTTGCAACTCCATCCAGGCTTGTTCCTCAGATTTGGTTGCCGGAACTTCCCAGGAACGCAACATCTCTTCGTATTTCTTCTTCTCTTCCAAACTTCTTCTTTCTTTACTGTCGGGTTTGTACACAACTATTTCTATTTACCCTACTTAATTTCTCAAAAAAAATCAAGGCACAATAGTAAGCTCCAATTCTAATACTGAAGCTGCGGTGATAAAGCCTTTCCCTCCATTCACATTATCAGGAGCAGCCCGCAGCAAGCCACGCAAATCGGATGGCCCATAATAAAATACTTGTTCATATTGTTTATCAATGGCGTAGACCCTGAGTTTATGGCGTCCGAAATATTTAAAGTCGGTATCGAACAAAGTAACACCGGATTGCACCCAGGTTCCTGCATACTGAGATTTAAAATTGCCAGAGGGAACAATAAATGGAACCTCTACCAACATGCCATCAGGATCTTCCAGACTCAACACATAAGCGTATTTGCTAAGATCAAGGCTGGTCCATGTGATAATGAATGCAGGCGAACCCAGCGAATTGGGGTTAAAAACGAGCGTATCCTTATTAATTTCCAGCAAATCAATTGCGGGAGGTACCAAAACACTGGTATTACAAGTGCCGCGATCAGATACTATTTCAATATTATAACGGTGTTCAGAAACAATTTGAATCTGGCCCGGATCTGAAGAAAAATAACCCGGACCTACATTATGCAATGTACTGACTTGCTCATTTTCTGCAGTCACAGAAACTTTTGCCGTCAATGGTATCGGATCTCCTCCTACTTCTTCAGAAAGACCAAAAACAGAAAGAGAATCAATTTGATTGTTTTGAATGAGGACTCCTGATACTACCATGGTTTCAGACCGGATATCACTTAGGTCCTTTTCCTTGCAGGAAAAAAGGAAGGCCGAAATGAATATGATCTGAAGTACCCTCAAAATTTAAGTTGTATTAGTAGTGACGGCAAAAAACCCTGCATGCCAATTTTTCTTTCGGCCACATCAAAGTTGCTGACTTCGAGGCCATTTCTAATGGCAAGATACTGCACATCTTTTATATTCTGGTGGTTGTAAACGTTAAACAAAGAAAGAATAATTTTCCCCTCCACTCTGCCCAGCATAAATTTAAATGAGCCGGTAAAATCAAGACGATGGTAATCGGGTAGTGTAGCGCTGTTCACCGGACCAAAGACGGGTTGTCTGGACTGTTGGCCATTGATCAGTTCTACTACATCCACTCCCAATAGCGGAGTATAAGGCCGGCCACTTCCATAAATCCAGAATAAACTCAAATCCCAATGTTTGAACTCAATTTCATAATAAATCTTCAACTCATGGGTTTGTGCAAATCGCTCGCGCACTTCAAACTGATCTAACTGATCATACTTTGATGATGATTTCATTAACGAATAACTGATCCAGCCATGGTGCCTGCCTCTTTCACGTTGTATGGTGCAATCAATTCCTTTGGATGTCCCTGTGCCTGAAATAATTCCATTGGTGGTGAAACCACTGGCCGGATATGCATCCTGATAACCGCTGAATACTCCTAGAAATTCGGTAGCTCCTGTATTGTACTTGAAATAAGATTCTACATCGAAAGTCCAACTGTCCAACTCATAATTAAATCCGGCAATTATTTGATTGGACTGAAGTACGGGAATGTCGCCATCGCCCGCAAGGCGCCAGTAATCTGGTGTGTTGAGGTATAAACTCTGGGCGCGAATGCGTTGAATATATTGGTTTATACGGCCTGCGGAAAGCTTAAGAAGCAAAGCAGAGTTCCATTGGTATAAAACCGAGAGTCTTGGTTCGGGATAAAACTTTTTTGTTCTATCGAAATAATTTAATCTTACTCCAGGCTGAATTTCGCAGCGCGATGTGAAATGAAATTTATCCTGAATATAAAGTGATGAAGTGAAGCCACGTTGATTAATAGAGATCTGATTGGTAGAATATTGCTCGCTGAATTTGTGGTCTGATGCTACAATATTCCATTGGTAGCCATACACAATATTATGTGCATTCCAATCGGTCTGGATTTCGAGTCTTCCGGAAAAATCGCGCAATCTTGAGAGCTCATTGGAAAAACTTACCGAATAATCGTTGAAAATGCTTTTTAATGTGTCCAGAGAAAAGAGGTCTGTAGAATACTGGCTTATTCCCATTTGTAATAACGAGGTAGAGCGGGCATTCCATTTGTGACTTAATTTGAGAGAGGCTCCGCGGTTTCTGATCTGGCTTTCGTCCAGATAAATTACATCCAACAGATTTAGTGCTTCGTTATTCGAAGTATCGGCATAGGTAATAAATAATTTATCCTTTCCGCCGTAAAGGCTTAATTGAAAAATAGTTTTATCTGATGGCTTCCAGGTAAATTTGGCATTGGCATCCTGAAAGGAAAACTCAGGATCCTGAGTCCCGTTGAAGGTTTGAATATTATTTGTAAGCGATGTGGTTACGGCAGAGTTATAACTGGTATTGAAGAGTTGCCTGAAGGATGGAGTTGCCAGGGCATCTGTATAACCTCTTCGCCCTGTAATCATTAATGAGGATTTTGCTTTGTCGTCTAGTGGAGCCTCTACAGCACCTCCAAATGACAATAATCCGATGTCAATCTGAGCCTGAGTCTTATTGAGGTTTCCTTCTTTTCCCGTTATCTCTGCCAATCCGGAAATACGGCCGCCAAATCTGGCTTCCATTGCACCTTTATGAATTCTCATGTTTTTAACGAAGTTGGCATTTACTGCCGAAAAAGAACCAAAGAAATGGTCGAGATGGTAAAGGGTAAAACCGTCGAGTGTAACAAGAGTCTGATCGGAATTTCCTCCTCTGATATAAAGTCCGCCGCTGGATTCGCTTGTACCACTTACTCCCGGCAACAACTGGGCTGTTCTCATTATATCAGGCTCTGCCACACCCTGTAAAGATGCCAGATCACCTGGATTTATCATTTGAATTCCAGCCTGGCCATCGGTTTTGAGAAGGCGCGATTTTTCTTCAACAATCAGAACTTGCGGCAAATAAGTTCGCCTGGCCTCCAATCCAATTTTAAGCATTGATTGGATATTTAATCTGTTCAACTTCAATTGCCGCAATTCATATCCAATATACTCCACTTGCAAAGTCAATGTATCTGATGGAATATGCTCGATCCTGAAACGACCATCCTCATTGCAAAGTGCGGCCAGCCCGGTATTCAGCACTACTACAGACGCAAATGGCAAAACTTCTTTGCTTACCGCATCTCTTATTTCTCCCTGAATAATAAAATCTACAGTCGATGGCTTGGGTGATCCTGAAGCTTGTCCATTGACAGAAGGTTCTGTGGTGATAGAATAAATAACTACGATATTGTTGATCAATCGATATGACAATTTACCCATCGGCAAAATCACGAGCAATACTTCCTTCAGGGGTTGATTGTTGAATGTTGCGCTAACCCGGTATTCTGATAATGTCTGACCATCAAAAGCAAAAAGTATATCATATTTTGATTGCAGGTCTTTGACAACCACATTGAGCGCTTCGTCGCTATAACTGGCGGTTATTCTCTGCTCGGTTACCTGAGAAAATGCAGTTAAAACAGACAAGAAAAGAATAAGACCAGGAAGAATTCTTTTCAAAATCATAGGGCAATGGCTCAGATTTCTGTTCCGAGATTGTCGCGAAAGATACGCAGTACTTTACTCATTCTCTTCTCAACTGCTTTTACAGATAATCCAAGCCTGGAGGCAATCTCCACATAAGTAAGGTCTTCGAGTCGGTTCATCAGGAATACTTCTCTACCTCCGTCAGGCAACATAGCGATTACAGAATTGAGTTTCTTCTCATAATCTTCCATCTCCACAAGTTTTTCCGGGGTATCAAAATCCCTGTCAATACCAGGCCTTTTGATGAACTTGTACAACAGTTGCTTTCTTTTTAACTGATTGATGGTGAGATTTTGAGCAATGGTATAAAGATAAGCCTTGACCGTTTTCCTTTCTATTTTATGTCTGGTCTCCCAAAGTTTGAGGAAGGTGTCTTGAGCCAGATCTTCTGCCAGATCAATATCTGAACATTTGAAGTAAATGAAGTTGCGGATAGGTTTGTAAAGCTCTTTGAATATTCGCTGGTATTCCTGCAAGGAGAGTTCCTCAAAATTTGAATCCGGTTTAAGCGAAAATAACAGCACTATTGTTTGGGGCTTCTTGCGTAATTTGTTTGGCAATGATACCGATAATAGGCCAATTATCGACACTTTTAAAAGTAGATTCCAGTGCGCGTTTTATTTACGGACTGATTTTCAACTCAAAAACGATGTATCATAAACTTAGCATTCCCATTTTTTACCCGGATGAGAATGCCTTGTGAAACCAAAACGTATCTATAAAACTGCGTTGCCTTTTTGAAAAGTATGTCTTTGGTCATTGGAAATTCCATTTACATTTGTTTCTCACTACAGTAAATGAGACTGTATATACTATGCAAGGAAAGACATTGATCATTGGAGCTTCCGGTCAGATCGGAATTGAGCTCACCTCTACTCTTCGCGCGCAACGCGGGGCTGATATGGTAATAGCATCAGACATAAGGCTTTCGGAAAGTCCTGAATTACGCGACGGGCCTTATGAAATTCTGGATGTACTCAATAAGGGGGCTGTGGACAACATTATCCAAAAGCACAATGTGACAGAAGTATATCTGTTGGCTGCACTGCTTTCTGCCACCTCAGAAAAATATCCGGAGAAAGCCTGGGATCTTAACATGAATGGACTGTTCAATATTTTGAATCTCGCGAAAGAAAAAAAGATTTCTAGGGTTTTCTGGCCCAGTTCTATCGCGGCATTTGGCCCTACCACACCCAAGGTTGAGACTCCGCAATATACTATTATGGAGCCTAACTCTGTCTATGGAATTTCAAAACAAACCGGCGAAAGATGGTGCGAATATTACTTTGATAAGTATGGAGTGGATGTGAGAAGCATCAGGTATCCGGGATTAATCGGTTATAAATCTGCTCCCGGTGGCGGAACTACGGATTATGCCGTGGACATTTTCTATCAGGCAATCGACAAGGGTAGCTATGAATGTTTTCTGGAGCCCGAAACAGAGTTGCCCATGATGATGATGGAAGATGCCATCAATGCCACAATATCCATAATGGAAGCTCCTACTGAGCAAATCAAAATAAGAGGAAGCTACAATATAGCAGGGTGCAGTTTTACACCTGCCTCATTGGCAAATGAAATTAAGAAGTGGATTCCTGAATTTACTATTTCCTATAAACCAGACTTCCGTCAGGAATTGGCCGATTCATGGCCCAATAGCATCGACGATTCGGTAGCCAGAAAAGACTGGGGTTGGAAGTCGAAATTCGATACCGGCCTGCTGGTAGAAACCATGATAAACGAAATCAGAAATAAAAAAAAATTGACGCTATCGTAACTTCATAAGATCAGGTCGCGTATAGGCGCTAACTCTTTGTTTGAAAAACGCAAAGACTAACCTAACGCCTATAGTATAATGTTGACCAAATCTAAACACCGAATACGGTACATTTTTATTGCGCTTGCATCACTAATTGCTATTCAAACGAGTGCATTTGATGGTGAAACCAACCGAACCGACAGCAATGGCCGAAGACAAGGCTATTGGATAATTAATGGAGGTATGGTGAATGATAAATCCTATAAACCAGAAGCCAAAGTAGAAGAAGGTAACTACAAAGACAACCGAAAAGAAGGTCTTTGGAAAAAGTTCTGGCCCAATGGTAAATCCAGAAGTGAGATTAATTACACATCAGGCAAACCCATTGGTGAGTACAAGCTTTTCTACGAAAACGGCAAGCTTGAAGAACATGGTTTTTGGAACAACAATAAAAACACCGGAGAATTCAAGCGCTATTATTCCAATGGCAATCCACAGCAAAACTTCCTTTTTGGAGAAAACGGGAAAAGAAGTGGTAATCAAAAATACTATTACGAAAATGGCAAACTGGCTATGGAAGTAAATGTGACCAATGGTGCAGAATCTGGAGTTTGTAAAAGGTACAACACTGATGGAACACTAGCCGAAGAAAAGGTCTTTGAAAATGGTACCGTGCGGCAAGGTTCTGTGAAAAAATATAAAGAAGTAACTACCCCGCCCGTACCCAAAGCCGATCCCTACGATCCGAATGTAGGCAAAGAAAGTGTTGTAACCAGCGATAAAACCAATAAGGCTCAATCCTTTAAGCCAAATGGATTCAATACTCTTTATGATAAAAATGGAAATGTCACCCAAAGTGGAGAGTTCCTGGACGGTCGATTGTACGATGGAAAATGGTACCGGTACAATTCCAATGGAATCCTCATCCGAATAGAAATCTATAAAGGTGGAAAATATGTGGGAACCGGTGTAATCGGCGAAAACGAAGATTAACCATCCTTAAAAAAAAATGAGAAAGGCCATCGTAATTCATACGGTGGCTTTTTTTTATTAAAACCACTTCTTTTTTACCTGTAAACATATTACACCTAAATTCCATCGCAGGGTTCAGGGTTAAATAATCCAAAGATGTACAACTGTTTTTGGGCTATTACTTTTGGAGACTTAATATTGTATCTTCCGACAAAGTCAAAATTTAAACTTATCAATAGCTAATTTAATCATCAGTGCTTTTATTTGCCCTATGGAATCTAACCTTTTTATTTACAACAGTCTTACCAGACAGAAAGAAAAATTTGAACCGCTCATTCCGGGGCACATTGGTCTTTATGTGTGTGGGCCCACTGTGTACAGTGATGTGCATCTGGGCAACGTAAGAACTTTCACCACATTTGATGTAGTTTATCGCTACCTTCAATACCTGGGATTCAAAGTGAGGTACGTGAGAAACATCACTGACGTGGGGCATCTTGTAGGCGATGGAGATGAAGGTGAAGACAAAATTGCCAAAAGAGCCAAATTGGAAAACCTGGAGCCAATGGAAATTGTCCAGAAATACACCAATGGATTTCACGATGTAATGAGGATTTTTAATATTCTAAATCCGTCCATTGAGCCCACGGCCACGGCTCATATTATGGAGCAGATAGAAATGACCGAGCAAATCATAAAAAATGGATTTGCTTATGAAAGCAATGGCTCAGTGTATTTTGATGTAAGGAAATTCAACGAAAAACACCCATATGGCAAACTTTCCGGCCGTGTAATCGATGATTTAATCAGCAACACACGCGACCTCGACGGGCAAGATGAAAAGCGCGACTCTTTGGATTTTGCCCTATGGAAAAAAGCAGAACCACAACATCTGATGCAATGGAACAGCCCCTGGGGCAGTGGTTTCCCCGGATGGCATATAGAATGCTCTGTAATGAGTACAAAATATCTGGGCAAAACTTTCGACATACATGGCGGCGGAATGGACCTGAAATTTCCTCACCACGAATGCGAAATTGCACAGAATGTCGGAGCCACGGGAAATGAACCTGTGCGGTATTGGATGCATGGAAATATGCTCACTGTAAATGGCAGAAAAATGGCCAAAAGTGAAGGAAATGGATTTACTCCAGAAGAATTGATCACCGGAAACCACAAATTATTGGATAAGGGCTATAGCCCGATGACGGTGCGCTTTTTCTTTATGATGGGACATTATACTTCTACGCTTGACTTCAGCAATGAGGCTTTGCAAGCTGCCGAGCGCGGATTCAAACGCATGATGAGCGCTAAAAAAATAATTGGCTCTCTGAATCCTTCGCCCAAAAGTGATTATGATACTGCCAGACTTAAAGCGGCATGTGTAGCAGCAATGAATGATGACTTCAATACACCCATTCTTATTTCTGAACTTTTCGATGGAGTGCGTGTAATTAATTCCTGCAAAGAAGGATCAATCTCGCTCCGCAGTGAGAATATTGAGGAGCTTCGACAAATTTTCGATGATTATTTGTTTCAGGTTCTTGGATTAAATGAAGAAGAAAGCAATGAGGGTTCTCAGCTATCCAACTCTCTTATGCAGATATTGATCAACCTTCGCAACGATGCAAAAGCGAATAAAGATTATACGACATCTGATAAAATAAGAATTTCACTTCAGGAAGCCAAAGTGCAACTGAAAGATACAAAAGATGGAACTGAATGGTCTTACGAAGAAAATTAATTCAACAAACGCCTTCAATCCAACAGAATGAAATTTAAAAATAGAATATTACATTTGGCCGTTGCTGCAATTTCACTTGTGGTCCTTTATATGGGTTGTGATCTGACATCAGATCCGGATCCCATTCCGAAACCCAAGCCCAATGTTAAACCGGAAGTAAAGGCTCCGGAGTTCAACAGTGATTCGGCATACGCATGGGTTCAAAAGCAAGTTGACTTCGGTCCGCGAATTCCAAATACACCTGCCCATGTAGCTTGCGCAGAGTGGATAGTAAGTAAATTAAAATCTTATGGTGCCACTGTAACTGTTCAGGAAGCCAGGCTCACTGCATACGATGGCAAAATTCTTCTGTCCAAAAATATCATCGCTTCTTTCAGCCCTGAAAAAAAGAATAGGGTCTTACTTTGTTCGCATTGGGATACAAGGCCATTTGCAGACAAAGACCCCAACATTGCTATGAGGCAAAAACCTTTCAGTGGAGCCAATGATGGTGGAAGCGGCATAGGAGTTCTGCTGGAAATGGCGAGGCATTTTCAATCCTCTCAGCCAACCATCGGAGTAGACATTATATTCTTTGATTCAGAAGACAATGGCATTCCTGAGTTTGTAAAAGCAGACGAAATCAAACACCAGGATTTTGAAACCAGTTGGTGTCTTGGCTCTCAATATTGGGCCAGAAACAAGGTGCCATCAAATTATCAGGCTCGTTTCGGAATATTGCTTGACATGGTAGGGCATGGCAAAGCAGAATTCAACAAAGAATTGGCTAGTATGGAATGGGGAGAAGACGTGGTGAATCTGGTCTGGAATACAGCAGCCAAACTGGGGTATGGTGATTACTTCAGAGACAAAGAAGTAGGTGGTGTAACGGATGACCATGTATTTGTAACAAGAGTTGGAGGAATCCGAACCATTGACATCATAGATACCCGGCCAATTCCTGCGGCTATGGGATTGGCCAATTATAATTTCGGTTCCTTTCACCACACTCACCTGGATGATATGACTGCTATTGACGCAAAGACATTGGAAGCAGTAGGGCAAACCTTGCTTCAGGTTATTTATAATCTCTAACCAAAATCGCGCAATAGAAAACAACATATTTCTTAATCGAATAAAACGTGTTTTCAACCGCATAGTGCCACTTAGTCGAACGTCAAAAAGGTATTTCCAGAATGGAAGAACTCCATTTTTGAGGCTCAACTACTTATGTGAAGAATTTCGAATACAATTCCTATTCAATTATTTCTATTACAACTTATCCGGGTTTAGCAAAAAAAAATGTGCGCCCGACTTCCGCAAAAAAAATGGCCAATTCTATAACTTAATGACAAGTAATTTCTTGTGTTTTTAAAATTGAAAAGAGGGTGCCCCAGTGCGCAATGTCATTAAGTTAACCCAAGTTGAGCAAAAAAAACTTTTTTCAGTCAATTTTCAGTAGTTTTTGGGGAATTGAATGTCTGAACCCCTTGATTTTATTGAGTTGGTTTTTCAAAAAAGGTTTGTGTGGCTCAGGGGGGTATTGTTTGTTTGAATTA
>JANNEQ010000149.1:0-65622 GCA_031378885.1 Flavobacteriales bacterium
GGTTCAAGTGTTTGCTTTAGGCTTCCTTCAGATTCCAATTCACAATGGACACCCTTGCCATCAGCTAATGATAAGTACTGCAACTCTCATTCGGGACTTGCACCCTAGAGATAATTGACATGCCTGACACACTAAAAAAAGCTCCCTCACGGGAGCTTTCAATATTATTCATTTTTCAAATCCTTCTCAAGCCGCATCCTTCCCGGCCTTCGCCTTTCTCTTTTCGGCATAAGCAGTTGCCGCATCTCTCACCCAGACTCCTTCATCGTAAGCTTTTTTTCTGGCTGATACGCGCTCTTTGTTGCACGGGCCATGGCCTTTTACTACTTCGTTGAATTCGGTCCAGTCGATTTCGCCGAAATCGTAGTGGCCGCGTGATTCGTTCCACTTCAAATCTTTGTCGGGAAGGGTGAGTCCTAAATATTCGGCCTGGGGAACGCTCATGTCCACAAACTTCTGTCGGAGTTCGTCGTTGCCGTGGCGCTTGATTCTCCATGCAGTGCTCTGGGCACTGTTAGTGGATTCTTTGTCGCTGGGGCCGAACATCATCAGAGAAGGCCACCACCATCTGTTGAGGGCATCTTGCGCCATACGTTTCTGGGCTTCGGTACCTTTGGCGAGTGAGATCATAATTTCATATCCCTGACGCTGATGAAAAGATTCTTCTTTGCAAATACGAACCATGGCACGGCTATAAGGGCCGTAACTGGTGCGCTGCAAGGATACCTGGTTCACTATGGCAGCTCCATCTACCAACCATCCTATGGCGCCCATGTCGGCCCAACTGGTTGTGGGGTAATTGAAAATGGAGGAGTATTTTGCCTTGCCTGCATTAAGGTCGTTGATGAGGGAGTCTCTGTCTGCACCAAGTGTTTCCACAGCGCTGTACAGATATAATCCATGACCAGCTTCGTCCTGCACTTTGGACAATAAAATGGACTTGCGGCGCAAAGATGGAGCGCGGGTAATCCAATTGCCTTCCGGTAACATACCCACAATTTCGCTGTGGGCGTGCTGGGATATCTGACGGATTAAGGTCTTGCGATAGGCCTCGGGCATCCAGTCTTTGGCTTCTACTTTGTGCTCTGCTGCAACGTATTGCTGGAATTTGTCTAACAAATCCTGATTTTCCATGGGTTGTTTTTTGAAGGAACAATATTAAGGGTAGTTTGTTCCGAATGGACGAGTGGAGGATAAAAATCAGGTGGAGATGGCTGGTTGATGGCTGGGTTAAGGCTGGTTAAAAACCAGCTCAAGGAGAAGGCAAGCGGTAAGCTCCCACACCATTCGGTGGGGACACGTTCGCTAAGCTAGCGCCAGAGCGAGCTGGTTGAAAACCAGCACAAGTGGAAGGCACTGGCTACGCTGCGCTAAGCCAGCGCCAGTGAGGGCTTTAAGTGCAGAATTGTCAGCGCGTAATTAATCTCCCACCGCATGAGACTAAAACCTCAGTTGTATGGCGACAAAAATCACTCTGCTTTATTAGGGCCGCTGCCCCTATTTTTGCCGCCGAGTAAAATTTATGAGACCTACATTTCATCCGCTAATAATCAAAGAGGTACGCAGGGAAACCAAGGATTGTGTTTCTGTGGCCTTCACCGTTCCTGCTGAACTTGCTGAGAAGTATCTTTTCAAACAGGGCCAATATCTCACCTTGCGCCAAACCATTGATGGGGTGGATATGCGCAGGTCGTACTCGATCTGCAGTGGCATGCAGGATGGGGAATTGCGGGTCGCTATTAAAGAGGTAGAAAAGGGTGTCTTTTCTACATGGGTAAACCGTCACCTCAAGGCGGGCGATTCCATGCAGGTGATGACTCCGGCAGGGAATTTTACCAGCGAACTGAATTCGGCCAAAAAAAAAAACTACCTGCTGGTAGCTGCGGGCTCGGGTATTACGCCGATTCTTTCCATAGCGAAATCGGTATTGAATGCGGAGCCGGATAGCGAGGTTTCATTGATCTACGGCAATCGCTATTTCCTCAATATCATCTTCCGCGACGAACTGGAAGATATGAAGGATCGATTTCTGGGTAGGTTCCGGGTATTTCATGTGCTCAGCGGAGAACCAAATGAGGTGGAAATGTTTTCGGGTAGAATCGATGCACATAAACTGGATTTGTTCACCAAAACTTTTATTTCATTAGAGAATACGGATGAGGTTTTTATTTGTGGTCCGGAGCCCATCATTAAAAGTGTAAACGATTATTTGCTGAGTAAAAATTTCGCGTCGGAGAAAATACACTTCGAACTTTTCTCTTCACCGGGACAAATTGCACCAAAAGAAGAAAGCTCAGAAAAAGCTGTTGTGGATACCGGAAAAAAATGTGCTGTTACTGTGGTATTCGACGGACAAGAATCGAATTTCTTTATGCCGATGGATGGAACGCGCATTCTGGATGCAGCGCAAAACAACGGAATGGATATTCCTTTTAGCTGCAAGGGAGGAATGTGCTGTACATGCAGGGCGCATATCTCTGAGGGTTCAGCAGATATGGCGGTGAATTACGCTCTTGAACCGGGCGAGGTAGAAATGGGTTATGTACTAACCTGCCAGGCAAGACCGACCAGCGAGAAAATTGTGGTGGATTTCGACAGGCATTAAGGTTATTATTTAAAATAAGAATATTAATTTATAGAAAACCGGATTACCTGAAATAATTTTGGTTAATCTGCAATTCGTCTGAAGAAGGATGCTACTCATGATGTTTTATTAAACACTAAGTCACAAAGATGTCTGATTAAGCATTTGATTGAAAAAAAATTAGAAATTATACTTATAAAAGCTTTGTGGCTTTGTGATTGGGGAAAAAAAACGAATACTAGCGGCTCTTCTAATTGGATGTAAATTATCAAACTCGATTTTCAAAAATTTAATTAATCCAAGTTAATGTTGAGAATATTTTATTAAACACTAAGCCTCGAAGGGACATGGCTTCGGTATTTGATTGAAAAATATTTTGGGGCGCGCTATTTCTAAAGCTTTGTGACTTTGTGTTAAAAAAAAATAGCGGCTCTTCTAATTGGATGCAAATTATCAAACTCGATTTTCAAAAATTTAATTAATCCAAGTTAATGTTGAGAATATTTTATTAAACACTAAGTCACGAAGGTGTATGATTCAGTATTTGATTTAAGAATATTTACAAACTGTTTTTATGAAATCTTTGTGGCTTTGTGTTTGAAAAAAAAAAATAACCATTAGCCGGTCTTCTAATTGGAAATATTCTTAAAACTCTTTTTTCAAAAATTTAATTAACCCATCAAAATAAATCTGTTGGTCATCATAAAAACACATGTGGCTGCCTTTGGGGCACAAAAGAAAACTTCCGTTTTGGACCTGGGTGCTCATCCACTCCATGTGTTTGGGATCCATGGTGTCTTCTGTAGCACCGATAGTAAGTACGGGGATTTTTAATTTGGGAAGGTCGGCTTTGCGGTCCCATTTTTCGAGATTGCCTGCGATGCCAAATTCACTGGGGCCTTGCATCGTAACGTAGAGCGATTGATTGGTTTGATCGAATGATCGCACTATAGGCTCAGGCCATTCGTCGATGGGAATTCTGCAAATGTGTTCTGCGTAAAAATTGGGCATTAGCAATTCCATGTACCTGGGATTACTGAAATCTTTCGCTGCTTCTAATTTGTTTATTTCAGCAAGAACTTCGGGTTTCATTTTGGGCCCCAGAACTTCGTCGGCATACTTGCCATAATCGGGACAACTGCACATCATGTTGGATATAATGAGGGCGTGCATTTTGTCCTGGTATTTGAGGGCATATTCGAGCGCAAGAATTCCTCCCCAACTGTGGCCAAGTAAATAAAAATTATCCTGCGTAAGATTAAGTGCAGCCCTCACCTGCTCCACTTCTTCTACATATCGGGCAAGATCCCACATAATAGTATCATTGGGATTGTCGGAATGTCCGCAGCCCAATTGATCGTAATAGATAAACTCTATTCCTTCCTGGGGTAAAAAACTTTCAAAGCACTCAAAATATTCATGCGTGCATCCGGGGCCTCCATTGAGCAAGAGTAATTTTACCTTTGGATTATTGCCAATGCGTTTTGTCCAGACTTTAAATTTTCCTTTGGGGGTATTGATCTCAATGACTTCCACTCCGCCGTCTTTGATGCCTGATTCCGTTGCGGGCATGTATTGCACTTTAGCTGTTTCGGCTTCCTTCGGCTGCGGTGCATTTTGGGTGCACGAAAAGAGGAAAAGAAAATTTATCGTTATGAGCAGCCAACTAAAGGCTGAATATTTTTTGGTCATCATATAAAAATTGATAATGCGAATTAAAGGAATATTAAATGACTTTCAGCCGCGATTTTGGGATGATTTACCAAGTACTTATAAGAAAGTGTATAATCCACCTCCGAAATCTACCTGGATTTTTATTGAATATCAAAAAAAAAAATCATGCGACATTGAAATATTTTATACATTCGTTTCCTAAACCTTAACGATCAAAAAATGAAAATGAAATTTATCTTTGGCCTGGCAGCATTGGTTTTGCTTTCTGTTTCCTGCAAAAAACCGGTTGAAAGTGTCTCAACCGAGCTGTCTGGCGATCTGGTGCACAAAGCCAGTCGGGTTGCAGTTCCTGAAGGAGAACCGATGAGTCAGGAGGATCTGGATGCTTTTGTGCTGGCCACAATGGAACGCGAAAATGATTTCCGTTGGGAATGGGTGAACATAAAAACTATCTGGAGTGCTATTCAATATGGCGATCAAAGTGTGGCTATTGGTTATAAGCCTGCTTCTCTTGGTGATATTGCCCCGATCATTCATCAAATCGATCTCAAATCGGGCGCATGGAAGGAAGTACACGATAATCTTATCAACCTGATCCTTGAAAATTTACGGACTACAAATCCTTCTATTAAACTTGAAGATATTCTGATAGAGGATGATCAGACATTGCCCATTCTGACTTTTAAATTGACTGACAAAGTGGTTTTGACTGAATTATACAACCTGGAAAATGTGCGTTACATTGAGCCATTGGACTATTGGCCTGCGGGCGAAGAGAGATCTTCTTCGGGCTGTAGCAATTCTACGTACGGACTGAATACTGCTGACTACTCTTCGACCACACCGAATTGTCTGGTGCCATGGAATTTCAACAATGTAAATATCGTCCCTGCGTGGGGAATTGCTCAAGGTCAGGGAATTACCATTGGTCTGATTGATGCGGGCATCAGTTCATCGCAAGTATTGCTTGGGGCACAATTCAACAGCGGTGATTCAAATGTGGGCAGAAGCATTACTACAGATTACACACTGGGTAGCAGCGCTTATACAACCTGCTCACATGGCACTTCTATGAGCGGACTTGCAGCAGGTCCGCGCAATAGCACAGGTGCTACAACGGGCGTGGCCTACAAATCGAATTTGCATTTTATCAGGGCCTGTGACGATGTGGTGCTGGATGCTTCAAACGAAAGAACTGGTGTAAAAAATGCACTGGTAAAAATGGGAAACAAAGCAGATGTGAAAGTAGTGAGCCTGTCTGTAGGCACACCATTTTATAGCAGTGTACTTCTTGACGGTGTGAACTATGCCTACAACAATGGTAAAATGATTATGGCTGCTGCTGGAACTTCAACCGGTTGGTTGAGCTGGTGGGGCGTGGTTTATCCCGCTGCATTTTCTAATTGTGTGGCCATAACTGGTGTAAAGGAAAATAATGCGACTTGCGCTTCTTGTCACAACGGCGCAGAAGTAGACTTTACTATTCCTATGGAACGCAACAACAACGACAACCGCAATTCGCTTTCATTGGCCACAAGTGGAAATACACCAACCTATATCGGCGGAAGTTCTGCGGCAACTGCCACCGCAGCAGGAATTGCAGCTTTGGTTTGGTCAGTGAATCCATCGTTTACAAGAGCTCAGGCGTATAATTTCTTATTGACTACATCTCAGTTTTATCCGAGTGCAAATGGATCGACAGGATACGGCAATCTGAATGCACAGGCGGCAGTTAATGCGGCTGTGGCGCCGATATAATTCGAAAATAAAATAATTGAATTCGGCTGAGAAGGATTGGAGTGCAATTCTTTTCAGTCGTTTTTTTTGATGGTTGGATTATTCAAGCCTTAGCAGGGTTGGTGATTTAATTTTTCAATCTCGGTTTCAGGCCTTCGACCTTTTACCGGGGGCTATTCAATGTACAAGCCTCTTTAATCAATTCAGACTTGTGCGTATTTCAATAACGAATTACAGTCCAATCTGATGAGAACTAAAAAACAAATGATTCAACTGATCCTGCTATTCAATATCTGATTAATGGCATCACCAAGTTTTCGCGCATCTGCTTCATCTTTTGTTTGCATTTGGTAGCGCAAAATTGGCGTTTTTCCCTCGGCTTTTTCAATAAAATGGCTCACAACTACGGCATTCTGCTTGTAGGATTTCAATACTTTAACTTCCTTCACAACCTTGATGTATGGCGATATGGGGATACTCTTTTTTGTGACGAAAAATCTGAAGTTCAATTGATGGTTTTCAATTCGAACATAGTTACTAAGTAAAACCGCAGTTATTCCAAGCGAAAAAATGATGAATATTGGTCCAACGTAAATGAAACCCTCCTTTTGCTGAAATGTTGGCGGAGCGAATAAAGGAGCTATACAAGCGCATATTCCAGTTAAGAAATACAAAAAAACCAACCAATGCCATAATTGATTGAATCGCCACTCGTGCCGAATCAATATTTTCTCCGGCTGAACGACCAATCGCAATGCAGCACGTCTTGCAATCTTCTGTATTGATTGATCGAGTTGAATCATTAGAGCTTCCGGATTTTATCTGCTACTTAAACTTCATTCTACCAATTCACTCAACTCCAGCCACCGCAATGATTTGGCATCGAGTTCTTCCACAATCTTACCAAGTTCTTCTGTTGTTTTTAATAATTCAACATGGTCTGTTAGACCGGATGCCAACTTGTCTTCAAGCACCTTCTTCGTAGATTCGAGTTGTGGAATATCCTTTTCCAATTGATCAAATTCGAATTTTTCCTTAAAGGATAATTTTGGTTTAGCTCCGGTTGCTGATTTGGGTTTGTCATTCTGTGAAGATGTATTGACAGCTTTTACTCTGTCTACTTCCGTTTGCGCCATTTCATCCATTGTCCTCCTAAAGGTGGAATAACTTCCGAGAATGTCGCGCACATTGCCGTGCCCGTCCAATACAAATACATGGTCCACTAATTTGTCGAGAAAATATCTGTCGTGACTTACAATAACCAAACAACCGGGGTATTGCATGAGATACTCTTCCAATGCGGCAAGGGTAAAGACATCCAAATCGTTGGTTGGCTCATCCAGAATTAAAAAATTCGGATTTTTCATCAGAAGCAGCAACAATTGCAAACGCTTCTTTTCTCCTCCACTCAATTTTTCGATATAATTGAAGTGCATGTTTTTGGGAAACATAAAACGCTCCAACATCTGCGCGGCTGAAATGGTTTTTCCTTTGGCCAATGGAATATAATCGGCTACTTCGCGCACTACTTCCAATACTCTCTTGCCTTCCGCCAGAGGCAATCCTGTCTGACTATAATAACCAAATACAACAGTATCTCCGATAATTACCTTGCCACCATCAGGCTGGATGTTGTGCGTCAGTAAATTCAGAAAGGTTGTTTTTCCGGTACCATTTCTTCCCACCAGACCAACTTTCTCTCCTGTTTTAAATACATAATCAAATCCTCCAAGTACATTGACATTAGCGAAAGACTTTTTTACGCGGTACATTTCTACAATCTTACTTCCCAGGCGGCTGATGTTGATCTCTAATTCCAATGCATCGTCCTTGGTTTTCTTTCTTACTTCATCACGCAGATCTTCGAAACGATCTAATCTGCTTTTGCTCTTTGTGGTTCGCGCACTGGGCATTTTGCGAGCCCATTCTAATTCGCGCTTGAACAAATTCATTTGTTTCTCTTTTGTACTTCCCTCCAGCGCTTCGCGCTCTGCTTTTTTCTCAAGGTAATAAGAGAAATTTCCTTTGTATCGATATAACATTCCATTCTCCAATTCGAGAATTTCATCGGTTACATTTTCCAGAAAATACCTGTCATGCGTAACCATCAGGATGGTCATGTTCGAGCGGCGAAGAAATTCTTCGAGCCACTCAATCATATCCAGATCGAGATGGTTCGTGGGCTCATCGAGCAACACCAGATCAGGCTCTTCAATAAGGACTTTAGCCAGAGCAATTCTACGCTTTTGTCCGCCCGATAAAGCACTGACCTTCTTTTCGAGGTCGTAAATATCCAAACCACCCAAAACTTGTTTTGCCTTGGCCTCATAATTCCAGGCTCCGGTATTTTCCATCATGTCGTTGGCCTCGTTGAGACCTTCTCCGGTGGCCAGGGCATGCTCGTAAGCACGAATGGCCCTGGTCATTTCATTGTCAGATGCAAAGACATTTTCGAGGATGGTCTTTTCTTCGTCGAGGCCATGATCCTGGGCCAAGAAGCCCAGTTTTACCTCGCGGTTGTACACAACAAGGCCAGTATCGGGCGTGTCTAAGCCTGTCAATATTTTGAAAAGCGTACTTTTTCCGGTTCCATTTCTGGCCACCAGAGCCACTTTCTGG
Organism: Flavobacteriales bacterium; assembly: GCA_031378885.1. Classification (GTDB taxonomy): domain Bacteria; phylum Bacteroidota; class Bacteroidia; order Flavobacteriales_D; family Sanyastnellaceae; genus JANNEQ01. The sequence goes on from JANNEQ010000149.1 coordinate 8,615, forward strand.
CCTTTTTCTATACCAAAGCTGAGGTTTTCAAACAATTGTTGAATACCAAATGATTTGGATAGGTTTTCTACTGATAAATAATTCATTGGGGCGCGAAAATACTCCCGTTTAATGGCTGTAGTTCAAAAAAATGCTATCAGTCTATTATTAAACCTCTTGAGGTTGATTCCTCTATCTTACGCTCATGTACAAATGCTCCGAATAAACTGTCAATTGCCTTTTGTGAATTTTCTCTGCTCAATCATAACCAGTTCAAAAGATAGACAGGATAAAGACTGGATAGTTAAAATTGGTGTGGGCCGGAAAGACGGATTGTCTCATATTCAAAAAGTATCAAAAGTGCCATGAATTAATCGAACCAATAAATCCATTGAGTCTTCTTATCTATTTCCTCACCCATGAGAAAAATACCATGACCAGATCTAATACCATCATGAGCAAATGTAAAAGTAGTAATTCCAACAACTTTAAAATCTGATAGATTCTGTTCAGTAGTGGATGTTTTTCCTCCTGTCATATACTCTGCAAATAAGAAGGTCATGTCATCCTTTTTTGCATTCCTCTCAGGAATATTGAAACCTGTTTTTGCCCATTCTGAAAGATTTTCGATATTATTCATCTGCAATCCAAGATACACCTTCCCGCTGTGGGACAATGTTTGAACGGTAGGAACAGCTCCTCCGTCAATATCATCATACAATTTATTCGAAAAGATAATTGTCCCTTCTAAATCTACTTCGAGGATATAATAAAAGTGCTTTCTGACTTTATCGAAATTGACGAGTCCCATGAGCAAAGATCCTGAGTTTGTTGTTTCAATAAATTGAGGAGTCAAGGGGCTAGCGTAACCTGATGTCAAAGCCATTTCAGGGTTTTCAATTCCGTAATCTTTCAAACTACTCACTTTGCTAACTGTACACGTCTTAGACTTAAAGTTCAATTTATTGAACAAAAGCTTATCATTAAAATTTGCATAGGTCATACCGGTTACAATAATCAATGCAACTTCATCTTCATTGAGTTTGTGAAAATGGAACGATTCAATTGAAAAAGAACCCTCATCTAAACCTTTCAGTTCTATCTCTCTAAAATCCTGAGAGTTCAGATTACCCATTACAATTAAAGGGTAGTTTCTCATAACACTACCCAGACCATTCCTTTCTTCTTTCCTCAGCAAGGCCAATCCACTATACATTCCCGAATTATTTATATACATTTCCGACATATTAATAGATAACTCTTCCTTGAATATTTCGAATGATTGAGTAATTTTTAAATCACCATCAAAATTGACCATTTCGCGTCCGCCAAATACAATCGAAACATGCTCTTCATTCTGGGATTTTCGCACTAGAGAGCCATTCCAGCCTAGTCTAAAATTATACTCAAAAAAATGAACCTGGGTAAAAGTTTCGAATCCATCAACTCTGTAGATAGTAAATTGGGCGAGCTTATTGAATTTGTATTTATAACAAATGAAGTAAATTTTATTTTTTACCGTAAAAATAGATTGTAGAAAAATCTGCTTACCTTTATCAAAATGTCCATTTGTAAAATGATATGAGCCTATAAGTGTATTGTCGGATGAGTATTCGTCAAAATAGTACCTGTACTTTATATTATCACTAAAATACGAAGCAAGAATGGTGTTTTTGGAGCTGCTCTCACCTAAATGCTCATAACTGCGATCCGTTTGAACCTTTAATTTGTGCATAACCGGAGCATACTGCCCCACAGCGCTGAAGAACAAAAAAGAGATAAGTAATACATGAATAAGTCTCAACATGGCTAGTTAATTTTGAGTCCAAATATAATCAAGCCGAAAGATTCCACCCTCTTGGCGAAGTAATCCCCTAAAAAAAGTTTTTAATACTGTCCTGATAGATTCTGAATACATACTAAAATCCAAACATCGACCTATTGCACCAGTTCATTTTCCCACTTTGAAAAAGTAATAAATTTAAATTGCAATTTCACCTTTTGATACAGTACTTAGCCCAAAATTAAAGAAATGAAAAAAATAGGTATTCTTGGAAGTGGCCAGGTGGCAAAAGTGCTGGCTGCGGGCTTCCTCAAGCATGGATATACAGTGATGATGGGTACACGAGATGCTACAAAACTTCAAGACTGGCTGGTGGAGAATAAAGCTGAAGTGGGTAGTTTTGAAGATGCAGCTCAATTCGGCGAAATAGTGGTTCTGGCTGTTAAGGGAAATGCGGCCAATTCGGCACTGGCTTTGGCAGGTATTGAAAATCTTGAAGACAAACTGGTCATTGATACCACAAATCCAATTGGAGATGTTCCGCCAAGCAATGGAGTTTTGAATTACTTCACCACGCTCGATGATTCATTAATGGAACAACTTCAGCGCCAGGCGCCTCAGGCCCATTTTGTAAAGGCATGGAACTCGGTGGGAAATGGACTGATGGTTAATCCTGATTTTAACGGCACTACTCCAACCATGTTTATCTGCGGCAATAATGAGGAGGCAAAATCGCAAACCACGAGAATACTGGCTCAGTTTGGATGGGAAACACAGGACTGTGGAAAGGCAGAAGGTGCCAGAGCCATCGAACCACTTTGTATGTTGTGGTGTATTCCTGGATTTCTACAAAATCAATGGATGCACGCTTTTAAATTATTAAAAAAATAAGTCTGGCGTGGAATTAAATCAACTGCATTGGTATATCAGAACCTGGGAGGAATTAAGCAAAGAGGAACTCTATGCTATACTGACTTTGCGCACTGAAGTTTTTATTATCGAACAAAACTGCCCTTATCTGGACACGGATGGCAAAGATCTCAAGTCGTTGCATCTTTTTGCTATGGATAAAAACAATGTAGTGCACGCTTGCCTTCGCCTTGTAAAACCAGGGGTGTCTTACCCGGAATGGGCTATAGGGAGAGTGGCTACATCGTTGGAGTGCAGAAGAAGTGGCATTGGGAAAGAATTGATGAAAAGAGGAATCGATTATTTGAAAAAAGAATACAGCGATCCTTCGATAAGAATCTCCGCGCAATGTTATCTGAAAAAATTCTACTCGGGGTTTGGATTTATAGAGGTAGGGGAAGAATATCTGGAAGATGATATTCCACATATCGAAATGTTGTACAATGCGGAAATAAAATAATAAACTATGCACGAAGAAATACAAATTCGCTGGAATAAAATGGAAGAGGCCAGAATGCAATTCCATGTTATAATGGAGCATTGGAGCGATAAAGAATTGAGATTTAAGACAGAAGGCTCATGGAGCGCTGCTCAGGTAATGGAGCATATCGTTTTCAGTGAAACAGGAACACTGGGTTATTTAAAGAAAAAAACTTCCGGTGGATTTGATACCATCGAAATGATAAGTGATGAACACCGGAAAAATGGCGATGCACTTAAAAACAGATTAGAATCCAACGAACAATATAAGGCTCCTGCTATGTTGCCGGAACCTGTCGGAGATTTGACAAGAGAAGAAATTATATCGCGTTGGGACGAGGCCAGAAAGGGAATGAAAGAATTCCTCACCACATTTCCGGCTGAACATTTTGACAAACTCGTTTTTCGTCATCCGTTGGCTGGCCCGATCAATATTCTGCACACATTGGATTTCCTTGGTGCGCATATCGGACATCACATTCCTCAGATTGAACGCATCAAACAGTCTCAACATTAATTTATGACAGAAACGCGCAAATATGATATGGCACAATGGCTTTGCGCATTCTGTTACATCATTGCCTTTCTTATTCCGCTGGCCAAAAAATACGTCCCTGGATTTATTTTTTTGTTTGGGGTGGCTGCAATCATTCATTTAATTATTTACAGAAAAAATGGGCCAATAAAAAAATTATTGCCGCTTGCTTTGATTGCCCTTCTGTACTTCATGATTCTGGGAGGGTACATGAATACATCTCACTTCAGCGCTGCAAAAGATGAACTGGAATTTAAATTGTCATTTATTGCCTTTCCATTGATAGCATTTTTAATTCCGGATATACCCTCGAAATTTTCTAACCGGATTTTAAATTGGTTTGTCTATGGTACTTTGCTTTTTATTCCTATTGCAATCGGCTATGGTGTTTATCAAGTCATTCAACTGAACGACTATAGTTACCTGAGCTACCAAAAACTGGGCATCAACTATCACCCCACTTATGCAGCCACTTATCAGGCAATGGTACTTTTTATTCTATTGAAGAATGGTGCCAAATCCATTTGGCTGTTGAATAGTAAAGCCTTGCATTTTGTGGCCTTTGCCTGTAGCATTGTATTTATCAGTATGCTTGCATCTAAGGCTGGTATTCTTGCTGCTGTGCTTTCTATATCAATGGGTACATGGTATATCTGGAAAGAAAACAAGCATTTGAAAAACGCATTGATAATTGGCGTTTTGTCGCTTGCCTTATGCATCTCTACAGCTCTTTTTCTTCCAGGAATATCGGACAGAATTGACGGGGCATTGAGTGATGTAAGGGTTCCACCTGTGCAGAAATATATAGCTACAGAAGACGAACTCCCCGGGGCGCATAGCAGCACTGCATTGCGCTGGGTAACCTGGGGAAGTGGCTGGGAGTTGCTTAAAAAAAATCCTTTGGGAGTTGGAGTTGGCAATACAGAATCGGCATTGGTGGAAGAATATCACCAGAAAGGCGAAGAATATGCCGCCCACAAAAAACTTAACACACACAACCAGTTTTTACAAACCGGTGCCGAACTTGGCTGGCCGGGATTAATTGTGCTTTGTTTGTCGTTGACTCTAATGCTTATTGCTGCCATTCGAAATAAAGATATTTTATTTACGAATTTTGTTCTCTTGTGTGGAATGAACTTTCTCTTTGAGTCATTCCTTGAAGTTCAGGCAGGTATTGTATTCTTTTGTTTCTTCGTGATGTACTTTCTGAAACGCCGAATTTAACCGGCAGTCTCAGCCACGGAAGTTTGTTTGGCCGCAGCTTTTATTTTGTGATAATGCTTGGCTGCCTTTACAAATGAAACAAACAATGGATGCGGATTCATCACTGTGCTTTTGTATTCAGGATGGAATTGTGCCGCCAGAAAATAAGGGTGGTTGTCGATTTCAATTATTTCAACCAGACCGCTTTCAGGGTTGATTCCTGTGGCACGGAAGCCTGCCTTTTCGAAAACTTCTTTGTAGTCGTTATTGAATTCAAAACGGTGGCGATGTCTCTCTTCTACAAGTTCCTGTCCGTAGGCTTTATATGCCAAACTATTTTTTTCTATACGACAGGGATATGAACCCAATCGCATTGTTCCGCCCTTGTTCACCACTGTTTTTTGTTCAGCCATTAAACTAATAACGGGATTGGTTGTGTACTCTTTCATTTCTGAAGAATCAGCATCAGCAAGGCCCAGGACGTGTCTGGCAAACTCTACTGTGGCCATTTGCATTCCAAGACAAATTCCGAAGAACGGAATATTGTTCTCACGAACATAACGAATTGCTTCGAGCTTTCCATCGATACCTCTGGAACCAAATCCTGGTGCAACCAACACTGCGTCTATATCACTCAGTTTTTCCATTACGTTGCGGACGGTCAATTCTTCTGAATGCACCCAGCGAATATCTACGGCCACTTCATTTGCCGCGCCGGCATGAATAAATGATTCTGCAATTGACTTATAAGAATCCTTTAATTCTACATATTTTCCGATGAGCGCAATCTGAACACGGCTCTTGGGGTTTTTGTATTTTTCGAGAAAGTCAATCCACTTTTTAAGCTCAGATTTTTTTCTTGTTTTTACATTGAGTTTTTCAAGCACAACTTCATCCAGTTTTTCCTCCATCATCAACACAGGCACATCATAAATTGTAGATGCGTCAATACTTTGAATAACCGCGTTGGGAGTGACGTTGCAAAATTTCGCTATTTTCTGACGGAGCTGTGGAATTAATTCATGTTCGGTGCGACAAACTAAAATGTCTGGCTGAACACCATTTTCAAGCAAGGTTTTTACGGAGTGTTGTGTGGGTTTTGTTTTTAACTCTCCTGCTGCAGCGAGATAAGGAATGAGGGTAAGATGAATAACAATACAATCTTCGTCTTTCTCCCATTTCATTTGTCGAACAGCTTCTATATAAGGAAGAGATTCTATGTCGCCGACTGTTCCGCCAATTTCAGTAATGATAAAATCAAATTCACTTTTAGAGCCCAGAATTTGAATACATCTTTTGATCTCATCTGTGATGTGCGGAATTACCTGAACGGTTTTTCCTAAATATTCACCGCGACGTTCTTTTTCAATTACGCTTTGGTAAATTCTTCCAGTAGTAATGTTATTAGCCTGAGAAGTAGGCACATTTAAAAATCTTTCATAGTGCCCAAGATCCAAATCGGTTTCTGCTCCATCGTCAGTGACAAAACACTCTCCATGTTCATAAGGATTAAGTGTTCCCGGATCAACATTGATATAAGGATCGAGTTTCTGGATAGTGACGCGATAACCTCTGGACTGAAGGAGTTTGGCCAAAGAGGCTGAAATAATTCCTTTTCCCAGACTTGAAGTTACGCCTCCGGTAACGAAAATATACTTGATGTTGTCGGACATTTGATTTTGTTAAGTTGGAAAACAAAATCTGCTACAGGGAAGAAAATCTGGTGCTGATAAACCGCTTTTCATAAAAAAACCAGAAAATCCGGTTTCGAAAGGCCAATCTGGAGGCTCCATAACTTTCATTTGCCTGTAAAAACAGACTCTTGGTTATGGGGTTCAAAACTAGACCAATTTTACCGTAACGCACGAATTAATCTTCAACAAAGTGAAAAAACACCTGACTTTTGAAGCTAATCGGTAAGATCGCGGGTAAGTGAGTCGACCGCTTTAAACTCAGAAAGAAACTCTTTTGCCACTACTCTGAGGATGGTGTACACCGGAATGGCCGCGACCATACCCAATACTCCGCCAATGGTTCCGGCAGCGAGAACAACTATAAATATTTCAAGGGGATGGGCCTTTACACTATTGCCCAGTACCATGGGCTGAACCACAAATCCATCAATTTGCTGGGCAATAATAAAAACTCCGAGTACTTTGGCTACAAGAGGCATAAGCGGCGGTGCGAAATCGACGTGCATTGCAGAAGTGATGGCTATTATCAATCCGAAACCAGCTCCCATTAATGGCCCCACATAGGGTATTACATTTACTATTCCGGCAAAGAGGCCTATTAAAGCCGCATTTTTTACCCCCAGAAAGTACAGACTTAAGCCCACCATCAATGACATAATAAGGGACTGAAGTGCTATTCCAACGAAATATCTGCGCAACAAAATATGGGTGTGCTCAATAATGTTTTTCATTTTCTCAATATGCTTTTCAGGGGTGAGCGTGAAGGTAATTCTTGCAAATAAAAACCCATCTTTGAGGAAGAAAAACGAAATAAACAACACGGCGAACAGACCTATTACCATATTTCCCACAAAACCGAATACACTACCGAATATGCCCTGAAGCCATTGAAAACTAAATATTGACTGAACTTTGGAGACAATTAAGGTTGTGAAATCGACATTGGATAGATTATCGTGAATAAACGGATGACTGGCGGCCAGGCCATCCACCTGATCCTGAATTGCGTTGCTCACAATCTCAGGATCGATTGATGAAATGAACTCGATTTCCTCCACCACCAGCGGTGCAAATAACGCTGCGAGCGCAAGAAATGCAGATATAATAGTCAGTAATGTGATAAGTGCCCTGAGCCATGGCGGCAGTCTGAAATTCTTGATTCGGAATTTTCTGAGTTGATCTGTTAATGGATCACCAATAAAGGATATAATGACCGCAATGATGATATAGCCAATGATAGTGCGGAAATACCACAATAAGAAGAGAACTATCGTGATTGAGGCCAGCGTGAAAATGATTCGCCAATTCTGATTAAGCTTGTTCAAGATTTGTGTTGTTTTGGGTAATCAAAGCTAACTAAACTCGAGGTATCCTGACCAAGTGCCTTCCATGTATCATGATTTAATTCTATTTCTGCTATGGAACAAGTAGGCATATCTACAAAATCTCCGGTGAGATAAGCGATCAAATGACTTAATCCTGGATTATGTCCAAACAAGGCTACACTTTCTAATGAATCAGGCAATTCGCTCAACACACTCAATAAATCCGGAAGTGAAGCCTCGTATATTCTGCGATCCAACAATAATTCCACCGGGCCATTCCGTGCGAGTTTGTGAAAAACAGACGCTGTTGCCTCAGCCCGGACGGCGGGACTGCTCAGATATAATCCAACTTCAAAAGATTGGATGAATCGCGCCGCCATAAATGGTGCATCCCGCTCACCCCGGTTATTAAGCGGCCTGTTGAAGTCCTTCATAGTGGGATTATCCCAACTCGATTTAGCGTGGCGTATGAGAAATATTTTTTTCATTGTCTAAAAAGAACTTAGGATTCGATGCCAAAAAACACAATGCAAAACTAACCCAGTACCCTTAAAATGCGAGATTTGGAAAAAAAATGGGAAAGTTGAAAAAAAAATTGGAAGGACGGATAAATGACTGTACTTTTGTGACAAATGTCAGAGAGATGAGCCCAACATCAAAAAAAAAACAAAGCCCATTGCAAAAAAAAGCAATAGTAAAAACCTATAAATCAATTTCTCCAAAAAACAATCAGAATATGGTAGAAGAATCCTCTCCTGCGTATTCATACTCTCCCCAAATGTATTCTCATAGCGGTGAGTTTGTATTGCTCAATGTTATCAGAAATGGCATTGGTTATAATGAGTTTGAAAAAATCAAAACTAAATGCAGTTTCAGTCCGGCAGAATGGGCTTCCTTTTTAGATCTTTCGGAAAGAACAATAGCCCGATATGCCCAGCAAAATGAAAACTTCGACAAAAAAGCCTCAGAGCGTATTCTGGAAATTGCTATGCTGTTTGAGCGTGGAGAAGAAGTAATGTCAAACCTTGAGGCCTTCAATGATTGGATGAACCTTCCCAACATTGCATTGGGTGAAATACCTCCAAAATCACTTTTGGATAGCTCATTGGGAATAAATATTCTCCGCAATATTTTAGGAAGAATAGAATACGGCATTCCTTCATGATAGTATTTCGAATTGTAAAGGCTCCCTATAAGAATGATATTTCGGGTCTTGGAGCTGAGAAATATGGAGGACGCTGGAATAGCGTTGGCGTGCCCGCATTATACACAAGCGAAAATGCATCGCTTGCCATGCTTGAAACATTGGCCAACTGGATACAGGCTCTGCATTCAACCGAACTATACCTTATGAAGTTAAGTATTCCTGAACGCCCACTAATATTTGAACCGTCGCTTAAATCATTGCCGCCCAAATGGAAACAACCGGGACCAACAGTTCTAACACAGCAATTTGGTGATCAGTTTCTTTCTAAAAATGAGTTTCTGCTTATGAAAGTGCCGTCTGCCATCATGCATATAGAGCATAACTTTGTAGTGAATACCCGCCATCCTCTATTCGGTAAAATTGAAATTATATCGTCACATTCAATTGCGCTAGACAAGAGATTGGTAAAGAAATAAGAGGAAAACCACAATCCCCAACCCGGGACAAAGCACAGAATTTAGTTGGTTTTTCTTAAACACAAATCTCATTTGCCAGTTCAACAAAATTAATTCCGTCAAAGGTACCACTTGTCATCATCAACAAATTGGCGGATGACCAATTTCTGGACAAGAGTTCATTGTAAAGTTTCGTTGAATCTGTAAATACTTTTATGTTATTGCTGCCAAAGGCTTCCAGAACTTGACTTTCACTAATCGGAGGCAATTTTTTGTGTTCGATGGTATGTGGATTGAAATACACCAAAGCTTCATCCGCATTGGCCATGGATCCATTGTATTCTTTTAGAAAGTTTGCATTCAAACTACTGAATGTGTGCAGCTCCATGCATGCTATTAATTTCCTGTCCGGATATTGTTGCTGCAGCGCATTGGTGGTGGCTTTGAGTTTGGACGGCGAATGAGCAAAGTCTTTGTATACTGCTGAGCCGTTGTTTTTCTTTACAAGTTCCAATCGTCTTGCAGCACCTTTAAAAGTACTTATTGCGCGATAAAAATCATCATCCTTCACACCCAATCTTGCACAGATTAAAAATGCTCCGCTCAGGTTTTGCAAATTGTGATTTCCAAATATTTCAAGAGGAACCTTCCCGCTTTTGGTGATGAGCCAGGTTATTCCATTTTCAATTATGTGCTCATGTGTGTTGTAAGCTATGGCCAGGTAATCCCCTTTATGGTTTTCGCTTAATTTCTTTACTTCTGCATCTGCTTCGCAATAAGCCAGAAATCCACCGGGTTCTATTTGATCGAGAAACATCCGGAATTGATCTACATAATTTTCGAAAGTGGGAAATACATTGATATGGTCCCAGGCTATGCCGCTCACCAATGCCAGATTGGGTTTGTAGAGGTGAAACTTAGGTCTTCTATCAATCGGAGAGGAAAGATATTCGTCTCCCTCAAGTACTGCTATCGGCGCCGACTCAGAAAGTTTAACCATACAATCGAATCCATTAAGCTGCGCCCCCACCATATAATCACAATCAATTTTCGTTTGATGAAGCACATGGAGTATCATAGCAGTAATGGAAGTTTTGCCATGGCTCCCTCCTATTACGACTCTGGTTTTATCTTTTGTCTGCTCATAAATGTACTCAGGGTAAGAGAATATTCTTAGCCCGAGTTCCTGCGCCTTTTTCAACTCAGGATTGTCGGCCCTGGCGTGCATTCCCAAAATGACGGATTGAATATCATCAGTAATTTTCTCCGGAAACCAGCCCATTTCTGATGGGAGTAAACCTAGTTTATCAAGACGGCTTTTGCTTGGCTCAAAAATTTCGTCGTCACTTCCACTTACTTCAAATCCTTTCTGGTAAAGGGCGATGGCCAAATTGTGCATGGCACTTCCTCCTATCGCTATTAAATGTACTTTCATGATTTTGGGCTTATCAGGTGCAAATAAGGTTCATTTTTATTTCGCCAGATGATTAAACCTGATTAATTATTCAGTGAAATGTGTTAGGAGTATTCTAAACAGTAACCTTATTGAGTACTTTATGATTTTTACATTTATTGCGCCGAATTCATTCAATTTGAATTCTATTTGTATTTAGTTTAGCAGATACTTTATTTTTAATTGATGTCATCAACCGCAAAATCTTCTTCAAGAGCCTCAAAAAGAGGAATGGGTCCGGGAGCTTTGGTACATATTGGAAATAAAACCAATTCTGATGTGAGCATCAAAGTGATGGACTATGACCACCTTGAGCTACGGGAACTTACCTTAAAGGACCTGGAGGACTGTACAGCGTTTTCAACTTCGCCTTCCGTTTCATGGATAGACATTGTGGGAATTCATGACGCTAACCTGATTGAAACTGTTGGAAACAAATTCGCAATTCATACTTTGGTGTTGGAAGATATAATGAACAGCACCAGCAGACCTAAGGTGGAATTCTTTGAAGAATATATGTTTGTTACTCTAAAAATGCTGGAGTTGGATGGACAATCTAAAAATCTCAATGTGGAGCAACTTTCCTTAATTGTGGGTGATAAGTTTCTCCTTATGTTCCAGGAGAGACCTGGCGATAATTTTAATCCAATCCGCGACAGGATAAGAACTTCTAAAGGCAAAGTGAGAAGCAAGGACGCGTATTATCTGGCTTATCTGATTCTGGACACTGTTGTGGACAACTACATAGGCGTAAGCGAACAACTGGCCAAAAGAATCGATGTAATGGAGCAAGATGTGCTAAGGAAATCAACAGAAGCGACCCTTCACCAGATTCTGGCCTTGAGAAAAGAACTGCTGGATTTCAAAAGAAGTATTGATCCACTGAAAGAGGCAATCAACACCATCACAAGAGAACTCGATGATGAAATTGCCAAGTACTACCGCGATCTATATGACCATGTGATATATGAATCTGAAAATCTGGCTGTATACCGGGAGATGCTGGTGAACCTGATTGAACTTTACCACTCCAGTCTGGGAATGAAAATGAACCAGGTGATTAAAGTGCTGACCATCATTACCACCATTTTTGTTCCGCTAACCTTTATAGTGGGTGTATATGGTATGAACTTCGATTTTATGCCTGAACTCAAATGGCGATATGGCTATCCAACCATAATGAGCGGCATGTTGGTACTGGTTATCGGGATGCTCATTTATTTCCGTAAAAAGAAATGGCTTTAATTGACAGGTTGTATTAAAATTGCACTCAAATAATTTCAAACCCATTCAAAGACAGTTTTGAAGGAATGACATTTCTAAAATTTCAATGAAGAATTTCCACTTTGAGGTGATACATGTTGTGATCCGCATCTGAGCTGAGTCTTTTTCAGTTCGGAAGGCCGGACATCACTCAGTTTAATTCAATCATTTATTACCTGCGGATTTAGTATGAAAACAAAATACATTGATTTAGTCGAGCAAACTTTCGACTGGCCTCAAAAGGAATTTAATCTTGAAAATGAAAATCTGGCTTGGCACGGCGTTCCACTTATCGACCTCATTGAGAAATATGGTTCACCTCTGAAATGTACTTACCTGCCAAAAATCAGTGAGAACATCCAAAGTGCTAAAGGCTGGTTTGAAACCGCCCGCGAGCAGGTGGGCTATGAAGGAGAGTACCACTATTGTTATTGCACCAAAAGTTCTCACTTCCGTTATGTGCTTGAAGAAGTACTCAAAAACAATGTGCACCTTGAGACATCTTCTGCCTACGACATTGACCTGATCAGAAGATTAGGCACATTGGGTAAATTGAAGAAAACCCAGAGGATTATCTGCAATGGTTTCAAGAAAGAAGAATATGTGCAGAAGATTATGGCGCTGCATGCCGATGGTTACAAAGACATCATCCCGGTAATCGACAACAAATACGAGTTCAATGTATTTCGGGAGCTGATGACCGAACAAATGAACATCGGGATAAGAATAGCCAGTGAAGAAGAACCTAAGTTCGAGTTCTATACCTCAAGACTTGGTATTGGCTATAAAGACATTGTGCGGTTTTATAAAAAATCGATTCATGATGATCCAAGGCTGAAACTCAAAATGCTACACTTCTTTATCAACTCCGGAATTAAAGACACATCTTACTACTGGAATGAATTGGTTAAATGTCTGAAGGTATATTGCGAGCTTCGTGAGATATGCCCGACGCTTGATTGCCTCAATATTGGCGGAGGCTTCCCTATAAAAAATTCTCTTGCTTATAGCTTTGATTACCAGTACATGGTTACTGAAATTCTCAATCAGGTAAAAGCCGCTTGCGACGAGGCCGGGGTTCCTGTTCCACATATTTATACTGAATTCGGCTCATTTACAGTAGGTGAAAGTGGAGCTGCGATTTACAAAATCCTCTATCAGAAAGAGCAGAATGACAGGGAAAAATGGAATATGATTGATTCTTCCTTCATGACTACACTGCCAGATAGCTGGGCAATCAGCAAAAGATTCATTATGCTCCCTATCAACAACTGGAATGAGAATTATGAAAGGGTGTTTCTTGGTGGATTGACCTGCGACAGTGATGATTATTACAACTCCGAGCAGCATACCAACGCGATCTATATGCCGAAGTATTATCCTGACCAGGATCAGTATATAGGTTTCTTTAATACAGGTGCATATCAGGATACTCTCGGGGGATTTGGTGGAATTCATCATTGCCTTATTCCACAACCCAAACATATCCTAATAGACCGCGATGCCAAAGGAAAACTCAAATACAAACTCTGGTCGCCAGAACAAAAACCAAAAGACATATTAGAGATATTGGGCTACTACGAATAGAAAAGGATTGTTGATTTATTAACCACCTGGCGTAAGTCTTTTTGTTAACCCTGCGTTATCAGACAAGGTAAACTTTTGTTATTTAGCACTCGTGAACTCCATAACTTTCATCAAAGGTTTTTCTTTGGCCGCGCTGGCTTCGCTGATGCTTTATTATCATTCTGCATACATCGATCTCACTTCGCGATTGGGATTGATTGAGGTTTTTCAGCGCACTTTGTTTAAAGTGCTTCTGGTGTTCGTGATTATGCAGAGTGCAAGGCTGCTTATTGTTGGTGCGTACAGGCTCAATAATCCGGTTCAACGTAAGGACAACTTTACCATAGGTATTTCTCACCTTACCAAAATCCTGACTGGTCTGCTCGCCGGAATTCTGGCACTTTCAGCCTTTGATATTTCTTTTAAGGAAGCTATCACTACACTAAGCCTTATTGCTGCCGCCATTGTCCTGATTACCAAAGATTATATTTCCAACTTAATCAATGGAATGTACCTGACTTTTGCCAAAGTGATCAATATTGGTGATCAGGTTCAGATCGATGCTTTAAAAGGAAAAATTACAGACATTACCTTGACCAATGTGCATTTGCTCAATGATGACGATGACATCATTTACATTCCGAACAACAAGGTGTTTTCAAGTGAGATTATCAACTATACAAGGCGGGAACTCAAAAAAACCAGTTTGGACTTTGAAATTGAAGCCCGCAGAGTCCCAAAAGCGGATGAGCTTGAAGTTGAAATCAGAGAAGCTTTGAAGCCTTATGAAGACAGGATTACTCCAAACTCAATCAACCTGAAAGTGCAGTCTATCAAATTCGAGTATGTACAATTCAAACTTCAGTACGTGCTAAAAGACCCGCTGAACAAGGAGGTTGACAAAGAAGTGAAAAAATTCGTGGTTCGCTTTCTAGTCAAAAAAATAGCTGACTTGCCCGCCAGAGATTAGTGATACTGAAGAAAATGAGATGAACTCTTTGGCTCAAATGTGTCGGCCCACCAAAATTTCCAGTTAATCAAAATCTTATGAAACCCCAATAACAAAAGGCATTTCAAGGATAATTTTAATTTTTGTTGAAAATTATTAAATCTTTCTCTTTAAGATCATCTTAATTTTTCATTTTTGCCAGAGAATTTCTGAGCTTATTTGCTTGGAAAAAAATATAAAATTAATTGATCAATTATCGGATAATAAGTCAACTTCCAAATATGTTTGCAATATCACAAGAGAGTAATTCGTTCGGCTCAATTTTAGTTTAAAGAGCCTGATAGATAAAACGCTCCTGGAGGTTATTAAATAAGCAAGCCGCGGGAGAAATTAAAATTCGATTTTTGAAAAACACCAATATGGGTAAATACAACTCGATCAGAGATTTCATGGAGACCAACTATCTGCACTTCAATGCTGCAGCCATGGTTGACGCCGCCAAGGGATATGAAAAGCACCTTTTGGAAGGTGGTAAAATGATGATAACCCTTGCCGGTGCAATGTCTACAGCCGAAATGGGGATTTCGCTGGCGGAAATAATCCGTCAGGGTAAAGTAGATATTATATCGTGCACAGGCGCCAATCTCGAAGAAGATCTGATGAATCTGGTGGCGCACAATCATTACGAGCGTGTACCACATTATCGCGACCTCACCCCTCAAGACGAGTGGGCCTTGCTGGAAAGGGGCCTTAATAGAGTAACGGATACCTGCATACCTGAGGAAGAGGCTTTTCGAAGACTCCAAAAACATATCTATGCTTTGTGGAAAGATGCCGATACCAAAGGAGAACGCTACCTGCCTCATGAGTATATGTACAAAATGCTGCTGAGCGGTGTTCTTGAAGAATACTATCAGATTGATCCAAAAAACTCATGGATGCTTGCAGCGGCGGAGAGAAATCTCCCCATTATTGTTCCGGGTTGGGAAGACAGTACCATGGGAAATATTTTCGCCAGCTATTGTATCAAACAAGATCTAAAGGCTTCTACCATGAAGAGTGGAATTGAGTATATGACCTGGCTTGCCAAGTGGTATACAGACAATTCTGCAGGCAAAGGCGTTGGATTCTTTCAGATTGGCGGTGGAATAGCCGGAGATTTCCCGATTTGTGTGGTGCCAATGCTCTATCAGGATATGGAAATGCACGATATACCATTCTGGAGTTATTTCTGCCAGATCAGCGATAGCACCACCAGCTATGGTAGCTACAGCGGTGCTGTACCCAACGAAAAAATCACATGGGGTAAACTGGATATAAATACTCCAAAATTTATTATAGAAAGTGATGCAACTATCGTTGCACCGCTCATATTTGCATGGTTGTTAAATCACTAATCATTGAAACCCGATGAAGCGCGTAATCAAGGATTACAAAAACATTTCTCAGGAACATATTGACCTGATCAATGAACATTTCCCCAATGGATTCGAGAATGATAATCTTATTTCATTCACCACTCCAAAGGGTGAGTTTATTAAAGCCCTGGAAATCCGAACGGATGATACCATCTATCTATTTAAGATAGATAAAAACATGCGGGTAGACGATGACGAAAATCAGGACAACGAAGGACTGGCTATGTCTGAATTTGAAAACTTCAAAGGTGGCGGCGACGAGGAGGAGGAAGAAGAGGATGATGCTGATGAGGAGCCAAAGGACGAGCCCGCTGACGACTCCAAAGATTCCGACGAGGATTAACATCCCGGTTTAAAATACACGACTTTAACTTCTGGCCATCGGAAAAATTCCTGATGGCCTTTTTTTTGTCTTATTACTGGATGCTTCCTACCGGTATATGAAAAGGTAGGGGCAGTATGATGTTCTTGTCTGTTCTTTATCACAAAAACTATTGAATCACGCTGTGGAAACTCATAACACATCGTTTCATTATTGGTGTAAAGTGTACTTTTGATCTGGTAATATTTTTGCTAATTTTTCATTCCGAAAAAAGATCATTCCTAATGGCGATTCGGCATCTGTATTAGTCCAATCTGCGCTGCGCTTGATTGTACTAAACAGCTACTCTCTCGGTATTTACCACTGTATGATTTCATCTACGGCATGGACTAAATTGAAAAGAACATTGGTATTAGTGGCGGCATAACCAATTCACAAAATAATTTACCCTTTGGCTTAAATTATATTTGGAATTGGTATGAACAGCTACTCTATCGGCATATACCACTGTAACATTTTAATTAGCCTTCGGCCTAAATTAAAATGAACATTGGTATAACTTGCAGCCTGATATTTAGTTGGAAATTGAATTACAATTCAAATCGATTTTTACCATGAGGAATTTTACGGCAGATTTTCTAACGGGAATAAGGTCATGGTTCAGTGCCATTCCTTTCATTTTGAAACATGGACTCTTTGTCTATTTTATTTTCCCCATTGTCATTTCCATTATTTTAGGTATGGGCAGTTTGGTACTAATAAAATACCTCAGCGATTATTTTACCGATTTTGTTTCAGGTTATTTTCCTCACGAATCTCTTTCAGGAGAAGGTTGGTGGAATAAATTTCTCCAAATACTTTCGGATGTGGGGAAATATGCCCTGACCATAACTGTAGCTATCTTTTCGTGGTTGTTGATGAATAGATTCACCAAATATCTGCTCCTTATTTTTCTTTCACCTGTAATGGCATATGTCAGCGAAAAAACGGAAAATATTATCACAGGAAAAACATATCCCTTCGAATGGAATCAATTTGCAAAGGACATTATCAGAGGAATTGCTTTGGCATTAAGAAATATGGTTATTGAAATAACACTTCTTTCTCTTATCTGGTTTGCGAATATTTTTATGACCCTGTTTTTATTCCCGGTCGGTTTAATTCTGTCTCCATTCTGTATGCTTCTTTCCTTTATGATAAGTGCCTATTTCCTGGGGTTTTCAGCTATGGACTACACCAACGAAAGAAGGAAAATGACTGTTAGTGAAAGTGTGAATTCCATCCGATCCATGAAAGGAATTTCTACCGGCATCGGTAGCGTGTTTTCTTTGCTACTTCTCCTACCTGTATTAGGGGTAACTATTGCTTCGGTGACCAGCGTGGTAGCCGCAAATCTGGCTATGGATAAAACAGGAAAATTACAAGAGTGAGTAAAAAAATTATCTCACAAAAAGTGAAGTGGACTTATTGAAGTTCTTTCCCATAAAATTAATTACATAAATACCTACCGGTAAATCACTTATATCCAAAGTAGCCACCAATAGTGAAGAGTAGGAATGGACTATCCTTCCGGCTGAGTCATAGATTTCAATTCTATTGATAGGTTCTTCACTCTTATTTCTAATGTAGATCCAGTCAGATGCAGGATTTGGGAAAAAAGTTATTTCGAAATTGTTGCTTCTTTGGTCGCTTTCGTTTTTTGCATATAGGCCGGATAAACTGACCGATGCAATTTCATTTGGATCTAAAAATTCACCATATTTCAACCATGCGTTTGAGAGCATAGCGAAATGGTCATTGGTATTATCCTCACACGAGGAAGTTCCACCAATATAAACTCCAACCAAATTGTTATCCTTATCGAAAAGCGGACTTCCTATTGATCCTTTAAATGTATTTCCAATCAGCCAATTATCAATTCGTGATGTTTCGATACTACCCCAGACGTCAGTAATCAGCTCTCCTTCAAATTGCGAAATACTAAGTTCAAGACCCAATGCATTCTGCACGCAATTAAAGTCGCCGTCCTGATTGGTTTCTGAAATGTCCCAGCCACTGTAAAATGCAGACCAATCGCGACTTGGATTATCGCGTAACTTTAACAGAGCAGTACCAGAGTTCGATTCTTCCAACTGAGCGCCACTGATAGCATGAGACCACGTGATGGTTCCATTACGCACATCTGTGCCAAACAAGAAAACAAAGCTTCCTACATTTCCGATCACCGCAGGAATAGCAGTAAGCACATATGGTGTAGCATCATAAGAAGTGTTGTTAAGCAATGTACCTGTAGCTATACGCTGGCCTTTGTCTACTAAAATCATTACCACAGATGTAGCTATATCCTGACGAGAATCTGGTTCGATCTGATCATTGAAAGCAATACACTCATTTTCCGGATGCTGAATGGGATCAATTAAATTGCGGTATCCATAAGTAACATAATCAACATTTAGTGCGCCCTGTCCGCGAAATGCAAATGGCTCGTAATACTCAAGAATAACCCTGTCACCCTGTATTGGAGGAATTGACAAAACCTGATTGGATCTGTTGTCTTCACTCGTAATTGGCCCTACAAAATCTGTATGGTCCTCATTGTATATATATAGTCTGCCGCCTTCGGGGAGACTCAACCCACTTAAGGTCATTCCCAAACAGAGCGCACCGGGGCCATCTATTCCCATTACCCACAAACGATCGCCATTGTGAAGGTTTGACCAACGCCCGAAATCTTCCATGCTCCAATCAACTTCACTGGCAACAGCAAAACGATATGGAATGGATTTGTCTACATCATCCTGAGCGTCTTGCTGAAAAATGGTAGCAAGATCAATATCGGGCAACTGTTGCCAAATACTCGTATTTACATACTGCTCCTGTAAATTCCAAGACAACGGAGTGCCTTCCTTGTCAATCTGAGCAACGAATTGCCCTGAAATAACAAGCAAAGCCAAAGTAAGAATGCACCGTGTTGTCGTTATAGTCAATCTACAGGTTTTGTTTAAACTTTGACGGTCTGAAGCCACACAAAGTTGTAAGCTAAGATAGACTTTTTTAAGATTTCTTTACATTTATGTAAATTTATTTTTCTGCGGGTTTCGGCTTCGATAGAAAAGCCCGCAGGGAAGACAATGGGCCGTTTTGAAACGTCAAAGGCCATTTTTATTTTCGGTAAAAGAACATCACAACGAGTGGGGTAATTAAAAGCTCCGCAACAACAGCCACGAAAAGTGTAAGACTAATTAAGAAACCAATATAAAAGGTGCCCAAAAAATCAGAAAGCACGAGGGTCAAAAAACCTCCACTTAAGATCAATGTGGTAACAACCATTGCCTTACCGGTACTTAAAAAAGTACGCTTTACGGCATAGTTTACCGACATTCCCTCGCCCAATAAGGTTCTCACCCGGGCCAAAAAATGGATGGTGTCGTCCACAGCAATGCCGAAAGCAATGTTGAAAATGATGGAAGTGGAGATTTTTAGCGGAATACCCACGGCTCCCATGATGCCGCCGACAAGAATGAGAGGCACCAGATTGGGAATTATAGTAAGCAACACCATCTTCCACGACTTATACACCGCACCCATTACGAGGCCTATTACTACCACGGACAATAAAAGATCCCAGAGCATATTCTCTACCAGGTAGCGGTTGTTGAGGTCAATAAGGTGCGCAGTTCCGGTAACATGCGTTTCCATGGGTGTTTGAACATTCTCAGCGATGAAATTCTTAAGATTGACATTCAGGCTGTCGTAATGTTGTCTGCCCATATCTGCCACTTTACCACTAACTCTAAGTGTCCTGGTATTTTCTTCATAACAGAGATGGGTAAATCTATCCATATCCTTTCGGTTGAGGAATTTAGAAATTATCCTTACGTCAGAAGTACTGTCGGGAATCTTAAAATATTCTTGCTGGCCCGCATTAAAAGATTGGTTGGACATCCTGACCATTGAGGGGAGTGAAAACAAGCTGCCCACCTTGTACTCCTTTTTTAAATACTGATCAATTGTATCCAGGTCGTGCAAAACCTCAGGAGAAAAAACATCAGCAGTAGAATCCAGTTTGATGGCCAATTCGAATGGTCTGCAGCCGGAGAATTTCTTCTCCATAAAATTAAATTCTTTCTTGAGTCGATGTGAGTCGCGCAAATCTTCCAACATCACATTATCTACTTTAATGGAAAAAATACCCACCATACTTAAGGCCAGTACACCCAAAAATCCCCAGAAAACAGTCTTTCGGTTTCGCAAAATGAACCGGAATGATCTGTGCAATCGTTTGGTCCAAAAGTCATCGGAGGTGGCAAAAACATAGAGTCTTTTGGGTTTGGCCAATAGCAATATTGCTGGAAGCATGGTGTAAGTAAGGCCATAGGCCAGCATCACTCCCACTGCGGTGTACAATCCAAAGTCAGATATCGGCTGAATATTAGAAAACATCAGCGTCAGAAAGCCTATGGAGGTAGTGACGGCCGTAAGAAAAGTGGCCAACCTGATGCTTTTAAAAGCGTATCGGATGGCCTCTCTTTTTTCTTTGCCGTTCCTTAATTCCTGCATGTATTTGGTGAGTACATGCACACTGTCGCTCATGCCCACCACAAAAATGATAGTGGGTAATACAGTGAGCATCAAATCCAGGTCTTTACCGATTAAGCCTATAAATCCTAACGTCCAGGTAATGGAAACTAAAACTACCAGGATGGGTATCAAAACTCCCCAACCGGATCTGAAAGCTATATAAAGGAAAACTATGGTGAGCAGCAAACTCAATGATATAAATAAGGCCAGCTCCTCTATCATCATCTTCACGTACACCCGCTGACCAAGTCCACGGCCTATTATATGCGGACTTGCGAAATGGTATTTGGCCACTGCAGCTTCCACCGCATAAGAAAGCGAGTCGCACTTCGCTTTGGAAAGTTTTTCCTGTTGCTTAATATTGATGGCCAGTGATTGCGCATCCGGCGAAAACAGGAGCCCTACATAGGTTGGTGATTGATAAATTCTGGCAGAGTCTATTGTGTAATACTCTGGTTCTGCCCATCGCAGCAGCGGTATTTGAAATACCTGCCCCATGGCAGGATCGCGGTAATATTCGCTCAATTGTGTGGGGCCAACGGCCTCTACCACGTATTTCAGCCCCCGAAGGTCGTTGGTAAGGCTATCCACCCGGGCTAAAAAGTCCTTTCTGAAAATACTTTGATTCTCTTCGAGCGCAACGATATAGAAATCGTTGTCTGTCTCGAACTGCTCCCTGAAATGATAGTAAAAAGAGGTTTCCGGATCTTTTTTGGGAAAAAAGGCTTCGAAGTCGTAGCTGAATTTTAGCTTGCTAATGACAAAAAAGCAACCGATGGTCACTATAACAATAGCAAACAGTACAAGGTAACTTCTTTTTTCTTGCATAAAGCTGCGCAATAACGCGGGGCAAATCAACTACACAAAGAACATTATTGGGAAAGAAAAATTGCAAAAAAAGAAAAGGCCCGAAATACGGGCCTTTTGAGATATGTGAAATGAATTATTTCTTTAGAGCATCGCGGATCTCAGCAAGAAGAACTTCTGAAGTGCTGGGAGGTGCGGGTGGTGGAGCTGGCTCAGCTTTCTTCAGCTTGTTCACCGCTTTCACTACCATGAACATTACTAAGGCAACAATCAAAAAGTCGATTACCACCGTAATGAAGGTTCCGTACTTAATAGTAACAGCAGCAATTGCTTCAGTAACGACATTGCCATCTGTACCAATTACTTCTTTGGTACCTTCAGATAAAGGAAACTCCATTTTACCAAAGTCCTTTCCTGAGGTAAGTTTTCCCACAATTGGCATCACCATTCCGTCTACGAAGGCAGAAATGACTTTACCAAAGGCAGCGGCCATAACAAAGGCGACGGCCGTGTCGATCAGGTTTCCTTTGATCGCAAATTCTTTAAATTCTTTTAGCATAGTGAAAACGTTTTGTATTGGTTTATAATTAAGTCCCGTTCAGACCTTTTGATCCAAATCAGGTCACAAATAAATTGAAAATAATTGGATTATCGAAAAAAAAACGGGAGAATCGAATTCTCCCGTTTTACTCTGACCTCTAACAGGCCATTTTATTATTTCTTTTCGTCTTTTACTTCTTCGAAGTCAACGTCTGTTACTTCTTCTTCCTGGTGATCAGAATCTTTCGTGGGATTTTGACCGTCCGTAGTTGCATCGCTTGCACCGGCATTGTACATGTCCTGACTCACCTGACTGAATTCTGTATTCAAGCGTTCCATGGCTACTTTGATTTTATCTAAATCCTTTTCGGCATGTGCTGCTTTCAATTCATTCAACGCATCTTCAAGAACAGATTTTTTCTCTGCCGGAATTTTGTCGCCAAATTCTTTCAGATTTTTTTCTGTCTGGAAAATAAGTGTATCAGCTTGATTCACCATGTCTGCACTTTCTCTCGCCTTGCGATCCGAATCAGCATTCAACTCAGCTTCGCGTTTCATCTTCTCTATGTCTTCTTTCGACAATCCCGAAGAGGCTTCAATTCTGATACTTTGTTCTTTTCCTGTAGCCTTGTCTTTGGCGGCAACATGGATCAACCCGTTGGCATCAATATCGAATATCACTTCCACTTGTGGAACACCTCTTGGTGAAGGTGGAATTCCATCGAGGTGAAACTTTCCAATGGTGCGGTTGTCGCGAGCCATTGCTCTTTCACCTTGTAATACATGTATTTCTACACTTGGCTGATTATCTGAAGCTGTAGAGAAAACTTCGCTCTTCTTTGTTGGAATCGTAGTATTTGCTTCGATCAATTTGGTGAAAACTCCACCCATTGTTTCGATACCAAGTGAAAGAGGTGTTACGTCTAGAAGAACCACATCTTTTACATCTCCGGTAAGCACACCACCTTGAATAGCTGCTCCAATGGCCACAACTTCATCAGGGTTTACTCCTTTGGATGGCTCTTTGCCGAAATATTTTTTAACCGCTTCCTGAATAGCAGGAATTCTTGTAGATCCACCAACCAAAATAATTTCGTCGATATCTTTTACCTGAAGTCCGGCTTTTTTCAAAGCGCTTTCGCAAGGCGCAATGGTGCGCTGGATAAGGCTATCGGCCAATTGCTCGAATTTGGCTTTTGTCATTGAGCGCACAAGGTGCTTTGGAATTCCATCTACCGGCATGATATAAGGCAGATTGATTTCTGTGGTTGATCCCGATGACA
Source organism: Flavobacteriales bacterium (assembly GCA_031378885.1). Taxonomy (GTDB): domain Bacteria; phylum Bacteroidota; class Bacteroidia; order Flavobacteriales_D; family Sanyastnellaceae; genus JANNEQ01. Next base: position 32,307 of record JANNEQ010000149.1, read on the forward strand.
ATTCAATTTTTGCCTTTTCAGCACCTTCTTTCAAACGCTGAAGGGCCATTGGGTCTTTGGTTAAATCGAATTGATTGCCATTTTCATTTTTAAATTCCTGAACGAGCCAATCAATAATTACCTGATCGAAATCGTCTCCTCCGAGGTGTGTGTCACCATCCGTAGAAAGTACTTCAAAAACTCCTTCGCCCAATTCTAATATTGAAACATCATGTGTACCTCCACCGCAGTCAAAAACTACGATTTTAATATCATGCGCTTTTTTATCCAAACCATAGGCAAGGGCTGCGGCTGTTGGTTCGTTGATGATTCTTTTTACTTTCAATCCTGCAATTTCACCAGCTTCTTTGGTTGCCTGGCGTTGTGAGTCGTTAAAATAAGCTGGAACTGTGATAACAGCCTCAGTTACTTCATAACCCAGATAATCTTCTGCAGTCTTCTTCATTTTCTGAAGTGTCATGGCAGATATTTCTTGTGGAGTATATAGTCTGTCGTCGATTTTTACTCTTGGTGTATTGCCATCTCCTTTTACTACCTCATAAGGCATACGAGCAATCTCCTTTTGACATTCGTCGAAGTTGCTACCCATAAATCTCTTTATAGAGTAGATTGTTTTGCGTGGATTGGTGATAGCCTGACGTTTTGCAGGGTCACCAACTTTGCGCTCGCCGCCTTCTACAAATGCAACGATGGAGGGAGTGGTTCTTTTGCCTTCGCTGTTGGCAATTACAACCGGCTCGTTACCTTCCATTACGGCCACACAAGAGTTGGTGGTTCCGAGATCGATTCCTATTATTTTACTCATAATGTTATAGTTGTCCTTTATTATTCTTTAAAATCTGTGGGCCCGACTTCAATCATAATGCCATGCGGCCATAATACTGACAGTTGAGAAATTATGTCAGTTACTATCATCAATCCCCTATTTTCAACTGACAAAACGAGACTTTAGCCTGTCAGGTTAGCATTGGGTGACTAGCCCAAGACTGATCTCTAATTGAAACTATAATCCGGGTTTGTTCTCGTGTATTTCGCTTAATTTGGCCAACTTATGAAATCAACCTCGAACGAAGCCCTGCTTACTTTCCGTCCGGAAGGGATTTATTGCCCAAAAGGAGATTTCTACATTGATCCGTGGAAACCAGTCAAATGCGCTGTTATTACACATGCCCACAGCGATCACGCGCGCCCGGGAATGCAACATTATATTACCCAACATGACACCGTGGCCATATTGAGACTTCGTCTGGGACAAAACATTTCTGTAGAAGGACTTGGTTTTGGCCAGCTAAGAGTAATAAATGGTGTAAAGGTATCCCTCCATCCGGCGGGCCATATTACCGGCTCCGCTCAGATAAGGGTTGAGTCGGGAGGTGAAGTGTGGGTGGCTTCCGGCGATTATAAAACGAGCGACGATGGATATTGCCCAGCGTTTGAACCGGTAAAATGCCATGCCTTTATTACAGAGTCTACTTTCGGAATGCCTATTTATCATTGGACCGATCAAAAGGAAATATTCTCGGACATCAATCAATGGTGGAATAAAAATAAAGCTGAGAAAAAGGCCTCAGTAGTCTTTTGCTATTCGCTTGGCAAAGCCCAAAGAGTGCTGCAGGGTGTAGATCATTCCATAGGAAAAGTGTTTTCACACGGAAGTGTATTTAATGTAAATGAGTGCCTGAGAAAATCCGGCATTGCACTTCATTCCGATAAGAGAATAGATTATTACAGTAAAAAGGAAGATTTTCAGGGGGCATTGGTTCTTGCCCCTCCTTCTGTAGAAAATGCCGTTTGGTTAAAAAAATTAGGTCCAAATTCTACCGCAGTCACCAGTGGATGGATGGCGGTGAGAAGTTCAAAGAAAAGAACCAATGCAGATATTGGATTTGCTCTTTCGGATCATGCTGACTGGGATGGACTTTTAGACGCAATAAAAGCTACCGAAGCAGAAAAAATATTTGTGACACATGGATATACTTCCTCCTTTGCGAAATACCTGCGAGAAATCGGATACGATGCGTCCGAAGTGCATACTGAATTTAGCGGAGAGCAAATATCTCCTGAAGAAGTTCCCGCTGATGTGCAAGAAAATCCAACAGCCACTTCGTTGTGAAAAGGTTTGTTCAACTATATCAGGAACTTGACAGCACCTCCGGAACCAACGACAAGCTGGATGCGCTGGTGAGGTATTTTAGCGAATCTACCGATGAAGATAAAGTATGGTGTATAGGCCTGCTGACAGGAAAAAGACCCACACGGCCGGTGAAGACCAGCTTGATGAAAATCTGGGCGGCCGAGCTGGCCGGAATTCCTGAATGGCTATTCGATGAAAGTTATTATGTGACCGGCGATCTCGGTGAAGTGCTATCCTTACTTATTACCAGTGAAGGCACTTCTGATTCGAAACCACTTAATATCTGGATGAGAGAATTAGAAGAAATCAAAAAAAAAACGGACGAAGAAAAGAAAGCTTATGTAACAAATGCCTGGAGCATTTTAAATCAATCGGAGCGATTTGTTTTTAATAAATTGATTGGTGGCAGTTTTAGAATTGGTATCTCATCGGGTTCCATAGTGAATGCGCTTTCCAAATATTGCGGGCAAACTCCTGCTGCAGTCCAGTTTGCCTTATCAGGTAAATGGAATCCGGCCACCACATCACTTGTGGATTTGATGGAAGGAAAAGACAATGAAATTTCGAAGCCCTACCCTTTCTTTTTGGCCAATGGCATTGATTTCCCCGTGGAGAACCTCGGACCCGTTGGAGATTGGATTATAGAGAAAAAGTGGGATGGCATAAGAGGACAACTCATTAAGCGAAAAGGAGAAATATTTGTCTGGAGTCGTGGTGAGGAACTTATCACGGATGGTTTTCCGGAATTCAAACTTCTTGTCCCGCATCTCACAAATGGCTCGGTACTCGACGGAGAAATTATTTGTCACAACGAAAGTCATCCCCTGCCCTTTCAACTTTTGCAATCGCGAATCAACAGAAAAAGTGTAAGCAAAAATTTATTGAAATCTGCGCCGGTTTCTTTTCTTGCTTACGACATTTTCGAATACAATGGAGAAGACATCAGATCATATCCTTTATCTGAAAGAAAAAAAATTCTTGAGGATTTGGTGAAAAAAACTGCAAATTCAACCCTGTTACTTTCTGAAGTTCTTCTGGTGAAAGACTGGAGCGATGCAGCCGCAATAAGAGCTGAATCCAGAAAGTTGCACTGCGAGGGGCTGATGTTGAAGTCTGCGTCGAGCAGCTATCAATCGGGGCGCAAAAGAGGAGATTGGTGGAAATGGAAAGTCGATCCTTTTACCATTGATGCGGTAATGATTTATGCCATGCAAGGCCATGGAAAACGAGCCAATCTTTTTACAGATTATACCTTTGCAGTTTGGGACAATGATAAGCTCGTTCCTTTTGCAAAAGCTTATTCGGGGTTGAACAACGAAGAAATAGCAGAAGTAGATTCTTTTGTGAAAAAAAATACCATCGAAAAATTTGGGCCTGTACGATCGGTGAACGCCGAATTGGTTTTTGAAATTGCATTTGAAGGCATTCAAAATTCTCCAAGACACAAAAGTGGAATTGCATTGAGGTTTCCGCGTATCCACCGATGGAGAAAAGACAAACTGCACACAGAAGCCAACACAATAGAAGATCTTCGCAATCTACTCGAACAATATGGAAAGTAAAATTTCATACAGAGATCAATGTGGTGAGACAATTGAGTTATCGGGCGTACCATCGAGAATTATTTCGGTTGTGCCTTCACAGACTGAATTGCTTTTTTCACTTGGGCTGGATAAAGAAGTGGTAGGAATTACAAAATTCTGCATTCATCCTTTAAGTTGGTTCAAGTCGAAGGAAATTGTAGGAGGTACCAAGGTGCTTAATTTAAAGAAAATTGCAGAACTGAATCCCGATCTCATTATCGCCAATAAAGAAGAGAATGACAAAGAACAAATTCTGGAACTCAGGCAAAAATATCCGGTGTGGACAAGCGACATCATCAGTATAGATGACTCATTTGATATGATCAGAAAAGTAGGTGAATTGGTCGGACGTAAAAGTGAGGCAACAGCATTGACCGATAAGATTCAATCCAACTTTCAACTGCACAAAAGAGAAGAAAACAGAAAAGTAAAAACGGCCTATCTCATTTGGCAAAATCCTTTGATGACCGTAAATAATGAAACTTTTATCCATGCCATGTTATCCGAATTTGGAATGGAAAATATTTATGGAGACAATACAACTTCGCGGTATCCCGAAATAAGTCTGGAACAATTGCAAAATGATAAGCCCGAATTACTCATTCTTTCTTCAGAACCATTTCCATTTGCCGAAAAACACCGCAGCTATTTTACAGAAAACCTGCCGGGATGCAAGGTGATACTAGCGGATGGCGAAATGTTCAGTTGGTATGGATCGAGAATGGTTGAAGCGGCTGCTTACATTAAAAACTTAAAATTGTATTGAACCAGAGTTATTGAGTTGATTAGCACCGCCAGCCAATGTCATTAAGTTGAGGACTTGGTATAAAATAACATTCGGCCCTAATAGGGTCGTTTGATCATTGCAAACCAATTGTGCTATAAAGATTCGATCCATTCCGGATCGGGAGATGTTTGTAAAAATGTTTTTTTTGGCAAAAGCTTGAACGATCAAAGAGTTGGAAGTTCCTAAAATTAATCGCGTTTGCACGAAATCTAAATGACCGGCGCCACTTGATCCAGAATGGATCTCATGTTTATAGATATGATCACTGACTTAGGTGATAAACGACCCTGTAAGGGTCGAATGTGGATGCGCCAGATCCTTAACGCGATGACTTTGCCCGCCTGCGGAAAATCACAATCCACTACAAATCAAAATTACCTTTTCGAATGTTCATGTTAACTAATAAAACCAATAAAACAAGTGAGAGCGCAGACCCCACTGTAGACATTATTACATCCTCCGAATCAAAAAAGAAACTTCCAATTGCCCGAATAGACTCCCATACTAAAAGTCCAATGGACGAAATTAGGGCCGATGCAATACAAGTCTTATAAAGAGTTAGACCCCGTTTTTTGAATACATTGAACCGGTAAACAAAAATGGAAATCGTTAATCCTATTCCACCAAGAAAATTAGGTGCTACACCGAGAAACCACTTCACTGTTGCGCTCATATTGGCCGAATTTGGCCTGAAGTAGAAATTAACTAAGAATATAGCAACAAATGCAATGAATCCGATTAATTCAGCAATTCTATAGTGGGCAGATCTTACTATTTCGGTCATTTAATTTATAATTTAGAGCACAATAGTATGACCGCGTTGCACAATTCATTTACCATTCATCATAAAACTATCGCTGCCCGAATTCTGTTATTTACCCACATCGAAGCTGTTGTGAATGACGCTAAAAGAATTAAAGTCGGGTACCTTCGTGGTTAATAAAAAACTTCTTTACCAGCATATAATATCGGTTTAAGCTTTGAGGTGATTATCCATCTCAGACAACTCAAATTCCAATGCTGCAATTTTCACTTTTAACCGATGTTGAACCAACTGACCACAAGTGCTTAGTTTTTGTTTTTGCCGGGCGACCATAATATCAAGGTTGTTCTGCTGTAGTTTTCCAATTTTTCCCGTTTCAGTGGGTTGAATGCGAGACAAGAAGTCCATCCGCTCCAGACATTTTTGATAATCCTTTTCTGCCGTGGCAAGCAATATTCTACTTCTGCCCAACAAATAATCTACTTTGTATCTGGTTGCTATTAGCCATTGGATAAAGGCCTCATTGTCTTGTGCAACTTCCATTTTCCGTAAATCACCTGGCTTTTTATTGGCCATCATATGCAACACAAATCTGTTCTGAATTTGCATCGAATTGGATTTCACAGAACGTTCTTTAGTCTCTGAAAGGGCCAAAGAACTTCTTGGGACATTGAAGAAACCAGCAAGTTCCTCTTGATTGCAACCCATTAAATCGCGTAATTCCTGGTAGTCTTTAAACATAGTACTAACGTTTTACCTTTCAAATATGAACAATTTTTTCCGAACAATTTAAAATGTTCGGATTATTTTGTTCAGAAATTTGAACAATTTTTCGCGAACAATTTAAATTGTTCAGATTTTTTTGTCCGGAATTACACGCTTAAATTCTTGTTCCATCTCAATCCGTACCGAAAACCGGGAAGTATTTTTCAAATAAGCATTGAAGCAAAATAGTCACCAGACCGCAGTACTTCAAGTAAACAATGGATACAACACCTCACTTCTTTCTCTTAATAAAATTCCGGAAGCCGCATATTCTGATCGGGATATGTCGTGATATTAGCCACAAATATTTATGCCCTTCATTATACCCCTATGATTGTGTCCGGTAAAGTTTACCTTTCTGCATATCAAAACCTGCACATTGCTCTGGTTTTTGTAGTGGTGTTTTTTTCATCGGCCGTATACTGCCAAAAAGTGGGTGTGGTTCTCAGCGGTGGAGGTGCTACGGCTATGGCACATGTAGGTTTTCTGAAAGTATTGGAGGAAAATGAAATTCCCATTGACTATATCGGAGGAACCAGCATGGGTGCATTAATTGCAGCCATGTATGCCACGGGATACTCTACCCATGAAATTGATAGCATTGTAAGAACGAATGAATTCCGCAATATGGCTAATGGAGAACTCAATGACAGTCTCAAATTTTACTTCAAGCACAATGAATCCGATGCTTCGTTCGTAACTTTAAAGTACTCCAAAGGAAGAATCATTACCAATGCAATTCCAACTAATCTTATCAATCCGGTACTTCTCGACTGGAATCTGATGGCTGGTTTCAGCCAGGCCGATGCTGCTTCGGATAATAATTTTGATAGCTTGTTTATTCCTTTTCGGTGTATTGCCGCCGACATTGAGCACAAAAAACAAGTGGTATTTAGAAATGGCCCCCTGAATATTGCCGCAAGAGCATCTTGCACCTATCCATTTTATCTGCCTCCTATCAGGGTCAACGACGCACTTTTGTATGATGGCGGCATCTACAATAATTTCCCTTCCAATCTTATCTACTACGAATTTCTACCCGATGTAATCATCGGCTGCAATGTATCCGGAGAAACTACCAAACCCAACGAAGATGACCTATTCTCTCAACTGCAGAGTATGATTTTGTTTCGCGAAGAATTTGTGCAGCTCTGTGATAATATGATAGTAATAGAACCCAATGTACAAGACATAGGAACTTTCGACTTCGATAGAATTGAAGAAGCCATTGAACGCGGAAGTAAAAGCACAATGGACAGTCTGGAAGTGATACGCAAGCTCATTACCAGAAGGGCTGACCTGCGCGATCTTACACAAAAAAGAGTTCAGTTCAGAGGCAAGTTTCACCCATTAATTATTGAAGATATTCTCATCACTGGATTAGATAAAGGGCAAAAGAACTACGTGCGAAAAATGATGGGAAGAAAAAGCAATCCTGAGCCAATTGACAATTTGAAGAGAGAGTATTTCAGGGTTTTCGACGACGATAAAATAAAGTCAATTTTTCCTTTGGCACAGTTTAATCCCGGAACAGGAAATTTCAAGTTGCTACTCGACGTGCGAAAGGAAAAAGATCTGATGCTATCATTTGGTGGCAATTATTCCTCGCGTTCGATCAACTCGGGATATATAGGTTTGAGATACAATATTTTTGGTAAAAGCTCTTCTACGCTATCCGCTAATTCATACTTCGGCAGATTTTACGGATCAGTAAGCGCCAATATTCGTTATGATGTTTCTTCAAGCAACCCTTTCTCTGCCCAATTAGGTTTCACCCTCAATCGATGGGACTTCTACAGAAGTTTCGCCACTTTCTTCGAAGATGTTAAGCCCTCGTTTATTGTCATGAATGAACGTTTCGGGAATTTAACCCTCACGATCCCCGCAGGCAACAGAGGCACTGTAAGAAATGATATAATTTACACTTACCAATTCGACCAATACTATCAGACAACGGCTTTCAAGTCGGTCGATACAACAGACAGAACGGTATTTGCTTCGATTATAGATCGGGTTGCCTGGGAAAGAAATACACTAAACAGAAAGCAATTCGCCAACTCAGGAACCAATCTCAATCTGAGTGCAAAGTTTTTATATGGCAAAGAAACTACCATTCCGGGCTCTACGTCTCCGGTAAAAGATACCATTTCCACATTCCACAACTGGATTGTGCTGAAAGCGAATTATGTCAATTATTTCAGCCAGTTTAAAAAAATCAAGTTCGGGTTTTTGGCAGAAGCCGTCCTAAGCACGCAAGACTTCTTTACAAACTACATTGCATCTTCGATTGCGGCCCCTTCTTTTACTCCGATTCCTGAAAGTAAGACTTTTTTCATGCCACAGTTCAGGGCCCACAAATATGCCGCTACGGGCCTTATTGGAGTATTGTCGTTTAGTAAAATGCTGGATTTGAGGGCAGAAGCCTACGTTTTCAATCCATTTGGCCAAATAAAATCCAATAGCCTGAACAGGGCGGAGTATGACAATACTTCCACCCAACTGATTATACTTTCTACCTCTTTGGTTTTCCACTCCCCCATTGGTCCATTGGCCTTTTCGGCCAATTATTACGACAAAAAGGAGCGCCCCTGGAGCCTGGTGCTGAACTTCGGATACATCTTATTCAATAAATCCTCACGGGATTAAGAGCTTGTTTGGGGTTTTGGGTTGGAATTGTGTGGAATAAAGTAAAAATAGCCATAACAAAACAATTGATGAAATTTAAACAGGCTCAGGGTGGTGCTTGACTAAATTCGCAGCCCGTTAACTATACTATGACAAAGATCAAATTTGCTGTGATTGGTGCCGGCCACATTGGAAAAAGGCACGCCGAAATGATTAGCCGCAACCCCGAAGCCGAGCTGGTTGGGATGTGCGATATCCGCTCCCAAGAGGAATGTCTGGTGGCCAATGATATTCCATTCTATACTTCGCCGGAAGAAATGATGCAAGCTTTGCCCGAATGCGATGTGGTGAGTGTCTGTACCCCAAATGGATTGCATGCCAGACATGGATTGATCGCTCTGGAACACCACAAACATCTGGTCATTGAAAAACCAATGGCCTTAACTAAAAATGATTGCGAGAAGCTCATTTATAGCTCATTGAATGTGCATCGCCAGGTTTTTTGTGTGATGCAGAACCGATACAGCCCGCCAAGCGAATGGATCAAATCCATTTTAGACCAAAAACTACTGGGTGAAATTTATATGGTAAATATCGATTGCTTCTGGAACCGCGATCATCGTTACTACAAAAAAAATTATTGGAAAGGAAATGCCGAACTTGACGGTGGAACATTATTCACTCAGTTTTCGCATTTTATCGATATTATGTATTGGTTGTTTGGTGACATTGCAAATATCCAGGCAAGGTTCAGAGATTTTAATCATGCAGACAATACTGATTTTGAAGACTCTGGTATTGTAAGTTTCGATTTTGTCAATGGCGGAATGGGTTCGATTAATTTCTCGACCGCAGTAAACAAAGTAAACTACGAAAGCAGTTTGACCATCGTAGCCCAAAAAGGTACTGTGAAAATTGGCGGTCAATACATGAATGAAGTCCATTATTGCCAGATTGATGATTATGAAATGCCCGTTCTTCCCGAAGGCAACCCGGCCAATGATTATGGCGAATACAAAGGCTCCGCGGCCAACCATGTGTACATTATTCAAAATGTAATTGACACCTTGAAAGGCCGAACCAAAATAACCACCAATGCGCTTGAAGGTCTGAAGGTTGTAGATATCATAGAACGAATTTATCAATCGGGAGACCGCGTGATAAAAAGAAATTCTTAATTATTCCATCCATGCCAATATGCGCGTAAGGGAAATAAATACGGTTGAAGAGGAAGAATTCTTCAATCTTCAATGCAACTGCTTATTTTCCTCGCGTGAGTGGACATCATGTTATTCCCACAAGTTGCTTAGATTTTTTATTGAAGACGAAAATCAAAATCTTGCAGGTGGATTTGTTGCCTATGAAGGTGGTAAGTGGGGAATGAAATCTCTCATTACACCACCCTATAGTCCGCACATTGGCTTATTCGAAATCAATCCTGAACGCAATCCATCAAAGCAAATCGGCAGGCAAAAAAAAATAATGGCCGCCATTGGAGATTATTTAAGAACAGGGCCGTATTTTTATTATAAGCTCGATTTTGCACCTGAATTCAGAGATATGCAATCTCTGGTTTGGTCAGGAATTCAGGTAAATGTGCGCTATACTTATCGAATCGATTTAACCCAGGAAACCGAAAAAATTATTGCGAATTTCGACCCGAAAATCAAAAACCTTTTAAGCAAGTCACAACGCGAAGGCCATTCGTACACCAATGAGTTTGCCTTGACTGATTCGATACAGATGATCAAAAAAAATCTGTCTGACAAACCTTCAATGCATCCCGAATACCTCGGTAAAATTCTTAACTTTCTGAGTAAAGATTCAACCAGCCTCTGGGCCAATGTTATTCAGAAAGATAAGGTTGGGGCTGTGGCAGTCTGCGCCATAGACAAGGATTGTGTCTATTATCTTTTCGGATCTGTTAATCGGAATCTGAATGATAATTCTATGCAGACTGCCGCATTGTATCATGTCATTTTTACCTCGAAAAAAAAAGGTTTTAAAACTTTTGACTTTGAAGGGTCTGGTATGCCCTCCATAGAAAAATTCTTTCGCTCATTTGGAGGAACACTAACTCCATACTTCTGCATTACCGGTGGAAAAAGGGGATTCCGTTATTTGTTTTCCGGTTCAAGAAACTGAGGTAAAAAAAAGACCCACCTGAGTGAGCCCTTTTTCATGTATGCTTTTTGAAATTAATTCAGTATTGTTTCGTAATTGACCTGATATTCCTGATCATCTTTGAAGTATTCCATTCCAAGATCAAGCCATTCGCGGGCCTTGGCTTTTTCAGTAGTCTTCATGTCTTCAGCCAATTTGTAAATCGCATTTTTCAATAAAACCAATTGTTCTTTAGAAGTAGCGGCTGTTTTATCTTTTAAAAGTTTTGAAGCAAGTCCCAAAGCTATATCAGACTCTTTTTTTGCTTTCATTTTACGCAAAGTATAAGCAAGCATCAATTGAGCACCCGCATCATTTGGGTCGATATCCGACAATTGGTCGTAAATAGATTTTGCTTTAGGGAATTTGGCTTGATCCAAAAGTGTTTCACCTTCTGCCATGGCTTCTGTTCTCAATTCTGCGAAGTAGCCATCGTACTCACCGATATATTTGTGCTCTTTGTCTTTGGATCCGTATTTGGCAGCAAACTTCAACGCATTTTTAAAACTATCCTTGTAATCTTCTTTGTATTTGTCGATTTTAGACATTCTAAAATATGCCATGCTCATGAACAAATAAGGCAAAGGCTCCTTTTTGGTGTCGTCACCCAAAGTATATTTCTCAGCTTTCACCAAAACCTTTTCATACTTTTCGTCCACATAAAGGGACAACAAATCTTCGAATTTTGGAGCTTGCGCATATAATATGGCTGGTGTCAGAGTAAGAACAGAAAGGGTGAGTAATAATAACCTCTTCATTGTATTGTATTATTTGGTTGATCGCGATTTTCAAAAACAATGCCTAAAATAAGGTATTGTTGTTTCAAATGCAAAAATGATTGATTTTGGCCGAAAAGGAAAGAAATATTCAAATTACCTCGTTTGAGAAGGCAAAACACTGGATGGAAGCGCGGGGCTGGAAGCCACAATCCTTTCAGGAAGAATCGTGGAAAGCCTTACTGGCAGGCCGTGAAGGCATTGTGAATGCTCCAACCGGAAGCGGTAAAACTTATTCTTTGCTTTTGCCCTTTCTAACCACCTGCTCCGGGAATTTGCCCAAAAACTCCGGGCTGCAATTGCTTTGGATCACCCCGATCAGAGCTCTTGCCAAAGAAATTCGCATATCTGCCCAACGTGTTATTGACGAACTTCAGCTTCCGCTGGAAGTAGGCATAAGGTCTGGCGACACATCTGAGGAGGAGCGCGCCATTCAGAAGAAAGTAATGCCCCATATACTTATTACTACGCCAGAAAGCCTTCACTTATTACTGGCACGAAAAGAATATCCAACCACATTCAGGAATCTTAGGCTTATAGTGGCAGACGAATGGCACGATCTGCTGGGAACAAAGCGCGGTGTAATGCTTGAATTGGCCATTGCCCATCTCAAAGGAGTATCTCCATACCTCAAAATATGGGGGATTTCGGCAACCATTGGCAATCTTGAAGAAGCCATGCAGACTTTATTGGGTTCTGACCGGTATAAAAACGGAATGGTTATCCGTTCGAACATCAAAAAAAAGATTGAGGTCATTTCTATTCTTCCTGATAAAGTTGAGCTCATGCCATGGTCCGGGCATCTTGGGGTTAAAATGGCTGCAAAGGTTATTCCGGTGATTCACCAAAGTTCGTCAACACTTCTCTTTACCAATGTCCGCTCGCAATGCGAAATCTGGTATAAAATTCTATTGGACAAAGATCCCGGATTGGCTGGTGTAATGGCCATGCACCATGGCAGTATCAGCAAAGTAATAAGGCATTGGGTAGAAGATGCCCTTTATGAAGGGCGGCTCAAGGCGGTTGTTTGCACCAGTAGCCTGGATTTGGGTGTTGATTTCGCTCCTGTAGAAACGGTGGTACAAATAGGCGGACCAAAAGGTGTAGCCCGCTTTCTTCAACGGGCTGGAAGAAGCGGACATCAACCGGGGGCCGCAAGTAAAATTTACTTTTTACCTACACATTCTCTCGAATTAATAGAGGCTGCTGCACTACGGCAAGCCATTAACGATGAATTTCTTGAGTCAAGGCCACCAATGACGCGCTGCTTCGATGTACTCATTCAATTTATGGTGACCTTATCGTTGGGGGAAGGATTTGATGCGGATGAATTATTCAACCAGATCACTACCACAACTTGCTTTGAATCACTCACACAAGAAGAATGGAAGTGGTGCATTGCTTTTGCAGCATCGGGCGGAAAGTCTCTGGGACAATATGAAGATTACAACAAACTGAAACTAAAGGACAACAGGTATTTTGTTTCCAGCCTGCGGATTGCAAGAAAACACAGATTAGCCATAGGCACTATTGTGAGTGATACCATGATGGCCATTAAATTCAATCGTGGCGGACTCATTGGCCACATTGAAGAATCCTTTATTGCATCGCTTAATGATGGCGATCACTTCTGGTTTGCAGGATTGGCACTTGAACTTATCAGGGTAAAAGAGCTCACCGCTTTTGTAAAAAAGACCACCAAACAAAATGGTAAAATACCTTCGTGGCAAGGTGGTAAGCTGCCTCTTTCCTCGAGAATGAGCGCCATGCTGCGACGGAAAATGTCAGAAGCAATGGAAGGAAATCCAATGAAGGACATTGAATTGGATGTAATACAACCATTGATGCAATTGCAGAGTGAAAGGTCGCGGGTGCCCAGGAAAGATGAATTACTGATTGAACTTTTTACAAGCGACGACGGGCACCACGCCGTGTTTTACCCATTTGAAGGGCGTTTTGTGCACGAAGGTCTGGCCTCTCTTTTTGCTTACAGAATTTCATTGCTTTATCCCGTAAGTTTTTCGCTGGCATACAATGATTATGGTTTCGAATTGCTTTCGGACCAGCCGATCAGGTTGGAAGAAGCGCTGGGAATGGCATTGACAGATCCCGACAATTTAGAACGCGATATTCTGAATGGAGTGAATGCCACCGAATTGGCCAAAAGGCGATTCAGGGAAATTGCCATGATTTCGGGGTTGGTTTTTAAGGGATATCCGGGGCAACCCACCAGAGACAGGCATTTACAAAGCTCTGCTCAACTCATCTTTCAGGTATTTGAAGATTATGATCCGCAAAACCTGCTCCTGAGGCAAGCTTATGATGAAGTAGTACATTACCAATTAGAGTTGCCAAGACTCAGGGAGGCCTTGAACAGGATTAACGGGCAAAAAATAACCATTATTCATCCTGAGAAACCCACCCCATTTGCGTTTCCCATTATGGTTGACCGCTTAAGAGAGAAAATGTCGTCCGAAAGTTTGGAGCAGCGCATCGCTCGTATGACGCTGGATTATGAAAACTAAAGTACCCATAAGTCCTTTTCGCAAGGCCTGTAAAGAAGTCAGAAGTGAAAGAAATGCGGGGAATTGGATGAGCGGTCTTCCATACTGGTGGTCTCATTCCTTACATTCGCGCTCACATTATGAAACCTATTTGTTATATGCAAGCTTTTTCGAGAGTACCTCTTGTATTTATATGCCTTATGGCAATTGCCTTTGGCACTCTGGCGCAGGGTACTATCCGCGGTTTTATCAAGGATAAAGAAACCGGACAATCAGTAATCTTTCAGCCCATAGGTCTCGTAGGTACCCAATATGGCACAGCTACAGACGAAAATGGATTTTACTCCCTGACCAAAATTCCGCCTGGTACTTACACCATTATTATATCTTCATTGGATTATGAAGAAATCACTGAAACTGTTTCGGTTGAAAACGATAGGGTTATTGCCAGAAACTACCTCCTTGAAAAGAAAATTGCTACAACAGATGTTGTTGAAATCAACGGCGACAAATCCGATCAGAGAAATAACACCAACGTTTCAGTGGAGACGATCAGACCGCAGGACATCAAACGCATTCCCGGTGTAGGTGGGCAGCCCGACCTTGCTCAGATGCTTACCACTCTGCCTGGTTTCATTTCTACGGGCGATCAGGGTGGACAAATTTATGTGCGCGGAGGTTCGCCTGTACAGAACAAAGTACTACTGGATGGGATGATTGTGTACAATGCATTTCACTCTATCGGATTATTTTCAGTATTCGATACTGAAATAATAGGAAATGCAGATGTATATACAGGTGGGTTTGGAGCACAATTCGGTGGGCGAATTTCTTCTGTTATGGATGTAACAACCAGAGATGGTAACAAACGCGAACATCGCGGAAAATTAAGCGTGAGCCCATTTGGTGCAAATGCGATAGTAGAAGGCCCGTTGAAAAAACTCTCCGAAAAGGGAAGTGGAATTTCTTACATTCTTTCTGTAAAACACAGTTACCTCGATAAAACCTCTCCAATAATCTATCCTTATATCAATGATGGGGAAGGCTTGCCATTTAGCTTCACTGATCTTTATGGCAAAATCTCTTTTGGCGGTAACAATGGATCGAAGTTCAATTTATTTGGATTTAATTTTCAGGATGCCGTGGTTAACTACCGCGCTCTCGCCAACTTATCATGGAAAAATACCGGCGTTGGTGGAAACTTTGTAATCGTTCCGGCTACTTCAGCAGTATTGATCAGCGGAAATTTCGCTAAAAGCAGGTACGCTATTACGCTTAAGGAAGATAACCTGCCCGACAGATCAAGCAGCATTGACGGATTTAATTTTGGCTTGGATTTTAAATATGTCATTAAGAATGATGTATTAAAATACGGAATTGAAATTGTTGGATTTGCAACCGATTTCACAACCTTCAATCCTTTGGGTGTTCAGGTTCAATATGGTCAGAATACAACTGAACTTAACTTGTTTGCTACTTACAAAATCAATAGAGGCCGTTGGGTAGTAGAACCCGGTTTTCGTTTTCAGTATTACGGATCATTGTCTGTATTTTCACCGGAACCCCGTTTGTCAGCTAAGTTCAAGGTCAATGAAAGACTTCGTATCAAAGGTGCCACAGGTATATACACCCAAAACTTAATGGCCACCAACAGCGACCGCGATGTGGTGAATTTGTTTTACGGTTTTCTCGGAGGGCCTGAAAATATTCAAACGCAATTCACCAAGCCTGATCTTGCTGTTCGCGACGTGAAAAACCCTCTTCAACGCGCTATACATTATATTCTCGGATTTGAGTTTGATATTACCGAACGCCTCAATCTTAATGTAGAGGGTTATTACAGAGATTTCACACAGATCAGCAATACCAACCGCAATAAAGTTTTTGCAGATACTCCTGCAAACTCTGACCGTCCGGATGCATTGAAAAAAGACTTCGTATTGGAATCAGGCTGGGCTGCCGGTTGTGATATTGTTTTTAAATATGAAGACAAACGCAATTATGTCAATTTGGTTTACTCATTGGGCAAGGTTAGAAGATGGGATGGTTTCCAGTGGTATTATCCTGTATTTGATCGTCGACACAATGTAAACGTCGTGGCATCGCGTTTCTTAGGAAAGGAAAAACAATATGAATTGAACCTGCGCTGGAACCTTGGAAGCGGCCTGGCCTTCACTCAAACACAAGGCTATTATCAACCGCAAGGAGTAGATCAGGGTGTAGCACTCGATTATGTAACCTCGAACTCTTCGTCGCTTGGAATACAGTATGCAGGATTGAATGAGGGACGTCTACCCTACTACCATCGTTTGGATATGGGTATAAAGCGCACCTATAAACTCACCAACAGAGCCAAACTCGAAGTTAATATTGGATTGACCAATGCCTATAACAGGGCCAATGTATTTTATATTGACCGTGTTACTTCTGAAAGAGTAGATCAATTGCCATTTATGCCTAATGTGGGTATTAATTTCAATTACTAAGTGCCGTTTTATTTATTGGGCCTGCTGATTTCTCTTTAAACGCAGGTTACAAAGCCTGCGTGTAAAGCTTTGCCGAAAGTCATATCAATTACATTTGTATGATATTCCAAAACACGTTACCCAATGCAATGCCACTTTTGTGTATAAAATTGTATAGCTGATTCTTCTCAAATCCTTTTATGAAAGCTTACATACAAACCGACAAACACGGCGATTACTACAACGTAAATGCCTTTGTTGCCAAGCAAGGTTTTGTTACCCTGGGATGGGAGACAGAAAAATTCATCTCGCAGGAAAAAATTACGGAACTCAATCCGGAAGATGTATTGGTGGGTGGTATAGCCAATGTTCGAAACAGGCTGAAAAATTTGGGTCGCCCTCATTCCGGAATTGAAATTGACTATCCCATTGAATTGCGTTCTTATCTCGGAAGAAAATTATGGGAATCGACAATTGAAGAATTGGTAGAAGACGAATCGAACTGGAATGTGTTTATTAAACCAAAATCAGAAACCAAAAAATTCGCAGGCAAGGTGGTTCGTTCATACAATGATTTTATCGGATTGGTTGATCATTCCAACCCCACTCCTATCTGGTGCTCCGAAATGGTTCATTTCATTACCGAATGGCGCTGCTACATTCGCTATGGCGAAGTCTGGGATGTCAGACCTTATAAAGGTGCCTGGGATTCGAAAATAGACTTATCTGTTGTTGAAAGTGCCGTAAAAGACTTCAAGTCCTCACCTGCTGCCTATGCGCTCGATTTCGGCACTGACGAAAATGGGGCAATGAAATTGGTAGAAGTAAATGACGGGCATTCGCTGGGGTCGTATGGTATGGATGGGGTGAAGTATGCGAGGTTTTTATCGGCAAGATGGGCAGAGATGGCTGGGGTGCGAGATATGGGGGAGTTTTGATTCCAACTCTTTTTTGCCTTCCGATATTCGAATAGAGATCTTTTGTGCACCTGTCAAATTTGGGCAATGTTATTTTTTATTGCAAAAAGAACCAAGCCAACTCTGGATTTTACACCGAGTTTGTCGCACAAAGATTTTCCATAACCTTCTGCTGTTCGTGGACTCATGTGCATTTCAGCAGCGATTTCTTTATAGGTCATTTCGGTACAACACAATTTCAAAAAATCTATTTCCCTTTCATTCAGTGATAAAGCCAGATCAATGTCGCTATCATTTGCCGTAGCACTGATTCTATCCAGCAATTTATTGCTCACACGATCAGAAAAATGAAATCCTTTGGCATGTACATCGTTAATGGCAAGAATGATTTCCTTTATTTTTGAGTTCTTTAGCACATACGCTCTCGCTCCGGCCTTTAGCATTCTTATTACATTTATATCGTCATCAAATACACTCAATGCAATGACTTGTATTTCAGGATGATTTTGCCTGATCCATGCCGTTGTTGTTATTCCATCCATTACGGGCATGTTCACGTCCATGAGAACGATTTCAACTTTCGTCAAGGCAATTTTAGTTATAAAGTCTTGACCATTTTCGGCTTCGATGAGCACACGCACACCATTTTTATCCAGTGCCTGGACAATACCTTTTCTGATGAGTTCGTGGTCGTCAACAATTGCTAGTTTTATCATGATAATTGAGTTTGTTTAGTTTCATTACTTAAAGTGGGAACATTAATACTTACCTTGGTTCCATTGGGAATCTGGTTTGACAATTCAATTTTACCATTTAACAAATTAATTCTGTTATGGATACTTGCTAACCCAATTCCGGTATCAGAAATCGATTTATCCATGCCCACTCCATTATCGGAAATGTCGAGCTTTATTTCATCAGGAGATTGTGTTAGAACAACGTTGATTAAATTTCCTCCTGAATGTTTGAGGCAATTGGTAAGTACTTCTTGAGCGCACCTAAAAATTAAAATTTCCTGATCGCTGGTTAAACGATGATAATCTCCGAAGCATTTGTACTCAGCAAGAAATACACCCGACCCATTGATAAGATTGACCTCCCTTTCCAAAGCAAGCTCAAGACCTTTTTGAAGAATGTAGCTTCCACTCAAACTCTTACTCAGGTTTCTCAGATCGAGCAATGCCTGATCAACCAGTTCAGCTACATTGCTTAACAATTGCGGATTACTGCATTCCAGTTGGTCAAGATAGAAATGAACGAGGGTAAGACGTTGGCCCACATTGTCATGTATTTCACTTGATATTGCGGCAAAGGTTTGTTCTGCTACTTCCACTTGTGAAAGCAATTGTGCCGTCTCAAATTGTTGCTGGATAAAATCCTTTTCTCTTTTGTGGTACTTTTCTCTGTATCGAAATTGAAATACAAGAAACAGGATTGAGGCCAATAAAATAACCACAAACAATATTGCACTGATGTAGAATGATAGCAGCGAATCCATTTTTAATTTCTTCTGCCCGAAAAGTACAAACAAAATCCCAAAATTGCGTAATATACTATCGACGAGTAAGTATGAATATTCTGGGTGATTGGATTGGGAGAATTTGTCTTTACAAAATAGCTGTATAAACCAAGTTGTAAAAAATTTATGGACCAATACACCATGATCGCGGTATTCATCCAGAAAAGAGGTTTTTGTATAAGCCTTAACTCAGGGTCAGAATAAAGGAGTTCACTCAATTGAAGCAATGATAGGAAAATAATCATACATGAACAAAAGGAAATTGCAATAGATGGAAAGCTATCGATACTCATTACCATATTAATCATTCCAAGCAAGATAATGATTGATAGAACCACCAAAGCAATTATTTTGAATCGGTGCTTAATAAGAGAAAAAAAGTAGATCAAAGCATAGAGACTAAATGCCAAAAGAATATAGACCTGATAAATTATATTCAGAGAAACTTTATAATACGCCCCAATTCTGACTGCGCATTCATGGATGAACGTATATCCTAGAAGAATAGATAGAATGCGAAAAGGAGTAGTCAATCGCTTAAAATTGACTACTCCAATTAATGCTGAAATAAGAAGTGCGGAGAGATATATCCAGAGCCTGAATGGCATAGTTGAAAAGTTTGATGTTATGAATAGTTTAACAGCAAAATTAGTGGAATAATGGATGCAACACCATAAGTTTTCACTAGCTGGTTACTAGGACAATGAACGGTATTGGATTAACTTGTGGCTGACTCGGGTTTGTTTCTTTAACTTATAAAAGTTCGTTTGCCATGTCCTTGTTACAATTATAAGGGCATGGCTCTACAAACTCTTGTACCTGATCCAGAAGAATGTTATCATGGTTTCCATTCTGCGAATGTGTACAAACGTAAACCAATGTGTGATAATCCGGAACGGAATTGCCAGCCTGATCTTCGTTTTGCAGTGCAACATACGCTCTTATTCCTGATACGGCACCTTTTCCAGACTTTCTCAATTCGGTGTTGGACTCTGCTATAATCGCCAGAAGGTCATTGATGTCGATCCACCAGGCGCTTAAAGATACTTTTTGTCCGTTATTGTCTCGTGTATAAAGTCTGGGTTCCGATCCAATCATATTGTGGGAAGGCGCCTTGTAATCTCTCACAATCGTTGTTCCTCTGCTTTTATCAATAAAAGGCTTTGAACCTTTTTTCTTTAACTCGTAACTTAATTCTAAATTGTTCATGTTATTTTGGATTTTGATTATGCTATCGAATCTATATGGATGAAATAATATTGTCAATTATCAAAATTGTAAATTACAGGTTTCCATAAATCAATTTGCTGCGGCTTAACTATTTAGTGTTTTAGACGATCAATGAATTGCGTAATTATTACCTGAATCCAATAAAATTCAAACTTTGAAAACGTAATTATACGCAGCTTAATGGCGTATAAATTCAACTTTACAGGTAGTTGGGCTGCAATACATTTGAAGTTCTAAAACCAAAACAATCAGGATTTATATTGTACGAAACGACATTTTGAATAATTGATACTTTCATTCAGTTTTATGGAAAAATTTATTCGCATATTCATTAGCTACGACTTTAATGAGGATGACGATTTTAAGGATAGCTTTTTGCATGAACTTAGGCGGATTTGCAATAAAGATAGAATAGTTGATTTATCATTTGTAGAGGCAGTACCCGAGGAAATTTGGGAGTTTGAAGTAGAAAAGAGGCTTGAGCAATCTGATATCGTGGTGGTTTTGGTGGGCAGGTATACACACATGGCTTCAGGCGTTATTAAGGAGATAAGAATCTGCAGGAAGTTAGGTCTGCCAGTTCATGTCATGTATATTTTACCAAATGTACAACTGTGTCCACTTCCATCAGAACTGGACTCTGCTATAGTACTAAGTAAGAATCCACCTTTGGTGATGGAAGAAATATTAAATACGCACCGATCGAAATAATGTAATCAAAATGAGTAGAAAAGCATTGGTTGTAGGAATGAGCAATTATCCCAGACAACAGGAATTAACGGCCTGTGTCAATGATGCCAATGAGGTATCGCGTCTCCTGAAGAAAAACTGGGATAATTCTGGTAATTTTCAGGTATTAAAAAAATTAAATCCGAACACGACCGAAGACCTCGTGATGGCACTTCATGATCTGTTTAACGATCCAAACGAAGTAGCTTTGTTTTATTTTTCAGGACATGGCATACTCAACGCAATGGGCACCGCCAACATAGCCACTTTGGATGCCACCCACGATCTATCGGGAATTCCCATGAGTTACATTTTAGCTCTGGCCAATAAGTCACCGGCGCTGAACAGGATTATTATTCTGGACTGTTGCTTTTCTGGTTCTATAGCAGAACCTCAAAAATTCTATCAGTCTGAACCTTTATGTCAGGGAGTAACAGTTCTTACGGCTTGCTCTGTGTTTGAGGCAGCCATTGCTTTGACAGAATACAGCACCTTTACTTCATTAATGATAGAAGCGCTGAAAGGAGGGGCCGCAGATTTAAACGGAGAAATAACACCGGGAAGTATATACTCATTTATAGATCAGGCAATGGGCACATGGGATCAGAGACCGATGTTCAAAACAAATGTAACCGGCTTTACTTCACTCAGACAAATAGAACCACCGGTTGCGTTTGAGGTGCTCATGAATCTAATTGTTTACTTTGAACATTCTACGAGTGAAATTCAACTCGACAGGCGCTACGAATCGACTGCACCTGAAGCAGATCCGAATTTTACGACAACATTCCAGGAACTTCAAAAACTGGCGAGAGTAGGATTGGTAGTACCTATTGGTGAGAAGCACATGTATTGGGCAGCTATGAATAGTAAGTCGTGTAAGCTTACACCATTGGGAAGGCATTATTGGAGGTTGGCAAAGGAGGATAAATTGTAATGTGTTCGCCTTCTCATTTAATAATTACGTGAAGCAATTTTGCATAACCTCCTATACCTCATAATATCAAAAATTTGGTAGTTATAAAATCGCTCACCGTACAATTACGCAACGCGAAGCTAAATATACTTAATCGTACTGAAAAAGTTTATTATTCGAAAAAGGTTTACTTCATTTGATGCGCGATTTGATGACGAAGTCAATGAATCAGAAAAAGGCTCAATGCCTCAAAACAATTAGAACCTTGTGACCGATCATTGAAACAATAAAACTACACCCAAACTCAGCAAGTATTAAATACCATGAGACTTATCTTTAAAATAATTCTTCCTTCTATAATTTTGCTTTGGACAGCATCAATACATGCTCAAATAAAAACCGTCGTTCAATCAGGACATGACTCTCCTATCACCGAAACTGCCATCAGTCAAGATGGGAAAATCATGGCTACAACGGATGGCGAAGTCATTATAATCTGGGATATTGAAACCGGACTTCAATTCAAAACCTTGTACATTGGAGAAGGACTTATTCTTCCGATAACAAATCTGCAATTCATAAAAGGAGCTCCTGAGTTAACGATTTCATTCTTATACAATTTAAAGATAGTTTATCAAAGTGTGGAGAACGACGGGGTATTATTTATAAAAAAGATCAAGTCGAAAAAAAAGAATCATTTGATGATTACTAAAGAGGAAAAGTTAAAGATAAAAATTGCATCATGTAACAATGAAAATAAACTGAATAGGTATTTGAAACAACTAAGAAATAGGGAAGATAAAATCGGTGAACGTTGGAATGAACTGAAAGAATTACAATCTTATGTTAATGTCATTCATCTTGACAGTGGTTATCGCCTTACTCAACGTATGACCAAATTGCCGAATAAAGAATATCGTAATCAAAAAAGAAAATTCAAAAAAATAAGTAAGTATAACCGAAAAAATAGAAATAAACCTCAGTTGCCTAATCCCGAGCCGAAACGAAATGGTGATTGCTCTGCGATCGAACTTTTCAAAGGAATGAACTCAAAATCCGATAAGATTATTTATCCGAATAACATGTTAACAGATGTAAAAACAAACATTCAGTATTCTACCGATATAAAAAAAGATCTATCTGTTGTTCTTGAAGGGCAATACATTTACAATCTACAATATAAAAATAAAAGAAAGGATAAGCTCATAGTAGGTAAGATTGAGCTTAAAGACGTTCAAAAATGGCGACAATATCAGTTTTCACCAAATTGTAGTAAGTTAGTATCCTTAGGTGAAAAAGTTGATTCTTCTGATGTTATAGCATTTTGGGATGCAAACAGTTTTGACTTGAACCGAGACAAAAAGAACAGAAAATACTATTTAGATCCGATTACTACACCACGGTTGATACATCAAATAACCACGCATAAAGTAAATTCTTTTGAAGTATCTGCAAACTCTGACTTTGTGATATGTCTCCATAATGACTGCAGCATGAGCAAATGGTCCATTGATGAAGGAAAGGAAGATGTTCCATTTAGAAAAGGATTTATTGAATTTGTATCTAAATATGGGGTAAATAAAATAAGTTCCATTTCTATGAGCACCAATGGTGCAATCCTATATCTAATTTGCAGCACAATTGACAATCCTCAAACGAGAGTTATTCTATGGGAGATTAATTCAGGTGTAATGGCAGGTGAGCTAGGAGCAAGAATCCCCCCAGCACAACTCAAGCCTATATCATTAGTAAATGGCACACTGACTCTTCAAGAATGGGATCCACTTAAGCGCACTAGACCCAAGCTATCTTCTATCATGACTTTGCCTAAAGCTGATAAAAGAACGATAAGTTTAAGATCAATTAACTTTGCGGATTTCAATAGCGAAATTCAAATTGTCACGAAATCTGAGTTTCTTAGTAATTCATCTTCATATTCTCTTGCCAAAAACCCAAATGATGTAGATGTCTTCTTGCAAAAAAGTGATGATTTTAAATCAGAAAACATATTGCTACAGAGATCTGCAAATTTTTCGAATTTCATTATTGCCGATAAAGGTTCAATCGTAATGGGTATTGACAGTTCAAAGGCGTACATGTGGGATATAAAAACGGGCGCATTAGTGAATCAAATTGAATCACCCATTTTCATGGAGGGTGCCAATTGTAATGAAACTAATACCAATATAATAATCTATTCAAGAGGCGATTCCATTTGGAATTACAATTGCCGTCTCAATACTTTTGATAAAATACCCGTCCCCCGTAAAATTATTCAGTCAAGAAAATCCAAAGCAGATAGAAAAATAAGAAAATATTTTACCGGTGTAATAAAGTCCCAAGACTTTTCACAAATACTCGATATACAAAAGCACAAAGACATTATTACTGAAATAAATAAAGGAGATGATCATAAGTATGAACCAACATTTTCAAAAGCGAAAATAAGTCCTGATGGAAAAAGATTTGTTCTCTGGAGAGGAAATGGTTATGAGTATTTCTATTACGACTATGATGATCCTAAATTTGAAATCACTGATCCTGATCAGTGTTTAAATCAAAATTATTTGATAAAGCAAACGCTCATAAAGGCCGTACAGGCAAATATTATTGATGGCGAAAGTGATGAGAATAAGAAACAAATAATGCTAAAAATCAGAGAAGAAATGAGCTTCGAACACAACTCTTTTATAGATGATTCCTGCAGGTTCATTGCTACCAATTTAAGTCCATTTTCCAGAATAAGAAGGATAGAGGTTAGAGAAATGCGATCATCGAAACTGAAGCTAATGATAAGAGAAAAGACGATACCGTTTGGAAAACCATACATAAGCCCTTCAGGAAAATACCTGGCGTTAAGCAGCAACGATCCAAAATTCAATATTATCAGAATATGGGACATTCAAAGCAAACAAATATTCAAAACCATTATCGGCCATTCAGGCGATATATTTATAAGTCCTGACGACCATTATCTTATCTCTGGTGGATCTGATCGGCAAATCAAAATTTGGGATATTTCTCAAAAGGATCGAATAATTAATGATCCGGTAATTTCCTACATCGGAATTAGAAATTCTACAGACTACATTATGTACAACAATGAGGGCTATTATTTTGCTACCAAAACGGATTCAAGATGTCTCGGATTTGAATATAATAGAAAGATTTATCCTTTTGAACAATTTGATCTAACCTCTAACCGGCCTGATATTATTTCAAAGCAATTACAGAAAATCGATAGCTTGAATATACAATCGGAAGCTGGTTTCTTCAAGGATGCATACCTAAAAAGGCTCAATCTATATGGCTTTCGTACTGAAATCCCAAGAAATCCAGATGCCGATTTGCCATCAGCTGAGATTACCAATCTAAATCAGATTGGAAGGATTGCAACCCAACCCTTAATAAAGTTAAATGTAAAAGCCAAAAGCAATTCGCCTTCAACCATGCTCAGTCAATTGCTTATTTATGTCAATGGGGTTCCAATTCAATCGAGCTATTCAGGTAATATTGAAAGTACGAACACATGGCAAGATTCTTTATCCATTCCTTTATCACAGGGTGCGAATAAAATACAGATAGCCGTAATTGATAATATAGGCAGAAGATCTCTGTATGCTTCTCACACCGTTTTCTTCGAATATCCTCATGTCGTAAAACCTACATTACACATTTTACTCATATCACCAGACATCAATGTGAAGAACGAAGGCAGATTGGTTGGAGTGAAGAAAGACTTTGTTGACTTTGCGCAGTACTTTAGTCAGAAACAAGATAATTATGAAACGATAATAATTGATACCCTCTATGATGCACTTGCTACAAAAAACAATCTTCGGAAATCCATAGAGAAACTTTACAAGGCCGACATAAATGACGAAGTAATTGTTTTTTTCGCAGGGCACGGCGCGGCCTCTCCCGAAAGGACAAACAGATTAAAATTAAACTCTTTAAGAGATCATTTTGAATTCATCACTCTTGATCAATTTGACAGCCTGCTAATTGATATACCAGCAAGAAAAAAACTCCTTCTCATTAGTGCATGCAATAGCGGTTACAGCGATACTTCAAAAGAAGCCAAGGGAATGAGGTCGCTTTTTTGGGATCTTCAAAGAACTTCAGGAGTGAGCGTAATCGTTTCCAGTGAAAGTGATGAGGTGACTTACTGCGCGCGAAACGAACAATCAAATACATTCTTCGGTCAGGTTCTTATGGAAACATTGAATAGTACAACATCAAATGGACTTAGTTTGTTGGAATTAGGTAAAAAGCTCACCAACAGAAAACTCACCTTTGGAAAAAAATCACAATCTCCCAGAATCTTTCGTATTAATCAAGATTCAAACTTCATTATTAAATAATCAAAAGATGTTAGCAATGTCATTAAGCAGAACAAGCTTCCGTCAAATCCTTGAAAATCATTCGGGAACTTTGACCCTTATCCTTACGCTAATTGCCAGCCTTAGCTCAATTGGACTATCCGTCTTTGACGCAGCCCATTCACCGGAAATGCTCTTAATCTCAATTATTGCAATCTGGGTTACCAGCAGTATAGCTTTGACATATCAGCTAAAAAGAAAAACTACGGTTGTAAATTCAATTGTGGATTTTTCCGGTAATGCCATCCGAACAGAGACAAATTTTCACAGTAATAAAAAGAGAATTTTACTGAAAATTTCGATTCTTCTATTGACTCTTATTTCTACATATTCAGTTGTACAAGTGAATAATACATTCACGAATAAACCCAAAATTTCTGGTGAACCCGTTTATGAAATAAAAATGGCAGTAGAGGTAAATTACGACGATGTAAGATTTACAAATATTGATTGGTATAAAGATGGCTCCGTTGCGATAATTCATGAGGGAGAAGGCAGAGATGTGCCATTTGCCTATATATTCAATCCCAAAGGAAGCAACCCTGCTTATTACTTTGAAAAAGCATCTTGCGCACTTAAGTTTGATGCTGAAGCTAATTTTGGACACGAAATTGACGTAAAGGAATTCAGGGTCGTGGTATTGGAATATCAACCACTTCCCGAATATGAAAAAATCCCGATAGCTGCATTCGACGAACATGAGGTCATTTATATTCAAATTGGCAAAGCCCCAAAATACCCTCACGTTTTTAAAGGCATCCAAAAAGTTACAAAAGAAGGAATAAAGCAACTCGATGGAACTTACAGGTTAAAATACGGAGAAAAGGAAACATTCGTTTATAGAATTAATGCAAAAGATCCCGGACTGTATAAGATCAGGTGTGAAATTTTAATAGAAGGAAAAGAAGATCCGATTGTACTTATGGAAAGTCAGGAATGGCTATTTGATGGAGAGGCATTCTAAGTGCATGAGTTTTCAATGGAATCAAAAAATAAAAAGTACATGAGACTGGCACTTTCGTGTAACTAATATGAAATCGATTTCGGTTGAAATGACTATTTCATTCACCTTTCTTAACAACCTTCCCAAAAAAACCTATCCCTAAAATATCATAGACCCTTTGCGTTCTGGAACCTCACCAAAACCCAAATTTTCTATGTCCCCCAAGTCTTCTCTATTGGCACTGGCTATAGCCGTGCTCTGCTTTACTGTGCTCTTCTTCAAACAGGCGGCTGGTATCAACTTCATTCTCTTCGAAATCTTGATGGTTGGCTATATGGCTTTCACCAAACAACTGGATTGGAAATCATTTCACACTAAACTTACAGCCGCGGCTTTGATGCTGACGGCCATCGCAGTCGTATGGGCGAATTCTACATTTTCAATGGTTGTGAATGTTCTCACTGCGGTGGTATTTGTTGGCGTCGTATCTTTTCCGAATGTACGGTCCATTTGTACGGCATTCGGAATTGGATTGGCGCATACACAAGGTGCTCAGAAAGGTTTTATTGATAGTATTACCAATCTCAAATCGGAAGATAAAACCAAACGAAGAAGATTCGGATCGCCGGTACATTACATCATTCCTGTAATGGTTATTCTGGTTTTTGTGGTCATTTATGCATTGGCCAATCATGCCTTTTATCTCGCATTGGAAAAAATGGGATTGAAGGTATTTGATTTTTTCAACTACATATTCGGTCAATTCAATGTAATGCTTGTATACACTGTTCTGATTGGAGTAGTGGTCTGCAACTTCTTTTTTTGGCGACAGAAATATCCCAAAATAGAATTGCAGGACAGCAACGGACAAGAAGTCATTGTGAGAAAAAGAAAAAAGCTCGAATACCTTAGTTCGCTTACGGCATTGCACAGCGAATACAGAGCAGCCATCTTCCTGCTTGTTTCACTTAACCTATTGTTGCTCTTCGTCAATGCATTGGATATTCGTTATGTCTGGCTAGGATTTGAATGGCAGGGAAAAAATCTGTCATCGTTCGTACATGAAGGAACCTACTTGCTTATATTCTCAATACTCATATCCATTGCAGTAGTGCTCTTTATCTTCAGAAAAAATCTCAATTTCTACCGTCAGGCAAAATGGCTCAAACCACTTGCTTTTGCATGGATAGCTCAGAATGTCTTCCTTTGTTTATCTGTTGGTGTTCGCGATTTCTGGTACATTCATTATTTCTCTCTCGCATACAAAAGAATCGGTGTAATATTTTTTTTAATTCTTGTAATTATAGGTCTGATCACAGTTTGGATAAAAGTCAGAGACAAAAGATCTTCCTTCTACCTCTTCAGAATTAATAGCATGTCGATTTTTGTGGTACTCACTATCTGTTCTTTCATTCGCTGGGACGAATGGATTGCACAATATAACTTCAGTCGTTCGTTCAGCTCAAATCTTGACATGGAGTTTCTGGCTTCCCTTACTGATAAAGCACTGCCGTATATCATTCATTCAGAAGAAGAGCTCAACAATATTCAGAATTACAAACAGGAAAATTACCAATACCGCGATCATCATCTGTCTGTATCAGATTATGTTTCGTGGATGCAAACCCGCGAATTGCTCTTTATTGCGCGTTGGGAAAGCCAGGGTTTTTGGTCATGGAATTGGCCGGAGCATAGCGCCTATATGAAATTGAAGATCGCGGACCAAATACCTTGATGGCGTTGGATTCCATATTGTTCCGGTATTTATTTTCAAAAAACAATTCCAGAAATCCATTAGTACATGGCCAGGCTATTCGTGATAGCGCTACTTCCTTTATCCTGGTTTGGCCTTTAGAGAGTTAAAGGCTGAGCTTGTGGTAAAACCCAATGTTATCCACGAATGTTGAAATCTCTCTTTGATTCAACTACTTAGCGGTATTACTTTCGCGGCCGTCTAAGCACAAGGTTTTTTACCCCAATTGAGGTTAAAAATGCCCACTGGCAAGCCATACAGCGATTTGGACACTATACTGCCTGACCGGAGAAACCTGGTCAGATAAAAAAAAAATGCCCAAAGACAAAAGTATTAAGTCGGTTCTGATTATCGGTTCAGGACCAATTGTGATAGGTCAGGCCTGCGAATTCGACTACTCAGGTTCCCAAGCCGCCCGCTCCCTTCGTGAAGAAGGAATTGAAGTTACCCTTATCAACAGCAATCCGGCCACCATCATGACAGACAAGTTGGTAGCAGATAATATTTATCTTCTTCCTCTTGAAACGGAAAGTATTCTTCAAATTCTTTCCAAGCATAAAATTGATGCAGTACTGCCCACAATGGGTGGGCAGACTGCCCTCAACC
The DNA here is from genome assembly GCA_031378885.1 of Flavobacteriales bacterium. Lineage (GTDB taxonomy): Bacteria > Bacteroidota > Bacteroidia > Flavobacteriales_D > Sanyastnellaceae > JANNEQ01. The sequence goes on from JANNEQ010000149.1 coordinate 61,867, forward strand.
TTGCCATACAATGCGAGGAAATGGGAATCTGGGAAGAGCACAATGTGCGTATGATTGGTGTGGATACCAAAGCCATCGAAATCACAGAAAACCGCGAATCTTTCCGCAAGTTGATGGAGAAAATCGGGATTGCGATGGCCCCACAATCTACAGCCAAATCATTTCTGGAGGGAAAAGAAATTGCACAGGAATATGGTTTTCCCTTGTGCATCCGCGCTTCCTATACGCTTGGTGGAAGCGGCGCAGCACTGGTCTATCAGCAGGCCGATTTCGATAAATTACTAACCCGTGGTTTACACCTTTCGCCCATTCACGAAGTAATGATAGACAAGGCGTTGTTGGGCTGGAAAGAATATGAATTGGAATTGTTGCGCGATGACAATGATAATGTAGTCATCATTTGTTCGATCGAAAATTTCGATCCACTCGGTATTCATACAGGAGATAGTATTACAGTCGCTCCAGCCATGACACTCAGCGATACCACTTACCAAAAAATGCGCGATATGGCCATCAAAATGATGAGGGCCATCGGAAATTTTGCCGGAGGTTGTAATGTCCAATTCGCAGTGAGTCCCGATGAAAAAGAGGATATTATTGCCATTGAAATTAATCCGCGTGTATCACGATCTTCTGCTCTTGCTTCGAAGGCAACTGGTTATCCCATTGCAAAAATTGCTGCGAAACTGGCGATTGGTTACCATCTGGATGAATTAAAAAATCAAATCACCAAATCAACTTCGGCATTTTTCGAACCGACTTTGGATTATGTCATTGTTAAAATACCGCGCTGGAATTTTGACAAATTCCCCGGAAGCAACCGCGAACTTGGATTGCAAATGAAAAGTGTGGGTGAGGTAATGGGCATTGGCCGCAGTTTTCAGGAAGCATTGCAAAAAGCTTGTCAGTCGCTGGAGATCAAAAGAAATGGTCTGGGAGCAGATGGCCGCGAAGTGCGGGATCAGGCACAACTGTTGGCTTCCCTTGAGCGCCCGAGTTGGAACAGATTATTCCATATATACGACGCCATCAAACTGGGAATTCCTTTTAAAACCATTCAGGAAAAAACCAAAATTGACTTCTGGTTTTTGAGACAAATTGAGGAACTCATTTTACTCGAAAAACAAATAGAGAAATTCTCCATTGACACTCTCCCCAGAGAGATGATGTTCGATGCCAAACAAAAAGGTTATGCAGACCGACAGATAGCGCATTTGCTTCGTTGCCTGGAAAGTGAAGTACACAAGAAACGCATGGAAATGGGAATCAAAAGAGTGTACAAACTTGTTGATACTTGTGCCGGAGAATTTGCGGCACAAACTCCTTATTATTATAGCACTTTTGAAGGCGAAAATGAAAGTGTGGTTTCTGACAAAAAGAAAATTATTGTGCTGGGAAGTGGCCCCAATCGTATCGGACAAGGAATAGAATTCGATTACAGTTGTGTGCACGGCGTATTGGCAGCCAAGGAATGTGGTTATGAAACCATCATGATCAATTGCAATCCGGAAACAGTATCTACCGATTTCGATACTTCCGACAAACTGTATTTTGAACCTGTATTCTGGGAACATATCTACGACATCATTCAACACGAAAAACCCGAAGGAGTGATTGTTCAACTCGGCGGGCAAACGGCTCTTAAACTTGCAGAAAAACTAAATCGATACGGCATAAAGATTATCGGCACCAGTTTCGATTCACTCGACCTGGCTGAAGACCGCGGCAGATTTTCTAATCTTTTGAAAGACCTGAACATTCCTTATCCGGAATTTGGCGTCGTACAAAATGCAGAACAAGCCATAGAGCTTTCGAAAGGACTCGGTTTTCCGTTATTGGTTCGCCCGAGTTATGTATTGGGTGGACAAAAGATGAAGATCGTAATCAATGAGAATGAACTCGAACAACATGTGGTGAACATTCTGAACGACATGCCAGAAAATCAGATATTGCTCGATCACTTTCTCGAAGGCGCAATAGAAGCAGAAGCTGATGCCATCTGCGATGGAAAAGATGTGTATATCATTGGCATCATGCAGCACATTGAGCCGGCCGGTATTCACAGTGGCGATTCATTTGCCGTATTGCCTCCCTACAACCTCGGCGATTTTCTCATCACACAAATTGAGGAGCACACCCGGAATATTGCACAGGCACTGGAAGTAAAAGGCCTGATCAATATTCAGTTCGCCATCAAAGATGATATTGTTTATGTAATTGAGGCCAATCCGCGTGCCAGCCGCACTGTTCCCTTCATCGCCAAAGCTTATGACGAACCTTATGTTAACTATGCTACCAAATTGATGCTGGGCGACAAAAAGATAAGTGATTTTAAATTCAACCCAAAGAGAAATGGGTATGCGATAAAAATTCCGGTATTCAGTTACGAAAAATTCCCGGAAGTGAATAAAGAGCTTGGACCAGAGATGAAAAGTACCGGTGAAGCCATCCGTTTTATCAAAGACTTGCGCGATCCATTTTTCAGGACAATTTATTCAGAAAGGAATTTGTATTTGAGCAAGTAATACCAATGTTCATTTTAATTTAGTCCAAAGACTAATAAAAATGTTACAGTGGTATATGCCGAGAGAGTAGCTGTTTAGTCAAATCAAGCGCAGCGCAGATTTGACTAATACAGATACCGAATCGGTATAATACCAATGTTCATTTTAATTTAGGCCAAAGACTAATGAAAATGTTACAGTGGTATATACCGAGAGAGTAGCTGTTTAGTCAAATCAAGCGAAGCGCAGATTCTACTACGGCAGATTCCAAATTGGTGTAGAAGCAATAACGGCATTGCACACCATCATTGTATTCACCTCAGTTGCCCACAAATCGGATCAACAGCAAAAGTTGGAGAGTGACTTTGATTTGAAAAATTGAATAAGCAGGCTTAATGTTATTAACCCCAGGTTCCACCCCACAAGTGTTCGAAACCTTGCGAATTCGCGTAATAACGATAATTTCAACGAATTAACAAGAACATACTTCGCCGGTTCAATTTTCTGAAGGCAACTACTTTAATGGACTTTAGACATTATTCTTCGTGTCCTTTTTTGCTTGATCAAAAAAGAACGAAAAAAATCAAGGCTGTTATCATTTTTCCCCAGAGGGACAGGCCGGAAAATAGATTGGCTTACCCGCAAGCGGCCCAAACTCTCCCCATGGAAATCATGGGGATCAAACAGGGGGCCGCTTTTAAGCTACCGCAGCAATCATTTTTCCCATAAGGACAGGCCAGGAAAAATGATAAAGGCCGTCCCGGAGTTTGGGCGAAAGTGATTGGACATTGATTCTAATCGGAATCTCATTTTGCAATAAGCAAACACGCAGCGTTTAACCTCAATTTAAAGAGGCCTTCCAAAGGTTTCGAACACTAATGGGTTCCACCCCCAACTGTTCAGTTAGGGCAGGCCGGGGTTAATAACATATAAGTCCTCCGGACATAGTCAATCCAGTCAACTTGCTTCATCACTCCCCAACTTTTGCGGTTGATCCCACAAATCCTTTAATCCATTTGGGCGCTCTGAACTTGTCCGAAATAAATTCAACGTAAAATGTAATTATCCGGTCAATGATCCGATTGGCCTTTGTTGCCGTTTGTCGCAGTTAAATAATACCAATTCCAAATATAATTTAACCCAAAGGGTAAATTATTTTGTGAATTGGTTATGCCGCCACTAAAAATAAATAGTACTATGAGGCGTAGCCGAAACCTGCCTTTGCCGGCAGGCAGGTTGGACTATATTATTT
>JANNEQ010000197.1:0-10832 GCA_031378885.1 Flavobacteriales bacterium
GTGGATCAGTGAGTTTTGAAAAATGAGCTTCGATATTCATACCGTTTTTTTATGGCCAAATAAAAAAAAACTAAACAATAGTTTAATCAACTCAGTTAATATGTTGCTGATATTCAGTTGTTAATCATGCGGTAGCCCTGAGGGATTAGTTCCCTTGAATCCGGCAGACATTGCACATGTAGAAACCAAGTTTGGAATTACTTTTCCGCCAGATCTTATCAGTTTTTTATCTCTACATCAAGGAGCTTTTACTCACGAATGTGTATTTCCTGGCACGGATGAAAGTGATCCTGATGGGGGGATTGAATTTTCTGGTTTCCTAGAAGTTAAGTTCAAAGGCAACAACTTCAGCATTGAAAGGTGGTTGGACAACTATAATGATATGAAAACTGAAGGGCCACGATACGATCGAGGTTCATGGATCCCCATTGCATCTGATATTGGTTCTAATCACGCCTGCTACTCCTTAAATCCTGACACTTTTAGTCAAATTTTCATGAACTATGCATACGATGGAGATGAAAACCCATTCTTTCTTATCTGTTCTTCATTAGAAGAATTTGTTAATGCATTATACAATCCATACACTGACGATTCTGTATAATTCTATTTAATAAAAAATGACGCCCATGAATAGGCTCTTGTGGAAGGAATTGCAAATGAGGGTGCAGTTTCCGATTATCGAAAATGTACCGGCAACATTGATAAAAACAAACAAATAATTATGAAGCAATTAACGATTATAAAAAGATTGTCTGATGCGCCATCCCTTGAGGAACTTCAGAATTTTGAACAAGAATTCAATATTATACTTCCTCCGGATATAAGGGATGTGATTTTCAATTATGCCGGCTGCAGTGTAGAAGAATGTTACTTTCCGGCTTCACCGGGACATTCTCGGAAATTAACAGGCTTTTTCGAATTGAATGGATGGCCAGGCATGACACCGATATCAGATTTTGTAAGAGAATTGGTGTTTCGTAAAATGGGTGAAGTGAAATTTGTTCCTTTGTTTGATTCGGATGGTTTGACTTTTTGTGCCAAAGTATCAGGACCAGATGCTGGAGATATCTATTTTTTCCCAACGGAATATTCGACAGATGAGAACGGGCGATTTGAAAAATATCATAATCTAACAGTTGAGAGTCTAATAAATTCACTGAGTGCTAATGATCCTGACATAATAACTTAATAATTAATAAATTACCAATGACTTTTCACTCACAATATGGCTTGCTATTTACTAAAACCCTGGTGGGATTTGGCAGTTATGAATCCATTGAATCAATTTCAAACCAAGCATTGCAATTGAGCAGCTTTCTGATTTTTCTGAAATCAAATTCGGAAACAATCATGAATTATTATGTTCCTCTGATTGATGGGGTTGTAAGTTCTGCTTCAACTGAACAATTTGCATACGATGATAATCTGGTTATTATTGACAGCCAAAACACTACAATATCTTATAATTTTAATGAAGAGTATACCATAATTCTTCCAACGCATGATTTCAAGCAAATAATACTGGAATGGTACTATTTCTTGAAAGCGAATGAGTTTAATACACACCTCAATTTAAACTTGTCTCTGACGTCCCAATACCTCCCTAATGCACCAACCTCACCACCTCCTCACCAGCACCTGCATTAAATCGAACAAGATAAACTCCATGAGGAAAATCCGAAAGTGACAGCATTGATTGATGCCTGAACTTTCCTTCTGATAATCTTGTTCCGAATAAATCATAGATGGCATAAACCTGCCATTCATTCGATGAATTGGTGAGATAACAAACCTCTTCCGCAGGATTTGGGAAAACATGATTGGACCAGGTTGTGGTTTCTTACTGAGCAATATCTGTTGATGTGCAGCAGAGCCAGTTTCCGTTTATACAGACATCACAAAAATGAGATGAAAAAACATAATAGCATCCTAAAGAGAAAAAAACAGCAATAAAAATGTCCATTACTCCTAAAATGGCCAAAAAGCTTAGTAAGACAACAATGTTTTTTTTTTGTTTTCTGCTTTGAACCATGCATGTCTTGATTGAGTAATTTGTAATTGTTGGAAGAATCGAAAGATTGAGACTATTAATTTTGACCTGAATCAATTTGAACATAAAGTGGCAATGCTCTATGCAATCTTTTAATCCAACAAAATGTTACCGCACCCGAATCACTTATGAAAATTCCATTCAGTAAAATCAAGGGTTCCATCAATTCAATATCTCAAAAACCCCGTAAAATTGGCAAAATAAACTTTTTACCCAACTTAGATATAAAAAATTGCGACCTACACCCAAATATCTATCTCTCACTATAGTCTTATTAAGGATGATCCTAAGTTGATCTCAGAAAACAAATGCGAAACATTCCTTTAATTGCTTTAGAAAAGCATTTCATGGTGAATCCTTTGTTTATTGAAATACATATATCGGCGGGGCATAATGCGAAGGTCGAAGCTAAGGGATAATCATAATCACACCTTAGATGGCCTTACTCATTCTGCCTTTTGTTTCGTCATTATCAAGCGAAAACACCAGAGATACACACCTTAAATAAAAAAATTAATTAAAATTTTTACCGTTGTAAATAGGTTACGATGTGAAATGAAAATATTTGGGCTTAATTAGGATTGAATCTGGAATGTTCCGGAAAGAAGAAGAAAAACTCAATACTTAAAAAAGAAAACAATGCCTTCAATCTCCAAAGCCGAACGTGGCACTTATCTCTATAACGAAACAACCAATGCTGTTCCTCAATACGATTTTGAGGCATGGGTTAACGCGACTATTCCAACTGATACGGACGATCCAAATGATCCTGTTACACTGAATAAAAGCGCTTTCAGTTCGGTTAAAAACGCTCTGAACACATTCAATAAAACACGTCCTATTGCTATGCTGCCTGTAAAGGTTGAGTCAAAATTTATAGGAAATGATTTATGGTTGAGAATTTTTCCGGATCAAATTTTCGTAAAGTCTCTGGAAAAGCCGCTGACAGACATTGAAGTTACAGATGGACAAGACTACTGGAATAAATATTACTCAGCCTCCGGGCAAGTGAATAAGCAGAAGGAAGCGTGGCGGTTTTTATGTGCTAAGTACGGAGTTACCAGAGCTGCATGGATCATTCGACAATTATTCCCAACCAATCTGGTTCCGCCACCACCAAATAGTGATTTGCAAGCTGTTTTGAACAAATTGGATCTAATTGGGACTTCTTCTGCATCGGATCATTCCAAGTATATTTCACCTGATGGTGCAATTGCCTTTTTGAGAAGCACTAGCGCAGAACTTACTTCAATGGCAGATGGTTTGAGCGTAACAAATGACCTGAAGATGTCTGAAATGTTGCTCTTGAAGTCAACGTCTGAATACACCGAAAGGATGTTTACCAGTGCGTATGAAGGTCGCATTAATCCCCTTTTGAACAAGTCGGGTTCTACCAGAACTGATCAGGCACTTCATGGCCCCTGGGTAGAAGTTAAAGCTTCTTTTAAGAAAAATATGAAGGTGCTGAAGTATGAGTCCACGATTGCCAGTGAAGTAGCTCAAATTCAAAAAATTATTGCACAATTAAAAAGTTCAGATAAGAATGTTGGTTTGCAAACTCCTGAGACATTTTTATCGAATATTTCACAGGATTTTGACACGTTAATTCAGAAAATATCCACCGGGAATTATTCGACGGCATCATATAGCACCATTATTTGGCATCTGAGTGAATTCAGTAGGGCATTTACTTTAGTGCACGATAAACTCAATCCATCAAAGGACCCAAAAGATCCGAGTGGCAATAGGTCGAACCCTACATTGGAAGGTATAAAAACTGGAATTGACGCATCTTTAAAATCATTAAAATCTCAATGTGCTGGTTCTACTCAGGAAATGAGCGATGCTCTTGTCGGAATGGTGTCGGTTTTGGATGATATGTCGGCATTTGTGCCATTAAAAACTGATACAAACTGGACTGAAAGACATATATCAAATTTGATTTCTCAGGTAAAATCGATTCATAATAATTATTCAAATAGTGTTTCCAGAACTGAAGACGAATCGATCATTTTATATAGCGTTTTGCACGATTTCGAAACTTCATTTCTTGAGAAGTATGATCAGGAATTGAATCCTTTTAAAACTAAGGGAAGTATTTTTTCGGGTAGAACATTTAAAACAATTGATTCATTGAAGATGGATCTGACCGATTGTATGAGTGACCTGAAAAAGGAGATCATGAGAGGTTTCGATGTCACAATTACAGGAGCAATTTCTTCTCTCGATAGAATTGGAAGTGCAATCTTTAATCGATCTGTTGTACAGGATAAATTCACTGTTGTAAGGGATGTTAACAACACACTTTACTCCCTCAGTAAAAACATCGCAAAAAACAATCAAAGTATTCTGGAGCAACAAGTATTGGCTCTCGAAACACTTCATTTTTTCGAAAACTATTTGTTTGTATATGAAAATGAAATAAATCCCCCGAAGGTTGCTAATTTGCCAAGTGAAGGCGGAATTGATTCCAGTTTGGATGTATTACACAGACAGGCTATAAAATCATACAATCAACTGATCAATGATATTTTAGTAAAGAGCCCGACATTGATGCACTTCAATCAGTTGATGGAAACAGAGAACAAGGCTATAACATATAATATCAATTATACCAGGCCTTCAGAGGTAAAGTCGAAACTACAATCTGAGTTGAACGAGCTAAACCTGCTCAAAACTTCACTAACCAAAAAACTATTTAGTAAAAGCGATAAACAAGTATTATATACTGCCGCGGAAGAATTATTGCAACAAGTACAAGGTTTTATTGAAACCAGCTATAACCCACAATATGATTTGTTGGACATTAGTAAAGGGTCAAGAAATTCGGAATTGGACCATGTAACGAGCAATTATATTACAACTCTGCTTGAAATACAAGCTTCTAAAGGTACCATTGATTCAACCCCTTTACCCCAAAGTTTTTCTTATCAATTTACCGGAAGTCCTGTTTTTCCTGCTGTCGAAACAAAGGATTCAAACTGGACCATCCAGCAATACTCTGATGTATTACCATCACATTTCGTGGCTATCGGATTCAATGAAGTGGATGCCGCTAATGATCAGGCACATATTAAGTTTGTACAAGTTGGTGCACCTGTCGATCAGGCCACTATTAAATTTGGGTTCAATCCTGCTAATGCCGAAGATCCGGACGCATTTGATCTTCAAGTCAACGGAAATGATATTGAAAGTGGCGAATCGCTGAGATGGATATTTGATAAAGAAGAGGCATTAGAAAAAGGCCTTGCCATAAAAGTCCCGCTCACTTCAGCCGACACTTATCTTTCGAAGGTCGTCGTTTTTGGAGTGAAAGATATTGCAAATATTCAACAGCATTCTACATTGTGGCAGGATCTTATTCTGAATCATCAATATACAACGGGTATCAGTTTGCTCAGTGTTGGAACACCTACGAATAATACCTCCGACGAGCCTTCAGGATTTAATAGCCAGGACACCTTATTCAACCAGAGTTTCGCGACGTTTGCCCAGGATAAGCTCTTCACTGCGGCAACAGTCTCTGATGATATTACTGACGGGCAATTGTTCTCTGAGTTTTTGGGGCTACCTTACAGTTCAGCATACCACATTGATGGTGCCAATGGGAAATCTATCACCAATGGACAAATTGGTTCCAGAGTTCTATTCAATGGAACAATTGGTCTTCACATGGAGGAGATACTAGATAACTTACTCAATGATGACAACAGAAAAAGAATTCGTGAATTTTTCACGAATTATGTTTCAGCAAGAGGTTTAGCCCCCGGTTTGAGAATCGGAAACCAACCTTATGGTTTACTCATTACTTCCAATTTGCAAAATTACAAGGTAAGGAATGAATCGAATGCTAAGACGATTGAGGAATTTACCGATCCAAATAATCCTGCCCATCCTATCAGGGAGAAAATACTACTTTATGAAGCCGATTACGATACGATTAAAACTTATGAAGTCGATACTTCAACGCTAGGCAATAGCGACTTGCAATTGCGATTCAATAAAAGACTCCGTCAGATACTGACCTATCTTGATTGTGAATGGAGAAAACTTGCTCAAGACTTTTCCAAAAATATGTATTTTGGAAATATTGAGCATAATAGACAAACGCTTCAGACTGGCCTGCTTAATCTGGAAAGCCAAACGGGCCAGGCTCCTACGAGTGAACAATTACTTTACTTATCCAATTATGCGCAAAATCACTTCATGTCTGTTTTTGGCCACTTGCCCTATTCATACGAGATGGCAATTCGGTATGTGATCAATTCAGGTGCGTGGAATAATTTGACTGAAATTCAAGGTTTGGGTGATCTGCTCGGGACTGATGTTATTTCTGATGCAACATTCGATCAGGAAATTCAAACTCTGCTCAACAATTATCCTACTGGAACACCATGGGCTAATATGATGATGAGCAGGCTTAATTCAGCTACCAGACCCAATGGATACTTAGGCATTCGTGATTTTCTCATCAATGGTTTGGACAAAGGAATCTATTCTAGTTTCGATTATTCAACCAAAAACGGACCAAATGAAATATTGAATTTTGTTACGTCTGAAGGTGATGATTATTTGAATATTAATGGAATTTATGGTTTAGAAGACAAGCTTCGGTTCACAAGAGCATTTATGACCAGCAATGCCCGTGAAGCCATTTTGCTCGAGGGTGCAATAGTCTCGAAGAATGATGCTGACATTGCCGGTGGACCTAATGGTTACTTGAAGTGGTTATCAACGGCACAGCCCAAGGATATTTTTGGATCAAACAACTTTGCTTCTTTAGAAAGCAGATCCATGCTGTTCTTGTTGGCAAGAGCCTCCACTTTGGCCAAGTACAGACAATTGGCAATGAAAATGATTGTAGGCGAAGGCCTTGCAACCTGGTCTGAAATTATGGCTTTGGGTACTGCCGAAAACGCTATTAAATCATTTGGCAAAATATCACACTACAGTTGGAACAACATTGACTTAATGCCGAATTATTCCAGCAATTATGTCAGTGCAGGCTTCAATACAGGTGGAACTTATCTCAATGATAACGCATGGAAATTCACCAAATGGAATTTACTTCTGGATAGATTCCACGAAGAAACTCCATTCCTGATTGGAAGCAGAGACAAATATGAGTGCATTGACTACGATGGAGAAATAAGACACCGCACGATGTCATCGGGCGATCTTGCTATTCTGCAATTGTTTCTTGATGAGCAATCTGGTGCAGATTACAAATGGCGCTCTAGTTCATTGCTCAAATTCATGATTCCGAATATGGACTCAACGGATGGTATTTTTAGTTTTTCAAGAAACACAACCGATAGCGATCAAAGCGGTCAATTCAGAACCGTAGCTGAATTCCTCCACAATCCTGATTCTGCTTCCGGAGTTTACAGCAATTACAATGTAAAAAATGAAATCAATAAGTTCAAATCTGATTTGGAATTACTTTCAAATTTGGACAACGAAGAACTAGAACGCATCACAAGAGATAGTATTGATTTGTCGTCCAACAGAATAGACGCCTGGATACATGGCTTATTCAATATGCGCCTGAAAAATATTCGCAATCGAACAGGTTCAATCAATATCAACAATCCGGGTATTACATTTACCGGTGGTTCATATATCGGAGCTTTTGGTTATATCGAAAACCTTAAGAAAGACTTGGCCAATGATGGCGAGGGCAGGCAAATTATTGGGGACATTTCAGATCCGAATGTAATTCCAACCGAGTTATCGTCGATATTGCCAATAGGCGCAAAAATTTATGTAGACAATGATAGCTATGGATTTTTACCCGCTCCAACCTTGACTCATGCAGTCACAGCAGCTATTCTGAATAGTACTTACCAATCTGGCAAATTACACGAGCAATCCAGTGTCTATAACAGAACTTCGGTAAATCTTTCTTCGGCTCGCATAAGAGCAGCCCTGTTCCTGCTACAAGGTATTCAAAGCGGAAATGATTTAGGGGCTCTTCTCGGGCAGCAATTTGAAAATGGTCTGCACGAAAGTTCTACGCACCCTGATATTAACCTTGATCTCACCATTCACCGCCTGCGAAAACTTTATCCAATGCGGGAAGTCTCAGGAAGCCAAATAACCGTATCAGAAGATTCTGATCAGGTTTATCCGGTTGCCGGAGAAGTGGTCAATGGTATTGCCATTTTAGACAAAATAAAAGTAATTTATGAAAGTCAATTGCAACCTGATCAAGATCTGTTTGCAGTAATGAGCGGAAACCTCAATGATTTATTTCTGCTAAATGATATTTTACCGGAGGAAATAGATAATCCTGAAGCAACAGAATACAACGCACTACAAGATACATTAACGAACGACGAACTAAAAATCATAGCCTATCACATCGACCAGATGGCTCAAGGTCTTGATGCACTTGGTGATTTGGTTATTACTGAAAGCGTGTATCAGATTGCCAGTGGCAACAGCGCGCGTGCTGCTGCGGCTATGGGTATGATGGACGGCTCCTCTGGATTGTTAGATCCAGAAGTCATTCAATCTCCATTAAAGGCGAATCAGTTTACCAACCGATTGCTCATGAATTATCCTATGGCTTCTCTTGTAAACACCACTTTCACTTCTACAAGCACCATCAATGATGGATGGAGTACCGATACGATTGAATATGCCTCATCACCAAGAACAGGATTGGATCAGGCGCTCAACCGCTGGATCGGACAATTGTTAATGACTCCCGATCAGGTAATCATGACGGTTGCTATTACCACTACCGACGACAATACTGAATCATTCTCACATATCCAACTGAGTGAACTTGAACTTCAGCCTTTGGATTTGTTGGCTCTCGTCAATGTGGACAGCACCAGACCTACTTCTGAATTCGAACGCATCCTTATTTACCAGATCAGAAAGGCATTGTTGCTCGATGAAGCAACTCCCTGCAAACTGGTATTTGAATCCAATGAACATCCTGATGGAAATCTGTCATTCAAGGAGTATTTCCCAATGCTCATTCAACTGAAAGAGCTACTGCAATTCGCCAAACCATTGAGGTCATCTGATTTTTCTGAAGTGGCTTCTACCAGCAAGAATTATGGAATGCTGATCACCGATTTCGTCAATAGGATCAACAGCCTTAGAACTCACGCAGATTCTTTGTTGAGTGACCTGGCAACCGCTATGGCATTTCCACCCAATACTGCAACCAATTTGGATGTGTCGAACTGGCTTATCACTTTGGAAGGTTGTGTTAGAATGGGAATTCCAGGAGTTGTTCCAGCCTCTAATGTTATACCTGCTGACCTAAATGAATTCGCAGAACGAATTAAATTACTTTGCGAAGTAGCGCATACACTGCTGAATGACCGGATAAGCAAAGCCGCTGAATTCTCCACCAAATGGACAGGTCTGGCAACAGACAGCGCTACCAACCCGGAATTGAATGCTGATTTGCTCGATACAGGTAACACTATTACCGAGACATTGATGAGTGGAAAATCTTATTGCTTCCCATCGATTCAATTTGACATTCAGAATACAAGCGAAACAGAGAACAAATTGCAATTGGCGCTTCAACAATCGCCAACGCTTATAGCAGCAGATGAACCTCAGCAAGTGGAAACGTGGCTCCACGCCAATGGAATGGTTCGAAGAAATATATCCAACCTGTTGAATGTACAAATCAATTTTGAGATCAACAGAATGAATACTGTGGACGACAGCTTGATGGATGGTATTTTAAATCTTCAACCTGTACAATTGCCTTTCGAGCCTGATCAGATTTGGGTGGGAGGCAGCAATCTGGGAGCCACCAATCCTCACGGAAAATATAACCTCATGGTGAATGCAATTGATGCCATCACTGTGGAAGAAATGCCCGATGGTTCACCGACACAATATTGCAGATTCACAACCGCAGGATTCAAACTGGATGATTGGAACGAAACCATTCCTGTACAAGATGTAACAGCAGGAATTACTGCGCACATCAATCAACCCGGCAACGAAGCGCCTCAGACAATTTTATTGTCTGTTCCTGCCAGCGAAGAAGCAAGCTGGAAATGGAATGTGAATGACCTTGTGATGAGTATTACGCAAGCCGTGGATATGGCAAAATATCGCGCTCTGGAAACCGAACACATCGGACAGCATGTACAGGGCGATCCTGAAAATCACCTGGGTAAAATTTTCCCGGCAAACATGACAGATGTGTTTCCTGTCAACCACCCGGGAACCAGTGGTGAGGACACACAGCCTTATGAGTATGATGGCATTCGGCCTTCATTCAGCTACGCAGAAAACAACGGATAACAAAAAGTAAAAACTAGAATCAGACTATGTTATATATCAACCACAATACCGGGCCGGGTGATTTTGAACACTCCTACACCCGTGTACCCTTCATGGTTTGGAATAAACTTGAAGGTAGAGCCCGATCTAAAAACATGGATAGAAGCACCAAAGCTGAGATTTACGATCCACTTTGGTTCTTAACCAGACAATGGCAATTGGGTGAACTGATGGGTGAGGACGTTGGTTCGGCCCTCACGGCACAGATCGCATATCAGACCACACGTCCTTCTCATATTGGTAATGGCAAGTCAGGCCCATTGAAAACAATGGACCCACAAGCCAATCACCACCACGGACATCCCGTAGCGCAATGTCATTAAGTTAAGCAACTTATTGAAAAACAATGGAACTAATGCTTTCTTTTGAGGTAACTAAACTTAAAAGAGCAAAAGTCCCATGTTTGAAGCAAATTTAAAAATTATTTCTGAGTTAAAAGATTTTATCAATT
>JANNEQ010000207.1:0-64313 GCA_031378885.1 Flavobacteriales bacterium
CAAAATTTAACAAATCTTCTTTTTTCATATTGTATGTAATTTGCCGAAAAGTTATCTCCGAAATTTTTTTTGACCTGTAAAAGGGTCAAAAAATTTCAGAATAACTTTCCTACTTACACACATTGTGGGATACTACCACAAATGGTGAGCCAATCAACAATGGTAAGTTTACAACAATCACCATTAGTGGAGTCGATAATCCAGAAGAAGTGCTTGAAAACTGCAAATCTATTGTCACTGCACTTTTGAACCATTCCAAGACCAAACCCACTAGCGACAAATGGCTCACATTGTTTCCTGAAAAGGTGGTCAAATTCGCAAGTCAATTGAGCTTTGAAGATTTTGGTTATGATACATTTCTCTTTTCGATTCAATCCATTGTTTCCGACTTTCAAGATCCCAATCTAAGAGAATGGGAATGGTATAGTTCCAAGGTAAACGAATCCGGTTTTCAAATCACTTTTGCAGGCTGGTTTAGTTTTAGAAATTACTGGATGATTCATTATCAAATGATACCCTACTCCAAATTCACAATTGAGAACAATGATTCTATATTCAACCCCAAGGTAATTAAAGATGTAATCAGTTACAAAAATTTTACTTTCTAAAGGAAAAAATAGAATTTAATTCACGTTACCGCTTGCTGATTCAACCAATGAAACTACCCGAATCAGACGTAATAAAAATCGCAGAAAAAGTTCTTCGTGATTTGCATCAGGAATTCTATGTAGAAAACTGTATTGAAAAAGTATTTGTGGATCCGGGTTCCACTAACACAGCCATTTGGCTGGCAGCTTTCAAAATATCAGCTTTCGATACTACAGAGTTTCTTTCAATTAGTGATGAAACAAGTGAGCCAATTGACCTTCAAACCTCAACTGAAGAGCCACTAAAACTGATAAAAGGTGACGATGGAAAATATCGATACAAAAATTAATTCGAATTTAAAATAATAGATAAAATGAACTTATCTATTATTTCTATTCCCCGATTTAATTAGCTCAAAGAAAAAACTTTTAAGCACAAGGTCTCAAATATTTTCATTCTAAAAATAACCGCAATTCAATCGTAGCAATTGCGGTTATTTTTTTATACTTGCACTAGGAGTTTAAACCCATTCAATCATGAAACACACCGAAGCCCAGGTTCTCGCAAAAGCACATGAAGTACTGAAGGATCTTTACCAACAATTTTACAACGCAGAAGATGTGGAGGGCTGCCATTTTATTCCCGAAGAAGAGGCCATTGATTTTTCCCATTTTACGGGGAACCAATGGTCCATAAGCATACTGGACAAAGTCTTCGATCGTTATTCCTTTCTCACCATTTCTGATGAAACAGGCGAACCTTTGTATCTTCAATCCTCGATGGTGAGTGGCAGCGAAATTATTTTGGGCGAAGACATGAAATATGCCTACAAATCGGAACATGATAAATACGATGGTAGTAGCAGCAAGAAATATGTACACAAAAAGAAACCCGGGCGTTGAATGGTATGTACATTTGCCATGAAGAACCACTTGTATTGAACAATATCTATCGGTAAGTGGTTAGCCTCAAATACATGAAAAGAATTGCCATATTAGGATCGACCGGATCAATCGGTAAACAAACCCTGGAAGTCATTGCATCGCACCCCGATCAGTTTCAGGTGGAAGTATTAACAGCGAATGCGAGCGCTGAATTGCTTATCGAACAAGCCCTTCAATACAAACCCAATTCGGTGGTCATAGCCGATGAGTCGAAATACGAATTGGTAAAAGAAGCCTTGTGGTCGAAAGACATCAAAGTTTTTGCGGGCAAAAAAGCGTTGGCGCAAATTGTAGAAAGCACAGAAATCGATATCGTGCTCACTGCATTGGTTGGCTTTTCCGGACTAGAGCCTACGCTCAACGCCATCAAAGCCAAAAAACCAATAGCACTGGCCAACAAAGAAACACTTGTTGTTGCTGGCGAATTGGTGACCAAACTCGCCAAAGAAAATGCAGTGAATTTGCTGCCCGTAGATAGCGAGCACTCGGCCATTTTCCAATGCCTTGCAGGTGAATGGCAAAATCCCATTGAGAAAATTTATCTTACTGCCAGTGGAGGTCCTTTCAGAGGAAAAACAGCAGAAGAGCTCAGTTTGGTTACAAAAGCCCAGGCACTCAAACATCCCAACTGGACGATGGGCGCAAAAATCACTATTGATTCGGCCACATTGATGAACAAAGGTCTGGAGGTAATCGAGGCGCGGTGGTTGTTTCATCTCAAGCCCGAACAAATTGATGTTATTGTGCATCCACAATCCATCATTCACTCCATAGTTCAATTTCAGGATGGCAGCATGAAGGCACAAATGGGATTGCCCGATATGAAGTTGCCCATTCAATATGCTTTGGCCTACCCCAAGCGCATTCAATCGGATTTTCCAAGATTCAATTTTATGGATTATCCTTCTTTCACTTTCGAAAAAGCCGATACCGCTACTTTCAAATGTCTCAATCTTGCATTCGATGCAATGGCGAAAGCCGGTAACATGCCGTGCATTATGAATGCCGCGAATGAAGTCGCGGT
The DNA here is from genome assembly GCA_031378885.1 of Flavobacteriales bacterium. Taxonomy (GTDB): domain Bacteria; phylum Bacteroidota; class Bacteroidia; order Flavobacteriales_D; family Sanyastnellaceae; genus JANNEQ01. The sequence goes on from JANNEQ010000207.1 coordinate 2,557, forward strand.
GGCCTTATTTCTGGAAGATAAAATTGGTTTTACGGATATTGCCAGAGTGGTAGAAGAGACCATGCATTCCTCCACATTTATTTCCAAACCAACGTTGGATGATTATTTACAAAGTGATGAAGAAGCCCGCAGGAAAGTGGGAGAGTTTGTATAAAGTATCTCCTCAATATTGATCCGGCAATGTGGATTGTCTTTCGTCAATTACAATTGTACGTGAAATAATATCATGCCACCCTCTTGATCTGAAAAAAAACGAAACAGGCTCAAATGGAATTATGCGGCAAAGTGTTCTGATCAAGGCCTGACCTAAAGTAAGATTTTCGCCTTCTTCTGTGACTGCCTTTGTTTGGGTCAATATTTTTCCAAGTGTTTTACCTTTTGTAAAATATTCAAATAAAAAATAGTACAAGAGCCCTGCAATAATACTTAAAACAATATCCGCGAGTGCGTAACCATTTTCTTCCTCTTCTTCCGCGACTTCAATGAGAAAACTATTCAATGCCTCATTGTTCGCCGCAATCAAACCCAGAAGCAGTGCGAGTCCATAAATAAAAGCCTGTCTTCCAATATAGTCAATAATAAAATTAGCAAATCTTATCCCGATTGAAGCCTCAACCAAATGGACATCACCATCCATTGAATCTTTGTCAATAATCAGATTTTTGAAGTCGTAGTCTTCCATTCTTATTCCGATCAAAGTAAATTAGATCGTCATAATATCCTTATCCTTTGCCGCAATCACATCATCCACTTTTCTATTGTAACGATCTGTGAGTTCCTGCATTTTTGCTTCGCCCATTTTGGCTTCATCCTCCGGCAAACCATCTTTCTGAGATTGTTTGATAAAATCGATACCATCCTTTCGTGCATTTCGAATGCCCACTTTGGCGTGTTCGCCTTCTGCATGGGCTCGTTTGCTCAAGTCTCTTCTTCTCTCTTCGGTAAGCATGGGCACAGAGATAATAATCAACTCACCATTGTTTTGTGGATTGAGTCCGAGATTAGCCTCCATAATGGCTTTAGAAATACTCTCTAGCATTTTTTTCTCCCAGGCCTGCACGGTGATGGTTCGTCCATCAGGTGTGTTTACATTGGCTATATTTTTCAACGGGGTAAAAGTGCCATAATAATCCACACGAACGCCATCCAGCATAGCAGGGCTCGCCTTTCCGGCTCTGATTTTGGTGAGTTCAAAATCAAGGTGAGCAATGCATTTTTCCATTGCATCTGCGGCCTCATCCATGGCCATTTTTACTTCATCTGACATCTTATTAAGCTAAATAAATGAGGCCACATCGACCTCTGTTATCATTTTGTTTTCTGATTCAAAATTAAAAAGTAACGAGTGTACCTACATTTTCTCCCTCACATACCCTCAGCAAATCGCCGCCTTTGTTCATATCGAAAACGATGATCGACAATTTGTTTTCGTTGCACAAAGTAAATGCAGTCATATCCATGACATTCAAGCCTTTCTCATATACTTCGGAGAAGGACACTTTTTCGTAACGGATCGCTGTAGGATCTTTCTCCGGATCGGCTGTGTAGATTCCATCCACCCGCGTTCCTTTGAGTATCACATCGGCTTCTATTTCTATGGCTCTCAGGGAGGCAGCCGTATCTGTAGTGAAATACGGATTGCCCGTTCCTGCGCCAAAAATCACCACCCTGCCTTTTTCCAGGTGTCGCACAGCGCGGCGCTTGATAAAAGGTTCGGCCACCGTTTTTACTTCCAGTGCAGATTGAAGGCGGGTCTGAACTTCCATACTTTCCAGAGCAGATTGCAGCGCCATACTGTTGATCAAAGTCGCCAGCATTCCCATATAATCGCCCTGGGTCCTTTCCATTCCACCTTCTTCGGCCTGAACACCGCGAAAGATATTTCCACCGCCAATCACGATGGCTACCTGAATTCCTTTGTTGTGAATTTCCTTGATCTCCTTTGCATATTGCATCAGGCGATTGTTGTCAATTCCGAACTGCTTGTCGCCCATGAGCGCTTCGCCGCTGAGCTTGAGTAGAATGCGTTTGTATTTCATATCGGGGCACAAATGTAGAAGTCTGAGGGCTATTTTCAGTAGGTATTGAAAAGACTTGGATAATTTATCCCGGGTAAATCCACTAGCCCGCACAGAATCAGCAACTAAGAAAAAAACATTGGTTAAATGGTTGGGGGCAGAGAGCCTGCAAATGATCCCACTCATTTTTACAATGAAAAAAGTTTTGAGCTCCAATCGCAGCTACCTTTGCGGCCAATTTTGAGACCTTAAAATATGAGTGAAAAACGCATAAGGGTAAGATTTGCGCCTAGTCCGACAGGCCCATTGCACATGGGTGGGGTTCGGACAGCCCTCTACAGCTATTTATTTGCCAAAAAACATGGCGGCGATTTCCTGCTGCGCATAGAAGATACAGACAGCAATCGTTTTGTACCCGGAGCCGAAGAATATATCATCGAAGCCCTTAAGTGGTGCGGAATCGAGCCCAATGAAGGCGTTGGATTTGGCGACGGCCCACACGCCCCTTATCGCCAGAGCGAAAGAAAGCCCATGTATTTGCAATATGCCACCCAACTGGTAAACTCAGGTTATGCTTACATGGCCTTTGACACAGCAGAAGAGATGGACGCGCTGCGCAAAGAAGCCGAAATAAACAAGCAGACTTTTTCGTACGACAGCAGCTCACGTGCTAAAATGAAGAATTCACTTTCCATGACGGAAGATGAAGTAAAAGCTGCCATCGCTGCCGGAATACCTTATGTAATTCGCCTCAAAGTTCCCGAAAATACTGAGATTGTGATTGATGATATGATTCGCGGCAAAGTCACTTTCAATTCTTCTACGGTGGATGATAAAGTGTTGCTGAAGAGCGATGGAATGCCCACTTATCACCTTGCGCACATTGTAGATGATTATCTCATGAAAATCACACATGCCGTTCGTGGTGAAGAGTGGTTACCCAGTGCCCCTGCGCATATTCTCATCTATCAATTCCTGGGTTGGGAAATGGAAATGCCACAATATGCGCATTTACCCTTGCTTTTGAAGCCTGACGGCAATGGCAAGTTGAGCAAACGCGATGGCGATCGTCTGGGATTCCCTGTTTTCCCTTTGGATTGGGTCGATCCGACTTCGAAAGAACAATCCAATGGTTACAGAGAGCGCGGATATTATCCTGAGGCCTTTGTCAATATGCTTGCCTTTTTAGGCTGGAATCCCGGAACAGAGCAGGAAATATTTTCATTGGAAGAACTGGCCCAGGCCTTTTCATTCGACCACATTCACAAGGCCGGAGCCAAATTCGACCCGGAGAAAGCCAAATGGTTCAACGAACAATATTTGCGCAATCGCGATGAAAATGTGATTGCAAAAAGTATCCGATCCAATGTGCAGGAATACTTTCAATTGGCCTCAGAAGATCACAGGCTCAGCGATGCTTATCTTGAAAAAGTAGTTTCGCTTTTGAAACCGCGTGTACAATTCGAGTTTGAAATGTTGCACACCGGTAACTACTTGTTCCATGCACCGCGCTCGTTTGATGATACAGTGATTGCTAAAAAATGGAAACCCAAATTTCAAAATTTCTTTCTTGAGTTGAAAAAGGCATTTCAGTCTTTGGAAGATTTTTCAGGCGCTGAAATTGACAGCACATTTAAAAATGCGGCCGCTGCGAATGAGATCAAACCCGGAGAAGTATTGCAATTGTTTCGTGTAATGATCAGCGGCCAGGGCGGCGGCGTGGATCTGATGGGCATGATAGAGTTATTGGGTAAAGCAGAAGTTTCCATAAGGATAGACAATGCTCTTGAACATATAGTACGATAGAATCTAAAAAAATATTCCGATAAAATGGAAGAAATAAAACATTTGAATTTCCTTGAGGAAATTATCACAGAAGATTTAAAAAACGGAGTGAACGACGGTCGTGTATTGACGCGCTTTCCTCCGGAGCCCAATGGATACCTGCACATTGGTCATTCCAAAAGTATTTGTCTGAATTTCGGTTTGGCCAAAGATTTTGGTGGAAAAACCAATCTTCGTTTCGACGACACCAATCCGGTGACAGAAGACACAGAGTATGTAGAAAGCATCAAAGAAGACATCAAATGGCTCGGTTTCGAATGGGCCAATGAGTTCTATGCCAGCGATTATTTCGAACAGATGTATTCTTTTGCATTGGAGCTCATCAAAAAAGGTCTGGCTTATGTAGATGACTTGAGTGCCGAAGAAATTGCCACAATGAAAGGCACACCCACAGAAGCCGGAAGGCCTTCTCCGCATCGCGACAGAAGTGTGGAAGAAAATCTGGATTTGTTTGAGCGCATGCGCAAAGGTGAATTCAAAGACGGTGAAAAAACGTTGCGGGCCAAAATAGATATGTCGTCGCCGAATATGCACCTGCGCGATCCGCTGATGTACAGAATCAAACACGTGCATCACCACAAAACGGGCGACAAGTGGTGCATCTATCCCATGTACGACTTTGCGCATGGCCAAAGCGATTCGATAGAAAAAATAACGCATTCCATTTGTACGCTCGAATTTGAAGTGCACAAACCATTGTACAATTGGTTCATCGAAAATCTGGGCATCTTTCCATCGAAGCAATATGAAATGGCCAGATTGAATTTGAACTACACTGTAATGAGCAAACGCAAACTACTGCAGTTGGTGAATGAAAAACATGTGTCGGGCTGGGACGATCCGCGTATGCCCACCCTCAGTGGTTATCGCAGAAGAGGCTATACTCCGGAAAGTATTCGCGAGTTTTGCGATCGTGTAGGAGTCGCAAGAAGAGAGAATGTGATTGACGTTGGTCTGTTGGAATTCTGTATTCGCGAAGATTTGAATAAGAATGCTACACGCCGCATGGTGGTGGTGAATCCTGTAAAATTGATTATCGACAATTATGAAGCAGGCAAAGTAGAAATGCTCTACGGTGAAAACAATCCTGAAGCCGAAAACGGAGGAGGAAGTCGCGAGATTCCATTCAGCAATGAGCTCTGGATCGAACGCGACGACTTTATGGAAGAAGCACCAAAAAAATATTTCAGACTTGCTCCAAGTTTGATGGTAAGACTCAAGAGTGCGTATATAGTAAAGTGTGAATCTTTCGTGAAGGACGAAAATGGCAATGTAACCGAAATCCATTGCACTTATATCCCGGAAAGCCGCAGCGGCAATGACACCAGTGGCATCAATGTAAAAGGTACCATTCACTTTGTATGCGCCAAACACGCTGTGCCCGTGCAGGTGAATCTTTACGACAGGTTGTTCCGTGTAGAAAATCCTCAATCAGAAGAAGGAGATTTTAAATCCTACCTGAATCCGGAAAGTTTGACAATCATCGAAAATGCTTATGCCGAAGCCGATATTAAAAATGCGAAATTGGGTGACAAATACCAGTTTATTCGTTTGGGTTATTTCTGTATGGACAAGGATTCAACAGCAGAGAAAATGATTTTCAATCGCACGGTGACATTGAAAGATTCGTGGGCCAAAGCCAAATAGTTTTTAATACATTTTAAAAAAGAATAAAAATTCTTTCAATTAACCGAACATGGGGAAAATAAGTGTGAACAATATCAAAATCCGGGCGAACCACGGATGTTGGGAAGAAGAAGAAAAGATTGGCGGCGATTATATTGTAGATGTCGCAATAGACATCAACTTTAAGGATGCCGCTGCCAATGATGATCTTTCCAAGACAATAGATTATGTGGTGGTGAGCGATGTTGTTCATCGTGAGATGGCCATACGGGCAAAGTTGATAGAGACGGTTTGTGCACGCATTCACAGTGCTGTTAAACTGGCCTTTCACCGGGACTCAAAAGTGTGGGTTCGCATTACAAAATTGTCGGCGCCCATCCCCGGTCAGGTTGAGAGTGTGAGTGTAGAGATGAATGAGTGATAAAAAACGGAATAGTTCTTGTGGGCAGAAAATAACTTTATCAATAACCCCATAATAAGAAATGATATGAAACTCTTCGCTACCATCCTTTTCATCTTTATGATAAATATTTCATTTGCCCAAAAGGTGAAAGTAAAAAATGACATTGGCACAGTAGACAAGGTTACCTATTGTACATTTGTTGATGATGAAGTAAACCTCTATTCATTTTACCTGTATAGCAATAACAAAGAAGAAGGTCTTTATTTCAAACTGATTTTTTGGGGTGACGGCAAGTATTGCTATTTTGAAATCTACGACATACATGATCTCAGCACTTTGCTATGCGAAACAGATGGTTATATTGGCTACCAGAAACAGATTCTGGAAAGGTTGGTAAAATCTAAGGTAATAGACACCACAGGCATCAATGAGGAGGAGCTGAAGATTTTTGCGGAGAAGAAAGGCAAGGAGTTTTCAAGACAGCGTGCGGAGCATTTGTATCAAGTGCCGGTGAAGCGCTAATCACATAGCGAATATCCGATAACGGATAGCAAAACTATCCGTTACAAGACGCATTGTATGTTTATCTCCTCTCAGTAAATAAGGAGAATGAGAACACACAGAAGTAAAAGTTCCGAAGTGCGTGCCAAATACATCCTTTGCATTGCCGCAGAATCCTATGGCGGAATCCGGGTTAAAGATTACTGTTCCTGCTGCATTTCCCTTTGATGGCATTGGTCATGGTAATAGTGCATGTAATGTGGTCTTCTCACTGAAAAAGCAAGAATTAAGATGGTAATGGCAGCACTTATGGCCGCGATAAAAAACCTTGGTTTGCGATTCATGTCAATTGAGTTTTAGGATTGTGAATTTTTTTCGTTTTTGTTTCCGCAATAATGCTGATAGGGGTTTTGCATCTTGCTCTTGAAGCGGGCATATTCCTCTTCATTCATATTTCGAATGTTATCTGCAAAGGCAAATTGTCTTTGTCCGAAATGATGACCTCCCATTCCACGGTTGTAGAACATCATCCTACCCATACCAAATGGAGTGAAGATAAATTTTAGAAGCAATACGATAAAAATAAGTGGGCCTGTAAAGAATACAAAAGCTCCGAATAGTGCGCCAAAGAAGATGGCTTTGAAAACTGATTTGTTCATTTTAAATGATTTTACTTGTTATAATAGGGTAGACGAATGATCTGTTGGTTTACTTTATTTGACTCATTAAAAAGTTCTTTAAGTCTGAAATTATTCCATAAGTTCAGGATGATAGTTCATTTGCTAAGCTCCGAATGACATAAGACCACTTAAGGCTATTAAGATGCCATATCTCATTCTTGTAATTTTACTCCAAAATAGACCTAATTGCATAAATTCTGCAAAACAGTACATTTTGCAGAAATATTACAAAATTGCTATATTTGTAAAAATATTACAAAAAATGAACTACCCAATTTTGATGGCTGATATTGAGAATAGCGGGGACCTGGCTCCCAAGACTGTCCTGGCAGAGTTTAAAAAGCTTGTCAAAACTTTCAACTCAAAGCATGCCAATAAGATAAAATCCCCCTTGACAATTACCCTTGGAGACGAGTTTCAGGGAATTACAAATAGCATTCAAAATGGTCTAGAGATAATATTCTTAATCGAAGAATTCATTATAAAAGCAAAACTGAATTTTAGACTTAGGTACGTATTGTATTATGGAGCAATAGACACAAAAATCAACACAGAAATTGCGCATGCAATGCTCGGATCTGGATTAACCTCGGCCCGAAAAACACTGAATCTCATGAAAAAAGAGAATGTCAGATTTTCAATTACCATTGGCACCAATGAGGAACTCAATACAATATTGAATAAAACATTTTTGCTTTATCAGGGTTTGGTGGACACCTGGAAGGAAAAAGATATAGCAACCGTATCCGCCTTTTTAAATCTCGATGATTATAAAAAGGTTGCTAAACAAATAAATACTGATATATCGAGTGCCTGGCGCAGAAAAAAAAGCCTCAGAATAACTGAATACGCCACTATAAAGGAATTATTACTATTTTTAGCCGCAAATTAAATCCTGATGTTTTTGAAATTAATTATATTCCTGACAGTCTTTTTCTTTGGAGAAATTACTTTTAACCTGACATGGTTTCCATATATCAAGAATTACTTCTCAAACATTCCACCAGAAAAAACAACCCGGGAAAAAGAAAAAAGGTTTTTCTTTTTGGATATTTCGATTTCAAAAGGTTTGCTTGAGCGCATGGTCCTTTATCTGGGTTTAACACTTGGAATAAGTCAAATACTTATTGTTTTTGGTGCTATAAAGATCGGCAGTCGTTTTGATAAAAGTGCAAAAGTACTCAATGACTACTTCATTATTGGCAACTTCAGTTCCATACTTATAGCTATCTTTTATTGGTATTGCTACAACAAATGCATTATTCTTTCATCTCAGTAATAGCCAATCACGAAATTACCGGGATATTACAAAAGACATCTGTGTGCGTATGGATCAAATATTTTGGTTCATCCAAACTGAACCCATCCTGATCCAAAATACGTCGAAAACCCTACTTACACCTTTCCCTCCAACGTTCTTTCATCTCAGCCTTTTCCTCGTCTGACATGTTCATGAATTTTTCATTAAACCCGGGATTAGAAAATGGCCCACTTCGCTTTCCACGAAAAGAAAAACTTCCAAAAAGAATTCTGCACAATACAAACAAGCCAATGGCCTGCCAATAGGTAATTGCTTTTACGCCTAATATTTCTGGCAGTAAATGATTCCAAAGTCCTTGCACCACAAAACCCAATGCGACCGCGGCGGCTATTGGAAATAAAATAAAAAATTTTCTTCTCCCTTTATATTGATGGTTCATGGTGTTGTATTTAATTAATTCATTAACTCCAGGTACAATGGCATCAGTTTCTCACGAAGATGTTTTACTGCATAACCTTTTCGGCTGATGATCGTCTTGATGTTTTCACCTTCTTCATCAGCAATTTGCTGCAATGTCTTATCTTCAATTGCATTTTCTACAAAAACTTTGCGCTGCTTTTCCGGTAGTTCATCAAGAGCCTTGAATAATTCGTTCCAGAAAAGTTCTTTGAACATAGCCAGTTCAGGATCGTTTGTATCATCCAGCAAAAGAACATCCTTGATATTGAATTCGCCCTCTTCATCTTCGAAAGTAAAGTCCTCGAGGTTAGAAGTTTTTCCTTTGCGGTAGAGATCTGTAATTCTGTTTCGGGAAACTGAGTACAACCAACCACTCACACTTTCCAACTCATCGATATTACTGAGCTTACTGAACTGGTACCACACTTCCTGAAGAATGTCTTCTGCATCTTCGGCCAGCCTGACCTTGCCCCGGATAAAGGAAAGCAACTGCCTTCCATATCTGGAAATGGTCTGCGAAATAAGACTGGGTTCAGTGTTTTTACTCATCGGATATTCCAACGCGGCATTCATGGTATTGAAGACGTATGGCGGTTGGTTTTACTTTAAAATATTTGAAGATTACGGACAAAGGTCTGGTTTTCAATTGAAGAGTGATTGGAATTGGGATTTGAGGCGACTTGTGTTTACGGATGGATGAGAGCCATGATATGCGGATATAGTTTTATTATGGAAGAGTTCGTTTGATAGGATAAATCTTACGGTTAGCAAAACTTAGGCACTACAAGAATACAATTAGACGTATTGGTTCAAATAGCGTTTTTACATTGAAGAGTTTTTTCACCGGATTTCACATATTTTTACCCTATAAAATCATCTGCATGAAAAACGCCACAATAGATTTCATAGCATCAGTAAATGATGAACGCATAACAGACATTAAAAAAATTGCCGCCAGGCTAAAAAAAATGGGCTGTAATATTGACAATGTACTTGCCTTTTCCGGAATAATCACAGGAAGTGCTTCCTCCAATATTTCTATTGAAGACCTGAAAATAGACGGTATTAAAAATGTTGAACTGAGTAGAAATGTGAAAGCTATTGCGAGACAATAATCAAAGTGACTTCACAAAAAACAACGAATATATAAGAACAAATCGTTGGGTGTTATTCTGTATTGAAATACAATGCACATCCAATGCTACGTCATTTTTCATTCTAAAAAACCTACCCCACCATCTCCTTCACACCATCACTCACCACCAACTTCCCGGCGGTCTTTGCCTTAATTTCTTCCACGGTTACACCAGGGGCCATTTCAAGCAAATGAAAAGCTCCATCGCGCACATCGAATACGCCAAGGTCGCTGACAATTTTTTTCACACAACCTACACCGGTTAGGGGCAAAGAGCATGAAGGAAGGAGTTTTGAGTTGCCGGCCTTATCGCAGTGTTGCATAGCGACAATAATGTTTTTGGCAGAGGCCACAAGATCCATTGCGCCACCCATTCCTTTCACCATTTTTCCGGGTACTTTCCAGTTGGCGATGTCGCCATTTTCGCTCACTTCCATGGCGCCCAAAATGGTTAGATCTACTTTCTGCGAACGAATCATTCCGAAGCTCATGGCGCTGTCGAAAAATACGGAACCGGGCAATGTGGTAATGGTTTGTTTGCCGGCATTGATCAAATCCGCGTCTTCGTCTCCATCGAAAGGAAAGGGACCCATGCCGAGCAATCCATTTTCAGATTGCAATTCCACTTCAATTCCCTGTGGAAGATAGTTGGCTACCAGCGTGGGAATACCAATGCCCAGATTGACATACATTCCATCTTTTACTTCCTGAGCTATGCGTTTGGCGATTCCTGTTTTATCTAAGGCCATGGTATTGGGTTGAACTGAATATTTTTAATTTAAATAGTAGAATTATGCTTTTGCACGCACCGTGCGTTGCTCAATGCGCTTCTCATAATTCACACCCTGAAAAATTCTGTGTACATAAATTCCGGGAAGGTGAATCTGATCAGGATCGAGTTGACCAGGCTCTACAAGCTCCTCCACTTCGGCGATGGTTATTTTACCAGCCATTGCCATTAATGGATTAAAATTTCTGGAAGTAGCCCTGAAAACAAGATTTCCTTTTGTATCGCCTTTCCATGCTTTTACAATAGCAAAGTCAGCATCGAAAGCCATTTCCATCAGATAATCTTTGCCATTAAAATTGCGGACTTCTTTTCCAATGGCCACTTCTGTGCCCACACCAGCCGGAGTATAAATGGCTGGCATTCCATAACCAGCGGCCATACATCTGGTAGCCAGTGTACCTTGCGGAACAAGTTCCACTTCGAGCTCGCCACTGAGCATTTGTCTTTCGAATTCCGCATTTTCTCCCACATAAGAGGAGATCATTTTTTTGATCTGTTTGCCTTGCAAAAGCAAACCCAAACCAAAATCATCGACTCCGGCATTATTCGAAATACAAATCAGGTTTTTAGTTCCCATCGAAACCAATTGTGCTATACTGTTCTCCGGAATACCGCACAGTCCGAATCCACCTACCATGAGTGTCATTCCATCTTTGATATCTCTGCAGGCTTCTTGCGCGCTTGAAACTACTTTATTGATTGGCATAAAAAATTGCTATTTTTCTGGTTCTGCTTCACCTTCTACTATAATTTCTTCCGTAGCTTCACCCGGCGGCGTGATGGAGTCAATGGATAAAGAATCACTTTCGTATTCATTACGATCAAAAGGATCATCTTCAACCCCTAAAAATTCTCCGCGAGGTACCGTATTTTTAAAGTCTCCATATCCTTTGGGAGCTTCAAAGTCCCCGGTAGAAATTTTGATGTTTTTATCCGCATAAACTTTCTTCATATAATAACCGTAAATGGGCAATCCGGTGTTTGCCCCTTGTCCCACGGCTGTGCTGGAGAATCTTACTGTAGGATCTTGTGCACCTACCCAAACACCAGTCACCAAATCTGGAGTGAGTCCCATAAACCATCCGTCTGTATTGTTCTGTGTAGTGCCTGTTTTACCTGCGGTTGGGTACTTAATTCCACCATAGGCTTTTCCATTATTTTTGAGTCGTACACCGGTTCCTGTTCCACAAGAACCATCTACCACGGCTTTCATCATGGTTATCATTTCGTAAGCCGTATTAGGATCAATTGCCTGCGTAACGTTGGGATTGGCTTCATAAATAGCAGAGCCATTTTTATCTTCTATTCGCAAAATAAATGTAGGCTCTACATATACTCCTGAGTTAGCAAAAGTGCTCAAAGCTCCTACCATCTGATAAAGTGGAATATTGGCAGCTCCCAGCGACAATGGGCCGACGCGCTCAAGATGCGCTGTAATTCCCAGACGACGAGCAAGACTAATGACGTTATCAATTCCATAGGTCTGACACAAACGGGCACTTACTGTATTGACCGAATTGGCCAAAGCGCACTTCATTTGGTAAGATCCATATCCGCCACCACTGTTTTTCGGACACCACGATCCCCAGCAAAATGCGCTGCCGTCTACTGTATCGGTTGGGCGTTTTCCCATTCTCAAAGCCGTTGCATAAACAATGGGTTTGAAGGTAGATCCCACTTGTCTTGCCGATTGATAAACGTTGTCGTACTTAAAATTTTTGAAGTCTATTCCACCTACCCAGGCTTTCACATATCCAGTGTGCGGATCAACAGACATAAGGCTGGCGTGCAACACGGTTTTTCTCCATTTAATACTGTCCAATGGAGTAAGAATAGTATCTCTCATGCCCTTCATCGTATATATCTGAGATGGTCCGGGTGTATTAAAAGCCTTATCAATTTCTTCTTCAGTTGATACCGGCCATGTGTGGTCGCAACCTTCGCGATTGGGTTGACAATGGAAAATTTCTTTTCCATCCTGATTTTCTTTGTCCACATAATAACCCGGACGGTTGCAATTGGGACAGAGTTTTCCTGTCATAATTTTATAGCGCTCGCTTTCATGAATCGCCTGCTTCATAATGGCTTCGCGATTCTCTTTTGTAATACCTGTGTAAAACGGAAAGTTATCTTTCTTTCTTCTGGAAACATCTTTGGTAAAAGCAGGTTGCAGTTCTTTGCGCAAGTGTTCGTGCACGGCCCATTCAGCATGTTCCTGCATTCTTGTATCAATGGTGGTATAAATTTTTAATCCATCAGAATCCACATTAAACGCCGAGCCATCCGCCTTAGCGTATTTCAACTTTCCATTGGAATCCTTTTCTCCCAATAATTCCTTTACTTTTTCTCTGAGCACTTCTCTGAAATAAGGTGCCAAGCCCTCGTCATGGCTGACACGTTGAAAATGAAGACCCAAAGGCAATACGCGCAGCGAATCGTATTGCCCCTGCGTAATAAAATTCTCCTTTTTCATCTGACTCAATACCACTTCCCTTCTTTTCATTACCAATGAATCGCGACGGATTATTTCACCATTTCGCTTGATGGGTTTGCCCATTGGATTGTAAAGCGAAGCGTTGTTGAGCATGCCAACTAACATCGCAGATTGCTGTATATTCAGCGAATCTGGTGATGTATTGAAATAAACATGCGCTGCTGATTTAATCCCCACGGCCTGATTGACAAAGTCATATTGATTGAGATAAAGGCTGATAATTTCGTCCTTGGTATAAAGCCTTTCTATTCGGCAGGCAATAATCCACTCGCGGATTTTCTGCCAGATTCTTTTTACAATATTGACATTTTCAAAGTTCTTACTGAACTGAAGTTTAGCGAGCTGTTGGGTAATTGTACTGGCACCTCCGTCTCTTCCGGTCATTACAATGGCTCTGAAAAGCCCCCAATAATCCACACCACTGTGTTCTTTAAAACGAACGTCTTCGGTGGCCAGCAAGGCCTGCACAAGGTGTCCGGGAATTTCGCTGAACCTGGCATCAGAACGATTCTCTTTGTAATAAGCACCCAGTACTTTACCATCGATTGAATACACCTGGGTTGCAAGGTTAATTTGTGGATTGGCCAATTGTTCCACCTTGGGAAGACCGCTGAGCAATGCGGCAATCAGTACCAAAAACACCAGTGCCATTGGTGAAAGTGCGATAATCCAGAGTCTTTTGACCCACTTGTTCTGATTAGAAGTTTTCTTTGCCATGCGGGGGGAAACGATTAGAGGTCAAAAATATTGAATTAGTGGATAACAAGACAAAAACTCCAACAATTGATTGACATTGGACGTTGGAAAAGATTACCCTTAAGAAAAGTCAAAGAAAAGAGCAGATTTCAAAAGCCTCCTTTGCTCAGTTTGACTTGATTTCATTAGCGCTTAAGCGTCCGGTTCCTCACCATGAAAATACTTCCAGATGGTGGCCGCAGCCCTTTTGTTTACCACTTCTTCCAGCTCAGACAAGGTGGCATCGCGCACTGCATTTACTGTTCTGAAGTGCATGAGTAATGTTTGGGTTGTATGATTTCCGACACCTTTGATATCGGTAAGTTCCGAGCGCAAAGCCTCTTTGCTTCTGCGGTTGCGGTGTTTGGAGAGTCCGAAACGGTGTGCTTCGTCGCGAAGTTGTTGAATGAGCTTGAGTGTTTCCGAGCGTTTATCCAGATACAATGGCATGGTATCTCCCGGAAAATAGATTTCTTCAAGGCGTTTGGCAATGCCGATAATGGCAATTTTACCGCGAAGTCCCAGGTCTTGAAGGCTTTCCAAAGCCGAGCTCACCTGCCCTTTTCCACCGTCGATTATAAGAAGTTGGGGCAGCGATTCGTTTTCGTCCAACATTCTGCGGTATCTTCTGAAAATGGCTTCTTTCATGGTGTCGAAGTCGTTTGGGCCTTCGACAGTTTTTACATTAAAAATCCGGTAATCTGCTTTGCTGGGTTTGGCATTTTTAAAAACCACACATGCGCTGACCGGATTGGTTCCCTGAATATTGGAATTATCGAAACATTCAATGTGTACCGGGAGATCTTTGAGATGAAGATCTTTCTGCATGGTGGTCAAAATGCGGTTGGTATGACGTTCAGGATCGACAAGTTCCAATTGCTTCTGTGCATCGAGCATATAATGTGTGCTGTTGCGCATGCTGAGGTCGAGAATTTTCTTTTTATCACCGCGTTGGGGAACATGAAAACTTACATTTTCAATTGAAATATCTACTTCGATTGGAACAAATATTTCGGTTGAACTACTTTGAAATCTCTCGCGGATGTCGATAATAGCGAACTCCAGTAATTCTTTATCGCTCTCCTCCATTTTTTTCTTGAGTTCGCAGGTATATCCCTGAACGATTACACCGTTATTGATTTTCATATAATTCACATAACCTGCATTGGGATCGCTGGAAATGCTGAATACATCCACATTGTGAATGCTTGGGTTGACAATGGTGCTGCGGGCCTGAAAACTCTCCAGTACTTCGATTTTGTCTTTTAATTCCTGAGCTGATTCGAACTCATAATTCTCTGCATTGATTTTCATCCGGGTGCGCAATTCTTTGATTGCATCGCCATAATTTCCGCGTATGATTTTGCGGATATTGTCGACATTCGCATCATATTCCTGAAGGGATTGTTTGCCCTCACAAGGCCCTTTGCAATTTCCCAAATGATATTCCAGGCAGACTTTAAATTTTCCGGCCTTTATGTTGGGTTCGGTAAGTGCAAGCGAACAAGTGCGAATGGGGTAAAGTTTTTTAACCAGATCAAGCACAGCGTGCATGATTTTTACGGATGCATAAGGACCGAAGTATTCTGAGCCATCCTTGATGATTTGCCGGGTAGGAAAAACGCGGGGAAAGGGTTCTTTTTTGATGACAATACTGGGGTAAGTTTTGTCGTCTTTGAGGTTGATGTTGTAACGCGGCTTGTACTTTTTAATAAGAGAATTTTCGAGTAGAAGCGCGTCCATTTCTGTCTCAACCACAATGATTTTGATGTCGGCAATTTTGCGAACGAGCAATAACGTCTTGCCACTTTCAAATTGTTGTTTGGAGAAATAACTGCTGACTCTGCTCTTGAGGCTTTTTGCCTTTCCGACATAAAGAATCTGACCTTCAACGTCGTAATACTGATAAACACCCGGCTTGTGCGGCAGGGTTTTCAGTATTGAATCTATGTGATCTGTGCGTTCCAAAGGAAAAGTGGAAATTTAGAACTGAATGCGCATTTCTGCAAACAACTTTTACTTTTTCAATGTGGCCAGCTTATAAACACTGAAACCCAGCCAAACAGCGTTCATCAGTACAAATTGATAAGAGTCATAATGCCATGCATTGATAACAAACAACAATGATCCGATAAAATTTAATATCAGATAAGACAAAGAGTCCGGAGTGGCTTTGCCTGAAATGTTGAGGTAAAATGCGAGAAGCAGAGAAACAACGGCAATCCAGCCAATAACTTCATAAAATATTCCCACGCAATAAAAAGATTAGTGATTAAAATCGGGTTGAGGCGACCTTTTCTTGCCGTGGCAAGTATTTGAAGCTAAACAACTGCGGCGAAAGTAACAATAATACCTATTCTGTATCTGTATTAGTCCAATCTGTGCTGCGCTTGATTTGACTAAACAGCTACTCTCCCGGCATATACCACTGTAACATTTTAATTAGTCCTTGGCCTAAATTAAAATGAACATTGATATAAATTTACTCTCCGGATTGGCATTTGGGCAACATCTAATTTTTCACACAGACATAAGCGTTCAGCGAAGTAGCAATAATAAGCCACAGCAGATAAGGCAGTACCAGTAAAGTCTTTGACTTCAATTCTCTGAAATATCCGAAAAATAAATAAGCCACTACGAGTGTAAGAATACCAATTATGAGCAAAGCTGAGTAGGTATATTGAAATTGAAAAAAAATCGGGTTCCAGCTCACATTCAATATCCATTGAATAACAAAGAGAATGATGAGCATATTTCGGTCGGCCACCAGCTTCCAGGCGTAGGCCATGTAGAATGCCAGACAAATCATAATGGTGGTCCACGCAGCGCCAAAAACCCATCCCGGTGGAGTCCATGGAGCTTTGTTGAGGGTTTGATACCATTCTGAATTTACCCCTCCCGTAGTAAAGATTGATCCAAGATACAATCCCAAAAAGTTGATTGCAATGAAGATAAGTAATCTGCTTAGCATAGGTCCTTGTTATGGGAAGACAATTTAAGACAATTTTCGATTGAACTGCTTTTAAATCCAAAAAATGCACGAATAACAGGTCCAATGCAAATATTCCGGTATAGGTGAAAGTCTCAAGCTAGTATCTTCGTCCCATGAATCTGGTTACGGGATCTACAGGATTAGTAGGCACACATTTGATGTGGCATTTGCTGCAATTGAATGAGCCTGTCAGGGCATTGCGTCGCGAAGATTCTGATGTAGAACTTGTACTTGAGCTTTTTGAATTTTTTGATCCCGCCAATGGAAAATCTAATTTCGAGAAGATTGAATGGTTCTGGGGCGATGTAAATGATATCAGCACATTACTCGATGCCTGCGAAGGTTGTTCGATTGTCTATCATGCTGCGGCAATAGTTTCCTATCATTCGGCAGACCGAAAAAAGATGTACAGGGTAAATGTGGAAGGCACAGGAAACGTAGTGAATGCGGCATTGGAAAAAAACGTACACAAGCTCTGTCACGTAAGTTCCATTGCGGCACTGGGTAAGGTAAGTTCCGGAGAATGGGTTGATGAAAAAACGGAATGGAAAGATTCGAAGAAAAACACCCATTATGGCATTACGAAATTTCTTTCGGAAATGGAAGTATGGCGGGGTGTTCAGGAAGGCCTGAACGCAGTAGTGATTAATCCCGGACTGATCATTGGCCCGGGAGATTTCGAAAGAAGCAGCGGAACTTTGTTTACCCTGCTCAATAATGGATTATCCTATTACCCCACAGGAGGCACCGGCGTAATTTCAGCAATAGATGTTGCGCGTATCATGCACAGATTAGCACACTCTGAAGCAAGCAATGACAGGTATATCGCCGTAGCTGAGAATATCAAAATGCAAGAGCTTTTCGCGCAAATCAGCACGGCCCTGGGCAAAACTCCGGGAACGAAAAAAACAAGTTCATTTTTACTTCAATCCATTCGTTTTTTGCATTGGATCAGAGAGAAGTTTACGGGTATCAAAGCCAAAGTGACCAGAGAAAGTGTAATGAATACATCACTCCATGTACATTACAAAACAGATAAGTTAAAGAAAATTTATCCCGAAAATTTATTACCCATTAGCAAAGCCATTGAGCAGGCCGCTCATTTCTTCAAATTCTCAAACTGACGCACCAGCGGGTCTTTTGCAGGAACAACCGGAATTGTATCAGCGGATATTTGTGGTTCTGACTCCGCTCTTTTTCTGGCCTCTGTATTCATTATGGAAAGCCTTTCCAATACTTTTTCCTCAATTTCAACCATCTTGTCCTTTTTCGCTGCATAATACTTATAACTTGCTTCGAACTGAGCCTTCGTCATACCCTGCTGCTGAAACAAATTTTTGTAATAAGCAGCAATTCCTGCTGTAGAATCTACCTTCTCGAACTTAACCGAGTAGGCAGCTTCTAATAGCCTTACCTGTACCAATACATCCATAAATTTCTCTTCCTGAATGACCTCAATGCCCGGCGCATCAGAACCAGACCGGTTGCACGCCATACAGAAAACCAATAAGAAGACCAGAATTTTGTGCACTCTTTATTTGTTAGCGGTTAAAGCTCATTCTCATTCCCCGTTTCGACGAATCCACCGCGCCATCGTGGTAGACACGTTGCCCATTGACCCAGGTTGAAATAACTTTGGAGGTAAATGTGGTTCCTTCAAATGGCGACCAGCCGCAATGATACAGAATATTTTCTTTTTCTACAGTCCATGGGTCATTGAGTGAAACCAGAACAAGGTCTGCGAAATAGTCTTTTCTGATATAACCGCGCTTGTTGATGCTGAACATGTCTGCTACATTGTGGGCAGCTTTCTGTACAATTTTTTCAAGAGAAAAAATTCCCTTGTGGTGCATTTCAAGTAATGCCACCAATGCGTGCTGCACCAAAGGGCCACCGGATGGAGCGCCGGAATATTGTTTAGATTTCTCTTCAATTGTGTGTGGTGCGTGATCAGTGGCTATTACATCAATTCTATCGTCAATCACTGCTTGCCTGATGGCCGCTCTGTCGGAAGATTTTTTCACCGCAGGATTCCATTTGATTTTGTTGCCGAGGCTTTCATAATCTTCATCACAAAACCATAAATGGTGAATACACGCCTCTGCTGTTATTCTTTTTTCGGATAATGGAATGTCGTTTCTGAAAAGCGATAATTCTTTTGCTGTGCTGATGTGCAGGATATGAAGCCTGGTGTTGTACTTCCGGGCGAGTGATACGGCATAGCTACTGGACGTATAGCACACGTCTTCGTCGCGAATGAGCGGATGACAGGCAACAGGAATGTCTTCACCGTATTGGGCTTTAAATTTTTCAAGATTGATCTTCACCTTCGGATCGTCTTCGCAGTGAACCGCGATGAGCGTTTTTACTTTCTCGAAAACCCTTTCCAAAGCTGCCTTGTCATCAACTGCCAGGTTGCCTGTTGATGAGCCCATAAATATTTTCAGGCCACAAACCTGCGAATAATCGATCTTGAGAATTTCATCCAGGTTGGTATTGCTGGTTCCCATAAAAAACGAATAATTGGCCAGTGATTTTTCCGCTCCGATTTTGTATTTATCTTCCAGAAGCTCTACAGTCAATGCCGGAGGATTGGTGTTGGGCATTTCCATAAAAGAGGTAATACCACCAGCCACGGCTGCCCTGGATTCGGAGAAAATGTCGCCTTTGTGCGTAAGGCCCGGCTCGCGGAAGTGAACCTGATCGTCAATCAATCCCGGAAGAAGATGCAGTCCTGTGCCATCCACAAGATTATCTGCCGATTCTAAAGAAATAGAATTGGCCTCTTCAATTGCCAGAATGTAATCGTTTTCAATCAGCACGTCGCGAAGAGCAATGATGTTTTCATTGACTACGGTAACATTATAGATAAGTGTCTTCATTATTTATCAATACCAAAATTTACTTCAATACTCGATTGATCAGCAAAATAGCTCATATAAATCGCTAACACTGATGCAACAACAACAGTCTGGAAAAGGAAGCTGAGTATGACAATGGAGAATGCTTTGAGAATTCTAAGTTCTTTCGAACGCCGTGTATATACTGTTGAATAAACCCAAATCTGATAGGTACAATTGAGAAGAAAATTAAGTAGTACCAATAACACTAATACGCTTTGAGAATTGGTTACAAATCCCATAAAACTAAGAAAGTTGAGTAAACTCAAATGAGCGACAATAAAAATATTAATGGTAATTATTTCCACGTAATTCCTCTCTCTTCGATGAAAAATCCACACGATAAAGGACTGAAAAGGAATAAGTGCTACGTTGACCAAAGTATAATACTTTCCCATAAAACTCCTTATACTCTCGACCAGATGCACTGTTTTTTCATCGTTCGCAAGCCCCATTGCGACAGGCGAATACAAATTAATCAAACCGACAATAGTCCCCAATAAAACCAGGTAGGTAAATGGCTTAAAATACCTGGCTCGTCTGCCATCGAGAAAATCTCTGATGGCGAATCCGGGACGCACTGTTAATTCTTTTAATGTGAGTAAAAAACCCTTTTCAAGGTGAAAGAAAGAATGAGGAACTTCATGAATAATGTAATGCCAGTCGAGTTTGTGTGTATCTGTTTTCTGTCCGCAAGCAGGACAAAATTTTTCTTTGATGGTATGTCCGCAATTCAAACAGTGGTGCGACTTCATTTTACATTCTTCTTAGAAATCTTTCTGAATCTCATCTTGACCACTCCTACAAAAGCTTCATTGAAAATATTCATGTTCATTTTACTGGTTCCAAATTCGCGGTCAATAAAACGAATTGGAACTTCGACAATTTTGAAACCCAGTTGCCTTGCATTGTACTTCATTTCAATTTGAAAAGCATAACCAATAAATTGGATGGAATCCAGGTCTATGGTTTGAAGTAGTTTTCTCGAGTAGCAAACAAAACCAGCGGTACTATCGCGAACGCCTAACCACAAAACGGAGTTCACATAAAGCGAAGCGCAGAGACTCATTGCCAATCTTTTGAAAGGCCAATTGGCCACAGAACCACCTTTTGTGTAGCGCGAACCGACCGACATTCCACCTCCGCTTTTGCAGCCTTCGTACAATCGAACCAGGTCATCCGGGTTATGAGAGAAGTCGCAATCCATTTCAAAAACAAATTCATACTTTCTTTCAAGCGCCCATCTGAAGCCTGCGATATATGCAGTGCCCAAACCAAGTTTGCCTTTTCTTTCGAGAATATGAAGCTGGTCAGGAAATTCTTTCTGAAGACTCTTTACAATATCGGCTGTACCATCGGGCGAGCCATCATCGACGATAAGGACATGAAATACTTTTGGCAACGAAAAGACCTTTCGCAACATGCGCTCTACATTTTCCTTTTCGTTGTAGGTGGGTATGATAACGAGGCTATCTGACACTTATCTGTTGCAATTCCTGGTTTGTGTAAATCCCTGAGGCGCGCAAAGATAAGGTTTCGGGCCAAAAGGGCGTAATGGCATTAAGGCAAAGTCCTTAAAAAAACCTACAATTATCTGCCGCGCTAATTATCAGACTCTTATCATGCAGGAACTCCTTCCAATTCCACAATCATGGCCTCTACTTTATCGATCATATTTTTACTGCCTACAAAAAAAGGCACCCTCATGTGGAGTTCGTTGGGCTGGATTTCCATGATTCTCTTTCGACCGTCTGTAGCCTTTCCTCCGGCCTGTTCGACAATGAAAGCCAAAGGATTACATTCGTATTGGAGTCGCAACTTTCCAGATGGTGATTTCTCTGTTCCCGGATAAATGTAGATTCCACCTTTGATGAGGTTGCGGTGAAAATCTGCTACAAGTGAACCAATGTACCTGGCGCTATACGGGCGTTTAGTGGCTTTATCAGTTTGTTTGCACCAATCGATGTAGGCCTGAACACCTTTTCCGCTGGCATAAAAGTTTCCTTCATTGACGCTGAATATTGCGCCGTCTTCGGGAATTCTCATGTTCTCGTGCGACAGGCAAAATTCGCCAATGCTTGGCTCGAGGGTAAAACCATTGACACCATGTCCGGTGGTGTAGACCAGCATGGTACTTGAGCCATAGATGACATATCCGGCGGCTACCTGATCGACTCCGCGCTGGAGAAAATCGTTGACATTGGCTAGATCACCCACACTGCTTTTTCTTCTGAAAATGCTGAAAATAGTGCCGATGCTGACGTTCACATCGATATTGGAAGAGCCATCCAGTGGATCGAAAAGAATGACGTATTTGGATTTGCGGCTTACTTCGTTGTCAAAGGCAAAGTACTTCTCATTTTCTTCGCTTGCAGCGCCGCAAACTTGTCCGCCCCAACGCACGGCATTAAAGAGGGCTTTGTCAGAGAAAATATCGAGTTTCATTTGGGTTTCGCCCTGCACATTGGTGGAGGTTTCTGCGCCCAGAATGTCTTGTAGTCCTGCCTTGTTGACCTTGTGGTTGATGATTTTGGCAGCGATGCCAATGTCGGCCAAAAGGCGCGAAAGATCTCCGGATGCGTAGGGGAAATCCGCCTGACGCTCCATAATAAACTCACTCAAAGTAACGATTCCGCTCATGGTGCGAAGGTAGTCAGAGAAAGTGGAGATTGGAAATGAAAAGTGAGGGTGAGTTAGTTTGGCTAAGCATTGTAGGAACATTTCTTAATGATTCGATATCCAGCGAATACTATTGAGTCATTGCAGTTGAGAAACTAATAATACCTAAAGAGAATATACCAATGCCAGAGCAATTGATTTTGCAGTTTTAACTGTTCGCATACTTACAACATCAAACACCGACGCCATGAAGACTTCATAAGTTGAGTCCAACTTAAGTTTCATTACATCGTTGATCTTTATTTGCATTCCAAAAGAAAAAGGAAAACCAAATCTTACTCCCTTGCCAATTTTTATTTGCTTTGAAGCGGTATCGAATGTGCGCATTGGCTGACCGTAACTATTATCAGAGCCCCACGGATCAAAATCAGATACTTTTGCTCCTATGTATCTGACATAATTATCTGTTTTCACCATTGTTAAAAAAATCCCTCCTTCGGTCATACCCGCGCCCAAGTAAAGATTAACCTTAGATTGCTTGTTATTTAATAAATAGCTAAAACGCTGACTCAGACCAAAACTCAACCATGTCGCTTCATACTTCCATTCGTAACCATTAAAATGACTATTTTGACCATGATTAGAATAATACACTTCTCTTTTGCCATCACTTAATTTAATCTGGTGCACTGCAATTTCCGTCCCCAAATAAAAAGTCCACCTTTCGGTCTGTTTCCATCCCATTTCGGCAAATACTCCATTCCAATTTAAGGGCACTTGTTTAAAATTACCACCCACCCATGTGGCACTGTAATGCTCCAGACCGAAATTCAGCGTTTTTAAATCACCCTTTTCTGATTGAGCACAGATAATTTCAATAGCGAATAACAATACGAGTCCAATCCAGTACTTCATGATCTATTGGTTTTGGTACAGCTAACTCGGGTAGATAGGCTGTTGAGTAGAATGAGAAAGATAATAGCAGATATATATTTCATGATTAAAGTTTAGGTAATACAGACCATAGTGATATATCATTTACCTGCAAATCAACATCCAATGGCAGCAACAATTCATGTACAACAATATTTGCATTCACCCTAACAACAATTGCAGTTGAAATCCGCCTGACGCTCCATAATAAACTCACT
Organism: Flavobacteriales bacterium; assembly: GCA_031378885.1. GTDB lineage: Bacteria > Bacteroidota > Bacteroidia > Flavobacteriales_D > Sanyastnellaceae > JANNEQ01. Next base: position 26,166 of record JANNEQ010000207.1, read on the forward strand.
CAAAGTAACGATTCCGCTCATGGTGCGAAGGTAGTCAGAGAAATGAGAGAATGGAAATGAAAAGTGGGTCTTTCGCGCACCAAGAGGATTAAGGATTGTATTTCCTTTTGGGGTTATATCCAAAAGAAAATGAAAGGCCAGTGTACAACAACTTACTCGTTTGATCAGATTGAAACAAAGACCATTTCACAAAATTGGTAAAGAAGGCCATTCTCAAAAAGTATTTTTCCCTCGCAGTGCATTCGATTCCGAAATAAAATGAATAGTTACCTCTGATTTTTTTCTGCAACTGAGGAACCTCATCTGACGCCCGCAGTTTTGATTGAATTAAATTGCGATAGAGATAACTCTCACCAGATATAGAGTCGACACGATAACCGGATTCTTCATAAATGTTATAGTACTCATCTAAGGAGACATTTGTATGCGCCAGGTAACGCAGGCTAGCATTTAATCCGGCAATAAATCTAACTTCGCCTTTTTTAGCATAGAAAACTCTGTACGCAGAACCAAATAACGAAACGGAAGAATGTTTAGCTTTATAACTCCAATATTCATTCTTGTTGATGTACAAATGAGAAGAAGAAGAGTAAAAATTTTCATCAACTACACTTCGACCTAAGTCTATTTTAGACCAGTCCCAGAGTAGTTTCACGCCCAATCGACTTCTCCTTGATTCCAAAAGCTGCAATTCAGCAAAAATGGCCTTTCCACTAGTAATTTCAGAAGTGCTTTTGCCGGTCCTTTCAGCTCGTGCAAAATACTCGTTACCGATAAAATAAGTCAGGCTTTTCCTGAATTGTAATTGAGCATCCGCGTTGGTGGCTATACAGATAAAAAAGGATAGAGAGAAGATTCGTAACATGGAACAATTTGTAATTCAAATGTAGAGCAATTGGAGATGAGAGCATAAAATAATATAAAATCACTCATTCACTTCACCAGAAATCCTGACGTGCTGATAAAAAATGGACTATCTACTAGCGACTTTTCGAAAACAAACCAATCTGTTGATTTCTTTATAAATGCTTCTTCCCAAAGTTTTCTCAAACAAGCTATTGACATTTTCATCTCTCTTTTTACTATCACTTAAATATTCCTTAACTTAATAAAAACGAAATGGCCTTTCACCTGGTTTTAAATACATAACCAAGCGCCACTCCAAAACCGATCTTTTCAGGTAAAATCAAATTGTACTCATTATTATCCTGAGTAAGTGCTCCAGGGCTTATCATTCCCATTGCTCTTAGATTCCAATTCCGTAAAATAGTGCATTCCAAACCAAGTTGTAGAATTGGAAACAGATAGAAGTCCTTATTCACCCATGCAATATTATCTGTGACCTTGGAGACTGTCTCTGAGTAAGAGTGAAAAGTAACAAAAGTATAGCTTCCGTCGGGCATTAGCCGTGGGTGGCCAGAACTACTGCTTTGATAATTAATGAATGAATTTTCATAAAGTTTTCTGTTCAACAGTGTTCTTGAGCATAAGTCGAGACCCATTAATAATTGTATTCTTCGATGATTTCCAAAAACTGAAAAAAGAATAGTCGCATCCATTGCCAAATAACAATAATCCGCATTGTAATAAACCTCGTGTCCTGTGGAATATGATGAATACGCAGAGCCAATCTCATCGCCCGACCAGGAGTCCATTACCTCATGATTCATACTGATATTTTCCTAAGTCAATCCCAGTCTGAATCCTCCTCTGGGTCTTTTCCCTTTAGATGTAAGCCATTGAATTGAATACGATTTGTAAGGAGTAGGTTCACTACCGTACCTGTCAGTAGGATAAATCGAGATGCCTTCTTTATACTCCAGATAGAAAGCGTGCCTTCGGAGAGAGTCCTGGGAGTTGGCTTTACCCGACAAAATTATCAGCAATAAAAGCAAGAGTGATTTCGTGGTCATTGGGCTTAGTGTTCGTTCCAATAAATTATACTCCCGAAAAACAAATAGGGCATATTTGCTTTGCCAGCAGCAACGAATCAGATACAACAATCTATTCATTCACCCTAACTAATGGGAATTAATCGGCTTCCAACGCAAGACAACCAGCATGAGAAAGCAGCCGGTCAGTACGCGCAATTAATGCACCGACATTTATTCAGAAATGACCAATAAGGTGTTCCATAAAAACAAATTCAGATTCTTCGATTTTTTATCGGATTGTTGTCACACCACCACATTCACAATCCTCTTCGGTACCACAATCACCTTCTTAATTTCCTTTCCTTCCAGGTACTTCACAGTCTGGTCATTGCCCCGAACTTGCACTTCGACGTCTGCCTGTGACAAGGCAACGGGTAGTGACAAGAAAAATCTTGTTTTACCATTGAACGATACAGGATAATCGAAAGCATCGTCCTGCAAATATTCTTCATTGTGTACTGGCCATTTTTGAGCTACCACAGAATCTTTGTGGCCCAGCATTTCCCAGATTTCTTCGGCAATATGAGGGCAATAAGGTGAAAGCAAGATACAAAGTGGCTCAAGAATTTCTTTCTTGTTGCACTCTTGTTCCTGTAATTCATTTACACAAATCATTAAGGTACTCACAACAGTATTCCACGAAAAACGATTGAGGTCTTCTGTAACTTTTTTGATGGTTTTGTGCAAGGTCTTTAATTCGGCCTTGGTTGGTGCATCATTCGAAATTGAAATGACATTGTTTTTGTCGTGGTACAATCTCCAGAATTTGCGCAGGAAATTGTGTACTCCATTGATTCCTTTGGTGTCCCAGGGTTTGTGCTGTTCCAACGGACCAAGGAACATTTCATAGGCGCGGAAAGTATCAGCGCCGAATTTGTCGCAAAGGTCGTCGGGGTTGACAACATTGAACCAACGTTTTGACATTTTATCAATGGCCCAACCACAGGTGTATTCACCTTTTTCATTAAGGATAAATTCTGCATTGTTGTATTCAGGAAGCCAGTTTACAAATGCTTCACGATCCAATACATCATTGTCAACAATGTTCACATCGACGTATAACTGCTGAACATCATATTCATCTTTATTTTCGAAAGTGACGAACTTATTCGTTCCATTGATTCTGTAAACATGGCTCGAACGCCCCAGAATCATCCCCTGGTTGATCATCTTTTTAAAAGGTTCATCGAAGGAAATATATCCATGGTCGGCCAATACTTTTGTCCAGAAACGTGAATAGAGCAAATGGCCTGTGCCGTGCTCCGCGCCGCCCATGTACAAATCAACCTGGCCCCAGTATTTTACTTTTTCGGCATCGGCGAATGTCTCGTTGTTGTGCGGATCCATGTAACGCAAAAAATACCACGACGAACCTGCCCAGCCTGGCATGGTATTCATTTCCATCGGATGAGATGTATTGCCTTTGTAGTTCCAATCTGTAGCGCGCGCCAAAGGAGGCTCTCCGCTTTCTGTGGGAAGATATTTGTCCACTGCAGGCAGTGTGACGGGCAATTCTTTGCTGTCAATTATTCGAGGAATTTCTCCTTTATAGTACACTGGAAAAGGTTCACCCCAATAACGCTGGCGACTAAAGACAGCGTCGCGCATTCTGAAGTTGATTTTACCCTGGCCTATTTCCATCTTTTCGAGTTCTTCGATCACTCTTGGAACGGCTTCTTTGTAAGACAATCCATCGAGGAAATCAGAATTGCAAAGAATAGCTTCTTTGGATGCTTCTGCCTTTTCGCTGATGTCGATGTCTTCTAAAATATTCGGAATCGGCAAGTTGAATTTTTTGGCAAAATCCCAGTCGCGCTGATCGCCCCTTGGAACAGCCATTACAGCGCCAGTGCCATAACCCAATAGTACATATTCTCCAATCCAAACAGGAATTTTAGCGCCAGTGAATGGATGAATTACATATGCACCTGTGAATTGTCCGCTGACATTTTTGACATCCGATTGTCTGTCGCGTTCTGTTTTCAGTTTCGCTGCGGCCTGGTATTTTTCTATTGCATCTTTAAATTCAGGGGTAGTAATTTTTGGAACAAGCGCATGTTCAGGCGCCAGTGTCATAAACGACACACCAAAAATGGTATCGGGACGTGTAGTGAAAACTTCGATCTGTTCCTGATGTCCGTCAACCTGAAAACGAATAGAGGCGCCTTCGGATCTTCCTATCCAGTTGCGCTGCACTTCTTTGATACTTTCAGACCAATCAATACCATCAAGGCCTGTAAGCAATCTTTCGGCATAAGCCGAAATACGCATACTCCACTGGCGCATCAATTTTTGTTCTACCGGATGACCGCCACGTTCGCTGACGCCATCTTTCACTTCATCGTTGGCCAATACGGTGCCCAAAGCCGGACACCAATTCACGACCGAGTCGGCCAGATAAGCCAGTCGGAAGTGCATGAGAAGAAGTTCTTTTTGTTCTTCGTTCATCGACTTCCAATCGGTGGCAGAAAAATCACCTTGCCAGTTTGCGCTGAAAAATGTAAATACTTTGCGGTCAATGCTTTTGTACCAGTCTTCTGGTTGTGCAGCATTCACATTGTAATTTCCATTCGTTTCGAATTTTTCAATCAGCGAAGAAATGCCTTCGGCCTTGTTGCTGTCTTTGTTGAACCAGGAATTAAAAATGAGCTCAAAAATCCATTGCGTCCATTTGTAATAAGCTGGATCGCTGGTGCGGACTTCGCGGTCCCAATCGTAACAGAATCCAATTCTGTCCAATTGTTCGCGGTAGCGCTGAATGTTTTTTTCGGTGGTTATGGCAGGGTGTTGGCCTGTTTGAATGGCATATTGCTCTGCGGGCAAACCAAAGCTGTCGTAGCCCATTGGGTGCAATACATTAAAACCCTGGTGGCGTTTGAAACGCGAAAAAATATCGCTGGCAATGTAGCCCAGCGGATGCCCAACGTGCAAACCTGCTCCACTTGGATAAGGGAACATATCCAGCACATAGAATTTTTCTTTTGAAGCATCCTCATTTACCTGATAGGTTTTTCTATCCTTCCAGTTCTGTTGCCACTTTTCTTCTATCTCTCTAAAATTGTATTCCATATAAAGATCGCAAATAAAATTCCCTATTATGAGGAGCCGCGAAGATACTGATACCCCATGTATTTATCAACGGGTCCGGGGATGTGCTGGTTTCTTTTCAAAAAGTCAAGAAAACCTTTGCCTGGCGAGGCTTGAGGGAAATTTCCCGAAGAAATTTCATTTAAAAAAAGTCAGGTAAATTGAGCTGGCTTTCCAGTGCATCTGGTCAAGAGCTGGTCGATTGCAAAAAAGCCCGGATTCTATCCCTTCACAAGATTTTCTCAACTTAGGTAAAAAAAACACCACAAAAATCATAAATTGTCAATCTGGAGCATTGATATCGATTGGGCATTTGATAGTCAATCAGCTCGGTAAAAAACGGCATCGAATCTGTCAAAATTCCATTTTACTTTAAGACAACAAAAAACCAAGTAATCCAATGACTCAACGGTAAAAACAAGTTCGCTTAACATAAAAAACAAATTCAGAAAACAATCAGCGCAGTTTATTCACGTACTCTTAATTTTTGTTCATGCCAAAGGGATGGTTGGCTGTTTAGGTTTGCGGCCATTATGCGATACCTGACATTTCTATTCATTTCTGTGATACTTTCCACTGCTGCTTTTGGGCAGGATGGATTTGAAGGCCTCATTATAGAAAAATATTATGAGACGCAGTCATTCGATGGTGCAGATTCCAATCACTCTGGTTCATTGCCTGCCGGGAGTGTTACCTACCGTGTTTATCTGGATCTTGCTCCGGGCTATCGCTTTCAGGCAGTATATAGTGCCAAAGAAAGTCCTGTACTTATTTCAAGTACTGCTCCTTTTTACAATCATATAGAAAATGGTCAGACCCACCCCAACATCCTACCGGAGCGATCTTTAGGTAAAAATGTTGCATTGCTTGACAGTTGGCTTTCGGTTGGTGCTGCGGGTGAAAATCATTTGGGAATACCCAAGAAGTTCGACTATGATGGCAAAGACAGTTTGCTGGAGTTTAAAGACGGGTATTTTGCGAACAATCGGCGGGGTATGATTTCGCCCATGCAACAGGATGGAATGATACGCAGTGAGACTCTTCCCTTTCCTACATTTTTTCAAATGGACTCGGCGCTTATGGTCCTGGGCAGCTCTACCAATGGGCAAAGAATTAAGATAGACAATGGAGCGTGGGCTTGTATGGGCAAAGGATCTGTTGGCGCTGATTCTCTCACAACCAACACAATCCTGCTGGGCCAATTCACTACAACAGGTGATATAACAATGTCTCTCAATATTATGATATCGAACCCTCAGGGAAAATCCATAAAATATACCTATGGTCAACCAACATCAGGTTCAATTCATGATGACAGGTTGATGATAAAAAGTTTCAAAAAAAGAGTAAGAAACAAGAAGCTCAATCGCAAATAAATAAGTGATAAGCGCAGATGTCCACCGCAACAAAAATTAACTTCTTACTGCTTCTTGGTGTCATTTTGTGGATGGCTCCGATAAACATTGTTGCACAAGGCACTTTATCCGGTATGGTTACGGATGTCAAAGGTGATCCCATCGTTGGAGCGGTTATCAAAGCGACAAGCACTAAAGATGTTTTTACTAAGACTGATTTTGACGGCCTCTATAAAATCGTGCTGCCAACTGATGAGAAATATTACCTCACGTTGACCTTTATAGGGTACCGGAATTTTGAAGATTCGGTTCAATTAAAAAACAATGCATTTCTAAAAAAGGACTTTGTGATGGTGGATGAAACCACCGAGACACAAACTGTGAATATAGTAGCCCGCGCGGTGAAAAGTTCGAACAATTACATGGAGCGCATTAAAATGAACAGCGCTACTAATCTCGACTACATTTCATCAGAGACCATCAAGAAAACCGGAGACGCCAATGTATTCAGTGCAGTAGCGAGGGTTTCAGGCGTCTCTACCAGTGGCGGATTAATTACAGTAAGAGGAATCGGAGACCGCTATGTAAGAACAACATTGAATGGATCGAGAATACCAACACTTGATCCTCTAACCAATAACATCAAACTTGATATTTTTCCAAATTCGATGGTGGACAATATCATATTAATGAAAACGTACAGCCCGGATTTGCCTGGAGATTGGGCCGGCGCTTACATTTCAGTCGAAACAAAAGACTTTCCTGATAAACTAACTGTTCAATTCGATTCTCAAATAGGTTACAATCAACAAAGCACATTCAGGAATATCATTAGTTCGGATAGAAGTTCCACTGATTGGCTGGGCTTTGACGATGGACTTCGCAAGCGTGACAACTCTCAGATTGTTTCTCCAAATCTGGATCCAGACACTTACGAAGAAATGGTCAGTCTCGGACTTGGTGATTACTATCATTCCATGGGTATAAATGGCTGGTCTGACGGCAGCGCACAAGGGAATCTATACTTCCGGATGGGGTTGGTAGAACTTGGGATTTTGGAACCCGCCTTAATTGACGATCCCAATGCCATTTCCACTGCAACAAATCTATACAACACAACTTACCGGCCTGAGGCTTACAATAGAATTAATCCACAAAACAAAGACTACAATAATGGTTTTAAAAACAATTGGGATGTGACCCGGCGAGTTGCTCCGTTAAATCAATCTTATAGCTTTAGCATTGGAAACAACATCAACTTTTTCAAGCGCGAGCTGGGTTTTGTAATTGGTCTGAGATATAGCTCCACAAATAGGTTTGATCCAAACGGAATATCTCAACGTGTAGGAGATGAAACGCTTGGTTATTTATTCGAAATTCAAGACAATGCTCTAATGAGTCGTGAAACCAATTCGTGGAGTGCATTGTTGAATGGAACATTAAAACTGAATGAGAACAATAAGTTCAGTTTCTTCTTTATGCCCAATTTCATTGGCAACAATGACGTTTCCCAATTCACATCGGTTCGTTTGCCTGAGGAGTTTCAGGACATTGATGTTTCAAAAAACATTTTCTACGAACAAAGAAAACAATTGATTTATCAATTTGGCGGAACACATTATATACCAGGTAAAAGGATCAAAGTGGACTATTCCACATCTTATACAGACGGATCTAGTCTGGCACCCGATTTCAAAGTAACACAATATCTATATGTAGAACGCGGAGACAGTATAGAATCCTATCAATTTTCACCAACCGCAGGTGACGGAATAAGACGCTATTACAGGAGTCTGATTGAGACAGCGTTAGAAAATAAACTTAATATCGAAATGCCGGTCCGTCCTGCTAACAATCTCAACAGAAAAATAAAGTTCGGAGCCAATTACTTTCGGAACTATCGCAAAATAGACAATGATGAATATCGTGTGATGCTTGGTAATAATGTATTTCTGGCTCCGCTGCTGGATGGTGACATCAACAACCATTTATCGCAAGATCATTTTGTGATTCAGAATGGGATAGTCGATTATACCTACCGCAACTTTACTTCGGAAAGAGATCATTCCTTTGGAACCAGCAGTGTTGGCTCTATTTATTGGCTCACTGATTACGAATTGAATAAAAAAACCCGTTTGTCTGGTGGACTCCGAGGCGAGTACACTGACATATTTACGGATGTTGATCATTACTACCAAATGGGTTATGACAATGATGATCCAAGGAGAGAAAATCTTGGAGGTTTTCCGAATGTAAAAGCAGCTACGATTAATTCATTTAATCTTTTGCCATCACTGAATTTCATCAGGAAAATTGTATCCACAAAAAACACTACAACCAACATTAAACTGAGTTATAGCCAAAATTTAGCTCGTCCGAGTATTCGCGAGTTAAGCGACGCCGCAATATTCGATAACGAATTTAGAACATTGATTTATGGTAATTCGGATCTGAAGATTGCGCGAATTAAAAATTATGATTTAAGAATAGAAAGATACTTCGAAAAAGGCGATAATGTATCTATAAGTGCATTTTACAAAGACTTTCGCAACCACATTGAAATGGGTTTTGGCAGTTCCGGAATAACATGGGAAAACATTGGAAAATCCTCTGTTAGAGGAATCGAATTAGAGGGTACTGCAAATGTATTCAGGGGTTTAGAAGTAAAGGCTAATGTCACCCTTGTTAAATCTGTAGCCGAATTCGTAAGAAGAGACTTTCAGGTGGTGGAAGGCGAAAAAGAATATACCATCATTGACACTCTGGAGAGACCCATGTTCGGGCAGGCCCCTTACATCATTAATGGCATCATCAGCTACAAAGCTGACAGTTTGGGATTGAGTATAACTGCCAGTTACAATGTTCAGGGTCCCCGTCTGGTGATAGCAGGAGCCGTGCGTGGAAGAGCCGATGTCTATGAGTTACCCCGCCATAGCATTGACCTTAAAATCAGCAAAAGAATAGGGAAGTATTTTACGGCAAGTTTTATTGTACGGGATCTTCTTAATGCACCCATTATCAGAGCATACGATCTTCCATCGGGCTGGACCGACTTTGACCGTTTCAGATATGGAACCAATTTTCAATTAGGTTTAGGTTACAAATTTTAATCCCATGAAAAAAAGTAGCATTCTGAATACCTTAACATTTATACTTTCAATACTTTCCTTTCCGCTTTATGGTCAATTGGAAAATGTTTATGTGGAAACTTATTACGTTACTGATGCAAATGACGCCACTGACACTACAGGAGGCGCTATTGAAGAAAACACCACAACGTACCGGATTTATCTTGACATGGCCCCTGGTACAGTGATCAATGAAATATTTGGAGATCTTGATCATCCTTTTGAAATCAAAAGCACAATGCCCTTCTATAATCACTCCTCCGATGGTCAAACTTTTGCCAAAGACTTTTTAAGGGCGCGATATGAGGAAAGCACTGTTGCACTGGATACCTGGCTTACGATCGGGCAGACAACAAAAAAGCAAGGTGATATCACCTATTTTGGTTTACCCAAGCAACAAGATACTGATGGTTCATTTATTGGCGGAATCAATAACGACGGCGGAAGTGAGTTAATCGCCACTGGATTATTGAACAACCAAAACATTGATTATCCGCTTACCATTACAGATGGAATGGACACATTAGGTTATACACCTACTGATTGGTTTAGTTCCGGGGTGGTTGACTTCATCGATGGATCTGACACCACCATATTTGGTACATCAACAAATGATACCACATTTGTAAGCAATAATTTTTCGTTATCCTGTTCTGGAGTTCAGGGGGTGATAGCAGATAGCAATATGATTCTTATTGCCCAACTCACTACTCAAGGGGAATTAGAATTTCGAATCAACTTTAAGGCGACCTATCTTGTGGACGGAGTTTCGGTTACCACTTCCTATGTGGGAACCAATTCATTGATTTCAGATGATCAGGTATTCAGTTCATTGCTATCCTATCCTCTCATTTGCGGCTGTACCAATCCGCACTACATCGAGTTCGATCCCACCTTTTCATGTTCAGATTCAACGGCCTGTCAAAATCTCGTACGGTATGGCTGCCTGGATTCTTTAGCCTGCAATTATGACTCTCTGGCCAATTATGGTATCCCTGCATTGTGTTGTTATCCCGGATGGTGTGCAGACAGAAATATTGAAAATGTATGTCCCGGCCTGATGGAAAATCGGAATAAACTCTCGGTATATCCCAATCCTGCCAGTGATATAATCACAATAGAGCTTGTTTCCGGATTTGCCGGTACCTCTGTTATTTCAATTACAAATATTCATGGCTACGAAGTTTACCGCTACGATCAGACCGAAGACATAAACTATTTTGTTCGCAGCATTGAATTGTCCGACTGGTCACCTGGAATCTATCAGGTCAAAGTTCAGACTCCACAAGGTTCAATTTTTAAATTATTTGTGCTACTATGAGAGTTACAAATTTGAAAAAATGTCTCGGTCTTTTTCTCCTGCTGAGCGCACTTTTGTACGCTTGCAAAATAGACGATTCAGAAAAGGAGCCTTTGGAATTCGGCACTGTAACTGATCATCAAGGCAATGAATACCAAACAGTGAAAATTGGCGGTCATTGGTGGATGACAGAGAATCTGAGAACCACTACTTTCAAAAGCGGTATTCCTATACCCTATGTCAGCATAGCTGACTCAAATAATTTCTGGGCCGCTGCAAATTCTCCCCTTATTACAAGCATCAACAGTGGGCTTAATGGAGTTCTTTATAATGGCTATGTATTAGATTTTAATCAGGATATCACACCTGATGGTTGGCATATAGCAACCGAAGGTGATTGGGAAGCATTAGAGTCTCATATTGGAATGAACCCAGATGCTATCAATTCATATGGTTTCAGAGGTGGAGATCTGGTCAATGAATTAGTCTCACAATACTCCGAAGGCTGGCCTTTGGACATTGTATTATTTGGCACGAATGAACACGGGTTCAATGCCAAACCGTCGGGCTGTAGAATAAACGATGGCCGAACAAATATCAGCAGCAACACGGCATTCTGGTGGGTGGATACAGAAGGCACTTCTGATGATCAACTCTATAGGTATATTGATGCCAATGAATTGGGAATATTCCGACAATATCTCGGAAAAAATTACGGCATGAGTATTCGTTGTGTAAAAAATTGAATCATGAGATCCATTTTTATTTTATTCCTTCTTATTGTTCCAATGGCACTCAATAGCCAGGACTTAAAAGGAAGTAATGCCTTATTATTTTGGGCAGGTCCACAATACTGCAGCCGTACAATCCATGCCAAATCTGATCAATCTATTACGCCATTTGATTCTTTAGAACAAGGAATTATCCGAATACACTATGGTTTACAATTTACTCATGGTCTGTCACAACATTTAGAAGCCACTAATGGGTTGAGCTTAGATCGTTCCGGATTTCAAATTGATACATTGCAGTCAGCCAGAATTCTGGATATCCGTTACCACTACAATTATGTCTCACTTCCCCTGGGTTTGAATTATGTTTTTGTAAAGGGAAAGTTATCACCCTATATAGGCCTCTCTTTGTCTCCAGGCATTCTATTAAATAATAACTGGACATATCGGACGTATGAATCCAATGTGCGCCGCCGGGAAATTACGGATGAAAACTTACTTAAAACTAAATTTTCCGGTATTGTAAAATGTGGATTCAACGCCAAAATTCATGAAAAGTATTCGTTCACCTTTGGCGGCATCTTTCAATACACTATCAATCCTTTAGCTCAAGGAGAAATTCAAAGAAGATTGTATAGTTGGGGCTTGCAAATTGGAATTTCAAGAGACCTAAATCATAAATGAATTGCCTCTATTGAAAAATAGAATATAAATAAATTCAGAAGACATTCTAATTCTATCTTGCTCAAATAAATCGCGTCCGCCGTTGGTTAAACTGCGGATTTTTTATTGAAAACATTTCCTTCACCGTCTTGTGCACAATGCTTTCAAATGCCGATGAACCATAAAAATTCATTTGTAAAATAATTGTAACCAAGGAAAACAATTCCAATTACAAATTGGTCATATTAAGAGCCATTCATATGTAATTTAAGATAACCGTTTGATAAAAGAGAAATATTCATTTAGCCAAAAGTTGCATATACGTTTGTACCATAATTAATCAAAACAAATAATTTACAAATGAAAAAAACGGTACTTGGCTTTTCAGCCATTCTATCATTGATCTTCGGGTCTATGAACAGTTCACAAGCGCAAAGCAATTTAGGAGCCGATTGCGGATGCCCTCCTGTTGCTTCACGTCCGGTGATTAACGTTACATCACTTCCTGGTTTCGTTGCAGTAGCCGGAACGTTCGGTGGAGAGTTGACAACTGGAGCTACTTTTACTTGTCAAAACACATACCTTCTTGACCAGAAAATTTACATTCCAGCTGGACAAACTCTTGCAATCGCTCCTGGAACTGTTATTAAAGGTGGCGACAACGCTATTCCAGCTGAAGCAACTGCACTTGTTATTGAGCGCGGTGGAAAAATCATAGCTAACGGAACAGAAACCTGTCCAATTGTTTTTACTGCTGAAGCCGATCCTATGGATGGATCTTATGCAATCAACAACATTGGTAAATGGGGTGGTGTTGTAATTTTAGGCAGAGCTACTAATAACCTGACATTCGCAGCCAATGGTCCATACGTGCCTGGAACAGGTAACGGCAAATTAGCTGTAGCTGATGGATTAGGCGTATTGGAAGGATTTGCCACATCTAACATACAGGATCGTTTCGGTGCAATGTTGAACAACAACAATCCAGCAGCCGGTGAGGTAGTTGGTGTATTCAACGATGACGACAATTCAGGAATTCTTCGTTATGTTTCAATTCGTCACAGCGGAGCCATTCTAGCCGTTGGTAACGAAATTAATGGTTTGACATTAGGTTCTGTTGGACGTGGCACAACTATCGAGCACATTGAAGTAGTTTCTTGCGCGGATGACAACATCGAAATTTTCGGAGGTACCGTTAACTTGAAATATTGCACTGTTATTTTCGGTAACGACGATATGTACGATTGGGATTTGGGATGGACTGGTAAAGCACAGTTCCTATTCGGAATGAAATCTGATCTGACTTCCAGCCCAGACTCTGACAACGGTTTTGAAGCTGACGGTGATGACAACAAATCAAATAACCTACCACAGTCCAACCCAACCATCTACAATGTAACTTTACTTGGTAACAGCAAAAGCCCTGGTACCTCTGATAATAGCGCTCTTGCTGCTATTAACGCAAAAGAATTCACTCAAGGTTCAATCTACAATTCTATTTTCGCTAATTTCCGTGAAGGTCTTAACCTTGTAAAGTCTCTGAGCGGTACACGTAGTTTTGTTGCTGGTGGTGAAGCCTGGCACAACTGGACAAACATTGCTGGTCCTGCTTCTGCTACTAATGGTAACGGTTCACAATCTTTGAAAATTAAGTGTAATGCATTTGTAGGTTGCGCTAACCCACTGACAAATGGTGCAAACAGCGCCAGCCCTGGTACGGCAATTACTAGTGGTGCTGACTTTACACAATTCACTACTACAGACTTGAATACAATTTTCGTTGGTAACTCATTACCTGGTTTTGATTATACGTTCGCCGTTAATACTGCTACTAACGTATTCACAGCTCAGAATGATGTAGTTCCAAATCCGTCACTAGGTATTGCTGGATGTCCTGTAGCTCCATTTGATGGTTTCTTCGAACCTGCTCCTTATCGCGGTGCATTCTCTTCAGAGCCTGGAAGAAACTGGCTATCTGACTGGAGCTACTCTCAGGTTTTAAATTCTACTAAAGGTGTTAGTGCTTGTCCAACAGACCTTGACAAAGACGGTGATACTGACGTAGATGACTTCCTCATTTTCGCTCCAGCCTTTGGAACAACTTGCAACTAAGTCATTATCGATTTAGAGTATAACATGACTTAATAAGAAATAATCGAACAAATGAAAAAAATAAATATTTATATAATACTTTTCATTCTTATGTTGCCCTTCCTGAGCTTTGCTCAAGGATTGGAAGGTATAGTTGTAGAAAAGTATTACAGCACAAATGCTGCTGATGGGGCGAACGCAACATCGGAAGGAGCTGTTTCTCCACTTGTAACTGGCTCAACTGTATATCGCGTATATGTTGATATGGCTGCCGGCTACAAATTCTCTACACTGTATGGCAATGCTACACATAATCTAACTGTTAATACAACTACCAACTTTTACAATGACCCTAACTATGGCGTTTCAGTAAATCCTGGTACTATTTCTCTTACGAATATTGCCCGTCATACTGCTTTAATCGACTCATGGTTCACTACAGGTGGAACATGCATTGGAAAAGCGGGTGTATTAAAGACAGACGATACTGACGGATCTGTTGGTAACGTTCAAGGTGTTCTGGCCAATAACCCCGGTGCTTGTTTCGGATTACCTATTACTGGCGCAGGAAGTCAGGATGGTATGTTGCCAAGCATTGCAACAACTCAGGTTACACCCAATACATTGGGTTTGGGTGTAGGCAATGCTTTGTTAGCTGCACTTGATCAGACTCCAGGTAACTCGGTTGTAATTACGAATGGTTCTATTGCTGCCCTTGGTGGTGTTGTAGGTCCTAATGCTTCTAATCGCGTACTTGTTGGTCAATTCACAACAAACGGAGTTTTTACATTTTCTTTGAATGTACAGATCATTAATATTTCTACCAACATTGCTGAGAATTATGTGGCATCGTCACCATCAGCAAGTGAGTTTACGCATCCAACTTTGACAAGAACAGTAAATACACCTCCGGTTGTAAGTATTACTTCTCCGTCAAATGCTTCGTCTCATACCGTAGGTAGTTCTATTACTATTAATGCTTCTGCAACTGATAATGGAACTATTGCCTCTGTAGCATTCTACGTTGACGGCAACTTGCTTTCAACTGATCTTACATCACCTTACTCTGCCACTTACGTAGGAGTATTGGGTAGCCGTGTATTGACTGCTATAGCAACAGATAATGATTGCGTTTCGACCACATCAAGTGCAGTAAATATTACTGTGATTGCTGGCGTTGCTCCACCTGCCAATGACGCTATTGGAAGTGCCATTTTGATTCCTTCGATTAATACCTTCTATCCTCAGTGTACTTTGTACAATGGTACTCTGGCCAACTCTACTAATTCTTCTCAGTCAGTAGCAGCGGGTCCGGATAACTGGTATCGCTTTGTTGCCGGATCAACAGCAGTTAGTATTGAAATGACCGGTGCTGCTATGGATAACGTAATCGAATTGGTGAGAGAAACCTCTCCATCTGTTTACACTATCGTTGAAACTGAAAATGCCAATCCTAACGTTGGCGCTATGGAGAGATTAAACTTCAGTGGTCTTACTGTAGGTACTACCTATTTCGTAGGCTGCGGTTCCAATACTGCCGGCCCTGGAAGTGCATTCAGTGTTTGCATTAAACAGTTGGCTATATCAGGTTGCGGAACAAACACCTCTGCTCCTCTGAGTATTTGCTCTACTTTCAAACCACTATGGACAGGAGCTAACAATTACGTGATCACATTTGCTCCACAAGTAGGTTCTACCGGAGGTGGCACTGTTACTTCAGTAGGATCTACATCTCTTGGTAATGTTCTTTACAACCTAAATCCAGGCAACACATACAATGTAACTGTAAATGCAGTTTATAATCTTACCAACAATGCTCCGACTCCGGTTCAGGAGATCATCAATGTTGCCGGTGCAAGTCCAAGTTGCTCTAACGTTGTAATTGCTGCGAGCCCAGGAATAGAAGTTCGTGCATCTCAAAGATGTGCAGCACCTGCAATTCTGTTGTCTTCTACTACCTTGAGAACTGATCCATTGGTTTGTGGTGCTACTGGCTATACTTTCCGATTCACTCCGGTTGTTAGCTGCGTAGACAATACACCAACAGGTGCTTCTTTCACTGTTAACAGCGTTACAAGAAACATCACTTTGAATTTCCCTGGCACAGCTTCTATACCAGTTGGACAAACTATCCAAAATCAGACGCACTACAGAGTTGAAGTACGTCCGACCTTTGGTGCTAACCAAGGTACCTTCGGCCCTGGCCAAACAATTTTCATTGGTGGCGCATCATCTATGCAGATGGTAGCTTCATCAACTGAAAATGATTGGAGCGTAAGATCAATGACTGATGAAGAGAGTTTTTCATTCGGCATTTATCCAAATCCAACCAACGGTCTTGGTATCAATTTGATAGTTGATAACGCAACATCAAATACAATTGGACTTCAAATTTTCGATATGCAAGGACGCGTTGTTTGCTCAAAGCAACTCATTGCAGAAGGTAGTCTTCAAACTTATGTTTCATTTGACAGAGACCTTCCGGTAGGAGTGTACAATGTACAACTCACGTCTGGTGATAAGATCATAAATGAAAGAATGATTATCCAAAACTAAATCATAACAAAGATTCACTTAAAAGAGGCCATCTGCGGATGGCCTCTTTTTTTTTGCCTTGAAAAGTGGAAGTACGATGAGACTTTCATAGGGTAAATAATTAAGCCTGTTGTATCCATTCAAAAAAAAAGCAAAACATACATTTAACATTTGGCCCTGTCTTAAATCCAATACGAATTCAATTTTTTGAATAGCGCTCTGACAAACAAAATTATTCTTGCTATTTGAACCATCCAATAACCCACGGTATTGGCCCAGCTCACACCAGCAAATGACCTAAGCCACATCTCTACTTTCTCTTTACATTATTCAGGACCATGTGAATTCCCATAGTCATTAGATCACGAAGCTTTCTCCTAACATAAGCCAGAATAACGCGCTATACAATTAACAATAAAGTAATAAAAAATCACCTTTTCTATTTGATGACAAACGCAGATTTGCGGTCTGCATTTTTTAGAACTTACAAAAATCTAGTTGTTCATATGTACAAATCAATCATATCTCTGATCGTCCTGATCATTGGCTTTTCAAACGGCTTATTGCGTTCTCAAGGATTGGAGAACATCCTGGTTGAGAAATTCTACCAGACTGATGACGCAGATGCTGCCAACGCGCTAAGTAATGGTGCTGTAACAGCCCTGGTTCCTGGTTCTACAGTCTATCGTATTTATGTAGACATGGCTCCCAACTATAAACTTTCGAATATTTTTGGAAACGCTAATCACTCCTTAATATTCAATACAACCACCAACTTTTATAATGACCCTAACTATGGAGTAAGTGTAAATCCCGGCACGATATCCTTAGCTAATATCAAAAAGCACACTGCACTCATCGATTCCTGGTTAACCACCGGAGGGGTTTGCGCGGGTAAAGTTGGTGTAATGGAATCGGAAGATACCGATGGAACTTTAGGCAACAACCAAAGCATTTTAGCCAATAATCCAGGTGGCTGTTTCGGACTTCCTTTGACAGGAGCTACGGGCCGCGATGGACTCGTTCCAACCGAACTCAACTCATACGTGGTGCCGAATCTTCTTGGTATTGGCAGCGCATTTGATCCTATCGAACAAACAGAAGGCAATAATATTACCATTACTAACGGTACAATCGCTGCACTAGGTGGAGTAGTTGGTCCAACATCACAGAACAGGGTTCTTATTGGGCAATTTACCACCAATGGAGGCTTTAGTTTTCAATTGAATATTCAATTGGTAAATATACTTACCAATGCCGCCGAAAATTATGTAGCCAGTAATCCCCAAATGGGAGAGTTTACACATCCTAATCTTATTTATACGCCGAATACACCACCAATTGCTACAATTAGCTTTCCTACCAATAATATAACTCTCTCCATTGGTCAATCCTATAATTTGTCCGTTGCTGCAACGGACAATGTTCAAGTCACTTCAGTGGAATACTTCATCGATAATGTAAGTATTGGAGTGGCTGGCAGCGCGCCTTTCCAGTTTCCATATGTTGCGCAAAGTGGCAGCCACACCATTTATGCAGTTGTAACTGACAATGAGTGCAGTTCTACAACTACTTCATTAACTAATTTTAATGTCACCAATAACATTGCGCCCACTGTCCAGTTAACTGCACCCACAACAGCCACCGCAGATGAACTGATCACACTTTCAGCGACTGCCAGCGATACTGATGGGACGATCACTCAGGTAGAGTTTTTCATCAATGGTGTAAGCGTTGGTATAGATGATTCAAGTCCATACAGTATCAATTACGTCGCCACCAATGGTCTGAATCAAAGCATCCAGGCTGTTGCAACAGACAATGTGGGGGGCATAGGTTATTCCAATATTGTTTTGCTTAATGTTAACTCGAATCAATCCCCAACCATTACCATTAGTGGACCGGATAATACAGTTGAAGGCAGTAATTTCACTGTTGATGCAACGGCTTCTGACAGTGATGGTACAATCAATTCTGTCACCTTTTTTCTTGATGGTACAGAACTCGGTGCGGACAACACTTTTCCATACTCCTTTACATTTCAACCTGAGCCTGGTCTGAACCAAATGATTTATGCCATTGCAGAAGACAATATGGGCGCAACTACCACATCCAACTCAATTTCGTTTGATGTATTCGCCAATACTCCACCTTCTATCTCATTTGTTACTCCAGTAGATGGTGATTTATATATTGCTCCTGAAGTTGTTAGTTTGTATGCCAGTGGAATAGATACTGACGGTAATATTGCACAAGTTGACTTCTACATCAACAATCAATTTTACGGAAGTGTCTTTGCAGTTCCCTACTCCATTGATTGGACAAGTGAGCCGGGC
Source organism: Flavobacteriales bacterium (assembly GCA_031378885.1). Taxonomy (GTDB): domain Bacteria; phylum Bacteroidota; class Bacteroidia; order Flavobacteriales_D; family Sanyastnellaceae; genus JANNEQ01. Next base: position 45,326 of record JANNEQ010000207.1, read on the forward strand.
GAATACTCTCTTTCAGTTGTCGCTACGGACAACTTAGGGGCAGTATCTACTACTCAAACTATTCAAATTGAAGTAGCCGATCCAAATGCATTGCCTTATGAAATCACGCCATTAACTATGGCCTGCAACGAAGATATTTTCTGTATTACCCTTGAAGCTACAGCCGCCACACCCGTTGACAACGTCATAGGATATGACATTACTTTGTCATACGACAGCAACCTGCTGTTACCAACCGGAAACATAACTATCCTTGATGCACTCGCTATGCCTTCGTCGGTAGAATACGCAATCAACATTGATACTCCGGGTACCATTAATATAAGTCTGTTTTTAAACGGTACTCCGGGCGGATCGACAGAATTCAGTGGATACGGAGATCTTTTTTGTGTTGAATTCATTCGGCAAGATGGCTTCCAGGCAACTGATACCACTTTGATAGCAATTCCCTTTTTACAGGAAAGTTATGTTCTGGGCACAGAAGAAAAAAGTGTTGAAAGTGGCGCAATTATTTCGACACTTCCGACAAGCTATTCTGGTCAGCTTGTACATTGGTTAGATGATGAACCTCTGTCGTATGATGAAAACAATCCAGACGATTTCGTAGCAACCAAAGTCATTGGTTATTTGAATGGCAGCCCGGTGAATGAATCAAATCCTTCTTTACCTGATCTGGATGGTGAATTTATCCATGACTTGTCAAATGGACTTCAGATAGGTTTCCAGAGAGATATAGACAATTCTCAATCTGTACAAATGATTATCAATGCTGCGGATGCAGTAATTGTGAAAACCTTACTCAATACCGGTGACTTCACACCTTCGGTTTTCCAAATGATTGCAATGGATGTTAATCTGGATGGTGTTGTCAGCGCAGGAGATATCACCCAGTTGAAACAGCGGGCTACCCTGGCCATTGGAGAATTTCAACAAGCCTGGAATTACGACAACAACGGTGTGAGCAACGGTCAAGCCTCTAAAGATTGGATCTTTGTGGACGCGAGTAGAATAGATCAAGATCCTTCATACACCATTTCCAGTTCCTTCCCAAATTCAGACGGTACTGGATTCTCACTCGCTTCTGTACCGCAGGTGCCAGATACAATTCAGACCCTTGTTGAGGGCTATTTCCCTGGGGCTGAAGTTTGTCCAACCATTGGTTCGGAAACTTATTATGCTATTTTACTCGGCGATGTCAATGGATCTTTTGCCAATTACACCTCTGACGGCATACTCAAATCGGGTGATGATAATTTTATACAAATCCATTTCGAAAAAGCGGAAAACTCTGGTAATCTGATGCGCATTCCAATTGGTTTCTATTCTCCTGAATTTGTAAGTTCAATAGACCTTGCATTGCCCTCAGTGATTGGATACGATTTTGAAACCATCGAACTTAAACAAACCATGCAAGCCAATACCTATATAAATAATACTGACGGCACTATCCGTTTCAGTGGACATAAGGAGAGTGGTTTAACAAATGGTGTTTTTGCCGAACTGGTGATGCGCAAGAATGAAAATTCAGAAGAACTTCATTTTGAAAAAACGCTATCTCTGCTCAATGGCGAGCCTGTGACTTTAAAGCAAGCCAATCCATCTATGCAAACTGAACAATGGAGCGTAGCGCCAAATCCCAACAATGGCGATTTCAAAATCTACAGTTCAGTTAATGGTGATATCCAGATTACATCCATTGATGGTGCTCTGGTTCTGGCCAGCAAACAGGTTCAGGAATCTATACCTCTTCCAATCAACATGCGTCATCTCAATCCGGGAGTGTATATCATTCGATTCAACAATGGTTCTCATTTCACTTACAAAAAAATAGTGATTGCAGAATAAGTTATAATCGAGAATTATATCCATATAAAAAGTAAAAAAAATACACCAATGCGTTTTCCAAGCCTGTCTCATTTATACCGTTATATAGCAACTGCAGCAATACTGATAATTAGCCAATTCACATTTGCGCAGCAAACTGACACATTAATTTTCGACCTGGCCAATATAGAATTTACCTATGACAATGGTATTCAGAGCATAGGGATTCCTGTCAAATATACAGGCCCAAATAGTGAAATCAATGCTATTGATTTTTGGTTTCAGTTCAATCAAACCAAACTAACTTATGACCAGACAATCAGTCAACAGCCAGAACTTGACTCATTCTCCAATTTCAATTCGGATAATGAATTTTTAAGCAATACTTCCTCCACCTCAGAATCTTCCGAATATGTGGATCAAGCTGCAGTACTTCATATTATTAAATTTAACCTATCAGATCCATGTGCTGAAATCAACTTAAATGACTTCTCCAATGCACAGTGCCTAATCAATGGCAATTTAGGATTTGTCCATTTTACACAACCCGTTCAAAGTGCACAGATTATTCTAATTTCGGATTACCCGTTGTGCGGCAATTCGCCTATTGAGTTTACTTTTCCAAACGAAATTAATGGTCAGTCCATTTCGGCATACAACTGGGACTTTGGCGTTTCAATATCAAACTCGCAAACCGCGGAGGCAATATTTCCTTTTGCCGGTTCATACAGTCCTCAGCTCAATGCGACAACAGAAGCAGGTTGTTCTTTCTTTTTTGCAACTGATATAAGCGTTACTCCATCTCCGGATGTATCTTTCACCTGGACAGGTGATCCAGCAGTTTCTTTTACAAACACCAGTACAATAAGCGATGGCGCTATAGTTAGTTATCTGTGGAATTTCGATGATAACGAAACATCAACCGATACCAATCCTGTGCATAACTTTACTCAATCAGGATCCTATCAGGTGAGTTTGTCCGCTACTTCTGCTTTGGGGTGCACTGGTACCGCTACGCAAAATGTTTCTATAACAGTTGGTGTTGAGCAATTGTCTGATCGCAGTGCTCAGCTATCTTTATATCCAAACCCTTGTACTACTGAGCTTAGAATCTTTTCTGATGTACCTGGTGAAATATTCGTTTATAACATCACTGGGCAATGTCTTCAGAAAGTAGTACTTCGCGGTGGAGCATCGGGCAATGTCATTTCTACAGAGAATCTCGATGCCGGCCAGTATTTCATCAAATTTATCGGATCCGGAGTGATTCAAACTGTTCCCTTTATGGTAATGTAATTCCGATACGGTATTTTATACCAATGTTCATTTTAATTTAGTCCATGCCGTAGATGAAATCATACAGTGGTAAATACCGAGAGAGTAGCTGTTTATTACAATCAAGCGCAGCGCAGATTGTAATAAAACAGATACCAAATCGGTATTATTGGCGCAATATGCTTTGCATTGGATTTTGAGCCTCTTACTCTAATGGTATAAAACTACCACTTCACAATAAGTTTACCAGCAGTTTTGCGGTGTTCTAACTGATCGTGTGCATTAACCAATTGATCAATGGAAAACTCTCCGCCCACAAGAGGTTTAATGACTCCTTGCTTGTAAAGTTCCACAAGATCGCGCATACAAGCACCAATTACATGCGGCTGATAGTCAGCGATCTTCAGCATATTTACACCAATAACACTCTTACTGGTGGCGAGCAGCATAATGGGCAACATCAGTCCCATATTATAAAGCAGTTTGGCTGTGGCCAGTTTACCACCTTTTTTACCCGAGCGCTCGGCAAATCCATAAAGAACAAGGCGTCCACCTGAGCCGAGCAACTTCATGTCCTTTTTGAAAGAAGTTCCCGCAATAGAATTGAAAGTGGCGTCAAGTCTTTTGCCCTGAAGTTGTCGCGCAATTTCCACTTCATAATCTGAAGTATTGTAATTAATGGCTTTAACACCCATTTCTTTTAATGCTGCAATTTTCTCATCGCTGCCTGCAGTGCCATATACTTCAACACCTTTCCACAATAACAATTGAACCAGCGCAGTGCCAACACCTCCGCGTGCTGCGTGTACCAGGGCCTTTTCACCCTTGTGCATTTGCTGCACATAATTCATGGAATAATAAGCCGTGCAATATTGTGTGCCAAGTGCACAGGCTACACCAGCGGGCATGTCGTCAGGAATTTCGCACATGCCGAGAATGCTCGTGGCAACCTTTTCAGCATAAGCTCCAAAGCGTGTAAGCGCCGCTACACGTTTGCCCATCCATGAACGATCTACGTTTGGACCTATGCCAATCACTCTTCCTACGGCGTCGTATCCAAGAATAGAAGGCAGTGGTGGTGCTTCGCGATACAGACCGTTTCGGGCGAGCACATCGGCGAAGTTCAATCCAAAAGCCTCAATCTGAATGAGGACTTCATTTTCTCCGGGAGTTGGATCAGGCACTTCGCGAATTTCAAATGCGTACAATGCTTTTCCATGACGAATAAGGACGGCGGCTTTCATGGGGTAAAGCTAGGGAAGAAATGAAAGCTCAGGGCTTGAATCAAGAAATCCTATGGATATCCAAAAAAGTTTAACAGATGATATCCATGGAAATCATTCTCAATCGCTCCCACTTTCCATTCACGTTTTTATAGATACAACATTCACTTATCCCCTTACAATATCCGAATGAAGCTTTTATATCAAAGATTGCAAAATGTCCATTATCATAAAATATAGGGCGCGAACATTCCAGTCTTCCAGTGCCAAATGTTTGATGCCACTTTTCCCAATAATATTCACCACCTATAAGGGAGCAAGTGTCTCTATACTGACGCTCGACTCTATCCTTCAAAATTTCATGTCCCGGGAATTTTTCCGGCTTCCAGGAGTAGCACTGATTGACTCTGCATTGTTTAAACAAAAGAAATAAATCACTATCACTTAGATTTATTATATCGCCCGATTGTACACAATTCAAGTCAGCATTAAGTGAGGAATGTGTATTAAAGTTCAGGTGGTCAAATCCAATTGGGCGAGTATTTTCCATTACCACAATGCCATCAAACAATGTATCATTCAAAATGATCTGACGGATAAATTCAGACTCGAGTTCTTCGAGGTTTATGTCAATAGTTTTCTGATCTTTGCTTTCAGCTTCAGAACCGCAGGAAGCGACGAAAATAAACAGAACAAAAATACCTGACCAGGCAATATATCTCATTTCGATATTATTTTCTCCTCTAACTAAAAAGACAATTGGTTATTCTCTCAAAAAGATAAATAACTTCAATAAACCAAAAAACCCTTCCGTCTGACATATATGAACAACGCCAGCTAAATGGTAACGTTGTCTTGTAAAGTTAATGGGGCAATACAGATCTGCTTGTAAATTGGATAAATCAAACCGAGGTCCTATCTACTCCAACACTTCACTCCCATTAAGCCATTAAATAAAATTTACTCCTTGGTAAACACCTGCTTCCAGGTTCCATTTTCTCCACAGTCAAGGTGCAATAAGTAGCTGCCATTCGACAGTCCCGAAATATCGAATTCTGTATCAAAACTCTGCTTTTCGCCCAGTGTATAATCATAAACCAGGTTACCCGACATATCGAAAATGCGTGCAATGGAATAGGATATAACAGGCACATTGCCATTTATTCGTATTTTATCGCTCGAAGGATTTGGATAAAGTGAGAAACTCATATTATTTTTTTCCAACGATTCCTCTGTTGAGGTAATATCTCCTGCTGCCATGAATTCCCCTTGAATATCAATTTCATGATTACCCACTTCTGAATCGAGCGTTAGTGATTTAAGAATCTGACCAGTGGCGGTCAATTTAAAACTAGCGCTTTTCGAACATCCATTTTGTACTACAGTCGCTACATAAGTTCCTGCTAATGTTGCAGGAAGGCCTACTCTGCTAAAATTGCGAATCGTAGTGCTCGGGCCACTGATGTAGCCATTGGGCCCTGTCCATGTGTAAGTCGCATTGGTATAGGCTGTCGGAATATTTCCTGTGACTGTAACATTAGGTCCCGCTGGTGCAGAACTGTACGCGGCAGTTATGGTCAACGGTACAAGCCTGACCTGAATACTGGTTGAATTGCTGCATCCATATTGGTCCACGCCGACTACATTGTAGGTTCTTGTTTGTGAACTCGTAGAGATTATAGTATTGGCATCCGCCAATATATCTGAATGTGTGGCAAATGCACTTCCCGATAAACTCCAATTGTAATAAGTACCACCGGTGGCATTCAAAACTACATCACAACCAGCCAACTGTGTTGCCAGAGTGTTGTTGCCGGTTAGACTATTCGTTAATGTAATAGTTGGTCGCGGGCGAACTACCACAGTATGTTGCACGGTGGTTGAACAGGCAGGGCTATAAGTAACTACCAATGTATAAGTGTATGTTCCTGCTGTTAATCCGGCTTGAGTAATATTCGCAGCAGTGGAAGTAAACGTGGCTGGTGTTCTTGTCCAGCTATAGGTGACCGGAAATCCTTGTGTGCTGGGCATTACAAGGCTATTAAGCGTGAGGCTTTCACCCTGACATATAGCAGAAGGACCGCAGATTTCAGCCTGGAAATTCGGTGGGCAAATACAACCTTCGCTCACAAAAAAGGATGCTGATGCGGTGCAACCGACCGCATCTGTTACCACAACCGAATAAGTCCCGGCAGGCACTGCACTAAGGTCTTCTGTTGTAGCATTATTGTTCCACAGAAAACTATAAACAGCGAAACCACCGGTTACATCCAGATTTATGGATCCGCTATTGGATGGCACACAAAAGGCTCCAGTAGCCGTTCCGCTCAAATCAATTGGTGGACCTGATTTGATCTCCGCTACACTAGAGGCTGAACAACCGTTGGCATCACTAACGGTTAGCGAATAATATCCATCAGGAATATTTGTCAGATTCGCTGTTGTTGCGTTATTAGACCATAAATATGAATAGGCAGGTGTGCCGTTGGTAACATTCGAAGTAATCGAACCTCCCGTTCCATTTTCACAGGGTGGTGTAGCGACCAAAAATACTTGTGGAAAGTCCACTTCAGTTACCAACCAGTTCAAGGTAACATAGCAGTCGTTTTTATCGGATACTGTGAATGTATTCATTCCCGGATAAACCGGAAAAACACCTTCTCCATAATACTGCGGCGAGCCTCCTGAAGCCGTAATGGTTACGTAGCCCGTATTGAATTTGCAGACGATGGAGCTACCGGTAATTGTGGCGCTCAAAGGGAGTGCTGGTTGAAAAATATCAAATGATTCAGTCAGCACGCAACCGTTGGCATCTGTTACGGTTAATGAGTAATTGCCTGCACTGAGATTTTCTGTAAACGAGTTAGTATCTCCGTTTGACCACAGATAAGTATAAGGTGCAGTTCCTCCGGTAGTTGATGTATAAATTGATCCAGTGTTTCCACCATAACATCTAACGTTTCCGAGTTGGTCTAAGGTAATTTTTATGGGATCTACGCCGCCGTCAACAACAAAGTTGGCCATTGCAGTGCAGCCTGCGGCGTCTGTTACAACTACGCTATATGAACCAGCGGCAAGATTGGAGATATCTTCAGCAGATGCATTTGTATTCCATAAATATTGGTATGGTGCCAATCCTCCATTTACTGTGATGTCAATCGTACCAGAATTGTTCGAACATAAATCGTGTGTTACTGCTCCTGTTACAAAGAATGCAGGTGGTGCAACAATTGTGTAAGTCTCTGTTGCCATACAATCAAAAGCATCATATACTGTAATCGTATAATCTCCAGGTTGCAGATCGATCTGATCTTCATTCGGATCATTATGCGACCAGTTAAAGAGGTAACCGGATCCTTCGGTGCCGCCGCTGAATATAACATCGATAGCCCCGCCAAAACTATTTACACATTCGGGCTGTGTTACAGTAGCTAGAATTTCCAGTTTATCAGGTTGAAAAACTGTAAAGTCCGCCTTGCCTACACAGCCGTCGGCAGTGGTAACAGCCACATGATAATTCCCGGCACTTACGCTTCCGCTCGATTGTGTAGTAGAGCCTGTTGACCACAAATAAGAGTACGGTTCTGATCCACCAGTAGCAGTAATTGTAACATCGCCATTGGAATATCCATAACATGTTACGTCGGTTACATTTCCGACAATTACAGGTATTTCACCAATGTGATCAATTGTTGTAGATGCGCTTGCTATACATCCGTTGGAATCTGTTACGGTAACAGAATAATTGCCTGCTGCCATATTCAATATGGTTAAATTGGTAGATGAATCCGACCATAGGTAAGTATAAGGAGCCGTACCGCCCGTCACAATTGCAGTAGAGTTTCCATTGGTGTAATCACAATATTCAGGATTATTCTGAAACGAAATTGTTAAGGGACCGCTGGTTCCACCAATTGTATAAACATCTGTAAATGTGCAACCATTGGCATCTGTAATTATCACGGAAATTGTTTGTGCAAAAAGTCCGATGGCAGGATTGGAAGTTTGACCATCACTCCACAACACCGTGTATGGCGCAGTTCCGCCATCAATTTGTAATTGAATGCTTCCAGCCAGATCGCAAACAGGACTAGTGACAATAGGATCGGCTGAAACAGGTACTGACTCAACTATTTCAAATTGAAGGTATGGATCATTGATACATTGTTCCTGATACACCGTGTAGATACCTGGAGGTAAGTTTTCGAATAGCGCAGTCATCGTCGTATAGGAACTCGGATAATAAAAGTTGCCTGACTGATCTGATAAATAGTATAATGCGGCAATGTATCCGTTAAAAAGATTAAGTATTGGATCATATATGGGATCGACTTCCAATACAGCACTACCGTTATTTTCACCCGGACATGAAGGGTTTATCTGAGCTACAGTCCATGGAAAAATCGAACGCACATCCACCATAGTCGGAATAATATCGCTTGTACAACCGTTGGCATCTGTAACAGACAAACTGCCCGGATCCGGACCCACGGTAAAAATACCGGAAGAGTTTGTTTCGGTTGTACCACCGGGCGAATAGGTAAACTGATAAGGAGCCGTTCCTCCAAAGACCAATGCCTCAATGGATGCAGGAAGCTCAGGACATACGTATGGAATAGATGTAGAGTAGCCTATGCTTAACGGATCGCTGCTGCAATCCACACCCTCTTCATCACTGAAATCACCAGGTTCACCATCAACTCCGTCGGGCCCGTTATCGCCGTCCACTCCATCTTGAGGTTCATTTCTTACTGGTGAACAATCTACAGTATAAATAGCAGAAGTTCCGGTAATTGACCCAGTTGGTCCAACCGGAATTGTAATATTTCCCTGATCAAATATTTGTTGAATCGTACTCAACGGTGAAGGGTCACTTCCCATACCCGAGATGACCGTGTAGTAGAGAATTCCAATTATTTCACAACGCACAATAATTGTTAGCGCATTAATTTCTTCTATATAAACAGTGTTCGTTCCATTCGAATATTCGTGAAGACCATTTCCAAGATCGGTATAAACTCCGTCATTCAAGCCTCCTGCTCCCATGTCCTGAAGAATGGAAAGAACCAAATTAGCGTCGCAAGATGAGGCACCAAAACTCGGACCACCACCTGGGCCCGACACAACCGGGTTAGTGCTGCAGTTCATACCGCTGAGGTTACCTGCATTAAGACCTGCTGGGCCGCCGGTTCCACCTGAGCCACCAGTTGCCCCAAGGCCACCTGCAACTTGTCGGTGAATTGTAGTAGGTGGTGCAGATGCTGCGCCTCTGATAATTTTAATCATCCCACCAGCACCGCCATTTCCGCCGCCGCCGCCGTTTCCGCCATCAGCACCGTTACCACCACCGCCGCCGCCGCCGACAATACATCCACCACCTCCCAATCCACCGTTACCACCGGCTCCGGCAGCAACACCTGACTGGCCTCCCAAAGCATTCTTACCATTTGCTTTCATGCAAACTTGTGTTGGCAAATTGAGAATATTCGCTGAAACAATAATGATTCCACCACCGGCGCCACCAAGGCCACCATTGCCGCCGTTTCCACCCATGCCGCCAACGGTTCCATTTTGTCCTGGAGATGAACCGTCTGAACCGCCGCCGCCGCCTCCAGCACCATCACGTCCTGAGCCTCCATTGGCGCTTGAACCGGCACCACCCATCATCAAGATATTATTGATAGCACTACCGGAATTTATTGCAATAGCAGCACAACCAGGGCATTCAGAAAGCTGGGCAACCATGCCCGGTAATCCAACATTGCCTTTGGCTCCACCATCGCCGCCACCGCCGATTCCTGTATTAATGACAATACCATTGTTTCCACCATTGCCGCCAGGAGCATTACCTGCCGTACCACCCTGACCACCCGATCCGGCAATACCTGCCGCACCGCTTTGGAATCCATAACCGCTGGCATCAATTAATCCACCTGCATTGATGGTCAGTGTACCTGAAACCATTATTGCCGCAACACCGCCAATGGCGCCATTCCAAGTCAATGGAACAATACTGGCACCGGGACTGATGGTGAGATTAAGATAATCTGGAACTGCAATCAATTGAACTGCACCTCCGGAAGGATCGTAGGCGTTTGCAATATTCAAGACCAGAATGTCTGTGCTATTGATCTGAAAGATGTGTACCCATTCCCAGGATCCGGCATTACCGCCAGTCATTTGCATGAGTATGGCTTTTTTGCCTGGTGTAAAATAGGAGCTGTTGTTTACTTCAATCACAAAGGAATTATGATCAATTGAAATGACTTCAGTGTATTGATTCACCTGAGTATTCGGATTCGTAATTGTCACTGCGCCCAGTGTGCCATTTCCAAATGACTGGGCGTGTGAGGTATTTAGGAACAAGAGGAAACAACAAAGAATTGCGACCCATTGAAATGTAATTTTTCTAAACATTTGCTTTTGGAATTAAGATTTAGACAACGAAAATAGGCATAGTTGAATGGATTGGGGCAGCATTTTGTGAAACACTGATTTCAATTTAGCAAAACCATAAAGGAATTAACTGCATTGTCATTAGCACCCAATCCACAATCTGGCAAAAGCCCAATTTGACAACATATTTTCTGATTGCAAATAATTGTAATGGTTTTAAGGTCTTTGTCGGTGTCACTTTACCAAACCACCTTTTCACTTAACGAAAAGAATTGCAAGGCGGGGAATGCTGGAATACATTTGCCCTAATGCGCGTGATTCTATTTTTACTTTCGATTCTTCCCGTTTACTTGTATGGTCAGCAACCTGTTCACGAACTAATCAGCATTCCCAAAGGGCTTCCCAGTAAAACCGTGTATGATATATTCCAGGACAAGGAGGGTTTTATATGGATTGCTCACGATAAGGGCATCAGCCGGTACGACGGAGTCAAAATCAAACCGTATGTTTTCAAGTCTTCAAATGGATGGGCTTGTACCAGCATACAACAAACGCCCGATGGTTGCATTTGGGTTGTAAACTTTGACGGTAATGTTTTTTATACAAGAGCCTCTTCCGATTCACTGAGTGAAGAGCCCTTGCTGAGAACCATGGGGTTCTGGAATAGGATTTATAATATAAATGGACAAATCATCAAGCCAACCCTTGATGGTTTGATGATCTTTAACCCCTTTGAAGGATCTGTTCATACTCAACCTCTTCCATGTAAAGTATCAGGACTCATTTCCTGCAACAAAGAAGGCGATGAGCTCCTGATTACTGCCTATCAATTGCCCAATGAAGAATTAAAATTGTTCAAGTTCTCAAATGGTAGCATTCAGAACATCGACATTGCTTCCCGCTATGAGAAAGGCAAACAGAAGGAAGCACTTCAAATATTCAAGACACTTGGAGAATACTGGTATCTTAATTTTAATGATGAAGTTAGTATTGAAAACATTGTAACAAAAGCAATAGCTTCACATAAAATATTCTCCAGAGAAATTATTCTGAACTACTTTATCAGTCAGGATAATGTATTCTGGCTTTGCACTACCCAAGGAATATTTGCATTCGACGAAAAATTAAACCCAATGTTTAATGGGGAGTCTTTGTTTCCCGAGTATTCCATTTCATCCGTTATTATTGACCGCGAGGAAATAATGTGGCTGGGGACACTCAATGAAGGAGTTATCAAAATCCCCTCGTTGTCGCAGATGGTGTACAATTTCAACAATGAGAGTATTACTTCATTGGCGATCGATTCAAATGAAAAAAGGCTATTTGTGGGAACAAACCACAACAGAGTTTTTGAATGGAGTATTTCGCAGAGACAATCCAAAACCATCTTCGATGGCCAGAACAACAAAGTTGTCTCAACCATGCTTTATAATCCGCATAAGAACGAACTTGCTCTTTCATCAGACAAAAGCTATAGGATCGATCTTTCGACAAATCGTATTTCAAATACGAATGCGTATGTAAAAGACTACTTCTTCCATCCGGGGTCTGATTATGCCATTGCCACGCCATATGGATTCGGTATGCTAACGGAAGCCGGATCGGGCGCGGTGCTCACAGACGAAGAAATTTCTACCGGATATAAAAACTTTTCTTCATCGTTCAATCGCACCCGATGTGTGGCTTACAATGTAAATAATGGCTGCTATTACGCCGGCACAGTGAACGGACTGATGTTGTATAAAAATGAAAATTCCGTTGAAATTCTGGCCGGTGATAGTAAAATGTATGCAGTTGATCTTGCTGTAATAGGGGATAGAGTATTTGCGGGGACATTGAATAGCGGGCTATATGTATTGGGCAAAGAAGCAGTAACTGATCACTTTACAACTGAAAAGGGCTTACTAAGCAACAACATTATCAAAGTAAAGACCGATAAAGATAATGTCTGGATATTGAGCGATAAAGGACTCCAATGTTGGAATGGTGAAAGTGATTATTTCACCGATTATACCTTCAGCTATGCGTTGTCTTCAGAGGAGATTTCTGACTTCGAAGTACTCGATCAGTCTATATTCCTGGCTTCCGATCATGGAGTGGTAGAACTGCCGGTGCGAAATAAGAATTTTTCAAATTTCTCCCCTGTAGTAATTATAGATCAATTTTTTTGTGATAAAAAGCGGGTGATGCCGGAGACCTATGCAACGTTCAATGCGGATAATCACTTCATAGAATTCTACCTGAGTCTTCCCAACTTCCGGCATAACAATGCCATCAGCGTTTATTACAAGATCAACAATTTCGAATGGCAAAAACTAGCCGATGGAGATTATGTGCTAACACTCCCACAATTGGGTCCGGGTGAATATGAAGTCCGTTTTAAAGCAGTAACAAGTGAAGGAGTTTCTTCATACGAAGAGCCATGGATCAAGTTCACTATTCAAAAACCATTTTATAAGGAGACCTGGTTTGTTGTGTTATTTACGTTAGTTGCCACAGGTGTTGTTGTTGGTATTGCAAGAAATGAATTGCGCAAGCAGAAAATGAAATCCGACAAGGATAAATTGGAAAAGGAACTTGAAGCGAGTAAATTGGCAAGTATTAAGAGCCAGATGAATCCACACTTTGTTTTTAATGCATTGAATACGATTCAATCGTATATTTACCTGAATGACAAAAAGAATGCGGCGGAATATTTAGGTAAATTCAGTGAGCTTACCAGAATGATACTGGATATGAGCAACCGGGAAAAGGTAAGTCTCACCGAAGAGTTGCGTGCCATTCACCTTTATCTGGAATTGGAGCTACAGCGATTTGAAGACAAATTACAAATCGATATCCAGGTTCACCCAGCGGTTGAACCAGATATGGTACAAATACCATCAATGCTCATCCAGCCTTATATTGAAAATGCGATTAAGCACGGTCTGCTGCACAAACATGATAACTGCAAATTAAATATCTCCTTTGAAAGAAAAGGACAGATACTGGAAGTGATCATCGATGACAATGGTATAGGGCGCAAACGATCCGCCGAACTTCAAACCATTAAAACCAAAGAACACCAATCCTTTGCCATGAGCGCTAACCAGAAGCGATTGGAGATACTCAACAAGCAATATAAAAATCAAATTTCGATTTCTATTCTGGATAAGAAGAATGAATTGGGTGAATCTGCCGGAACCACGATATCGCTTTTTATTCCAATTTGAACCAGATGACTAAAAAAAACAAGATATGATTAAGTCCATTGTAATAGACGACGAACCGAAAGCGCGCAAGTTATTGCAGGCCATCATTGGCGAATATTGTCCCGATGTGGAAGTAATAGCAGATTGCGAAGACCTTCCTTCAGCGGTGAAAGTCATTAGAAAGCACCAACCGGATCTCATTTTTCTTGACATTGAGATGCCCGGACACAGCGGACTTGAGTTGCTTGACTTTTTCAATGAAGAAGAGGTAAACTTTGGAATTATCTTTACCACGGCTTATAACAATTATGCCGTACAAGCCTTTCGTTTTTCGGCTATCGATTACTTACTCAAACCTTTGCGGCATGAATCATTAATGGAGGCCATCGAACGATTCAAAAAGAGGGCGACACATTCGAATCTCTTGCAATACAACAACCTGAAACAATCGCTCAATACTTCATTGAGCTGGGACGAAAAGCGCATTACGATTCCAACAACAACATCACACAAGTTTATCAAACCATCAGAAATACTTTTGATAAAAGGCAGTGGAGCCTACAGCGAAATTTATCTCACCGACGGCAGCAAATTGCTCACCAGTCGCAACCTGAAACATTTTGAAGACACACTTATTGATATTGCCTACTTTTTCAGAAGTCACAAGTCTTATATAGTCAACTTGCAATACGTAACCGAATATGTAAAAAGTGATGGCGGCTACCTAAAACTAAGTGGTAATATCGAGGCCGGGCTGTCATCGGAGAGGGTGGATGAGTTGCTGGAGAAGATGAAGTGATGGGTGTTTTCAATCAACTCAATCCATTCAACTTGGCTCTTCTATCTCCCTGATTGTCTCCGCCCGAATCGTCAAACTAAAGGGTGTCCACTGGCCATTGATTTCTACAGCCATTCCCAAAGTGAATAATTCACTTTCCTGAACAATGTCTTCTACATCTACTTTCCTCAGGTATCCGGACTTAAAGTCTTTCACCACTATGATGTCTTCATTTTTAGACATTATAACTCCCCGAATACCTTTAAATATTTTTCCGGGTTCTTCCGGAAGTCCGCTATTGTCCATTAGCTTGTACACTTCAAAGTAATCTCCGGCATATACTTTATCCAAATGCTCTCCCTCTTTGCCTTCCTGTTGAAGAAGTCCTGGATTTTTTCCTTTTCTCTGTACAATACAAAATAGGGCATCATATTTCGAAAATTCCTGTTTAGTAATAAGATAGTCCTGCACTCCCTTGGTCTGAAAGGCCCAACTCGCCAGCAGGCGCAAGTCCTGACGACACACAACAGCATCGTTTGGAGTAAGTGATATTTTCTGATTGAGCAATTCAAATTCTTCAAGCGCTTCATAGCTTATACTTAAGAAAGGCTTTTCCAGCAGCGCCGATGCCAGCGACAGCAGCAGAAGTCCTCCGGACAAACTTATGAAGAACCGCTTGTACCACTTACTGACTAACGAATTGATTACTACTGCGGATAAAATTATCAAAGGCACAAATGCCAGCATGAACAATCTCTTTGCCCATTCAAGACCAAGAAAAGGACAAGACAACAACAATGCGCAACAGGCACATGCAAGGCCCAGCACATATTTATAATCTTCTATACCCTTCCTATGCTTTACCAATAAATACAATCCTGAAATGGTAAGCAAATTCGTAACCACAACCGTTAGCAAAACGCTCCCATGAAGCACATAATTCTGTCCGTGAAGGGCAAACAATACTACCGGCGCTTCGAATAATTTTAAAGGAGCCTGTATCATTCGAAAAAACCGTATTGAATCAAAATACGCTATCAGGCCGATCGACCCAATACAACAGCCCACTGCCAACCAAAAATATTTAGACAAGAGAAATCCCGGCCGTCTTTTGTTAAGTATTAAGTTGAATACGCCTATTGAAAAGGATATAAACAACAACAAACCAAAACTTCCAAAATGTGTAAGCGCGCACAAAAGCATTGCGACCATTGCCTTTATTGCATCCTTCCTGTCCGGGAGTTTCAAAAAACGAATACCGTAATACAAATAAGTAAATACCCAAACCAAAGCCATTCCATTTTTTTGAAGCTGGCATGAAAAGAAGACAATTGGTGTGAAGTTCAGGATTGCGTAGGCCACCAGAAGATAATTTATCCACCGATTGCCACTCCTTTCGTCATTGAGCTGCCGAACAATCAAAAAGAATGGAATGGCAGCGAGCGGGGGAATAATAACGTCAATAATTCTGGTAGCCCAGAGAATACATTCATTTTCAGATCCGGTCTGAAAGAAAAAAAGCAACTTTGCAAGTGATGCCACCAATGTGAACAACAAAGGCATATCCGGCAATGCCAAATGACCTCGTTCAAATAAATACTTGACTTGTAAGGGTACATAAGGCCCGTCAGATCCAGCAAGTAAATAAAAACTTTCTCCTGAGGTTGTGCAAATCCTGATCAATACAGCCACAGCGATAAACAAAATTACCGGCCACCAGTTGCTCCATTTGATTCTTATGTCATTACGAAAATTTCCCAATACTGCAACAATTATACGATTTCAAATTTCCTGCAAGCATGAACGCAGTATTTTACAAAAGTATTGTTCCGGTCGGATTGTGAGGCCTTACATTAATCTCCCTTCCCTGTGCGGGCCCATACTTCTGTTTCAATTCTTACTCTATACGATTGCTGTAGGTGATAAATCGTGAGGATTTAGATTGCCGTATTTTTCGCGACTCCGTTTTTATCTAAAAAAATACCACAATATACTTTGCTGAAATCAGGAATGCTCTATTCGCAAAAGAAAAATGAACCATGCCAATTAGAAATTTGGGTACTATGCTAAACCAGTTCATGATTATATTTGAAGATAGAATTAATCCCTAACAAAAAAACTTACACACTTTTTGGGATGGTGTTCCAGGAAATCATTCTAAATCGCTCCCATTTTCAATTCACGTTTTTATAGATACAACATTCACGAATCACCTTATAATAATCCCATGAAGCTTTTATATCAAAGATTGCAAAATGTCCATTTTCATAAAATAAGGGACGCGAACATTCCAGTCTTCCAGTGCCAAATGTTTGATGGCACATTTCCCAATAATATTCACATTTTAACAGACATGTTTAATTCACACCCCGGAGCTGACTCAATATATGAGACACGCTCCATTCCATACATTGAATTTGTACGCGTATCCAATGCTGCAATTGCGGATGGTTGTTGGCTACCAATTTTTGTGCGCTGCGAATCATCTCTTTGAGTTGATCGTTGTAGTCGTTTACATTTTTAAATATGGCGTATTCCTGCATGGCTACTTTCAATTCATTCTCTGCTCTCTTGTATGTATTTTCCATGGCATTCAACTTCAATTGCGCGTTGGCAATTTTGATGCGCAATGTTCCAATCTTTATTTGCATTTGCAATTGAACACGCCGTTGAATTCCTTCGGTGCGTTTGCCAAAGTCGGGAGTGTGCGCAACTGGTTTGTTCTTTACTTCGCGTTTGCTCTTGAGCAGCAGCTCCACCTGCGCCCACAAGTCTTGTCTGAAACTTCTGAATCCGCCTTCGGCCATACTGATTAAAGAAGAATTAACGCCTATCATTTTGGCAAGTGTGCGCTGGCTCACACCAATCTCCTTTCTCACTTCTCTGAGTGTTTTCGTTTCCATTGTTGTGCTCTGTTTATTTCTTCGATGTGCTCACTCTGATCAAAAAAAAGTAAAGTGCGCACATGAAAAAAGTTTTTTAGAATAAAATATTGTACATCGGCACGCCAATTTTTTCTAAAATCTTTGTTGTCTTACCAAATTTTTTCATTCACTTAATAAAGCTTTTGAATTGGCGCATATCGCTCCTCTGGAGCTGGACTCTCCTTCGCGTTTCTTTCTATTGACATGACGCTTCTCCGAAGCTTGGTTAATTATTGACTTCTAATGGTATTCGCTTGTCAATGGCTTTTTTCCCAATTGATTGTCATTTCGGCTTTTTGCCACTCCGGGGCATTATGTTAATAGAAAATACAAGCATAGGATGAGCCAAACTCAATCGGAGCGAAATGTGAATAGAAAATTATGTGAATTACGAACGCAGCTCCATAGGAGCATCACATTAATCGAAAGAAACGATTGTTAAGCTCCTTTTCTTCGATGTGCTCACTCTGATCAAAAAAAAGTAAAGTGCGCACATGAAAAAAGTTATTTAGAATAAAATATTGTGCATCGGCACGCCAATTTTTATTTAAAATTCTAGAATTCAGGCTACATATCTTCTTTTTTTTAGAAGGAGGAATAGCCTCCAGATGTTCCATTTACCCTAAATTTGGTGAGGTTTTATTTCTACCCTTATCGACTAACAACTTTTCTACCATAACCAGCCTATCCCATTGTGAATATGTCAGAGCTCGCCTTACAACTGATTGCCGAAAACAAAAAGACCCCCAACAAAAGCCTCGACCTTGGCCGCTGCGGCCTCCGGGAAATACCCAAAGAAGTACTTGAACTTACCTGGTTGGAGGAATTGATTTTTTGTAATAGCTGGTATGAGTGGGTGGATGGTGATTACCAGAAGTTCCATTCAATCAACAATGGTGAACCCAATTTCATTGAAAGTACCCTTGATTTAGGTCCTTTGTTGAATCTGAAGAAACTTACTTTTGGTGGTGACAGCGAAAAGACATGGCCAGTTCGAAAACTTGACTTTGTCAAAAATGTTCACTACCTTTATATAAGTTTTTGTGAGGTTTCCGATATTTCTGCGCTAAAAGAACTCAAAAGCCTCACATCACTTCATTTCTCAGAGAATCAGGTTTCCGATATTTCTGCGCTAAAAGAACTCAAAAGCCTCACATCACTTAATTTCTCAGAGAATCAGGTTTCCGATATTTCTGCGCTAAAAGAACTCAAAAGCCTCACATCACTTGATTTCTGGGGCAATCAGGTTTCCGATATTTCTGCGCTAAAAGAACTCAAAAGCCTCATATCACTTCATTTCTCATTCAATCAGGTTTCCGATATTTCTGCGCTAAAAGAACTCAAAAGCCTCACATCACTTCATTTCTCAGAGAATCA
>JANNEQ010000041.1:0-11693 GCA_031378885.1 Flavobacteriales bacterium
ACTCAAAATTTAACAAATCTTCTTTTTTCATATTGTATGTAATTTGCCGAAAAGTTATCTCCGAAATTTTTTTTGACCTGTAAAAGGGTCAAAAAATTTCAGAATAACTTTCCTACTTACACACCTTGTGGGATACTACCCTTTCTTCATCCCTTACGTGTTTAATTTTTTACCACATAAGAAAGTAAGATCACGAAGAATCATAAATGATTTTTCTTACTGTCTTACTTTCTTCGTCCCTTAAGTGTTCAATTTTTTACCACATAAGAAAGTAAGATCACGAAGAATTCACAAATGATTTTTCTTACTGTCTTACTTTCTTAGTGCTTTAATGTGTTAATTTTTTTACCACATAAGAAAGTGAGAGCATGAAGAATTCATCAATTACTTTTCTTACTTTCTTCGTGCCTTATGTGTTTAATTTTTTACCACATCAGAAAGTAAGATCACGAAGAATTCATAAATTATTTTTCTTACTGTCTTACTTTCTTCGTCCCTTAAGTGTTCAATTTTTTACCACATCAGAAAGTAAGATCACGAAGAATTCATAAATGATTTTTCTTACTGTCTTACTTTCTTCGTGCTCTAATGTGTTAATTTTTTTACCACATAAGAAAGTAAGAGCATGAAGAATTCATAAATTATTTTTTGTAATTTCTTCGTGCTCTAATGTGTTAATTTTTTACCACATAAGAAACGAAGGCACAAAGAATACATGAATGATTTTGTCTTACGCTCTTACAACCCTAAATTCTTAGTGTTTAAAAATAACTCATAGCCCGAACTCTACTGGTGATTCACATTTGCTTGTAGGGAAGTTACCTCAACAGTTGCAAAACACCCTCTTCTGATTTTTTTTCTCCACCGAAAGTCTCATATTCGATTATCCAATAATACACGCCGTCAGAAACTTTTTTGTTTCCCGCAGTACCATCCCATAAATCCTCAGGAGAACTTTCGCTGTGGACTAAATTACCCCAACGGTTGAAGATAGATATTTGTGTAATAGTTAGACCTTGCTTTTTTACCGGATTAAAAAAATCATTGAGGCCGTCGTTGTTGGGAGTAAAAATGTTGGGCATTTCCAATAGGGGAGGCTCGTAGAATGAGTCGATAGATACTATGTTCGATTTAATCTTACAACCTCCGTTCACAGTTACTTCAACAGAATAATTTCCATTTTCCATTGCATTGTAATCTGGATTTGTTCCATCCACCAGAACAGAATCATTCAAGTACCATTGATAATCGATATAATCAGGATTTACAGACAAAGTAGCGGCATTATTTGTAGCAAAGGGAGGAGATTGAAGTTTGTCCATAAAAACAATGGTGTTGGCCCAGAATTTATCTTGTGTGTTGACAATTGCATCTCCATTGCTCTGCCCGCCGAAAATGGTGTAAGCATCCACATCGGCAATAATCAGGTCAAGTGTATTGCAGTCGAGAAAAAGAGTTGGATTTCCATTGCTATCTCTGGCAAGTACTTGTGAATTGTTTGTGGTAGAATTGAAATATCCCTGCGATCCTGCACCTTGGTTCGCCTGAATTACATTTCCAAATGGCCCGTTAAAAATATCAGTATTGTTCCCAAGAGGAGTGGGGATAATGACACTTGGAACCTGATAGAAATATTCAAACCCCCATTGGGTATTGAGAATATTGGATTCGAAAAAATTGGCTACTTTTCCAACACATGTGATAATGAGTTTGCCGCCTTGTAATGACCAATTGTACAAGGCGCCGATCTCCGCATTTGTAAAGGGCTGTGTGGTAGTGTCGAGGATATTAAAATTACCGAAAAAAAAGATGTTGTCTATGCCAATGTTGAGCACATCAGTTAAACTTCCACTTGTTCCATATCCGTCAAAAATGGAAACAGGTTTCTGGTATATTCCATTGGTGCCAAAATTACCCGAAAGCAATAATTTTTGACGTGCACCAGCGGTCATTATCTGGCCATCCAGTGTATAGCCATTGTCGCCACCCAATTGGCGCGAATTGGTGATGGAATGAATGGATCTTGTTTGACAAAAGGTTTGCAGGCCAATCATCAAACACAAAAGGCTCAGGTAACGTTTACTTCTCATTCTGTTAAACTTTTCAGAGTAATGGATGTACAGTATAAGTATTTCAATCCATAACCCGAAATGGCCGGTGAATGTTTTGAAGGGTCAAAAAAATGATGAAGCTAAGTCGACAAGGTCAGGCACTGGCTTGCGTGCATCATCTTCTTGTGTGTTGCTTTTAAAATGGAAGTTTTCGGTGCAGTATTGATTTTTTTTTGTAGCGACGGTTTTTTTTTTAAATTACTTTCAATTACCAGTGTTTTGGATGTTTCGGGGCGGCTTTATTTTCGGGTTTCATCTGAAAATGACAAAGTAAAGGGCGCAGAAATACTTGTTGGCAATGGTGAGGGTTTTATCATCAATTACCTCTCCTTCAACCTGCCAGGTTCCTTTGTTGAGCGGCGAGTAGAAACCTGCTTTAAATCCAGCCACATATTTATTTCCATACTCAATACCCAATCCGAAAATGATATTTTGTCTGTCATAATCGATTAGTTTATCATTATTCGGAGTTTGAAGATAGCTTGAAAGTGAATGAGTCCGCTTTATCTCGAGGTTGTAACTGAATCCTGTACTTTTGAATCCGAAAAAGGGGTAAATTCTTAATTTATTTGAATGAATGACATTGTACCCAAACTCAATAGCGGCAAAGTCGTTTCCGCAAGTCAGGGTAGTATCTCCGTATTTCTGTTCATTTGGACCTAAGCTGGTGCCAATATCAATAGTGCCACGAAGGTTCTTGCCGGACAGTGTTAATCCGAAATGAAAAGAGAATGGCGCGTAAGATGCTTTTGGGAAGTTATTTGTTTTTAGAAATGAATTAAAATCGGTTATATCCGCCCGATTATATTCCGGAACCGAAAAGTCCAAGGCTAGTTGAGTTGGGGCCTTTTGCGCAAAGGATATGATTGTACAAACTAATGCCAAAAGAAAGAGTGTTGTTCTTTTCATAAATTGTTTTGAGGTCAGATTTCGAAAGTACCTGAGTGGTGTATTCCGATTTTATTGGACATATTTCTATTATTTGAATTAAAAGAGTGTTGTTTTTTTCATAAATTATTTTGAGGTCAGATTTCGAAAGTGCCTGAACGCTGTATTCCGATTTTATTGGACACTATCCCTCTATTATTCGAATTAATTTTTCCAGGCATCGGAACAAAAATAATTTTCTAAAGAACCGAAAGAAACTACCTGAAGTATCAGCTCCGAATCTTTTTCGATCGAAAATACTCCAATATCCCGTTCACCCAAATAATTCAGGTGCGACAATTCGTCCCAATTCAGAATCACTGTCAAAAAAACTTGCTTACCCAAGGCTTCACTACAATATCTACAAAAAAATCGCTTACTCAACCCCAACTACTTAAAATCTCAAAAAAAAGCCAGATAAAAGTCTTATTTTCAGCTCGAAACTCAACCAAAAGCACCTGATTTTCAATCTATTCTTATTCTCCGCAGACTTTCAAGCCCCAATTCACATCCAATTTCAATTGTAAGAACTCATTCACTGTTGATTTCTTTTTACAATTGAAACATTTTCCAATCGTAAAAATTTCTCATTGGTACAAAAGTTTATACATTTGAAAAATTATGGCAAACGACAAAAATATACGCGCAAAAACCAACCTCTTCCCTCTGGAAGTGCTTCAAAACCAGACCGGTTGGTCCAAAGCTCTGTTGGCTGAATTATGTGGGGTGAGCTACCCCCTGATGACCTTGGTTTTCGATAGAAAGCGAACGCTTTCTCCTGAAGCGGTAGCAAAACTGCGAAGATTTCTCATTCCTGGACTAAAGAAAAGGCAAAACGAATACCTGAAGGATCCTCAAAACTTGCCATTCAAAAATGATAGCGCCAGGCGAAATCTCCAAAGTATGTTGGTGAAGTTGCGTGCTAAACAGGCAACTACAGTCCTGAAACTGGACAGGATGAGGGAAAAGGTTAACACGGCCTCTGAGAATGCCTTTCATCTGGACCATCAGATGGCCTATATTAAAGCGAATAAACTTGCTTCCCGTTCGGAACTCATTTCTTTGGATTATTATAAGAGCGTGGCCAAAGTACGTTCCAGTAGCGCCAGGGTGAGAAAGGTATTTCAACTGGAGAGCACATTGGCTGGACTTAAAGCCGAAATTTCTCACGTTGAGTCGCTTTTGGATAGTTTCGATACAAAGAAGCGAGCAAAAAAATAGCAGTTACCACCTTATACCGCTCACAAAAATAATATAGTCCAACCTGCCTGCCGGCAAAGGCAGGTTTCGGCTACGCCTCATAGTACTATTTATTTTTAGTGGCGGCATAACCAATTCACAAAATAATTTACCCTTTGGGTTAAGTTATATTTGGAATTGGTATTATCTGGTCAAAATTGAAAAACGACTGTATTATTATGTTTTATTGGATACAAAAAAATGGCCCCAAACCAGGGCCATTCATTATTCAAATATTCGTTTATTTAAAAAGTCCAAACAATTCGCCATCAATACCCGCGATAATTTTGCCCAAGTCCTCAGGCTTTTCGTGGAATTTATTGTTGTCAATGTCGATGATCATCAATTTGCCTTTGTTGTACGTGCTGATCCACGCTTCATAGCGCTCATTCAAACGAGTAAGATAATCCAGGCGAATGGCTTCTTCGTACTCGCGGCCGCGCTTGCCTATATTGTCTACCAATGCAGGCACGGATGCCCTGAGGTATATAAGCAAATCGGGTGGCGTGATAAATTCATCCATCACTGCAAAGAGATCTACATAGTTCTCAAAATCGCGAGTCGTCATCAAACCCATGGCATGAAGGTTAGGGGCAAAGATGTATGCGTCTTCGTAAATGGTTCTGTCCTGAACTATTTTTTTGCCGCTCTTGGCCAATTCCATAATCTGGCGGAATCTGCTTTTCAGAAAGAATACCTGCAGGTTGAACGACCAGCGCTGCATGTCTTTGTAAAAATCTATCAGATAAGGATTGTCGTCGACTTCTTCGAAATGTGGCTGCCATTTATAATGTTTGGCGAGCAAGGTGGTCAATGTGGTTTTTCCAGAACCAATATTTCCGGCGATGGCTATATGCATAAGATTTAATCCAGGTAATTTGTTAAAACGGTGTCGAAAGTAAGAAAAAACCACCGTGTTCTATCACATTGTTAGTTTTTCGCACTTTCTACGTACTCATATTCCACTATTCCGCTCCCATTTTTCAGGTACAAATGGCTGCCTTTCACCCAAACCCTTCCCGTTGGCAACTCAGGAAGCTCGATCACATTTTCCTGATATCCTTCCAATGAAATCTTATGGAGCTGATTGCCTTCTGCAAAGATTATTTCCTCATTTTGAATCTGAATGTCTTGTTTGGTGCTGATTTTCAGGGTGGTCTTGTAGTTGCCGTAGATGTCGAGAATTACTACCGATTGGTCCTCAGTGCGGATAAAGACATAGTTCCCGCGCTCCACAATTTGCAGGGGTTTGATGGATCTGCCCAACAATACCCCCAGGTTTCCGGTGGAAGTAAGTCGCTGAAAATTCTGGTCTACTCTTATCAATTCTGAATTGCGGCTGTCCCAAAGCCAGTAAGCGTCGCCTTTCGAGCCGGCCACAAATTCCACTTGCTCAAATCCTTTTTCAAATAAATCAATACCGGAGCCCTGCTCACTCAAAGTATTGTCAAGATTCACAATTTTCCCGATTGATTTATAATAGATAAATGGCTTGAGTGAGTTAGTGACATCCAGGCACTCGATATTGCCATAAACCAGATCGGAGGTTCTGAACTGACCGGTGCCGGTAACATTCTGCCTTTCCAGATGGGAGTTGAAGATAAGGTAAAAATTGCCCATTTCGTCGAGTACAAAATCGCGTGCCTCGGTTGGAGTCGTTTTTACATGACGCCATGAGGCAATGAGCATAAGAAGGATACAACCGGCAATTTTCATTTCGGCTCGAGCATCTGCAAATTCAGTACCTCTTCTACATAGCGGCGGTCGTTGCACAGCCGTGGCACTTTGTTTTGCCCGCCCAGCTTATCTTTTCTTTTTAACCAATTATAAAAAGTTCCGGAAGACAACGCCTGAACAATGGGCTTTTTTAGAATAAAGTCAAAAGCGCGCTTGGCGTCGTAATCGCTGTTGATTTCGCGCAATTTGGTATCGAGGTGGTGAATGAATTCTTCAATATTGCCTGGAAGTCGCTCAAATTCTATCAGCCATTCATGCGCACCACTTGATTTTTCTGACATAAAAACAGGCGCTGCGGTGTAATCCGTTACTTGCGCATTGGTGAGTGTGGCCGCATGTTGCATAGCAATATCGGCATTCTCTACCATCAATTCTTCGCCAAAAGCATTGATATAATGTTTGGTACGGCCACTTACCTGTATCCGATAAGGCGAGGTGGAGGTGAATTTAATGGTATCGCCCACCAGATAACGCCACAGACCGCCATTGGTAGAAATGACAATGGCGTAATTTTCTCCGATTTGAACGTCCTTCAGGTTAATGGTTTTGGGATTGGGTTTACCGTATTCGGACATCGGCATGAACTCGTAGAAGATGCCGTAGTCCAGCATCAGTAACATATCATCGTGGCCGAGTCTGTCCTGAATACCGAAGAATCCTTCGCTGGCATTGTAGGTTTCCAGGTAATTCATCCCTTCTGACGGAAGGAGTTTTTTGAATTGGTCTTTATAAGGTTTGAAACTCACGCCCCCGTGCATGAAAAGCTCGAGATTGGGCCATATATCGAGAATATTGTCTGTATCCCTCAATTCCATGATGCGCTTGAGCAATACCATGGTCCAACTGGGTACGCCGGCCATCATGGTTACGTCTTCGTACATGGTGGTGCGGGCAATCATTTCTATTTTTTCTTCCCAATTGTCCATCAGGGCAATGTCGCGGGAGGGTGTTCTTTTGAGCTCAACCCACACAGGAAGATTACGGATAATAATGGCGCTCAGGTCGCCGGTATATCCATCTTCATTAAAGGAGTTGATTCTCGATGATCCGCCGAGAATCAAGGACTTTCCTGAATAAACATTGGCGTTCGGTCGCTGGAAGTAATAGAGGGCAAGTAGATCTTTTCCTCCTTTATAATGACATTCTTCGAGTGCTTCTTTGGATACGGGAATGTATTTGCTTCTGTCGTCGGTGGTGCCGCTGCTTTTGGCAAACCACTTGAGTTTGGAGTGCCAGAGTACGTTTTGCTGGCCGTCGCGGAGAAGTTCGATATAGGGCTTGAATTGTTCGTAATTCCTTATCGGTACTGCCTTTTTGTAATCCTCTACGGTCTGAATTCTTGAAAAATTGTGCTCCAAACCAAAGCGCGTCAGAGATGCCTGATCCATCAGATCTCTAAACAGTTCTTGCTGAACTTCCGCCGGATACTTCTTGAAAAGCTCTATCTGGTGGATGCGTTTCTTCATGAACCAACCGAAGACGGAATTGAATGGCATTTTGAGGTTTTGGTTTACAGCGAATATACTGGTTTTCTTTCATCGGGCAAGATCTGCTTTTTGGGCTTTTGAACAATTTTTGCATGAATGGGTGGGAAGTTAAAGACAGACCCCACAAAAAAAGCCCGGCTTCCATTCACGAAACCGGGCTTTTGTATTTGAAAAAATGAATTAATTCTCTTTCATAAATCTGCCAATGGAGTAATCGCCATTGCTCTTTATTTTCATTACATAAGCACCTGGAAAAAGCGCAGATACGTCAATAGAGCCATTGTATTTTCCTGAAAGAACCAATCTTCCGGTGGCATCCAATATTTCGAAGTTCGAAACAGGGGCAAAGTTTGTCATACTAATTTGAATGATAGCATTCGCTGGATTAGGGTAAATACTGAAGCTGCCCGATTCGAACTCCGGCGTGCTGATAATACAATCTGTATTTACTCCCAGCCAGGCAGAAAATTCTGTAGCACCTGTGTTGATAGGGAATGTAATGGTCTCCGATGGTGATTCAATTTCCATTTCGAATGTTTCGGCCAATAGTCCAATACCGGCAGCATTGATTACTACCTCATAACAATCATCGGGCAAACAAACAGCCAAAAGTCCATCACCACCTGATGTGCTTATTTCGTCTATGTCGAAAGAAGTGAATTCCGAGTTAAAAGTAATGGATAAGACATCGCTGAGGTTATCAATATATTCCGAATTGATAGAAAGATTTACGATATTATCTGTACAAATTTCGTTGGTTACAGGGAAGTATAATGTTGCACAATAGGTGCTGTTGCAATTGGCAGTATTCATTGTAAGACATACATAGTAATAGCCTGGTGGATTGAAGGAAACAGTTATGGATTCATTTGTGCTGGTCTGCCCGTTGCCATATTGCCAAAAGTACTCGGCATTTCCACCGGTAAAGGTGCTCGTATTGTACAAAGTAACATTGCCAAGGGCATTGGTAAATTCTGCATCGAATGAGGCAACGCACTCATTGGCTATTGAACAGTCTGAGTTCAACGAGAATTCGTAAGTAATGGCATGATTGTCCTGATATACCGGCACTGCATTGGCAAGCACATTTACATTCGCTACAAAAAGCTGATAGCTTAAACCAGTACCGGCATTCAGTGGATCGCACGAATCGAAAGTGATGCTGTAACAACCATCGGGCAAACAAAACTCGTTGTTGACGGTTTGAATTTGCTCACTGAATTCTGAAACACCGCTGGTAATACTTTCGTTGTTATTGATATCAGTGATGGAATAAGCCACACAATGTGTGCTACCGGTAATAACATTACTCACAAATAATATAGATGAAGGCGTACATTCTACTGTGCAATCAGAATTAATTCCAAATGTAATGGAGACGAGATTTTCATTCTGTACTTCTACATTCTGAATTATATTCTCAAGATTGGAACTAACGAAAATATCCATCAGTTCAGCATTGGCCACATGCATTCCTTCAACGTGCAATATATAACAGCCGTCTTCCAGGCAGGCTGTATAATCAAAATAAGGATCATTTAAAGCGTATTCAGCATTGCCGCTTTCTACTGTTTCTCCGTTGCTGTCGGAGATAGACCAATGGGCTATCTCAGGGCCGCCCAATTCCATGTAACTATCTAAACCAATATTTACTTCTGTGCAATTGGCAAAACAATCGGCTACAACTACTTCTACAGCTAGTTGAGTAAATGGACAATTGTTATTACTCAATGTGCAATTAACCAGATATGTTCCCGGCGCATCGAATTGATGTGTAATGAAATGTCCGCCTGAAACAGGTTCTGCATTTCCGAAATACCAGGTGAATTCTTCACCTTCCACAAAACTACCGGCTTCAAATTGGAAGAAACCACATTCTTCGGTTTGAATAACAGCAATCTCTGTTGGGCAATCGGAGCCTTCGCACGCATTCACCTCTACTGTGTAAATGAGTTGGATAGTTTCACTGCAAGTATTGGAGAAATAGGTAAGGGTTACGATATAAATACCATCCGCTTCATATTGGTGATCGGCAATGGTGGTGGCATCGGTTTGTGTGCCATCACCCCAATCGTATGAAACAGTCATTAACTCCTGACCAGGACCAGCTTCGAAATGCCAAAGTCCACAATCGTCTAATGGATAGCCCCAGATAAAATCAGGACATCCATCGTTGTTCTCATCACCGCCGCAAGCTGACACCTCGAGATTGGTACAAATTTCAAATCCGTTGGGACAGGTTTCTGTGCTTCCATAAACACATACTTCGAAGTCGCCTGGCTCAAGGTACATGTGAAGGAAATCGTTCTGGCCAGATCCGGCGTTGTCGCCGAAGTTCCAGTTGATATCTCCGAACGGACTTTCTCCCCAGTTGTTTACAGAGAAAATATATTGATGGCAGAGTTCACCAGGTGTGATAATGATTTCAGTCGGGCAGATGCTTTCAACAGTACAATCGGAGTTTACCCCGAAAGTAATGGTGACAAGATTATCATTCTGTATTTCTATATTCTGAATGATAGTGTTTGAATTTGCCTGAACAAAAATGCCCAACAATTCAGCATTGGCCACATTCATACCTTCCACTACCAACTCATAACAACCATCTTCAAGACAAATAACCTGGTCGTAAGCCTGGTCGTTGGCAGAATATTCTGCAACACCGCTTTCAACCGATCCTCCATTGCCATTGGATATCCACCAATAGACAACCTCAGGGCCACCGGCATTGAGGTAGCTGTCCATTCCAATGCTTACTTCAGTGCAGGTGCCCGAACAATCAGGAACAACCACTTCTACCGAGAGTTGGATATAGGTGCAAAGGCTATTGCTCACACCACAGGTAACCACATAAACACCAGGCTCGCTGAATTGGTGGCCAATAAAATGTCCACCTGTTATTGGGCCTACATTGCCGAAATACCAGATAACCTCCTCGCCCTCCACAAAACTACCAGCCTCGAATTGGAAGAAACCACATTCTTCCGTCTCAATAACGCTAATCTCTGTGGGGCAATTTTCTTCTTCAATGGTGATGGATTCACAAAAACTATCTGTACAAATGGGTGAATTGTTCATCAAAACAGCCATCCCAATGCAAATGGAATAAGTTCCCGGCGCGAATTGATAGCTGTAATCTGGCCCCGCGATGATAGTTCCACCATCAATGGTCATGATATATTGTACATCGCCATCGAGGCTGGTGCCACTCGTATTGGTGAATTCTACAAGGCCATTCTGCCCGATATTGTAAGTAAAATGGGCTTCACACTGGGCATTTGCTTTGGAAAATGACAAAATGAGCAATAAAACAAATAGAAAATGAGCTTTCATTAAGGTTAAATTTTGATTACTAATATTGTAAAGGACGTAAAGCCTTGTATGTAGGTTGCTTGCCGCAAATTAAAGGCTTTATAAGCGGATCGCCAATTTATTTTACTTTTGGGTAATTCTTCGCGTATTCAAATAGGAGGCTTCAGCTCCTTTAAATTTCACATTTGATGACAAACATTTCATAGGCCTTCTTCTTTGTATAAACCACTGTATTTCTCATTTTTCAGCCAGAATATGCAGCGCTTAGTGACTTAGTGTTAACAAAATCCAGCCGTTTTAGTTTTATAGAAACACTGAGCCACAAAGCGTCTTTGCTTCAGCCATTTGATCACCTCAACTTCATAAGCGATCTTCCTTGTATATGCTCTGAATTTCTTTTTTTTCCGACCAGAATATTTAGCGCTTAGTGACTTCGTGTTAAAAAAATCCAGCCGTTTTAGTTTCATAGAAACACGCAGCCACAAAGCGTCTTTGCTTCAGCCATTTGATCACCTCAACTTCATAAACGATCTTCTTTGTATATGCTCTGAATTTCTTTTTTTTCCGACCAGAATATTTAGCGCTTAGTGACTTCGTGTTAACAAAATCCAGCCGTTTTAGTTTTATTGGAAAACAGAGCCACAAAGCGTTTTTGCTTCAGCCATTTGATCACCTCAACTTCATAAGCGATCTTCCTTGTATATGCTTTGAATTTCTTTTTTTCAGCCAGAATATTTAGCGCTTAGTGACTTAGTGTTAAAAAACCCAGCCGTTTTAGTTTAATAGAAACACCCAACCACCAAGCGTATTTGATTCAGTCAATCGATCACCACAAATTAATAATCGATCTTCCATGTATATGAGTTTAATTTCTCTTTTT
>JANNEQ010000042.1:0-4883 GCA_031378885.1 Flavobacteriales bacterium
ACTCAAAATTTAACAAATCTTCTTTTTTCATATTGTATGTAATTTGCCGAAAAGTTATCTCCGAAATTTTTTTTGACCTGTAAAAGGGTCAAAAAATTTCAGAATAACTTTCCTACTTACACACCTTGTGGGATACTACCCCATTATCGCTGACCAGCCCTACCAAGCTGACTTTTGTCGCTCTAAGTACCAAATGTATAAATCTTGCTGGGGTGTCAACGCAGAATCTTGTATGTTAGCAGTAGGCTTTTGTAATTCCTATTTCTATTCGATAGTCTTCTTCTTATAGTTTCTTCGCTTTAATTCTGATTCTATTTTTAAAATTATTTCATCAATATTGTTGGTGTTTTTTATATCAAGAATTAAAAGTTCTATTTTGTCATACATTAAACGAAAGTATTCAGTATAGTCTCTATAGTCAGAATTGCCAAATGTAATCTTGACATTATCACTTCTATTATAAAATTCAGCCTTTGTTATCCAGCTTTTCGAAGAATATGAAGGGTAATATTCATTATCTCTTTCAAAAATAAATTCATATGAATTTAATAGTCTAATTAGTTCGCTCTTAATATTTGTATAGAATTGTTCTGCAATACTTTTCTCTAACCTGAAATACTTTGGAAATAGGGACTTTATTTGTTCAATGCTTTCCGTTGCAAACCAATTATCTGAAGTCAATTTGTCACTACTTTCTAATAAATCATTTTTTAAACGTTTAATTACTTTATTATAATTAATAAGGTCATGTGAATAGTAGTTATCAGAAATAAAATTTTCTTTATGCGTTAATAATGCAAGTCCGTATTTGTCGATCCAGTTTTTTGCTTCATTGTAATTTATTTGTCCTTTATGTTCTACACGTCTAATGATAATTTCAACCCGTGAATGTCCAATGGTTGCTATTTCAATATATTTTTTTGAGTTTTCATTATAGAAGTTTATTAAATAATTGTCATATTCAATAAATTCATTCTGATATTCATTAAATGGTTCTTCATTAAAGCCAAATTCTTTAATAAATATGAATTCTTCTTTTAATAACTCTATTTGATTCATCGTTTTTTTTGGTGATTACCGCTAATCGAGTCACGCAGCGGAATTTCACCGCTAAGTTCTCACAGAACCGTACTTGAACCTCTCAATTCATACAGCCTGTCCCGCCACTGCGGGAGCTCCTCTTGCCTGCCACTTTGTGGTTCAGTCACGAATGTACTACTACATCATGGATGAACCAATGCCCAATGTGGAAAAAGATTCGGGTTTTCCTTGTACTTTTCCTTCAGCCATTCTAATGACTTTCGTGAATAACTCCTGCGAGGCCGTGAAAATCAGAATCCTGACCATTGAGAACGATGTTCTTCACCACTGGCAACTCTTCATCAGGATTGCTGCATGAAAACAAGGCCAGGGTGAGGAAAGAAAAAAGAAGGAATTTCATGGGGCAAAGGTAGTAAGAGAGGTTGGAGATTGGAATGGAGTGGTTTTTTATCCATTATCGCTGACCAGCCCTACCAAGCTGACTTTTGTCGCTAAAGTAACTAATATATAAATCTTGCTTGGGTTTCAACATAGAATCATATATGTTACGGCTGGTACTTTCTATTGTTCAATTAGTTTGTCCACTTGCACTTTTAACTTCGGGAGTTCCTTGCAAACAATTGTCCAGATTAATTCATCTGAGATGTTGTCATAACTGTGAATTATCCTATTCCGTTTTGCAATAATATTTTTGGCATTCTCTACCTGAAAATTGCTGTCAGCTTTCAAAATTCTATTTACAGCCTCACCAATAATTTCAAGGTTCCTTTCTACAGCCTTTTTAGTTTTAAAGTCTTTTGGTATGCAGAGAAGTCTCTTCGGTCACCTAAAAATTCAAATATTTCCTCAATGGATTGCTGAATGTCGAGCAACCATATGTCTTTATATTAATGTCCATAGAGCGGAACCCTGGTACTTTCTAAATGTTCTCTGAAAAAGCGATTCTTGATAGCCCTCTCTTCAAGTAAATCAACTTGTCGTTTCAATAGTTCCTCAAGTTTTGATTTTAGGTTTAAATACAAATCGCTGTAAATAAAAGGATCCTTTTCTTCAAAGTCAACAACCAGGTCTATGTCTGAATTGGCATTGAAATCGTCTCTGGTCACTGAGCCAAAGGCAAAAAGGGTTTTTACTTTGTTCTGTTTACAAAGCTCTTTAATTTGGTCAATCTTTGGATTTTCAATATGCATGGTCAAATTTAAGGAATATCGTGTTGTCAAACAATTATTGGCCATTATCGAGTCACACAAGGGAATTTCACCCTCGCGTTCTCACAGAACCGTACATGAACCTCTCAATTCATACAGCCTGTCCCGCCACTGCGGGAGCTCTTCTTGCCTGCCACTTTGTGGTTCAGTCACGAATGTACTACTACATTATGAATGAACCAATGCCTGGTGTGGAAAAAGATTCGTGATGCTATTTGTCCTTGTCAAAAGCGCCTCACATTCTCTGAGATCTACGCCAAAGTTATTCAATCCCGTAACGTGAAATTCTTCCTTCGAGGCGACCCTACCAGAATCAGTAGGGGTTCAATCCCTAATAGAATCAGTAGGTACTTAAATCGAAGTGGAACTTCGTTTAAGCCTTATTTATTAGCTGCTCGTGCCGTTATTAAGCAGGTTGTTTTGCACTCCGTTTAACCCGTAAAGCTTTACGCTGTTCTTTCAATTTCTGTTTAGCTTTAGATGCTTTTATGTATTCACTTATAGCAAGAAATTCTTCTTTTGTCGGTGTAGGTCCACCACCGATAAAGTCAACATCAAGTTCTACTTTCTTTTTCATTGTTCTTGATTTTTAAAATATTTATCAATAAGTCGCAATGCAGCTGGAGTATCAATAATCATGATGTTTCTGCCAACGTTCTCTTGCTTTGCGTCAGGCGTGGATTCGAAAGTACAAAAGTTTAATCAACTACCAAAGATGAAGAAAGTAAAATTGCTCAATCAACCACAAAAGCTACGCTTGCACAAAACCCGTGTCGGCAGAAGTGCTTGTTCATCATGACAAGGTTATAGTATTTTCCTTTGTGTCAATGCAGAATTTCGTTCCTTCAAGAAAATCAAGCCCAAGTAGTCCATTATAGTCTGAAAAAATACCGTGAGCAATGAAATCATAAACCTGAATTTGAAATTTTTCTTTTTTCAAACCAAGTGAAGCAAATGTGTCAATTTCAAAAACTTCGGTTTCAATAATTCCATTAGCTGTTTCAATTTCAACAGTTCCAATATTATCCTTTAAATCATGTCCAAGCAAATACAAAGCATTACTGTCAATAGTAGTATTTGTTGCACCTGTGTCCAGAATCATTTTCAATTCATACTTGTTGTCAATTTCAATATTCACAAGTATAAGTCCACTTTCAGGTTCTCTCTTAAATTTATAGGTCATTTTTTAATGCGATTAAAAATGCCTGTAATTTTTCTAGTTGGTCTAAATGTACCAGTGTAAATCAATGTTATTTTATCATAGCTTGAAGTCTTGTCTCTACCTATATAACAAACCTCTTTTTTGTCTTTGCTATGAAATAAAGGGATTCCTGAAAGAACGTCAATTTTACTGTCATCCATAACTGGATTTCCAAGCAAAACCCATTCGTCTGGATAAAGAGCTTTAATATCTGCGATATTTAGTAATTGTCCCATATAATTGCCTGTTTACAGTCCAAATTTACGAATTTTATTTATTCAATGCAAGTTAGTGAATCTGAACATGCATTTCTGCCAACGTTCGAGTATTGGCGAAGGTTGGGAAATAGACTTCCGTCTACCCACAACCGTTGCCGATTGAAAATATTTTGTTGAAGTTAAGAAGTAAAGTTCAGCGTTGCTTGCTGCCCTGACCAAAGCCTAGGAATGAAAAACCGCCGATTGATCTTCCGTCTGCCCAGCTTTTGCCAATACTTTTGTTGTGCGTTCGCTTTTCTAGTAACTTTTTGTTCTAAATTGTCGAGCCCCAGTCTTTGTCAAAAAATGGCAAACAACAAGCCCCAAAATATTATATGGAATAGAAAGCACAATGATTAACCAACCAATAGAAAGCCCCATTGAAATTCCATTTGAAGTCATTCTGTCAATCCAATTTGTTGGAAAGTATCCTGCTTGCATATCATGATAAAACCAAAGTATTCCACCAAAAGGGGAGCTTATCAATGTTGTTAATATGACGATGAATATTGTTGTTAGTATTTGTCGTTTTGAAGATTGTGTGTAAAATTTGTCTGAATAAAGTGTTGCAATAATTCCGTAAAAAAAACAAGGTATTAAAATGTACTGAATAGGGTGTTGATAATGATATAGGAACATTCTAAACCACGTTCCAAAAACATAATGTCTTGGCATTATAAGCCATAATAAATAATAGCAAATTGTCGCTATCAGGAAACTCGTTATCCAAAAATAAATCAGCCGTTTGAAAGTCGTGATAGTTTGTCTTGTCATTACGGGGTCTGTCTAAAGTGATGCACAACTCGTTAATACACGAATGTTTTAATATTTCTCTCCAAATATACTACTTCAAAACTTTCGTGCAGAGCGCACAAGGGAAAATAGAATTATTCGACTGACAGTGTGCGATATACCGAGGGATTTTAAGCCTCAAACAGTTGAATTTTTTCCCTTCACAATACAAAATGCGCAGTTGCCAAAATTTCAATTGTATCAGCTAAGAAAGTTCTAAAATTTGTAATTCAGGTAATTTGGCCAGGGCTACCGCATCAGAATTTGAGCAGATTATCTAAATATTGATTGTCCCATCCAGCAGACAGCCTGGCTCTTCGTATACTTAATTTGGAATTTTTTTTATTCGTTCTAATAAAATTAAGCGCCATTTTTCTAATAATA
>JANNEQ010000044.1:0-8915 GCA_031378885.1 Flavobacteriales bacterium
AAATATTACAAATTTTCTCTGCTAACATATTCGACAAAACCCCAATAAAAGAGCTGTTTCAGGAGACTGAAATACAAAAAAACGCAAACACCGATCCTAATCAATTGACAATGAGCTTTTAAAGACGCAACGCTAGTGAAAGTCCTTAACTTAATGGCATTGCCCGCTGGGCCGTGTGTACCAGGCCGGACAAAAGCGCGAAAACCCCTCAGGCTCCGCGCAATTTGCCAGCATCTTTGGTATGCAGATCAGGCAGATTTACAATCCGGCAACCATCAACTACACCAACTTCGAAGCCTGGATCAATACCACAGGCGGCTCGCGCGAGCAAGTCACCACCACACAATACGACGAAGTACTTGCCGCTTACGAGCCAATGCTGCCCGCAGATTTTGAGCAAACACATTTGCGCAAGCGCGTGACCAGTGTTTGTTATGAAGAAGATTCAGACAACAATAAAATATAACATTAAAATGCCTCACCTATTGTAAAATAAACAGTGGGCTTCCCTGGTCTTAGCGTTATATCCTGCGTCTTGCGGAAGGCTTCCGGGGTAAGCGGCGTGGCCACGTCAATTCTCAAATTGATCCTGCGTTTATAATCATACGCATAACGAATACCCAGCCCAGCATTTACATGTGTATACTTTGCCTGAAAATTATTGGGCTCATTGGCCAATATGGCTGAGCTCACAAATGCAGTTGCGCCCCATCTCTTGTATAAATACCCCCTTAATTCAGCCTGAAGAAGTATAAGATTGTTATCGCGATACCTGCCTTCGTAAGAGCCACGCATTCTTTTGGCACTTCCTATAGAAGGCATTTGGCTGAATGGCACATCTCCGGTAGTAAAATCGCCAAATAAATTCACCCCGCAAGATAGTTTTTTGCCCATGGGTTTGAAATATCGCGCATCCAGGCGCATCCGGTTGAAGCTAAAATCACTGCCCCAGAATTTCTGCTGATCGTGAATAACAAACTCCAGAAAATATCCTTCACGAGCGAAATAAATATTGTCGCGGGAATCAAACAACAACATTATTCCCGGCCCGCTGCTCACTCCTCCCCGACTTCCGGTAATTTTACCTGATGAAAGCTGACCACCTTCCTCAGTGGAATAAATATTATAGTCCTCCAACCACCAGCGAATGCCCGCGAAAGTTTTCTCCTGCAATTTATAATAGTAATTGAATCGCAATCGTGGATATTTCACTTTAAACAATTCGTTCACACCTTCTTTATTGCCTTCTCCCACCCCAAAAAAGAAATAGGAATAATTGTAATAACCCAATTCTCCTGTGACAGCATGTTTTCTTCCTTTCCAGTAAATTTCATAAGGCAGGTAAATTAAAACCTGCCTGTTCTGGGTATAGGCAAAACCAAATTGAACCTGACTCGGAGGTGAAAGCGTATCCCTTTTATCAAACTGAAAATTATAGGCCGCTGCCAGGCCGGCTCCAAATCTTGTCTCCGGAAGCCTGAAGGCCACCGGATAAGCTACAAGAGAGTTCTTTTTGGTAGAATCCGATTGGGCCAAAGCATCACCTGAAGACATGATTAAAAGCCAAAGCATTCCTATTGGAGAAAACCAATTGCACATTTTAACTTGTCTTATTTGATGATATATTCGCATCCTGCGGCAAAAATGCTAAATACCAAAGCCCTTTGCCCTGATTTTTCAAAAAGATATGTGGATCATTATTAACTTTTTACAGGCCATCATCATTCTCCTATGGACAGCCTTCTGCGGTCTATTGGGGATAACCCTCATGCTTATTACCCGGCGTTCGGATTGGATTCTGATCTTATTGTGCAATTACCTTTGGGGCCCTGTGATATGCGCTGTAAGTTTTGTCAGAGTTGAACTGCGAGGATCTGAATTATTGGACAAAAAGAAAAGCGCCATTTATGTGGCCAATCATACTTCACTTTTTGATATAGTGGTTCTGTCCAAAGTAATTCCTATTCCACTTTACTTTATTGCCAAAGAAGAACTCCGCAAAGTCCCGGTACTTGGACAATACATGGCAGTTATGGGCCACATTTTTGTCGATAGAAAAAACAAGGACAAAGCCCTTGAGAGTATGAGCCTGGCCGGCGAAAAAATTAAAAAGGGTAAAAATGTCATTTCATTTCCGGAAGGTACACGCTCGAAAAATGGAGAACTTCAGATTTTCAGACGCGGTTCGTTTTTAATTGCAAAAGACGGCAATATTGATATTGCACCTATCGGCATTAGCGGAGCTGATAAAGTGCTGCCCAGTGGGTCGTTCAAACTCCGGCCCGGTAAAGTTATCATCAGTATTGGTGAAAGAATTAATACAAAAGAATTCGAAAATCTAACAGTTGAGGAATTGGCAAATCTTGCGCGAACAAGAGTTTCAAAACTTATCGATCAAATATAATATTGTGAAAAAAATTGTTCTTTCTTTTCTTTCCTGCTTATTCCTTCCTTTCCTTATCTGCGCACAAGTAAAAGACGGTCAACCATGTGATGTCAAAGCATATCTCATCGATAAGGAAACCGGAAATCCTATACCCAATGCAGCAGTTATTTACACAGGTTCGGAAAATATTGCTTTGACGCTCTACTCCGGAAGCGATGGGTATTTCGAAATACCCGCATTCACGGGTAAATCCATTTCGATCGGCATGCCCGGCTATAAGAATGAACTAACATTGCCGCAGAATTTCTGCAATACCATTAGTTTCTTTTATGCTGAAAGCGATGCACAAACTTTGCCGGCTGCGCAGGTGACAGGGTTTAAAAATGACGAAGACCTGCTTTCTGTTCCTGCATCTATCGGAACCATTTCTGCAGGATTACTGGGGCAAACCGATCGCACTTCGCTTCAAAATGCGCTCAATACAATTCCCGGTGTTTCATTCGAATCACGCGGATACGGTGGAAGCAACAGAATCAATATCAGAGGAAGTGCCCTTCGCTCGCCTACTGCCGTGCGCAATATCAAAATGTACCTCGAAGGTATTCCCCTCACTTCGCCCGATGGACAATCGCCACTGGAATTGATCGACGCCAATGACGTCGCCTCCCTTGAAGTAATTAAGGGCCCAGCCGGAAGTGTCTGGGGAAGTGGAAATGGAGGTGTATTGCTCATTAAACCCCAAAAGGCCACTGTGGGCACGTCGGCAGTCAAATTGGGCGCAATGGTCGGCGCATATGGGATTGTGAGACAAAATACTTCCGTAGAAATCGGATTAAAAAGAACTGCACTTCGGTTGAGTTATAATTTTCAGAAAAATGACGGCTACCGCGCACAGGAAAGCAACAACAAAAATCAAGTCAACTTATTTGCCGATCATTATATCAATGAAAAACATAAGTTGTTCTTTTATGGAACTTATTACGAAGGCAGTTGGGACTTGCCCGGCGCATTGAACAGCACTCAGGTGCAAGACAATCCGACTCAGGCAGTACAATTTTCCATCGACAACAATGCGCATGTCTTGAGAAAAAGACTGATGTCGGGCGTTTCACACAGATGGCATTTGAGTACGGCTCTTACGGCTGAAACAGCGGTCTATTATTACCACACCGACAAAGAAAATCCTTATGGAACATCTGCAGGCAATAGTGGCTACAAAGATGAATTGGCGGATGGCACAGGCCTTCGCACCAATTGGACTTATTCTAAAAGATTCAACGAAAGAAAAACTATCAAAGTAAATTTTGGCGGCGAAGTGCAAAATGAAAAATATAATATTCAGGAATACACTTTATCCGCTGCCCAGCGTGGTAATTTCAAGTACCAATACAACGTGAATTTTATTAATTGGCAGGGATTTGCTAGTGCCGACTGGAAACTTCTGGATAGAATAATAATCAACACAGGGGCCAGTGTTACACAAAGTTTACAGAAAGTAGCCGGCAATAACAGCAGTGCATTTATTTATGACACTACTGCCAGTTGGAAAGTTCAGTTTCTCCCTAGAATAGCAGTAAACTACGCTATCAATAAAGCCATTTATGTTTTTGCAGGAAGAAGTTATGGCAATTCCAATCCAACCATATTCGAAATGGTCGACTATGAAAACAACCAATACAACCTCAAATTGCTTCCCGAAAACGGCGTGAACGATGAGATTGGAGTGAAGACGGACTTCAGAGAAAAACAAATTCAGATTGAAGTGAACTATTATCGTTACCAATTGACCAATGCTATATTGGCCCAGGTTGATTCTGTTTCGGAAGCTACAGTTTACCGCAATACTGGTAGCACAAAACAATCTGGCCTTGAATGGCGTGTCATCAAAAACTGGAACTTTAAAAACTCCGGAATGGGATTGAAACTCTGGTCGGCAGGAACAATTTCCAGCTATTTATTTGACGAATATAATATTGTAGAAATCAGTTACAAAGACAAAAAACTACCCGGAATTCCATTGGCTTCCTCCTCCAATGGATTGAGTGTTTCCTTCAAAGAAATTGTCGGGCTCGATGTGATTCATTACTGGAACGACAAAGCCCCGCTGAACAATCAGAATT
Organism: Flavobacteriales bacterium; assembly: GCA_031378885.1. Classification (GTDB taxonomy): domain Bacteria; phylum Bacteroidota; class Bacteroidia; order Flavobacteriales_D; family Sanyastnellaceae; genus JANNEQ01. Next base: position 4,507 of record JANNEQ010000044.1, read on the forward strand.
CAGTATGGTCTAACCCTTATCATCTCATCAATGTTCAGACGCGCGGTAAAATCAGTTTCAAAAAACGTTTTGTCATAGAACTTTATGCTGGTCTGAATAACTTGTTGGACACTAAATACTCATCTTTCTACCAACTTAATTCTACCACTTCTAAATTCTTCAATCCATCACCGGGAAGAAATTTCTATGGCGGTTTTCAATTGAATTTCAAATTTGCGGACAGAAACTAAAGTGCTGTAAGAATTTCCGGACTTTCTAATGTGTTCAATTTTTAACACTCAGAAAGTAAGACAGTATGAGCACGAAGAAGAAACAATGGTGCATTCTCACTTTCTTACTTCCCTTACTTTCTTATGTGTTTAATTTTTATTACCACTGAGAAAGTAAGACAGTAAGAGAACGAAGAAGAATCAATGGTGCATTCTTACTTTCTTACTTCCCTTACTTTCTTATGTGTTTAATTTTTTTTTTTCACCTAAAACAGTAGGGACTAAGGAGTAATGTACATTTTAAGGCTTTTTTTATTTCTTGCCTGAAAAAAATCGCAATTCCAATCAACAAACCTTTTTGTGTTCTTTTTGTTGATTATACGTGTGCAAAACTCGGCTTAATCCAATCCCGAAAAAATGCCATCTTTGTAACCGTTATGCAAGAAGAAGTAATTGAAATCATTGGTGCCCGCGAGCACAACCTGAAAAATTTTGACGTCACCATTCCACGCAATCAACTGGTGGTTATCACCGGATTAAGTGGCAGTGGTAAATCTTCATTGGCCTTCGACACCATTTATGCCGAAGGACAACGCCGCTACATTGAGACATTTAATGCCTACGCGCGTCAATTTTTGGGCGCTATGGAAAGACCCGATGTAGACAAAATCAATGGTCTTTCGCCCGTAATTTCTATCGAACAAAAAACGGTCTCCAAAAACCCCCGCTCTAACGTCGGTACCATTACTGAGATATACGACTTTCTGCGTCTGCTCTATGCCCGTGCATCTGATGCCTATAGCTATGAGACAGGCGAAAAAATGGTTCGCTACACCGACGAGCAGATTGTAAACCTCATGCTCGAAGATTATATCGGAGAAAAAATCGTGGTGCTGGCTCCTCTGGTAAAGGGCCGCAAAGGACATTACCGCGAATTGTTCGAGTCCATTCTCAAACAGGGCTATTTAAGGGCCCGCATTGATGGCGAAATAGTAGAACTTACCAAAGGACATAAAGTAGACCGATACAAAATACACGATATTGAAGTAGTAGTAGATCGCCTTCAGATCAGCGATGCCGCTGCAGCCAAAAAATCGGCAGCCGGCAAAAAAGGGGCTGAACATCCTGATCTGGCGCGCATCAGACAGACCGTTAACACCGCTATGCGATTGGGCAAAGGAAGTTTGATGGTGATAAAAGTAAAAGAAGGTACCGCCAAAAAGAAAGACGAGCCTGCCGTGCGACATTTCTCCAGATTTTTGATGTGCCCCACTTCTGGCATTTCTTATCCTGAGGCCGAACCCAATTTATTTTCATTCAATTCACCTTATGGAGCCTGCACACATTGCAATGGTCTGGGAGAAGTGGCCGAAATTGACATCGACAAAATTATTCCCGATCCAAAGAAGAGCATCAAAAAAGGTGGAATTGTAGCCATTGGCGATGGCAAAAACAATTGGACCTTTTCGCAGATTGAAGCCGTGCTCAAACAATACAAATACGACCTCAACACTCCCCTTGAAGATATCGACGAAGATGTGATTAATATACTTCTCTACGGATCGGAAGAAATTTTTAATGTCACCACGACACATGGTACGTCATATCCTGTGAAATATGAAGGCATTATTTCTCAGATAGAAAAACAGGTGGACGAAGAAACCAGTCCTGCGCTGCGCAGATGGGCAGAGAGCTTTATGAATAAAATGCCATGTCCCGAATGCGGAGGATCGAGATTAAAAAAAGAATCATTATACTTCAAACTCAACAATAAAAACATTCACGACCTCGCGTCGATGGGTTTGAAAGAACTGGGTAAGTGGTTTACTGGTGTGGAATACAAAATGTCGCAGCGACAGGTAGCCATTGCCACCGAACCACTGAAAGAAATCCGCAACCGATTGCAGTTTCTCATTGATGTGGGCCTGGAATACCTCACCCTCGACAGAAGTGCCAGAACATTGAGTGGCGGTGAAGCACAGCGCATCAGACTGGCCACACAGATTGGTTCGCAACTGGTGGGAGTATTATACATTCTCGATGAACCGAGTATAGGATTGCACCAGCGCGACAACCACCGACTCATCAATTCACTCAAAGCCCTGAGAGATGGCGGCAACAGTGTAATTGTGGTAGAACACGACCGCGATATGATGCTGGAAAGCGATCACCTCATCGACATTGGCCCCGGTGCAGGTGTACACGGCGGAAAAATTGTGGCGCAGGGATCGCCAAAGCACCACCTTGCACAAGACAGTGTAACTTCGAAATACCTGAAAGGAACCTTGCGAATAGAAGTTCCCAAAGAAAGAAGAAAAGGAAGTAAAAAATTCCTGACATTGGAAGGCGCTACCGGACACAACCTCAAGAATGTGACGGTGAAATTACCATTGGGTAAATTTATTTGCATTACCGGTGTGAGTGGCAGCGGAAAGTCTTCATTGATTTCGCATACCCTCTACCCTATTCTGAATGCGCATTTTTTCAATGGTGTAAAAAAACCTTTGGCCTACAAACAAATAAAAGGGCTTGAGTATTTAGACAAAGTAATTGAAATAGACCAAAGTCCGATTGGCCGCACACCGCGGAGCAATCCAAGTACATACACAGGAATTTTCACTGACATTCGCGCGCTCTACAGCAATTCGCCCGAAGCGAAAATAAGAGGCTACCAGCCCGGTAGATTTAGTTTCAATGTAAGCGGTGGCCGATGCGAAACCTGCAGAGGTGCAGGTGTTCGCACCATAGAAATGAATTTCCTTCCCGATGTTTTCGTGCAATGCGAATCATGCAATGGCAAACGCTACAACCGCGAAACACTGGAAATCCGTTATAAAGGAAAAAGTATATCAGATGTTTTGGACCTCACCGTAGATCAGGCCGTGGAGTTTTTCGACAACTTCCCCAAGATCCGCAATGTGGTAAAAACCCTGCAGGATGTGGGCCTTGGCTATATCACATTGGGTCAACACAGCACCACATTAAGCGGTGGTGAAGCCCAACGCGTAAAGCTCTCCACAGAACTTTCCAAACGCGACACAGGCAACACCATTTACATTCTCGACGAACCGACTACCGGACTGCACTTCCAGGACGTACAGATGCTGATCAATGTATTGAACAGGTTGGTCGACCGCGGCAATACTATACTTGTAATCGAACACAACATGGACATGATCAAAGTAGCCGATCACCTGATAGACATGGGGCCCGAAGGTGGACATGGTGGTGGTGAGCTGATTGCAGAAGGCACACCGGAAGAAGTGGTCAAGGTAAAGAAGAGCGAGACCGGGAAGTTTTTGAAGGCGGAGTTGGGGTGAGGTTGAAGTTATAAGCATTATATTTAGCCAATGAGCAAAGACAATAACCAACTTATATTTTATTCCACACCTGAAGGACATGTGAAGGTGGAGGTGATTTTTGAAGATGAAACATTTTGGATCACACAAAAGTCAATGTCATTGTTGTTTGATGTTGCAGTTCCAGCCATTAGTAAGCACCTTAAGAACATTTTCAGCTCTGTTGAATTATCTGAAAATTCAGTTGTTTCCAAAATGGAAACAACTGCATCTGATGGCAAAAAATACCTTACTTCGTATTACCGTTTAGAAGCCATTTTAGCCGTTGGATATCGCGTTAACAGCCATGAAGCCACACAATTTCGTATTTGGGCCACCAATACTTTAAAAGAATTTATCATCAAAGGTTTTGTTCTGGATGATGAAAGGCTCAAACAGGGGAAAAATTTCGGTAAGGATTATTTTGAAGAATTACTCGAGCGAATCCGCGAAATACGCGCCAGTGAAAGGAGGTTTTATCAGAAGATAACAGACTTGTATGCACTGAGTGCCGATTATGTTAAAGACTCACCGACTACCCGTGGTTTTTTTTCCTCCGTGCAAAACAAATTGCATTGGGCTATAACGGGTAAAACTGCTGCTGAAATTATTTATTCAGAGGCTGATGCTACCAAGATCTTTATGGGATTAAAAACATGGAAACTGTATTGCCGCTTGTAGTGTCTTAAAAATGAGCAAAAACCAATTCACAATTACGATTGGGTAGTATCCCACAAGGTGTGTAAGTAGGAAAGTTATTCTGAAATTTTTTGACCCTTTTACAGGTCAAAAAAAATTTCGGAGATAACTTTTCGGCAAATTACATACAATATGAAAAAAGAAGATTTGTTAAATTTTGAGT